>NZ_JBFAMT010000001.1:0-543762 GCF_040656635.1 Actinosynnema sp. NPDC049800 | reverse complement strand
AGCCGGGCAGGCTTGGCGGACGCTTTTCCCGCCAGGCCTGCCCGGCTTTGGCCTGCCTGGGGTGCCCGTAAGGGCCCCATGTCAAATCGAGCCGGCCCCAACCACCGCCGCTCCCCAACCACCGCGACCACTGCCCCGCCCAACCACCGCGCCAACCAACTAGCCCAACTAGCCCAACCAGCCCAACTAGCCCAACCAGCCCAACTAGCCCAACTAGCCCAACCAGCCCAACCCGCCCCGCCCCAACCCAAACCCAACCCGCCCCCACAAACACTCAGGCCCCACAACTCCCCAAAGGGAAGTCGCAGGGCCTGAGCGGACGCGGCGCTGGACGGGGTGGTGCTAGTCGGCCTCTGGCAGTGCCGCCTCCAAAGGTCGACCCTTCGTCGCACGCATCGCGAACGTGAACGTCGCGGCGAGCACGAGGACGAACGCGGCACCGACCACGGCGAAGTACATCCACACCGGGCCGACCGGGAACGGCGAACCCGTCCGCGCCAGGCTGAACGACACGATCGTCGTGGGCGCGATGAGGCTGCCGAGCACGATGCCGATGAGCGCCACCAGCACGCCCTCCAGCATCGTCATCCTCATCACCTGGCCGCGGGTCGCGCCGGTCAGCCGCTGCAGGCCGAACTCACGACGCCGCCTGCCGACCGACAGCGCCAACGTGTTGATCACCGAGATCGCGATGAAGCCGAGCAGGATGGTCAGGAACAGGTAGTTGATCGTGGCCATCGCGTCGAGGTAGTTCTCGAACGCCTCGTTCAGCTGCTCCCGGTTCACCACGTGGCTGCCCGGGTGAGCCGCCGTCACGGCCTCCATCGCCGTGGTCAGCTGCGCCGCGTCCGTACCGGCCGCCGGCGCCGCCACGATGTGGTTGGGCAGGCCGGACGTGGTGTGCTCGGCCAGCAACCGGGCGGGCAGGATGATCGAGGTGAAGTCCTCGTCCTCGGCGTGCAGCGCGACGACCCGCAGGCCGACCTCCTCGCCGTCACCGAGGCGCATCGTGATCGAGTCGCCCACCTTCACACCCATGGCCTGCGCGTGACCTTCATTGAGCGACACCGCGTCACCCTTGAGGTCCGCCAGCGAGCCCTGCGCGACCTTGGTCGTGGTGACCTCCTGCGCGGCGTCCGCGGTCAAGCCCTTCAGCTGCCAGCCGCCGAGGCTCTGCTGACCCGCCCACGCGTCGGTCGGCGAGGTGATGAACCCGTTGCTCACCAGGAACTCCGACGCCTTGCCGACGCCCGGCAGGGCCCGGACCTCCTCCAGCACGGTGGGCGCGAACCCGTCCGGGCCCGACCGCAGGATCGTGTTGGCGCCGAAGCCCTCGGTGTACTTGCCGACCGTGCTCTGCTCGGTCGTGTTCACGTACAGGCTGCCGGTGCCCACGGAGACCAGCAGGATCAACGGCGTGATCACGGCGGCCACCTGAGCCGGCCGGGCCCGCGCGTTGAGCGTGGCCAGCGTGCCCGAGAACCCGGACAGCGCGCGCAGCAGCGGACCGAGGACCGCGACCATGAGCCGTGAGACGTCCGGGCCGAGCAGCAGCAACGCGATCGCCAGCAGGATCGACGACCAGGTCGCCGGTCCGGCCACGAACGGGCCGCTGACGAAGTTGAACGTGACGAAGACGAGGCCACCGGAGTAGATCACGCACAGGATCGCCAGCCCCCGCCGGACCCACCCGGCGCGGGTGCGCTGGGCGGCGAGGTCGCCGAGCGCCTCGATCGGCCGGGTCTTGGTCGCGCGCCGACCGGCCACCAGCCCCGCGCCCACGGCCGTGACCAGGGCCGTCACCACCGCGGCGACGGTGGGGATCCAGCCCAGGTGGAACGCCATCATCTTGGGCGCGATCTCCGCGTCCACGACCCGGCTGAACAGCCAGCGACCCAGCAGGACACCCGGCGCGACGGCCAGCGCGGAGGCGACCAGCGCGACCGCGATCGTCTCGCCGAGCACCATCCGCCGCAGCTGACCCGGCGTCGCGCCGACCGCGCGCATCAGGGCGAGCTCGCGGTGGCGGTTCTGCAGCGCCAGGGTGAGCGTCACCGCGATGCCCAGCAGCGACACCAGGAAGGCGACGCTGGCCAGCATCAACGAGATCAGCAGCAGGTCGTCGGACTCCAGCGCGACCGGGTACTCGGCGTGACCGCGCTGGTCACCGGTCAGCACGGTCGCCTGCTTGCCCGCGAGCGCGTCGGTGATCCGCTGGGCGAGCGCCGCCGTGTCCGTGCCCGGCTCGGGCAGCACGGCGATCGCGTCGACCTTCGACGTGTCGGTCACGAACCGGCTCGCGTCCTCGGCGGTGAAGAAGACGGTCGCCGAGTTGTTCGCCCCCGGACCGTTCGCGATGCCGGCGACCTCGAACTGCTCGACACCGCCCGCGATGGACAGCGTGACCGGCTCGCCGACCTTCGCGCCGGACTGCTGCTGCGCGATCGGGTCGAGCACGACCTGGCCCGCGGTGGGCGCGGCGCCCTCGCTGAGCGAGTACGGGCGCAGCTTCGCGGTGTCCCAGTCGTGGCCCGTGGTGGCCAGCGGCGTGCCGCTCGGCGGGGTGGTGCCCAGCGGCAGGACGGGGAAGCCCCGGTCGGGCACGGCCTCGGCGACACCCGGGACGGCGGCCACGGTGTCCACCAGGCCCTCGTCGAGCCGGATGCGCTCGCTGAACGAGCCGGTGGCGCCGAACCTCTGGTCCCCGGTCACCACGACCGGCGCGGCGGCCAGCCGTTCGGCGGGGATGGCGTTGAGCACGGTGGTCTCCAGCAGACCACCCGCCGCGATCATCATCGCCGCGCACAGGAACATGCCGACGAACGTCGCCACGAACCCGGCCCAGCGGTGCCGCAGCGTCAGCAGGGCGAGGCGCAGCATCAGACACCCCCGAACGAGCTCGACCCGACGGCGTCCTTGTCGGCCCAGGCGCCGAGCATCGTCATGCGCTCGGCGACGGTCTCGGCGGTGGGGTTGCGCAGCTCGCTGTCGATCTGGCCGTCCGCGAGGAACACGACGCGGTCGGCGTAGGAAGCGGCGGACGGGTCGTGCGTGACCATGACGATGGTGTGCTGGTGGTTGCGCACGGCGTTGCGCAGCAGGGTCAGCACGCTGCGGCCGGACCGGGTGTCCAGCGCGCCGGTCGGCTCGTCGGCGAAGATCACGGCCGGGCGGGTGATGAGGGCACGTGCGACGGCGACGCGCTGCTGCTGACCACCCGACAGCTCGGTCGGCCGGTGGTGGCGGCGGTCCGCGAGACCGACCTGCGCCAGGGCGTCCTCCACCGCGGCGCGGTCCGGCTTGGTGCCGGCCAGCTGCAACGGCAGCGTCACGTTCTGCTCGGCGGTCAGCGCGGGCAGCAGGTTGAGCGACTGGAAGATGAACCCGATGCGCCGGCGGCGCAGCAGCGTCAGCTTCTTCTCGTTCAGCTTGCCCAGGTCGACGTCGTCGAGCACGACCGTGCCGGACGTGGGCTGGTCGAGCCCGGCCGCGCAGTGCAGCATCGTGCTCTTGCCCGAGCCCGACGGGCCCATGACGGCGGTGAAGGTGCCCTTCTCGAATTCGAGCGAGAGATCGGCGAGCGCGGTGACGCTGTTCGCACCTTTGCCGTAGACCTTGCGCACGGAATCCAGCCGGACAATCGCCGTGCTCGAGGATTTCTGGGTTTCCACTTCGTGACTCCTCAAAGGTTCGTCAGCGCCGTTCGTCTTGCCCCATCGCAGCTGCCAGGAACACTACGAGCGGTCGGCGCTCCGCTGGAATGGGGCGCGCCCTGAGCCGGTGGGTAGGGCTAGCCTCACCCCTGGGCGCTGGCGCTGACACCAAGACCGCCGGGGGGCTGGCCGGTCCGGCGTTCGTGCGGATTTCCCGGTTGTCGCGACCCCGGTTCTCACGCCGGGAACAGCTCGTCGAGCTTTCCCGCCACCTCGTCGTCGAGCGGCGCTTCCAGGGCGCGTTCGGCCGAGACCAGGTGCTCCAGGGTGCGCGGGCCGATGACCGCGCCGGTGATCCCGGGCCTGGTCAGCACCCAGGACAGCGCCACCTCGGCCGGGTCGGCGCCGAGGTCGGCGCAGAGCTTCTCGTACTCGGTGATCCGGTCGCGCCGCGTGCGCATCTCGACCTCGGCCCGGCCCTGCGCCGTCTTGACCGCCGTGCCGTCCGCGAGCTTGCGCACCGCGCCGCCCAGCAGACCGCCGTGCAGCGGCGACCACGCGAACACGCCGACGCCATAGGCGGTGGTCGCCGGGATCAGCTCGGCCTCCGCGCCGCGTCGGACCAGGTTGTAGACGCACTGCTCGGACACGACGCCGAGGTTCCCGCGCCGCAGCGCGGCTTCCTGCGCCGACACCAGGTACCAGGCGGCGAAGTTGGACGTGCCGACGTAGCGGACCTTGCCCTGCCCGATCAGCACCTCCAACGCGGTCCACACCTCGTCCCACGGCGCGGTGAAGTCCATGTCGTGCAACTGGAGCAGGTCGATCCAGTCGGTGCGCAGCCGGCGCAGCGACGCGTCGCAGGAGGCGATGATGTGCCGCGCGGACAAGCCCTGGTCGTTGGGCCGGTCGCTCATCGGCTGGCACACCTTGGTGCCCAGCACCACCTTCTCCCGCCGCGCGCCGTCACGGCCGAACCACTCGCCGATCAGCTCCTCGGTGAATCCCTTGTGGACCTGCCAGCCGTAGTTGTTGGCCGTGTCGAAGAAGTTCACGCCGCGGTCGAGCGCGGCGTCCATGACCTCGAAGCCCTCTTCCCGCGTGGTGCGCACGCCGAAGTTGAGCGTGCCGAGGCACAGCCTGCTCACCTTCAGGGCCGTGCGGCCGAGCCTGACGTGCCGCACCGTCACCCCTCGTCCCAGTTCGACGCGCCGAACGTGCTGTGCAGGCACGCGATCAGGCTGCGGGCCTGCACGTTGACGTAGTGCCCGTGCCGCAGCAGGCTCACCAGCTGGTGCAGCGTCATCCAGCGGTAGTCCTCCGCCAGCTCCGGAGGCACCTCCAGGTCGACCTCGACCACGGTGTAGCGGGTCTGCGCGTTGAAGAACCGCCCGCCCTCCTCGGACAGGACCGTCTCGAACCGCACCCGGTCCGGCGGCGCGGCGAGCACCTCGTCCAGGAACGGCGGGCGCGCGGCGGCGGGCAGCGCGGAGTAGTTGCTCGGCATCCCCTGCACGGTCGGGCCCAGCTCGACCACGTCGAGGTAACCCGGTTCCACCCGCGCGTTCACCAGCACGTGCAGCACGCCGTTGATCGGCTTGGCGAGGAACGCCACCACGCCGACGTCGGTGGGCTCGATCATGGGCTGGGTCCAGCTGCGCACCTCGCGGTTGCCCGCGACCGTGTCGACGCCGACGACGTTGAAGAACAGCCCGCTCTCGTGCGAGATCCGCTCGTCCGTGCGCACCCAGTGCTCCACCTGGTCCAGCGGGATGCGCGTGGTGGCCACGTCGTGCCGGGTCCGGGCGCCGGTGATCCAGCTCAGGATCTCGCCGATGGTGTGCAGGCTGCCCTCGTCGTCGCTGCACGAGCGCAGCACGTCGAGCCGCACCGCGCCGCCCGCCGCCGAGAACGCCTCGGTCAGCCGGTCCCCGGAGAACGGCAGGCAGGACAGCACCGTGCGGGAGTCCATGTTGACCAGGTTGTCGATCTCGAACAGGTGGTGCAGCTGGCCGATGGTCAGCCAGCAGAACCCGTCGAGCAGCTCGACGTCGTCGGTGGTCTCGACGATGATGTTCCGGTTGCGCTTGCGGTAGTACCAGGAACCCTGCTCGGACTGCAGCACGTCCGCCAGCACCTGGTTGGGGCCGGTGTCGGTGAAGTAGTCCAGGTACGGCACCGGTGCGCCTTTGTGCACCCGCGTGTAGTTGCTCTTGGTCGCCTGCACGGTGGGCGACAGCTGGAGGGTGTTGCAGTTGCCCGGCTCCATCTTGGCCTGCATCAGGCAGTGCAGCACCCCGTTGAACTCCTTGACCAGGATGCCGAGGATGCCGATCTCCGGCTGGTTGATGATGGGCTGCGTCCACGCGGGCACCGCCGCGCCCTCGATTCGCACCGACAGGCCTTCGACCACGAAGAACTTGCCGCTATCGTGGACCAGGTTCCCGGTGTCCGGGTCCGTCCGCCACCCCTTCAGGTCGCGCAGCGGGATCTTGTCGATGACGCTGCCGTCGGTGGCCAGTCTCTCGGCGAACCACTGGAGGAACTCGGGCAGCGACATCTCGGAACCGGAGTCGGCGAAGACCGACTCGGCGATGCGCACGGGTGTCGTCGCATCCGTGGTGCGCAGCAGGACGGCTTGTGCCGCCGTGGTTTCGGACACTGGGCACTTCCTGTGGCTCGTGAGCGGGCCGGCGCGGTCGATCGGGGGATCGGCGCTGGAAAGAGTCGACGGTGCCGCGTGACCGGGTAATGTGGACGGAGGATCGACGCGGTCGACCCGCTCGATCGTGTGGCCTCGGCGCGGTGGAATCAAGGCCGGCGCGGAAGCTAAGGGTGGGTCGGGGGTGCGCCCGATTTCCTTAAGGGGCGGCCGAGGGGTGGCCGGCATTCCGTAGGGGTTGAAGGGGCGGTCGACCGGCCCGCACCATGCAGGAATGCCTGACGAGCCTCTTTTCAGCAGCCCGCTGCACGTGGGGCGCCCGAACGTGGGTGATCGGTCTCGCTTGTTCGAGCTCCTCAACGAGGCACTGGACAGGCTGTGGCTGACCGACGGTCCGCTGGTCCGCGAGTTCGAGCAGCGACTGGTCGAGGTGACCGGCGCGGACCACTGCGTGGCGGTGGTCAACGCGACCGTCGGCATCCAGCTCGCCGCCAGGGCGTGCGGCATTGGGCCGGGTGACGAGGTGATCGTGCCGTCGTTCACCTGGGTCGCCACCGCGCACGCGCTGAGCTGGATCGGCGTCATCCCGGTGTTCTGCGACATCGACCAGGGGACCGGCAACATCGACCCCGAGCACCTGGAGCGGGTGATCACCCCGAGCACCAAGGGGATCGTCGCCGTGCACGTGTTCGGCCGGCCGTGCCCCATCGCCGAGCTGACCGCGATCGCCGAGCGGCACGGCATCCCGCTGATCTTCGACGCCGCCCACGGCCTGGGCTCCACCTACGGCGGCGTGCCGCTGGGCGGGTTCGGCGCGGCCGAGGTGCTGAGCTTCCACGCCACGAAGTTCCTCAACAGCTTCGAGGGCGGCGCGGTGGTGACCAACGACCCCGAGCTGGCCGCGCGGGTCCGCGCCATGCGCAACTTCGGCATCGACCCGGACCGCGACGTCGTCTCCTGCGGCACCAACGGGAAGATGAACGAGGGCGTCGCGGCGATGGGCCTCACCTCGCTGGAGGTGATGGACGAGCTCATCAAGCACAACCTGCTCAACTACGAGCTGTACCTCAGGGAACTGGCCGGCGTGCCGGGCGTGACCGTGCGCGAGCAGGCGCCCGACGAGCGGTCGAACAACCAGTACCTGGTGATCGAGGTCGACGGTGCGGTCGCCGGCCTGTCGCGCGACGAGATGTGCGAGGTCCTGCACGCCCGGAACGTGATGGCGCGCCGCTACTTCCACCCCGCGTGCCACGAGATCGAGCCGTACAAGCAGGCGCCCGGGGTGCACGCCCCGCTGCCGCTGCCGCACTCCGAGGCCCTGGCCGAGCGGGTGCTGGCGCTGCCGACCGGCACGTCCATCGGCGAGGAGGAGATCATCGGCATCGCCGGGATCATCCGCGACGCCGTGACCGAACGGGGTTCCCGTGTACGACGCTGAATTCGCCGACGCCTACGACGCGATCTACCAGGCGCACAAGGACTACCGCGCGGAAGCGGACGTGATCCGGGGTCTCGTGCTGGACCGCTGCCCGCACGCGACCACGTTGCTGGACCTCGGCTGCGGCACGGGCTCGCACCTGGTCCACCTCGCCGAGCAGTTCGACGTGGTGGGCGTGGACCTGTCCGCGGCCATGGTGGAGCACGCCCGGGCGAAGCTGCCCGACGTGCCGATCCACTGCGGTGACATGCGGGACGTCGCGCTGGACCGCGAGTTCGACGCGGTGTGCTCGATGTACAGCTCCGTCGGCTACCTGCCCGGCCTGGCGGGGCTGCGCGCGGCGGCCGAGAACATGGTGCGCCACCTGTCGCCCAAGGGCGTCCTGGTCGTGGAGCCGTGGATCCTCGCCGAGCACTGGAACGGCGGCGAGCTGGTCACCGCGACGTTCGAGCACAACGGGGTCGTGGTGTCGCGGATGGGCCGGTGGAAGACGGTCAAGGCGCGCAGCGTGGTGGAGATGCACTACCTGGTCAGCGACGCCGACGGCGACAACATCCGCTACTTCACCGACCGCCAGAGCCTGGGGCTCTACACGAGGGCGGAGTACGAGGCCGCGTTCGCCGACGCCGGCTGCCCGGTGGAGTACGTCGAGGGCGGCGGTCACGCGGCACGCGGGCTGTTCGTGGGCACCAGAACACACTGATCCGACGTCCACTGTGGACGTCCTCGGTAGGCGAAGAGGCCCGGCCGGGATGATTCCCGGCCGGGCCTTTCGTGCTCCTGCGGTCAGGCCGTGCGACGGCGGAACATCACCGTGCAGAACACGATGCCGGCGGCGGCGATGCCCACGCACCAGATGACGGCCAGCAGCGGGTTGTCGCCCACCGGCGTGCCGAGCAGCAGGCCGCGGATGGTCTCGATGACCGGCGTCACCGGCTGGTACTCCGCGAACGGCTGCAACCAGCCGGGCATGGTGTGGATCGGCACGTACGCGCTGCTCGGGTAGGGCAGGAACACGACCACGAATGTGAACGCGTTCGCGGCCTCGCTCGACCGGGCCAGCACGCCGACCGACGCGGCCAACCACGCCATCGCGAAGATGAACAGCGCGATGATGCCGACCGCGCTGAGGATGTCGAGCGCGGTCGCTTCGGACCGGAACCCGTACAGCAGCGCGACGCCCACCACCGGCACGAGCGTGATGATCGTGCGGATCGTGCCGACCAGGACGTGACCGGCGATCACCGGCGCGCCGCTGATGTCCATCGACCGGAAGCGGTCCACGATGCCGCCGGTCATGTCGTTGTTGACGGTGACGGCGGTGGTGGCGGCGCCGAAGCCCGCGCAGGTCAGCAGGATGCCGGGGGTGAGGTAGAGGATGTAGTCGGTGCCGGTCTGGATGGCGCCCGCGAACAGCGACATGAACAGCACCATGATCGCGATCGGCAGGATCCACGTGGTCAGCAGCGCGTCCAGGTCGCGCAGCGCGAGCCGGGCGGCCCGGCTGCTCATCGCGGGCCAGTGGCCGATGCGAGACGGCGGGGTGGCGGTGTCAGACACCGGAGTTCTCCTTCTCGTGCTCGGCCTCGGCGTCGCCGTCGGCCTTCCCGGTCTGGTCCTCGGCCCGGGTCGCGGCGCGCCCGGTGAGCGCGAGGAACACGTCGTCCAGCGTCGCGCTGTGCACCTCGAACTGCGTGACCGCGGTGCGGTCCGCGTCGATCTCGTCCAGCAGCGCCCGCATGTGCGCCGCCGTGCCGTCGGTCGCGATGCCGATCGTGCGACGGGACTCCTCGCGGTGCACGGCGCGCTCGCCGAGGAAGCCCAGGGCGGCGCGGAACGCGTCGTCGTCGACGAACGTGACGTCCAGCCGCTGCTCGGCCACCCGCTCCTTCAGCTCCGTCGGCGTGCCCTCGGCCACCACGCGCCCGCCGTCGAGCAGCGCGACGTGGCCGGCCAGCTCGTCGGCCTCCTCGAGGTACTGCGTGGTGAGGAAGATCGTCACGCCGGCGGCGGTCAGCCCGCTGATGACCTCCCACATCATCCGGCGGCTGCGCGGGTCCAGACCCGTCGTCGGCTCGTCCAGGAACACGATGGACGGCTCGCCGACGAGGCCGGCCGCGAGGTCGAGCCTGCGGCGCATGCCGCCGGAGTAGGTGCCGACGCGGCGGGACCCGGCCTCCACGAGGTCGAACTGCGTCAGCAGCTCCTTGGCCCGCGCGCGGGCGCGGGAGCCGGACAGGCCCGACAGCTGCGCCATCATGCGCAGGTTCTCCTCGCCGGTCTGCCGCTGGTCCAGCGCGACCGACTGACCGGTCAGGCTGATGGCGCGGCGCACCTTGCGCTGGTCCTTCAACAGGTCGTGGCCCGCCACGCGCGCCGTGCCGCCGTCGGGGCGCACGAGGGTCGACAGGATGCGGACCATCGTCGTCTTGCCCGCGCCGTTGGGACCGAGGAGCGAGAAGATGCCGCCCCGGGCGACCCGGATGTCGACACCGGCCAGCACTTGGACCGACCCGTACGATTTCACCAGGCCGTTCGCCTCGATCGCGAAGTCATCGGCCATATCCGTGGTCCCCCTCGTTCGGTTGAGCGGTGCGACGTTCGTGGTGACTGATTGGGATGATCATGGGCCGGGACGGGCGGAAACAGCCCGCCGGTGCCGGGACACGGCGTCGGTCGCGGCGTCCACGTCGCGCCGGGCGCTTGATCTGCGGGGATTGTGCCATAGGGAGCAACGGCGGGCAGCTGTTTCCCACGCTTCGCGCCCCCTATCGTTCGCAGTAGCCGGGCCGGGGCCATTGGGGTGAACGCGGGCTTTCCGGATTGCGCCGCACGGGTGTATTACCGGGTAACAGTCGACGTCGGACGACGGGAGGTTTCGCCCGACAAGGGTCGAATTAGGGGGCCTCTAGGGGCCGTCCGTACGGGGCGGCGGTTCATACCGTCGGCAGTACCCGCCTCAGACCTGAGCCCGCCTACCGAATTGGACCCGCAGCGATGTCCCACCATTTCCTGTTCGTCGGCATCCCCGACCGCGGTCACGTGTTCCCGAACCTCTCGGTCGTGGCCGAGCTGATTCGCCGCGGTCACCGGGTCACCTACGTCACCGGTGAGAGCATGGCAGAGGTCGTCAAGCCCTCCGGGGCCACGCTGCTCCCGTACGACTCGAAGTACGACAAGGTCGACATCCTCGACATCATCAACTCCGACGCGTCGTTCATGCCGCGCACGTTGGTCGAGGACAGCGGCGCGATGGTCCGGGCGGCCCTGGAGGGCCTGGCCGACGACGTGCCGGACATGGTCATCGCCGACTCCGCCACGCCGCTCGCCTGGCGGATCCTGGGCCTGAAGTGGCAGCGGCCCGCCCTGCAGTCCGTCTCGGTGTTCGCCTCGAACGAGCACTTCTCCTACCTCCACGCGATGATGGAGGACGAGGACGGCGTGGTCAGCGAGGTGCCCGACGAGATGGGCGACGTGTTCGGCGCGATGGCCGAGGTCATCGCCTCGTTCGGGATCGAGACGCCGGTGTCGGAGTTCGTGCTGCCGGGCGAGGAGTTCAACCTCGTCTACCTGCCGCGGGCGTTCCAGTTCGCGGGGGAGACCTTCGACGAGGAGCGCTTCGCGTTCGTCGGCCCGTCGATGGACGACCGGCCGTTCCTGGGCAAGTGGGAGCCGCCCGCCGGCGACCGGCCCGTCGTGCTGGTGTCCCTCGGCACGGTGTTCAACCAGATGCCGGAGTTCTTCCGGGTCGCCGCGGACGCGTTCGCCACCGAGCCGTGGCACGTGGTGATGACCGTGGGCGACGGCATCGACCCCGACGAGATCGGCCCGCTGCCCGCGAACGTCGAGATCCACCGCTGGCTGCCGCACCTGGAGGTGCTCGACCGCGCGAGCGTCTTCGTCACCCACGGCGGCCTCGGCAGCGTCATGGAGTCCCTCCACACGGGCACGCCGATGGTGATGATCCCGTTGACGCCGGTCGACCAGCCGACGGCCAAGCGGATCACGCAGCTGGGCGTCGGCCGCATCCTGCCCTTCGGCACGATGTCGGTGGAGGAGCTGCGGGAACTGGTCGCCGAGGTGGCGGGCGACGAGGCGATCGCGGCGAACACCCGCGAGATGCAGCGGCACGTGCGCGAGTCGGGCGGCAGCAGGCTGGCGGCCGACGTGCTGGAGAAGCACCTGGTCGAGCACGGCTGATCCGGCGTTCGGCGCAACCTTCCCCCGCGTCCGGCTCCGTGTGCCATATTACTGACCTGGGCTGGCGGGGGGAGCTCATCGCCACCAACGGGCGGTGACGTTCAGGTCGGAGGCGACATGTTGGTGCGCAGGGACGGGGTGTTCGCCGGGTCCCGCAAGGGCATCCTGCGGACGTTGGGCTTCTTCTTCGCCAGCGCCGTCCCGCGCGTCGTCCAGTTCGGCCTGACGTTCACCGGGCTGGTGGTCGGCGCGATCACCACCCCGATCTGGATCGGCATACCCATCGTCGAGGGCACGCTGCGGATGACCGGCTGGTTCTGCCGGGTCGAGCGGCAGTGGGTCGGCCGGATGCTCGACGTCGAGGTGCCGCCGGTGGCGCCCATCGAGTTCGACCCGGACGAGGACCGCGGCCTGATCCGCCGCGTGTTCCGGCGCATCACCGACTCGCGGACGTGGCGCGAGGTCGCCTACGTGGCGCTCGCGATGCCGCTGGGCATCGCCGAGTTCGCCGTCGCCGCGATCGGCGTCGTGCTGGTGCCGGTCAGCATCTGGGCCGTGCCGTGGATCGGCTTCGCCCACGGGCTGGTCGCGCGCGGCGTCCTGGGCCCGACCAAGAAGTCCGAGCTGCAACGGCGGGCCGAACGCCTCCAGGCGTCGCGGGCCCGCGGCGTCGACGCCGCCGAGGCCGAGCGCCGCCGCATCGAGCGCGACCTGCACGACGGCGCCCAGCAGCGGCTGGTGTCGGTCGCGATGAGCCTGGGCCAGGCCAAGATGCGACTGGCCCAGGACCCGGAGTCCGCGCGCGAGTTCATCGAGGAGGCGCACGTCGGCGCCAAGCTCGCCGTGTCCGAGCTGCGCGACCTGGCCCGCGGCATCTCGCCGGCGGTGCTGCGCGACCGCGGCCTCGACGCCGCGCTGTCCGCGCTCGCGGCGAAGTCGCCGATGGACGTGCGCATCGACACCAAGCTCAACCCCCGGCCGCCGGCGGCCGTGGAGACGACGGCCTACTTCATCGTCGCCGAATCGCTGACCAACGCGGCCAAGTACGCGGAGGCGACCGAGGTGACCGTGCGGGCGCGCCGCGACGGCGACGGCGTCACCTTGGAGATCACCGACAACGGCGTCGGCGGCGCGAAGATCCGCCCGGGCGGCGGGCTCGCCGGGCTGGCCGACCGCGCGGCCACCATCGACGGCGTGATCACCGTGGAGAGCCCGGTCGGCGGACCCACCGTCATCCGCGCTGAGCTGCCCTGTTCGTGGTGACGCGAAGCGCCGGGCACCGCGGCGCTCGGCCGGTAGGGTGCCTCGCGTACCGGCATTGCTGTCAGGAGAGCGCATGCGTGTTGTGATCGTCGAGGACGCCGCTCTGCTCCGGGCGGGGGTGCAGCGCCTGCTGGCCGACGAGGGCATGGAGACGGTCGCCGCCGTGGACAACCCCGACGACTTCCTCCGCGCGGTCGAGGAGCACCGGCCGGACATGGCGATCGTCGACGTGCGGCTGCCGCCGACGTTCACCGACGAAGGGCTGCGCGCCGCGGTGGCGGCCCGCGAGATCGTCAAGGACCTGCCCGTCCTCGTGCTGTCCCAGTACGTCGAGGAGACCTACGCGGCCGAGCTGCTGGCCGGCGGCACGACCGGGATCGGCTACCTGCTCAAGGAGCGCGTCGCCGACGTGGCGGAGTTCCTCGACTCGGTGCGCCGGGTCGCGGCCGGCGGCACCGCGATCGACCCCGAGGTCATCTCGCAGCTCATCGCGCGGCGCAAGGTCGACCCGCTCGCCGCGTTGACGCACCGGGAGACTGAAGTACTCGGCCTAATGGCCCAAGGTTTGTCCAATCGGGCTATCGAACGGGACCTGCACGTCTCCTCGGGGGCGGTCGAGAAACATATCGGCAACATCTTCGCCAAACTCGGTCTCGATGTGACTCCCGATGAGCACCGACGCGTGCGCGCCGTGCTCACCTATCTCGGTCACGCGTAGTAGGAACCCTTTTTGCGGATCTCCGCAAACACACCACTCCTCACCCGTTTGTGGGTAGGCTCCACTCGGCCGCGCCAGCGGCCACCACGCACGGTGAAGGGTATCGGGGCGCCGTCCTACCACGGCTCCCCGGTCGTCTCGTATTGAAACGGATACCTCTCGCGCCGTGTTCAGGTCTTCGCTTTGAGTGATGTACCCGTGAGCTGGCTTGGGGGTCAGACGCATGGCGTTTGTTCAATACGAGGAAGCGTTCGATTTGCTGCAAGGTCGCCTGGCGGAAATCTCCGCGGGCTGTGGCCAACTGGTCGTGGTGCGCGGTGGTCCCGCGAGCGGCAAGACGAAACTTCTTCACGAATTCGCGGGCTTGGTGACGGCCGGCGGTGCGACCTTTCTCGGCGCCAGCGGCTCCCGCGACGAGACCGGCCTGCCGGCCGGGGTGCTCGACCAGTTGTTCCACAGCGCCGGCCTGCCCAACGGCGTCGCCGAACGGGTGTGGGACCGGCTCTCCTCGTCCGCCGACGAGGCGCAGACCGCCCGGGAGATCTGCGCGATCATCCTGGACCTGGCCAAGGACCGGCCGCTGGTCATCGGGGTGGACGACGTCCAGTACGCCGACCCCCAGTCCCGCCGCCTCCTGCTGTACCTGCAGCGGCGGCTCGGCTGGGCGCGCATCCTGCTCGTGGTCACCGAGTGGGACCGGTCGCAGCCGACCGACCTGCTGTTCGGCTCGGAGATCACCCGCCGCCCGCACCACCGGCTCCACCTCGCCCGGTTGACCAAGCTCGGCGTGGCCGAACTGGTCGAGCGGTCCGTCGTGGACCCGGCCGCGGCCGGCAGGCTCGCGCCGGAGGTCCACCGGCTCAGCGGCGGCAACGCGATGCTGGTGCAGGCGCTGCTGGAGGACTACCTCAACAGCGGCGACGCCGAGCGGTGCGAGCCGGTCGTCGGCCCGGCGTTCCGCCGCGCCGTGCTGTCGTGCCTGCACCGCTGGGACAACCAGACGCTGGACGTGGCCCGCGCGGTCGCGGTGCTGGGCGACCTCAGCCAGCCGACCGAGCTCTCGCTGCTGACCGGGGTGGACGTCAAGGACGTCGAACAGGTCCTCGCCATCCTCACCGAGGCGGGGATCCTCACGGCGGGCCGGTCACGGCATCCCGCGGTCCGGGACGCCCTCCTGGGCGGCATGTCGGCCTGCGAGCGCGCGACCGCGCACCTGGACGTCGCCGAGATGCTGCACCGCCGCGGCGCCTCCGCGATGGACGTCGCCGACCACATCATCTCGGCCGGGTGCGTCCCGGACGGCTGGGGCGTCGGCCTGCTGCGCGCCGCCGCCGAGCAGGCCCTGGCCACCGACCGCGTGCAGCTGGCCCTGCGCTGCCTCAAGCTCGCGCTCACCGCGTGCGCCGACGAGCCGACCCGACTGACGATCACGGCCATGCTCGCGCGCGCCTCGTGGCGGTTGAACCCGTCCGCCGCCGCGCCGTACGTGCCCGCTCTGCGCACGGCGTTGCGGGAGGGCAAGCTCTCCGGCCGTGACGCCGTCGTCCTCATCCGCTGCGCGCTGTGGAACGGCGACGAGGAGGAGATCGCGGACGTCCTCCGCGCGGCGCACGACAGCGCGGCGCTGTCCGAACCCCTGATCGAGGCCGAGCTGCGACTGGCCCACCACCTGATCTACGGGTCGGGGCGCAACCACTTCCCCCCGTCCGACCGGCCCGCGGCGGGCGACCCGTGGTCGCAGGCGGTGGCCGCGGTCGAGACGGTGTGGACCCAGGGCGCCAACGACGCCGCGTCGTCGAGCGCCGAGCAGATCGTGCGCAGCTACTGCCTCGGTGACAACACGCTCGGCATCGTGTCGTCGGCGCTGCTCGCGCTCGCCTACGGCAACCGGCTCGACAAGGCCACCGAGTGGTGCGACTCGCTGGTGGACGAGGCGACCCGGCGCGGCGCGACCACGTGGCTGGCGGTGTTCAGCAACATCCGGGCCGAGGTCGCGCTGCGCTGCGGCGACCTGTCGGCGGCCAAGTCCAACGCCGAGACCGCGTTGCGGGTCCTGCCGCCGCAGAACTGGGGCATGGTCGTCGGCTACCCGGTCTCGGTCCTGGTGAGCGCGCTGACCAGGACCGGCAGACACCAGGAAGCCGCCGAGGTGCTGAACTCGGTCGTGGTGCCCGAGTCGATGTTCGCCACCCTGGGCGGGCTGCGGTACCTCCAGGCGCGCGGGCACCACCTGCTCGCCACCGACCGGGCGCTCGCCGCGATCCGGGACTTCCGCGACGCGGGCGCGCAGGCGGAGAAGTGGGGCCTGGACGTGCCGGCGCTCGTGTCGTGGCGCAGCGACGTCGCCGAGGCCAGCCTGAAGCTCAAGCGGGTGTCCGAGGCGCGCGACCTGCTCAGCCAGCAGCTCGAACCGGGCCGGTGCGTGGACCTGCGCACCAAGGGCATCTCGCTGCGGCTGCTCGCCCTGGCCACCGAGCCCGCGCACCGGCCGGCCCTGCTCAAGCAGGCCATCAACGCCCTGCACGGCTCGGGCGACCGGTACGAGCTGGCCAAGGCGCTCTCCGACCTGAGCGCGGTGCAGAAGCACCTGGGGGAGGCCGAGCTGTCGCGCCAGACAGCCAGCCGCGCGGAGCAGGTCGCCAAGGCCTGCCGGGGCGTCACGCCCACGGGCTCGGTGAGCGCCGCGTCACGGCAGCGCACCGCGCCGCACCCGACGACGCCGGTCATGCACGCCCCGGACGCCCGGCCGGTCACCCTCACGCCTCGGGCGGACGAGGGCGCGCCGGTGCTGAGCAACGCCGAGCAGCGGGTCGCGATGCTCGCGGCGAGAGGTCACTCGAACCGCGAGATCGCCCGCACGCTCTACATCACGGTCAGCACGGTCGAACAGCACCTGACCCGCGTGTACCGCAAGCTCAACGCCAACAACCGGGGCGACCTGGCCTCCGTCCTCACGGGACAGGGCGTGTCGTAACCCGCGGTCGTGCATGGGGTTCCCGGTGGGGCGTGGCGTGTTCACCACGCCCCACCGCGGCCGTCACGGCGTGGGCGAAGCACCGACGTGGGCGTGGTGGAAGCGGTCCGCCGCGGCCAGCAGGTCCGCGGTCCACCGGGCCAGGATGCGGTGGCCCGCCTCGGCCGAGGCCGTCGTCGGGTCGCCCAGCACGCCGTTCGCGGTGACGGGTCGCAGCCCTCGTTCGCGCAGCACGCCCATCAGCTCAGGCAACGGGCGGGTGTCGCCGCGTTCCAACCGGTCCAGCCGCACGGCTTCCGGGCGCACCGCGAGCATCACCGACGTCTCGGTGTGCCCGGCGTGGCTGTCGCGCGGCGGACCCGTCGGCGACCAGACCGCGACCGACCGCCCTTCCGCGACCGCCGTCGCGACCGCCCGGCTCAGCGGCTCGGCGTTGCCACCGTGACCGGACACCAGCAGCACCCCGGCGAACACGTCGGCCGACCGCACCAGCTCAAGCACCAGCGCCCGCACCACGTGGTGCCCGATCGACAGCGTGCCCGGGAACCCGGCGTGCTCCCCGCTCGACCCGTAGGGCACGGCGGGCGCCAGCACGGCCCACGGCCGTGCCGCGGCCACCCGCTCGGCCAGGCACGCCGCCACCTCGGTGTCCACCGTGCCGGGCAGGTGCGGCCCGTGCTGCTCGGTCGAGCCGATCGGCACCACCAGCACGCTGCGGGGCGCGAGATCCGCCACCTCGGGCCACGTGAGATCGCCGAGCGCGGTCACGACGGCGGCAGCTTGCCGGGCCAGTCGACGAGTTCGGGCAGCAGCGGCTGGACGGTCCGGTGCTTCACGCACCCCCACCACACCCCGCAGCCGTACGCCAGGTCGTCGACGACGCGGAGCCCCAGGAACCGCGCCGGGTCGAGCTCGACCTGGCTGTCCCGCCACTCCACGAGGTGCCGCGCGAGCGAGGCGGCCAGCAGCCGCCGTCCCCGCTTCGACAGCGCCATCAGCGGCATCGCCACCGGTCCGTACACCCTGGTGATCGCGTCGGCGGCCTGCGTGCCCGCGCCGAGGTGGCCCTGGAGCGCGAGCCGCAGCGAGTCCACCTCGGGCACCTCGTACCGCTTCAGCTTGCGCGGCAACAGCGCCGCCGTGCCCAGCGCCACGCCCGCGCCCGCAACCGGCAGGCCCACCGCGGCCAACGCCCAGGCCAGCGCGCTCCACGGCGACATCTTCACCGGCGTCACGGCGGGACCGTGCCGCAGCCCCAGCGGGGCCGCGCCCGTGCCGTAGTCGAACCGCTGGCGCAACCACTTCCGCCAGGTCGATCGCGGCTCGTGCGCCACCGTGGACGCCGGTTCGTAGCGCACCAGGTGCCCGGCGGCCACCATTCGCCACACCAGGTCCACGTCCTCGCCGAAGCGCAGGCTCTCGTCGAAGCCGCCCATCTCGCGCAGCACCGACGTGCGCATGACGATCGCGGCGCTGGGCATGTAGCTGATCCGCGCGCCGGGGCGCACCGGACCCGGCGCGGTGCCGAGGTCGAGCGGTGAGCGCACCAGTTCGTACCGGGCCAGCGTCGAGTCGCCCGGCAGGCTGCGCACCCGCGGCGCGACCAGGGCCACCTCGGGGTCGGCGAAGTGCGGCAGCACGGCGTCCAGCCAACCGGGGTCCGGGTGCACGTCGGCGTCGAGGAACGCCACCAGCTCGGTGCGCACGAGCGCCGCGCCGGCGTTGCGGGCCGCCGCCGGACCGCGCGCGACCGGGTGCCGCAGCGCCGCGCCGGGCACCCTCCGCGCCGACCCGTCGTCGACGACGATCGAGGCGGCGACGCCGTCCACGGTGCGCAGCTCGCCGGGCTGGTCGCGCACCGGTGTCACGGCGGTGACGTCCGCGGTCGTCAGGCCGACCTTGTAGACCGGGTGCACCATCCCCGCGCGCACCAGCCGCTGGGCCAACGCCCGCCGGGCCGGGTCGTCGCCGACCGGCTCGCCGTCGAGCCACGACCGGACCACCTTCGCGCCGGTCGCCGACAGGCGCATCACCCGGTACGGCGACCCGCCGAGGACCACGCGACCACCGGCCAACGTCCGGGTGCCCCCGTCGAGGCGGAGCCACAACTCGCTCATGCGGTAAACCCTCCATCGGCGTGCAGCACGGTTCCGGTGACGGCCGAGGACTGCGGGCCGCACAGCCAGCTCACCGCGGCGGCGACCTCGTCCGGGTCGAGCAGCCGCTCGACGAGCTGGTGCCCGGCGAACTCGGACACGTCCGCCAGCCCGTACAGCGCGGCGCTCGCGGTCAGCATGTCCGTCGTGGTCGAGCCGGGGGAGACGGCGGTGGCCGTGACGCCCGTGCCGCGCAGGTCGGTCGCCAGCCCGCGGACCAGGCCGACCACGGCGTGCTTGGCGGCGTTGTACCCGGCGAGGTGCCACAACCCGCGGTGCGCGGCGGCGGAGGCCAGGGCGACGAACCGCCCCGAGCGCGGCGTCGGCGCCCGCAGCAGGGCGGGCACGGCGGCCCTGGCCAGGTTCAGCACGCCGCGCACCCCGCTGTCGAACAAGGCGTCCCACTGCTCGTCGGTGGTCTCCCACAGGGGCGTGCCGCCGACCATCACCGCCGCACCGGCCACCGCCGCGTCCAGCCGGCCGAACTCCCGTTCCGCCAGGGCGACCGCTCCGTCCACACCGGACTGATCGCGCACGTCCGCGACGACGTCGAGCACCTGGCCGGGCCACCGCGCCGCCAGCTCCGCCAACTGCTCGCGCGTGCCCAACGGGTACGGCACGCCGGGCAGGTCGCCGGGGACGTCGACCGCGACGACCCGCCAGCCCTGCTCGGCGAGCTGGCCGACGACGGCCGCGCCGATGCCGCGCGCGGCTCCGGTGACCACGGCGACGCGCGGCGTCACGGCAGGTACCCGTGCTCGCGCAGGAACGCCAGCAGCTCGTCGGCCGCGGCCTGCGGCGTCCCGGGCGTGACGACGCGCGAGCGGACCTTCGGACCGGTCGGCCCGGACAGCGCCAGGATGCGCTCGTGGTGCGACGCGGTGCTCGCCGCCGGGAGCACGCGGGGCCGCGGTCGGTAGGGGCGCACGGACGTGACCGTCACCCGGTGGTCCGCGCGGACACCCGGCGACACCACCGGGATCACGGCCTGCCGGGCGGCGAGCACCGCGGGCAGCGCGCCGCGCCGCAGCCGCACCGCGCCGGGCTCCACCGAGCACACGGCGGGGAACCCGATGCGCAGCCGCTCGCGCCGGCCGCCGTCGAGCCGCCGCACGCCGTGCAGCTCACCGTCCCGCAGGTCCAGTTCGCACAGGCCCAACGCCTGCCGCGCGCCGAGCAACCCGGCGAGGAACGCGGGGGTGGTCCCGGTGCCGCGGTCCGCCGAGCGGTCCCCGCACAGCACGACGTCCGGCACACCGGGTCCGGCGCGCAGCCCGGCCAGCAGCGCCGCCGCGGTCCGGCTGCCGTCGTCGGTGTGGTCGTCCTCCGCCGGGTGGTCCACCCGCAGCACCTCGTCCACGCCGACTTCGAGGGCCAGTCGCAGCACGTCGTCCGCCCCGGGCGGACCGAGCGTCACCGCGACGGCACGGGTGCCGGGCAGCGCGGAGGCCAGGCGCACGGCGTGTTCGAGCGCGCAGCGGTCGGCCTCGGCGAGCCCGCCGGTGCGCGGGTTGCGCCGGACCCGCCCGGTGAGCGGGTCGACCGAGGTGTGCGTCTCGGTCCGGCGCAGGGCGGCGACGACGAGCACCGGCCTCACCCCTTCGTGAAGACGACGCCCTGGCCGCCGTCGGGATAGGTCCAGGTGATCGCACCCGGCTGGTCGCACAGCAGGTAGCACGTGCCGCACTCGAAGCAGTGCTCGTAGTTGAAGAGGATGCCGCCGTCCGCCATGGGCACGAACAGGTCGGCGGGGCACGCGTGCACGCACACCTGGGAGGTGCACGACGCGCAGACCGAGGTGTCCACCGTGATGTGCGCCCGCTCGCCGACGTGGAACTCCACAGTGGACAGCACGTCGTCGAACGCCCGCTCGGCGTAGCTCATCCGAACCCCCGCATCCCGGTCACGGCGTCGCGCACCAGGTGGCGCAGCCGCACCCCGTTGTCCTTCGCGCTGCGGCGCAGCAGCCCGCGCAGCCCCGGCTTGGGCCGGGGGTTGTCGACCTGGAACACCGACTGCGCCAGGTCGCACAGCAGCCCCGGGTACTGGCGCTGCACCCGTTCCGACATCACCAGGCCCGGGATGTCGCGCAGCTTGCGGTGGTCGGCGAGCACGAACGAGCGCTCCAACGCCTTGCGGTACCCCGCCAGGCCGCGCTTCGAGGTGTCGCCCTCGTCCAGCGCCGCCACCGCGCTGCGCCCGGCCTGCGCGCCCGAGCCCAGGGCGAAGTTCACGCCCTCCAGCCAGATCCCGGCCGCCAGGCACAACCCGGCCGCGTCGCCCGCGAGCAGCAGCCCGTCGTCGGCCAGTCGTGGCAGGTGGCGGTAGCCGCCCTCCGGGATGAGGTGCGCCGAGTACTCGACCACCTCGCCGCCCGCGATCAGCGGCGCGATCGCCGGGTGCCGCTTGAGGTCGGCGAGCAGGGCCTCCGGCCGGGTGCGCGCGGCGGCCAGGCCGGGCAGCGCGAGCACGACGCCCAGCGAGACCGACTCCCGCTGGGTGTAGAGGAAACCGCCGCCGGGCACGTCGCCCGTGCAGCCGAGCATCTCGATGTCCGCGCCTTCGTCGCCGCGCAACGCGAACCGCTGGTCGATCACGTCGCGCGGCAGGGCGATGGTCTCCTTCACCCCGAGCATGGTGTGCTCCGCCTGGCGGGAGGCGTCGAACAGGCCGGCCTCCTTGGCCAGGAACGAGTTCACGCCGTCGCACGCGATCACGACCCCGGCGCGCAGGTCGCCGTCCGGTCGGTCCGTGCGGACGCCGGCCACCGCGCCGTCCGGCCCGCGCAGCAGCCCGGTCGCCACGGTGGCGGGCACGAGGACCGCGCCCGCCTCGACCGCGAGCCCGGCGAGCCACGGGTCCAGGTCGGCCCGGTGCACGGTCGCGCCGTTGTGGGGCGGCCGGCCCCAGTCCTGCGTGCGGAAGTCGACGGTGAGCGCGCGTTCCTCGGTCATGACCATGGTGGAGCGGCGGGTGACCCAGCGCTCCACCGGCATGTGCTCCCACCAGTTCGGCACCAGGTCGTCCAGCACGCGGCCGTAGACCACGCCGCCGTAGACGTTCTTCGAGCCGGGGAACGGGCCGCGCTCGACCAAGGCGACCGAGCGACCGGACCGGGCGACCTCCAGCGCCGCCGCCGATCCCGCCGGCCCGGCGCCGACCACCACCACGTCGAACTCGCTCATACGCCCAACCTCGCGGCCAACTCGGAGAGCACCGCGGGCGCGTCGGCCACGATGCCGAGGTGCGCCATCGCGGTCATGGGGCAGGACGGGTCGGTGTTCACGCTCACCACGTGCGCCGGGCTGCCGAGCCCGCTGGTGTGCTGCACCGCGCCGGACACGCCGAACGCCACGTACAGCTCGGGGTTCACCACGACGCCGGTGGTGCCGATCTGCCGTTCGGCGCCCGCCCAGTCGGCGTCGGTGACCGCCCGGGTTGCGCCCGCGGACGCGCCGAGCGCCGCGGCCACCCGTGCCATCACGTCGACGGCCCGCGCGTCGCCCAGCCCGACGCCCGCGCCGAATATCCGGGGCGCCTCGGCCAGGTCGGCGGTGGCGGGGTCGGGCGCCAGGACCTCGACCGACGTCGCGTCCTCGGCGTCGCGGTCGTCGGCTGCCGCCTCGACCAGGTTGGGCGTGCCGTCGACCGCGTGGACGCCGCGCACGCCGGGCAGCAGCGTCGCGACGAACGGCCCGTCCACGGCGAGCTCGACACTCACCCGACCGTCCCACCGCACCACTTCCGCACCACCGTCCGACACCCGCACCGCACCGGGCAGGAGGGGACGGCCCAGTTCGGCGGCGAGCCGGGGCGCGAGGTCGCGACCGTCCGGCGAGCCCGGCAGGATCACGCAGTGGTGCCCTGCCAGCGCCCGCACGAGCCCACGCGCCCACCGACCTGGTGCGAACGCCCCGGCCTCGACGAGCGTGCCGAACGCCAACGCCCCGAGCGCTTTCGCCGCCACCCGCGTGCCGGTGCCGACGATCAACGCCACCCCACCGGCCTCGGCAACCGCCTCGTCCGCGCCCAACGGCACCACCCCGTCACGAACCGGGACGACCGCGACGCGCTTGCCCACGCCTTCACCGGCTTGTCGCACCACTTCGGTCTGGCCGCCGGTCTGCTGCGCCCTCGCCGCCTTGCCGCCCGCCTGCGAGGTTCCCTCTGCTTTGCCGCGCGACTGCTCCGCCACTTCAGCCCGACCACCGACATCCGCCTCAACCGGATCTCCCGGGCGCGGAGCCGACCCACCGACCGCGGCGCTCACAGGGCTGCCGCCGTCCGGTGGCCTTCGGCGACCGCCGAGTCCGCGCGCCGCGGCGTCAGGCAGTCACCCACCCGGTGCACCTCGAACGGCGCGTCCCGCAGTTCCTGCCACAGCCCGTTCTCCGGGTCCTGGTGCACCGCGCACACCACCCAGTCGTAGCGCTGCTGCACCGTCACCCCGGTGGTGTGCTTGTGCAGGTCGACCAGCACACCGCCGTCCTCCGCCGGCCACGCGCCGGTCACCACCTCGTCGGTCGACTGGGCGATCCCCTTGGCGTGCGCGCGGATCGTGAACATCTCCAGGTCCAGCGTCAGCCCGAGGTCCTGGCCGACCACCATGCCGGGCGTGCTGATCCGCACCGAGGCCCGCCGGTCGGCCAGCAGCTCGGCCACCGAAGTCGCCTGGTGGAACCCCAGCTCGTCCACCACCAGCACCTCGCCGAACGGCGCCGCCCGCCCCTCCAGGACATCCCGCACGTCCACCACCCGTTCCAGCTCACCGGCCCACCACGGGCGCTTCGGCCGCGCACCGGTGGCCAGCACGACCACGTCCGGCGCCTGCGCCCGCAACCACCCCGCGTCGACGCTCACGCCCGTCCGCAGGTCCACCCCGGACCGCCCGCACTCCGCGAGCAGCCCGCGCACCAGCTCACCCAGCTCCACCCGGCTCGGCACGGTCGCCGCCAGCGCCACCTGACCACCCACCTGCGCGGCACGTTCCAGCAGCGTCACGTCGTGTCCGCGCCCCGCGGCCGTCGCCGCGGCCTTCAACCCCGCCGGCCCACCACCCACCACGAACACCCGCCGGCCACGTCGGCGCGGCGTCGGCAGCACGACGGTCTCCCGCCCGGCACGCGGGTTCACCACGCAGCCCAGCCAACGCCCCAACCCGACCCGACCGACGCACTCCTGGTTGCACGACAGGCACGCGTTGACGTCACCCGCCCGCCCCGCGCGCGCCTTCGCGGCGAACTCGGGGTCCGCGATCTGCCCGCGCACCACGCCGACGAGGTCGCACTGGCCCTCCGCGAGCGCGCGCTCGGCCTGCGCCGGGTCCTTGATCCGACCCGAGCCGATCACGGGCAGGCGGACGGCCTCGCGGATCGCGCTCGCGATGTGCAGCGCGTACCCCGGCGGGAACGCCATCGACGCCTCGATCATGAACAGGGTGGACGTCGCCACGCCGATCGAGGTGTTGAGGTAGTCCACCGCGCCGGTCGCCTCGACCATCCGCGCGACCTCGACGGCGTCCTCGATCCTCGTGCCGTTCTCGATCAGCTCGTCGCCGCACAGCCGCACGCCCAGCGCCCGGTCCGGTCCGATCGCCTCCCGGACCGCCTCGACGATCTCCAGCAGGATGCGGGCGCGGTTGCGCGCCGAGCCGCCGTAGCCGTCGGTGCGCAGGTTCGTCACGGGCGACAGGAAGCCGCGCACGATCGAGGAGTGCGAGCACTGCAGCTCCACGCCGTCGAAGCCGCCCTCCACGCAGTGCGCGGCCACGGTGCGGTAGCCGGCCACCACCTCGGCGATCTCGCCGTGGTCCATCGCCTTGGGCACCTCGCGGAACAGCGGGTCGGGCACCGCTGATGGCGCCCACACCGGCAGCCGCGAGTACATCGAGGACGCCTGGCCGCCGTTGTGGTTGAGCTGCGCGAAGATCGGCACGCCGTGCGCGTGCACCGCGTCGGTGATCCGCCGGTAGCCCGCGATCGCCTCGCGCCGGAAGCCGTGCACCAGCTTCTCGTACGGCCAGTCCGTGACGTGGGTGGAGTGCTCCTCGGTGATGACCAGGCCCGCGCCGCCGGCCGCACGTGCGGCGTAGTACTCCGCGTGCGCCTCGCTGGGCAGGCCGTGACGCGCCTGGTTGGTCAGGTGCGCGGCGAACACGATCCGGTTGGGCACGACGACCGGGCCGAGCCGGACGGGGGAGAACAGGTACCGGTAGCGCGACACGTCACACCCGCCCGAGCACGCGAGGGGACGTGGCCAACGACAGTGCGGCACGTCGGCCTTCGAGGACGGCCTGGTACGCGGTGCGCGGCGCGACGCAGTCACCCGCCGAAGCCAGCCCGGTCGGCGTCGGGCTGGGCAGCCGGTGCCCGCAGTGCACCACCACCGAACAGTCCACACCGGACTCGACACCGGTGATGACGTGCACCAACTCCGCGCGCCCGTCGAGCACCCGGCGCAGTGCCGCGCGCTTGAGCAGCCGCACGCCCGCCACCTGCAACCGGGTGTTGGCCGCGGCCAGGTCGCCGGTGATGGCGAGCTGCGTGCCGATCACCGGGTCCTGGGTGACGATGGCGGTGTCCCGACCGGCCGCGGCCAGCAGTTCCGCCGTGCCCGCGCCGGTCCAGTCGCCGACGGGGTCCACCACCAGCACCGGCCCGGCCGGCACGAGGTCGTCCACCTGCGCGCCCGCGGCGAGTCCCGCGAGCAGGTCGCGCGTCTCGATCACGGGCCCGTCCGACGTGTACGCCCGCGGTCCGGCCACCGACCCGGTGGTCAGCAGCACGGAGGCCGCGGGGTCGAGGTCGGCGAGGTCGACCCGGGTCCCGGTCTCCACCCGCACGCCGAGCCGCCGCACCTCCCGCTCCAGCCAGGACACCAACTCCGCGAGCCGCGCCCGCCCGGCGAGCCGCGCCGCGACCAGCAACGTCCCCCCGAGCACGTCCTCCTGCTCCACCAACCGCACGGACCGCCCCCGCAACGCCAACACCCGCGCCGCCTCCAACCCGGCGGGCCCACCACCGACCACCAACACCTCGTCCAACACCGAGCCCGAGCCCGCGCCGATACCCGCACCCGCGCCAAAACCCGCGCCGGCGTCCGACATCGCACCAACACCCACGCCGGCGTCCGAACCGCCGCCGGAACCAGCGCCTGCGCCCGAATCCGCGTCCCAGCCCGTACCCGGCCAAGGCAGGTCCACCGGCGGCTCTTCCACCTCGTACCCGCTGCCCGGGTCGCCCAGGCAGCTCACCCGGGGGTTGCGGCTGTCGCGCACCCGGCAGAACTGGTTGCACAGCACGCAAGGCCGGATGCGCTCCGGCGTCCCCGCCCGCACCAGCGACACCAAGCGCGGCTCGGCGATCTGCGCCCGCGTCATCTCCACCAGGTCCGCCGTGCCGTCCTCGACCGCCGCACGCGCCGCACCCGGGTCGACCACGCTGCCCTGCCACACGACGGCCGCCCGCCCCGACACCGCCTCGCGGACCGCCCGGCACAGCCCCGCGTTGAACCCCGGCTCGGTGTGCGAGTCGGGCCGCGTCGCGGACACGTTCATCGCCGACCCGCGCACCGGCACCACGTAGTCGACCACGTCGGCGAACCCGGCGAACGACGAGACCGCGTGCTCCGGCGTGATCCCCGCCCACGGCGCCAGTTCGTCGCACGACAGCCGCAGCCCCAGCACCCGCCCGTCGCCCACCTCGCCCCGCACCGCCGCCAGCACCTCGACCAGCAGCGCCGTCCGGTCCTCGCCGTAGCGGTCACCGCGCAGGTTGGTCAGCCCGGAGAGGAACTGCCGAAGCACGGAGTACTGCCCGGCGTCGACCTCCACCCCGTCCACGTCGCACGCCACCGCCGAGGCCGCCGCCGCCGCGAACCCCGCCACGAGCGCCGCGATCTCACGCTCCTCCAGCTCGGCCGGCAGCTCACGGCTCACCACGTCGGCCACCCGCGACGGCGCCCACAACGCCCGCTGCCCGTACGCCGAGCTGCCCTGCGAGCCCGCGTGCCCCAACCCCGCCAGCACCAGCGCGCCGTGCGGGCGGCACGCCGCGACCACCGCGCGCCACCCGTCGGCGCACGACGCCGCCAGCGGCGCGCGTTCGTAGGGCCAGTCCGAGTCGTGCACGCTCGCCGTCTCGGTGACGATCAGCCCGGCCCCGCCCGCGGCCCGCCGCTCGTAGTACGCGACGTGCCGCTCGGACAGCGCGCGCCCGTCACCCAGGTTGGTCTCGTGCGGCCCGAACAGCACCCGGCTCGGCGCCGTCCGCCCGGCCAGCACGACCGGACCGGTCAACGCGGTCATCGCGGCACTTCGAACCCGCTCAGCGGATTCGGGTCGCACGGGCGCAAGGCCGGCGCGGGGACGACGGCGGGCGGCCCGAAGGTCAGCTGCAGCGGCAGCGCCTTGCGCCGCGAGTGGTCGACGTCCGACCGCGGCGCCGCGCCGACCGTGGCCAGCGCCCGTTCGCCGTGCCCGCGCACGCACTCCGGGTCGGGCCCGTCCAGCGGCAGGCCGGTGAAGAACTTCGCCGCCATGCACCCGCCCTGGCACGAGTCGAACGCCGAGCACGACGAGCACGCGCCGCCGTCGGAGGGCTCCCGCAGCCGGGCGAACAGGTCCGACCCGCGCCACACCCCGGTGAAGCCGCCCGGCTCGCGCACGTTGCCCGCCAGGAACTCCCGGTGGATCGCGAACGGGCACGCGTAGACGTCGCCCACCGGGTCGACCAGGCACACCACCCGGCCGGCGCCGCACAGGTTGAGCCCCGGCAACGGCGCCGAGCCCAGCGCGTTGAGGTGGAAGAACGAGTCGCCGGTGAGCACCCGGTCGCCGTTGGCCGACAGCCACTCGTACAGCCGCAGCTGCTGCTCGGCGGTCGGGTGCAGCTCGTCCCACACGTCGGCGCCGCGACCGGACGGGCGCAGCCGGGTGATCCGCAGCTGCGCGCCGTGCTCCTCGGCGATGGCGGCAAAGTCGTCCAGCTGGCCGACGTTCTGCCGGGTCATCACCACGCTGATCTTGAAGTCGCGGAAGCCCTCGTCGCGCAGGTTCGCCATCGCCCGCAGCGCCGTGGCGTACGAGCCGGGTCCGCGCACCACGTCGTTGACCTCGGCGGTCGCGCCGTCCAACGAGATCTGCACGTCGACGTAGTCGGACGCGGCCAGCGCGCGGGCCCGGGCGCGGTCGATCCGCACGCCGTTGGTGGAGAACTTCACGCCCACCTGGTGGTCCACCGCGTAGTCGACCAGTTCCCAGAAGTCGGGGCGCACGGTCGGCTCGCCGCCGCCGATGTTGACGTAGAAGACCTGCATGCGCTGGAACTCGTCGATCAGCGCCTTGCACTCCTGGGTGCTCAGCTCGCGCGGGTCGCGCCTGCCCGAGGACGACAGGCAGTGCACGCACGCCAGGTTGCAGGCGTAGGTCAGCTCCCAGGTCAGGCAGATCGGGGCGTCCAGACCCAGCTTGAAGTGCTCGGACAGCTTCATCGCGCGCCTTTCAGCGAGGTGGCCGGCCCTACGGGCGCGGTTCGATCGTGCCCGCCTCGGCGAGCCGGGCGAGGGCCGCCAGGTACGTGCGGTGCTCCTCGGGCAGCACCTCGGCGGCCACGAGCGCGGCGGCGGCGGAGGGCTGGTGCTCCAGCGAGCGCACCACCTCGACCAGCTTGGTGGACTTGAGGAACGACAGCCGACGGGTGCCGAAGTGGTAGGCGAGCGCGCCGAACGGCTCCGGGCGCAGCGCGAGCGCGGGCGAGCAGCGGTAGGGCCGGTCCGGGTCGAATTCCATCCGGTCGACCTAGTAGACGCCGCACATGCCGTCGATCGACACGTCCTCGACGAGCAAGTCGGCCTCCACCAACGCGTTGTCGGCGTCGTTCTGCGGAATCGAGGTGTCCTGGGTGCCGCTCATGCCGTGCTCCTCGGATCGGCTGCTCAAACCGGTTCAGTGGACGACTGTAACCAGGGGTCGTGGGAGTGCCTAGCCCCTAGTCCCCTTACCCGACAGGGGATTGCGGACGAGTTCGGAACACCGGGCCGCTAGGGGGTCGAATGTCTTCCCCGGGCGGCGGGGGACCGGTAGACAGTTGGCGGGTGTCAATGCTCCGACGGGTGTTCGCGAGTTCCGACGCGGAACACCGGAACCGGTGATCGCGGCATCCGTCGACGAATTGTTCGTTCACAGCGATGGCAGGAGGCCGCACAATGGGCCGCGTTGAAGACAAGGTCGTGCTGATCACGGGCGCGGCGCGTGGGCAGGGTCGCAGCCACGCGGTGCGGCTCGCCGAGGAGGGCGCCGACATCATCGCCCTCGACCTCTGCGAGGACCTCCCGGGTATCGACTACCCGATGGCCTCGGAGGAGGACCTGGAGGAGACCGCCCGCCTGATCGAGAAGGCCGGGCGCCGGGCGTTCACCGCGAAGGTCGACGTGCGGGACCGCGCCGCGCTGCAGCAGGCGATCGACGCCGGCGTGGCGGAGCTCGGCAAGCTGGACGTGGTGATCCCGAACGCGGGCATCGCCCAGCTCGGCCCGGGCCGCCCGCTCACCACGTTCACCCAGATCGTCGACATCAACCTGACGGGTGTGCTCAACACCGTGCACTCGTCGCTGTCCTACCTGCAGCCCGGCTCGTCGGTCATCATCGTCGGCTCCGCGGTCGGCCTGATGCCGGGCCACGGCGACCCCGGCCCGATGGGCCCCGGCGGCGCGGCGTACTCGGTCGCCAAGCAGACCCTGGTGCTCTACACCAACATCCTCGCCACCCAGCTGGCGCCGATGAGCATCCGGATCAACGCGGTGCACCCGTCCAACGTCAACACCGCGATGATGCACAACCCGTCGATGTACAAGATCTTCCGGCCGGACCTGGAGGAGCCCACCCCGGAGGAGGGCGTGCAGGGCTTCTTCGCGTTCCACGCCATGCCGATCCCGTTCGTGGAGCCGGAGGACGTCTCGCACGCGGTGCTGTACCTGGCCTCGGACGAGTCGCGCTACACCACCGGCACGCACCTGAAGATCGACGCCGGCGCCCTGGTCAAGCAAGGCAAGTGAAGTAAGTCCCGAGCCCGGTGGCGGATGGCCGTGAAGCCATCCGCCACCGGGTTTCGGCGCCTTGTCGGAATGCGATTCGCAGGGCGTGCTCCCGAGGTGCTCTCGAATTTGCGGAATGATGTCCGGTGAATTGCCGGGCTGATGGGCGATGAATTTTCGGCACCACCCCTACCCGGCTGATCCGTGCATTGTTCGGGGTGGTCGACGCGGTGTGTCACTGCTTCAGGGGTTCCATTCCCGATCAGGGTGTCGGCCGCGCGGGCGGCCGACTTGGCGTCGTCGATGCCCAGGGCCCGAAGGTCGAGGGCCGTTTGTTCCGTCCTCTTTGGACTGTGTGCGCGAACCCGGGCGGCTCGGCGTGGTCGATCTTCGAGGGCCGCGGCCGGCCGGCTTTGACACGAACCTGTCCGGTGCTCCGTGTTGACGCTGTGCGAAGGCCGGTCCTAGCCTCGGTGTGAGAGCGTTCTCACACCCTGTCGGCCACCCACTCCCGTTGGGGAGGTCCTGTGCTGAACACCGTGGTTCACGCATCCCTGCTCCTGTCCTTTGTGGTCTTGGCACCCGCATCGCCCGCCACCCCACCGGATCCGGTCACCGCGCCACCGCCGGCGACCGCCGCCTGCGACAGCTACTGCGACGACCGCGACCCCGCCCTGCCGCCCAGCGCGCACCGGTCGCCGTCCCGGCCGTCCGCCGGTTCCCGGTCGATCGCCCTCGGACCGGTCTGCAACCTCCACTGCGACGGCCGCGACCCCGCCCTCTCGGCGGGGGAGCGCGTCGCCCAGTCCGTGCCCGTCGGCACCCGCCGGGTCGCGCTGCACTTCGACAGCAGCGAGACCATGGGCTGGGCGGTGATCTCCGGTGGCGGCCAGGGCGACGCGGTCTGGCTCGACCGCTCCTACGACGCGGGGGTCACCTGGCAGCCCAAGCTCGGCTCGACCACGACACCGGCCGGCTACGGCGGCTGGCGCACGTCCATGCACAACGTGGACGACTGGGCGAACCTCGGCGTCGGGCTGCTGCGGGCCTGCGGCCAGCCGGCCGGGTCGTCGTCGATCGCCTGCACGAGCTGGTACCGCACGACGTGGAACGCCGGGAACCGCGGCACCGCGGCGGCCACCGCCCTGATGCAGCGCTACAACCTGAGCACCGGCCTGTTCGACACCACCGGCTGGTGGAACGCCGCCAACGCGCTCAACGCGATCATCGACAACGCGCGGGTCAGCGGCATGGGCAGCTACCGCTACGCCATCGCGCGGACCTACGACCTCAACCGGAACGCCTGGGCGGGCAACTTCATCAACGAGTACAACGACGACGTCGCGTGGTGGGGCCTGGCGTGGATCGCCGCCTACGACCTGACCGGCGACCGCCGCTACCTCGACACCGCCCGCGCCGGCGCCGACCACGTCCACCGGTACTGGGACCAGACCTGCGGCGGAGGCATCTGGTGGACGTCCAGTCGGACCTACAAGAACGCCATCGCCAACTCGCTGTACGTCCAGCTCAACGCCGCGCTGCACAACCGGTTGCCCGGTGAGACGACCTACGTGCAGCGCGCCCGGGACGGCTGGAGGTGGTTCGAGAACAGCGGGATGATCAACGGTTCGAACCTGGTCAACGACGGGCTCGTCACGTCGACGTGCCGCAACAACGGCCAGACCCCGTGGAGCTACAACCAGGGCGTGCCGCCGGCCGCGTTGACCGAGCTGCACCGCGCCACCGGCGACCAGGCGTACCTCGCCAGGGCACGCGCGCTGGCCGACGCCTCGACGACCAGCACCGCGCTCAACCCCGGCGGGATCGTGTTCGACAACGGCGGCGGCGGTGACGTCCCGTCGTTCAAGGGCGCCTTCGTGCGCGGGCTCGGTCAGCTGAACCGGGCGTTGCCGGACCGCCCGTACACCGCCTACCTCAAGAGGCAGGCGGACACCGCCCACGCGCGCGACCGGTCCAGCAGCGACTCCTACGACCAGCCGTGGGCCGGGCCGTTCCAGCGCAGCGACGCGGCACGCCAGCACAGCGCGGTGGACCTGATGAACGCCGCGAGCTGACCGTTCCCGCTCCCGCGGACCCGCCGGGAGGCGCGCCACCACGCGCCTGCCGGCGGCGTCCTGCGCCGTGCGCCAGGCCGGGGTCCGGGATCACCTGAGACGGCCTGGGCGTGCGCCGGGCGAAGGTAGCAACCCGCAGCACCGAACCGACGATCGGCCTGCGGCTGAATGCCGGTACTTTCGCCATCCTTCGACGTACTTTCGTAATTCTTGAACAGTCTTTCGTTGACTCTGTACAAAAGTCGCCTTACCGTCGCCTGGCCCGATGTGACCTGCCTAACACGCCGGCTCCCAGGGCTCCCTGCCCGAACCCCCTTGCCGAGTCGAGTCCCCTGCTCACCGGCTTAGTTCAAGGGAGAACCGCCGATGTCGTTCCCCGCCCGTCGCATCCGGTGGCTGCGCGCCGCCGGTTCCCTCACCTCGATCGCCCTCGTCACGGCCGCGTCCCTGTCGGTCTCCTCGCCCGCGCACGCCGCCGCGCCTCCACCCCAAGAGCCCGGGGTGACGCTCAGGGTCTTCGACCTGCAAACCGAGCTCGCCCGGCTGTGCACCCTCAAGACCGGCCAGACGCCGAACGTCGACAAGCTGATGCCGTCGGTCAACTGGACCACCACCGGGGACTTCGGCCTCGCCGACCGCTTCCTGACCGAGGTGACCGGCAACGTCTCCGTCACCACCGCGGGCACCTACGGCTTCCGCCTCACCAGCGACGACGGCTCCCGGCTGCGGATCGACAACGCGGTGGTGGTCGACCACGACGGGCTGCACGGCAGCGAGTCGAAGAGCGGCTCGGTCCAGCTCGGGGTCGGCTACCACTCCCTGCGCGTCGACCACTTCGACAACGGGGGCGGCCAGCAGCTCACCCTGGAGTGGCAGCCGCCGGGCGCGACCGGGTTCAGCGTCGTGCCGAACTCCGCGCTCAGCACCGACGCGGGCGTGGTCCGGGTGACCGCGCCGGGCCGCAAGGAGTGCGAGGGCAGCGGCGACGCACCGGGCGACGGCCTGCCGCTGACCGGCGTGCACCCCGCCTACTCCCTGACCAACCTGCGCCCGAGCGGGTTCGAGCCGCAGGTCAGCGGCATGGACTGGCTGCCGGACGGCCGGCTGGCCATCGCCACCTGGGGCGGCTCGAACACCAAGCTGGGCGAGGTGCACCTGATCAGCGGTGTCACCGGCACCACCGACCCGACGAAGGTGCGCACGCAGCGGATCGCCTCCGGGCTCCAGGAACCGATGGGGCTTAAGTACGTCGACGGCAAGCTGTACGTGTCGGAGAAGGCCGGGCTCACCGAGCTTAACGACACCAACGGCGACGGGGTCACCGACAACTACCGCCGCGTCGCGACCTGGCCGTTCGGCGGCAACTTCCACGAGTTCGCGTTCGGGATGCTGTACCGGGACGGCGCGTTCTACCTGAACCTGTCGGTCGCGATCAACTACGGCGGCGCCACGACCGACCCCCAGCCCGCGGCCAACCGCGGCACCACGATCAAGGTGGACAAGGCCACCGGCGCCATCTCCTACCTCGCCGGCGGCCTGCGCACGCCGCACGGCATCGGGTGGGGCCCCGACGGCGACGTCTTCGTCACCGACAACCAGGGCGGCTGGCTGCCGTCGTCGAAGCTGGTGCACGTCAAGCAGGACCGGTTCTTCAACCACTACACCAACCCGGTCGGCCCGTTCGACAACCGCGCGATCACCGCGCCGGTGCTGTGGCTGCCGCAGAACGAGATCGCGAACTCGCCGAGCAACCCGGTGCAGCTGACCACGGGACCGTTCGCCGGGCAGCTGGTCTTCGGCGACGTGACCTACGGCGGCCTGCAACGCGGCTTCCTGGAGAAGGTCGGCGGCGAGTACCAGGGCGCGGTGTTCCGCATGACGCAAGGGCTCGAATCCGGCGTGAACCGGATCAGCCTCGGCCCCGACGGCGCGATCTACACCGGCGGCATCGGCGCGGGCGGCAACTGGGGCCAGGCGGGCAAGCTGAACTTCGGCCTGCAGAAGCTGACGCCCAACGGCGCGGAGGCGTTCGACGTCGTGGCCATGCGGGCGGTCCAGGGCGGCTTCGAGCTGGAGTACACCCAACCGCTGTCCGCCCAGACGGTGCAGGACCTCGCGACCAAGTACAAGGCGACGCAGTGGCGCTACCTGCCGACGTCGACCTACGGCGGACCGAAGATCGGCCAGCAGGCGTTGACCGTGCAGTCGGCGACGCCCTCCGCGGACCGCAAGAAGGTCACCGTCATGCTCTCCGGCCTGCAGCACGGGCACGTGGTGCACCTGCGCTCGCCCCGACCGTTCTCCTCCGAGTCCGGCAAAGCGTTGTGGAGCACGGAAGCCTGGTACACCCTCAACGTCAAGCCGGGCACCACCGCCCGCACCGGGCCGGTCAAGGGCCTCGCCGCGAAGTGCGCGGACATCAGCAACGCGGGCACGGCCGACGGCACGAAGGTCCAGCTGTGGACGTGCAACGGCACGGTCGCGCAGCAGTGGACGGTGGGCCTTGACGGGACCCTCCGCGCGCTCGGCAAGTGCCTGGACGTGCAGCAGGGCGGCTCGGCGAACGGGACCGTCACCCAGCTCTGGACGTGCAACGGGACGGGCGCGCAGCAGTGGGTCGCGCAGCCCGACGGCTCGTTGCGCAACCCGAGGTCGGGGCGCTGCCTCGACGTGGCGGGCAACAACTCCGCCGATGGCACCGCGCTGCACATCTGGGACTGCCTCGACGTCGGCAACCAGAAGTGGGTCCTCCCCTGATCGCGGGATCCGCGGGTTCGCCGGTCGCCCCGCCGGCCGGCGAACCACCCCTCGTCGCACGTCCAGGCAGTGAAGTCCAGGAGGACGACGTCACCATGACCAGATCCCCGCGAACCCGCACCGGCCTCGCGGCCGCCGGCCTGCTCCTGGTGGCCGCTGCGGTCCAGACCGCCTTACCGACGAACGCCGTCGCCCAAGCGCCCGCGCTGCTCGACCACTCGGCGCCCCGACAGGCGCTCGCGCCCTCGTTCCAGCAGGTCACGCTCGCCAAGGGCGCGGCCGAGATGGGCGAGCCCATCTCGATGACCGTGCTGCCCGACCGGTCGGTCCTGCACACCTCCAGGGACGGCACGGTCCGGCTCACCGACGCCGCCGGCAGCACCAAGGTGGCCGGGAAGCTCACCGTCTACTCCCACGACGAGGAGGGCCTGCAGGGCATCGCCGCCGACCCGAACTTCGCCACCAACCGCCACCTGTTCCTCTACTACGCGCCACCGCTGTCGACACCGGCCGGCGACGCGCCCTCCGACGGGACCGACTTCTCCGCCTGGAACGGGGTCAACCGGCTGTCCCGCTTCGTGCTCAACGCCGACGGCACGCTGAACACCGGCAGCGAGAAGGTGATCCTCGACGTGCCCGCCAGCCGCGGCACGTGCTGCCACGTCGGCGGCGACCTCGACTTCGACGCCGCGGGCAACCTCTACCTGAGCACCGGCGACGACACCAACCCGTTCGCCTCCGACGGCTACAGCCCGCTCGACGAGCGCGCCAACCGCAACCCGGCCTTCGACGCCCAGCGCAGCGCGGGCAACACCAACGACCTGCGCGGCAAGCTGCTGCGGATCAAGGTCAACGCCGACGGCGGCTACACCGTGCCGGCGGGCAACATGTTCGCACCCGGCACTGCGGGCACCCGCCCCGAGATCTACGCCATGGGCTTCCGCAACCCGTTCCGGTTCAACGTGGACAAGGCGACCGGGGTCGTCTACCTCGGCGACTACGGACCGGACGCGGGGTCGACGTCGGCCACCCGCGGCCCGGCGGGCCAGGTCGAGTTCAACCGCATCACCGGCCCCGGCTTCTACGGCTGGCCGTACTGCACCGGCTCGAACACCACCGAGGAGACCTACAACGACCACAACTTCGCCACCGGCGCCTCCGGGGCCAAGTACAACTGCGCGGGCGGGCCGACGAACAACTCGCCCCGCAACACCGGCCTGACGACGCTGCCCGCGGCGAAAGCGGCCTGGATCTCCTACGACGGCTGCTCCGTGCCCGAGCTCGGCTGCGGCAGCGAGTCGCCCATGGGCGGCCCGGTCTACCGCTACAACCCGAACCTCGACTCCGCGGTGAAGTTCCCGCAGTCCTACGACGGGCACTTCTTCGGCGCCGAGTTCGGCCGCCGCTGGATCAAGGACATCGCGGTCAACGCCAACGGCACGCCGGGCGCGATCACCGCCTTCCCGTGGTCCGGCACGCAGGTGATGGACTCGGCGTTCGGCCCGGACGGCGCGCTGTACGTGCTGGACTACGGCACGGGCTGGTTCGCCGGCGACGCGAACTCCGCGCTGTACCGCATCGAGCACGTGACCGGCGGCCTCGCGCCGATCGCCAAGGCCGCCGCGGACAAGACCTCCGGCCAGGCGCCCCTGACCGTGACCTTCTCGTCCGCGGGCTCGTCCGACCCCGACGGCGACGCCATCACCTTCGCGTGGAAGTTCGGCGACGGCGGTACGTCGACGGCGGCCAACCCGCAGCACACCTACTCGGCCAACGGCGCCTACACCGCCACGCTCACCGTCACCGACAGCACCGGTCGGACGGCCACGGCGAGCGTGCAGGTGACCGTCGGCAACACGGCTCCGACCGTCACCCTGCACCTGCCGCAGCACGGCCAGCTGTTCGACTTCGGCGACGCGGTGCCGTTCCGGATCACCGTGACCGACCCCGAGGACGGCGCGGTCGACTGCACCAAGGTCAAGATCAGCTACATCCTCGGGCACGACTCGCACGGCCACAAGCTGACCGAGGCCACCGGGTGCTCGGGCACCGTCCAGACACCCCAGGACGGCGAGCACGACCCCAACGCCAACATCTTCGGCGTCTGGGACGCGGAGTACACCGACCGCGGCGGCGTCACCACCCACACCCAGCACGTCACCCAGCCGAAGAACCGGCAGGCCGAGCACCACGGTTCGGCCAACGGCGTCGCGGTCTACGACAAGGGCGCCGCGCACGGCGGCAAGGCGGTCGGCGACATCCACAACGGCGACTGGATCGCCTTCCAGCCCTACGTGCTGACCGACGCGACGACGATGACCGCGCGGGTGGCCTCGGCCGGTGCGGGCGGCACCATCGAGGTGCGGGCCGGGTCCGCGACCGGCGCGCTGCTCGGCTCCGCCACCGTGCCGGTGACCGGTGGCTGGGAGACGTTCACCGACGTCAGCGCGGGGCTGACCAACCGGCCCGCCGGCACCACCACCCTCTACCTGGTGTTCAAGGGTGGCGCGGGCGCGTTGTTCGACGTCGACGACTTCACCTTCGCCACCGGTCCCCGCACCGGCCGGATCACCGGCATCGGCGGCAAGTGCGTCGACGTGAGCGGCGCGGCCACCGCCGACGGCACGAAGATCCAGCTGTGGACGTGCAACGGCACCAACGCGCAGCAGTGGACCGCGGCCGTCGACCGGTCGCTGCGCGCGCTGGGCAAGTGCCTCGACGTGCGGTCCGGCGGCACGGCGAACGGCACGCCCACCCAGCTGTGGACGTGCAACGGCAGCGGCGCCCAGCAGTGGGTCGCGCGCGCCGACGGCGCCCTGGTGAACCCGCAGTCCGGGCGCTGCCTGGACGCGTCGGGCAACAGCTCCGCCGACGGCACCGCGCTGCACCTCTGGGACTGCAACGGCGCCGCCAACCAGAAGTGGATCGGGCCCTGACCACGACGACCGCTCGACCGAGGAGCAACTGATGTCCCGACTGCGATCCGTGCTGTCGACGATCACCGCGACGGCGGTGGTGATCCTCGCCGCGGCCCCCGTCCCGGCGACCGCGGCCGATCCCCCCTACAAGGTGCTGGTCTTCTCCAAGACCGCGGGCTTCCGGCACTCGTCCATCCCGAACGGCATCCAGGCGATCCGCGACCTCGGTGCGGCGAACAACTTCACCGTGGACGCCACCGAGGACGCCGGCGCCTTCACCGGCGCGAACCTGACCCAGTACAAGACCGTGATCTTCCTGTCCACGACCGGTGACGTGCTCAACACCACCCAGCAGGGCGCGTTCGAGTCCTACGTGCGCTCCGGCGGCGGCTTCGTCGGCGTGCACGCCGCGTCCGACACCGAGTACGACTGGCCGTTCTACGGCGGCGTGGTGGGCGGGTACTTCCACTCGCACCCCGCGATCCAGCAGGCGACGGTGCGGGTCGAGGACCGCGCCCACGCCTCGACCTCCCACCTCGGTCAGGACTGGGTCCGGACCGACGAGTGGTACAACTTCCGGTCCAACCCGCGGGCGAACGTGCACGTGCTCGCGCGCCTGGACGAGGGCACCTACTCCGGCGGCAACATGGGCGACCACCCGATCGCCTGGTGCCAGACCTACCAGGGCGGACGGTCCTGGTACACCGCCGGCGGGCACACCGAGCAGTCGTTCGCCGAGCCCGGGTTCCGCGCGCACCTGCTCGGCGGCATCCGCTACGCGGCCGGCATGACCGACGCCGACTGCCGGGCCGAGACCGGCTACACGTCGCTGTTCAACGGCTCCGACACCGGCGGGTGGAGCCAGGCCGGCCCGGGCAGCTTCGCCGTCGCCGACGCCACCCTCACCTCGCGTGGCGGGATGGGGTTGCTGTGGTACTCGGCCAAGGAGTTCCGGTCGTACTCGTTGAAGCTGGACTGGAAGCTCGCCGGCGACGACAACTCCGGCGTGTTCATCGGGTTCCCGGCGAGCAGCGACCCGTGGTCGGCGGTGAACAACGGCTACGAGATCCAGATCGACCCCACCGACGCGGTCGACCGGACCACCGGCGCGGTGTACGGCTTCAAGTCCGCCGACATCGCCGCCCGGGACGGCGCGCTCAACCCGCCCGGCGAGTGGAACACCTACGAGCTGCTCGTCGAAGGGGAGCGGCTGCAGCTGTTCCTCAACGGCGTGAAGATCAACGACTTCACCAACACCGATCCGGCGCGCAGCCTGCAACAGGGGCACTTCGGCCTGCAGAACCACGGCGACGGTGACGACGCGTCGTTCCGCAACATCCGGGTCAAGGAGCTGTCGGGCACGCGCACCGGTCGGATCACCGGCCTCGGTGGCAAGTGCGTCGACGTCAGCAACGCGGGTACCGCGGACGGCACGAAGATCCAGCTGTGGACGTGCAACGGCACGAGCGCGCAGCAGTGGACCCTGCCGGGCGACGGCACCATCCGGGCGCTGGGCAAGTGCCTCGACGTTCGGTCCGGCGGTACCGCGAACGGCACGCTCACCCAGCTGTGGACGTGCAACGGCACCGGTGCGCAGCAGTGGGCCGCGCAGTCCGGTGGCGCGCTGCGCAACCCGCAGTCCGGCCGTTGCCTGGACGCGTCGGGCAACAGCTCCGCCGACGGCACCGCGCTGCACCTCTGGGACTGCAACGGCGCCGCCAACCAGCGGTGGACCTTGCCCTGACCGGTCAACCCGCACCAACCGGACCGACCGCGTGCCCGACCGGACGTGCCCCGACTGACCGGAACCGGACCGACCGGCGTGCCCCGCCGCGCGTGCTGCCGCGGGACACCCGGTCGGTCCGGTCGATGCCGTGGCCAGCCGACCGAGGGCGGTGGACTCGTCGGCGACCCGTTCGACGTCACGGTGGCGATCGGGCAGAATGCACGTGACGCCAGGGCCTCAGGCCCGACCCGCCGGACCTCCGACCCAAGATCACCCGAAGGCGTGACGGCCTCCGGGTATGAATGGAAAGCCGGATAGCGTTGCCGGAAATGATAGGGAGGCGCGGCGGCCCCGGTCACATCACACTCCGGTAGCCACGGGCGGTCGCCCACCCAACCGGTGTACGTGACCATGGCGCCACCCGCTAGATCAGCGTGCCGTGCTCTTGGCCAGCGGGCTCCGGGCTGCGGGCTACCGACCGCTGGCGGTGCCTGCGGCAGCGGCTGGCGGGCTGCCGACGCCCGGTGGTTGGCGGGCAGGCTACCGAGCGGCGGTGGCCGGCGGGCTGGTGGGTTACCGACCCGCGGTGGCCGCTGGCCGGCGGTGGGTGGTCGGCGGTGGGTGGTCGGCGGCCGGTGGGCTACCGGCCCGCGGTGCCAGCGGCCAGCGGGCTGCCGAGCGGCGGTGGCCGGCAGGCCGGCGGCTGGCGGGCCGGCGGCTGGCGGGCTACCGAGTGGGGGTGGCCGGTGGTCGTTGGCGGCGGCCGGCGGGCTGCAGCCGTGCCGACCCGGTCGCACGAGCCGCGGTGGCCGGCGGGCCGGCGGCTGGTGGGCTACGGGCCGGCGGCCGGCTCCAGCTGGGCGAGGGCTGCGGCCACGGTGGCTCCCTGGGGCGACCCCAGTGCGCGGTACAGGTCCAGGGCGGCGGTCCACCAGCGTCGGGCTTCGGCGAAGTCGCCGGCCGACGCGGCGAGCACGCCGAGTTCCTGCAGCGCCCGTGCCTCCTCGTGCTTGCTGCCGCACGCCCTCGCGTAGCGGACGGCTTGGTGGAACGCGACCTCCGCCAGGACGTGGTCGCCCGCACGGTGCCGGATGCGGCCGAGCCGGCCGAACCCCTCGGCCGCGTCCAGGTCCAAGCCGAGCCCGATCGCGACGGCGATGGCCTCCTCGGCGTGCGCGACCGCGTCGGCGAACCGACCCAGCTCCATCTCCACGAGGGCCATGCTGCGCAACGTGATCCCGACGTTGCGGTGCGCGCCGCTGTCGCGGTACCAGCCGAGCGCGAGCTCCTGGTTGCGCAACGCCGCCGCGAACTCGCCACGCCTGCGGAGGACGGCCGCCTCGTTGGCGAGCGCGTTGCTCCTCCCGTGCCCGTCGCCGAGTTCCTCGAACAGCTCCCGCGCCCGTCGGTAGTGCTCGGCCGCTCCCTCCAGCTCGTTCAGCTCGACGAGCACCATGCCGAGGTTGTTGCGGGTGCGCGCCTCGGCGAGCGGGTCACCCGCGCGGACGCACGCCGACAGCGCCTGCTCGTGGGTGCTCAACCACCCGTCGAGCGCCTTGGTCAGGAAGTAGTAGTCCCGCAACGTGTAAGCGAGCTGCCAGCGCCGTACGTCGAGCGAGGGGTCGTCGAGCGCGCACATCGCTTCGAGGTTCCGACGCTCGAGGTCCAGCCACCGCAGTGCGGCGTCGCGCCCCTGGAGGTCGAGCATGGCCACCGCCCGTCCACCGAGGGGGAACCGCAGCCGGTGCGGCATGATGATCCGCCCGGCGCGGTCGGCCATGTGCAGGTAGTGGTCGACCAACCGCTCGACCGCGGCTCGTCGGTCCTCAGCGGTGTCGACCCGGTCGCACGTCTCCCGCGCGTACAGCCGCAGCAGGTCGTGCAGCCCGAAGCGACCGGACCCCAGGTCGAGCACGAGGTGCCGCCGCGCCAACGACCTCAGCAGCGTGGCGGCGGTGACGTGCGGGACGTCGAGCAGCGCGGCCACGGCGTGCGCGCCGAACTCCGCGCCGGGGTGCAACCCGAGTAGCCGGAAGGCCGTGGCCTCGCCGGCCGGCAGCGCCCGGACGGACCAGGAGAACACGGTCCGCACCGCGGAACGGGCGTCGTCGTCCTGGGTGTCGAGCACGTCGAGCCGCGCGTGCTCGTCGGCGAGGTCGGCCACGACACCGTCGAGCTCGGCGGACGGGGAGCGCGCGATCCGCTCGGACACGATGCGCAGCGCCAACGGCAACCCGGCGCACAACCGCACCACCCTGCCCGCGGCGGGGTGACGGGCCCGATCGCCGATCTCCGCGCGCAGGAGCGCCAGGCCGACGTCCTCGGCCAGCGGCTCGACCCGCAGCGCGGTGGCTGCGTGCTCGACCACGAGGCCGCTGAGCCGGTGGCGGCTGATCACGACGACCAGCCCACCGGCGGGACCCGGCAGCAGCGGCCGGACCTGGTCCGCGGATAACGCGTTGTCCAGCACCACGAGCGCCCGACGCCCGCTCATCAACGTCCGGAAATGCGCGGCGCGTTCCTCGACGGTGGTCAGCGCTTCCGGCCGAGCGTACCCGAGCGCTCGCAGGAAGCCCGCCAACGCGTCCTGCGCGCGCAGCGGCTCACCTCCCCCGAAACCGCGCAGGTCGACGTGGAGCTGCCCGTCGGGGAACTCGTCGACCACGCGGTTCGCCCAGCGCAGCACGAGCGCCGTCTTGCCGACACCGGCCATGCCGGACACGACGACGACCCCGCTGGACGGCAGCGCGTCCAGCCGGGCCAGCAGGTCCTCACGGCCGGTCAGCCTGCCGCCACCGGCGGGGAGCTGGCGGGGCACGGCCTTGGTGGCGGGTCCCGCCGTGATGTGCACGTCGCCGTGGATGGCACCGGCCTGCACCGCGACCGCCGCATCACCGGTCAGGCTGTTGTGCACGTCGCTTCGAGGGGTCATGACCTCGATTGTCGACTCGTCCGGCCGCGCGCACGAGCTCAGAACGCGGTCTCGACCGCGCCGCTGAGGTCACCTGCCTCCAGCCAGTCGCTCCCGCTGAGGTCCACCGCGCACCCGACGTCCGACAGGCGCTGGGCCAGGAGCTTGCGCGGTGCGGGGTCGTTGGTCAACCGCACCACGAAATGCCCGTCGAGGTCCGTGAACCGCCGCACCTTGCCGAGCTCGACCAGGATCGTGCGCTCCGGGACCAACATCATCGCCATGCCGGTCTCGTAGATGACGTTCGGGCGGGCCTGCCCCGCCGGCCGCGTCGCCGGGTCGTGCTCGTCGTCGGCGTGCTCGGCCTTGAGCCGCACGACGTCGTCCGGCGTGGCGAGCACGATCACGGCACGGCCCTTGCCCAGGACGGCGTGCAGGACGTCGCCGATCTTCGGGGAGCCCTGCCGGACCTCGGCCAGCACCTGGGACCACTCCAACGGCTGCAGGCCGATCGCCCGCAGGAAGTCGAACAACGCACGGCGCGCCCTCTTGTCGCGCCCGTGGATCACGAAGACCGTGCGATCCCGGTCCGGCTCGGGCGCCGACCCGTCGCGGTGAACGGACGGAGCCGGGGCGGCGAGCCTGGCCCGTGCCTCCAGCAGCAGCTGCTTCTGGGTCTTGATGGGACCTCTGAACCGGTCGGCGTACGGGTGCTGCCAGTAACCGAGCAGGCCTTGGTGCTCGCTCGGCCGCTTCTGCCTGCCACCGAAGAACTTCGGCCGGGGCTTCACGGGCTCGTGGAGGAAGTGCTTGATGCGGTACTGCAGCGTGCGGACGCTGCCCTCGTACTCGAAGCGGAACTTCTCCCGGAGGTCGGCGGGGAGCAGCAACAGGCACCTGGTGAACCACTCGTCGTAGTCGTCGCCCAGCTGCCTGGCCGCGCGCGCTCCCGCGGCGACGTCGTCGACCTGCACCTGCTGGGCCAGTCGGTCGAGCACGGCGACCTGGTCGATGAGCTCGTCCAACGTCATGACTGGAGGACCGCGATCAACCGGTCGACGGTGGGCGACCGCCAGTACTCCGCCCGTTGGTTGATCCGGATGCTCCCCGGCAGGTCGTTCTCGTCGAAGTCCTGGTCGATCACCAGGACCTGGACGGCCCGGTCGACCGGCTTCTTGACCTGGTGGTGCGCGAAGATCGCCGTCTCCAGCTTGGCCCAGCTCGACTTCGAGTACGACGGGCTGGCGAAGATGAGGATCCGCCTGCTGTGCTTCACGCCGTACTCGACCGTGCTCAGCGTGGTGTCGCCCGGCCACATGTCCTTGTCGTCGTACCAGCAGTTCAGCCCGACCGCCTCCAAGCGTCGCAGGACGTCGAGCACGACGGGCTTGTCCGCGCTGGAGTGGCACAGGAACACGTCGTACCGGTAGCCGTCCTCGGACCGCTGCCCGACGCGGGACAGCACCTTGAACAGGGCGTCGTGCTGGCGGCCGGTCAGCTCGTCGATGCCCTTGGCGTCGATGCGCAGCATCTTCGGCGACGTGAGGTTGGTGTAGGTGGGCGGCGGGACCTTCAGGTCGGGCAGGTCGATCCAGATGATCGGGAACTTCCGCCCGTCCAGCTCGCCGTGGGCCTCGGTGCGCAGCGTGCCGGCGACGAGGATGCACAGGCCCTTGGACTGCTCGTGCGGAGCGATGTCGTCGAGCGAGATCCGGAACGGGGTCAGCGGCACCAGTTCGCAGTACCGGCGCAGCGGCTGGAGCGGGTCGTCCGGGGAATCCGGCCCGACGGTGAGGGGGCCACTCGGTTTGCCCTTCGGGCCCGCCAGGTACGGGACGTTGTCGCTGACGTGCTCGAGGATGCGCTCGCTGATGTAGGCGTTGAACTGGGTCGCGGCGGCCTTGCCCACGGCGTCGTTCCCGAGCAGCTTCGACTGGACGTCGTTGTTGTTGAACGACAGCAGCGCCACGTCCGTCAACGCCACCAGGTCGGCGGTGCGGCGGCGGCCCAGCGCGAAGGCGAAGTCGCCGACGATCTCACCCACGCCGTAGGGGTACATCGGCGCGGCGTCGCCGTGGTAGCCCGTGCCCTCGGAGTTGTACACGCCGACTTGTCCGCGCAGGATGACGAACAGGGAATCACCCGGCTCGTCGAAGCGGCAGATGAACTCGCCCTCGGTCCGCTCCACGAGCTGGCCCAGCCGCAGCATGCTCGCCAGCTCGTCTTCCTTGAAGCGGTTCAACAACGGGTTCGACTTGAGCTCGTTGCTGTTCTGGTCGCGGTACTGGAGATTCAGCGCCGCTCTCTTGAGTTCGCTGGTGGCGATCGTGGACGTCGAGTTCACCTGCCAGATCCGCTTGGTGTGGTACAGCGCGTCCCAGTGCTTGCGGAAATCGTCGGCCGGCACCGACGGCTTCTTCAGCTTGTCCGAGTCGCTCAGGCTTTCCACCGGCCACTCCGGCACGGTTTCGTCCAAGGAGAGCAGGTACAGCAGCCGGGTCGGGAAATTGCGCGCGGGAAAGGGCAGCGGTTCGTGGAAGGTCACGGCCGGATCGGTTTCCGACGATCGCATCCCGCGCCGGAACTCCTCGGAGGCGACGACGTCGTCGGCCACCACGTGCCCCAGCAGCCACCCCGCGTAGTTGATCGGGCCGCCGACGAGTTGGACCCGCCCGTCGGCGCCGACGACGTCGCAGACCTCGCCGACGTGGCAGGTGATGCGCAGCGGCACGCGCTCGGCCCTCGCCCACGAGGTCAACTCGGCGAGCAGGTCGACCGCGGGCTGCTGCCAGCCGGGTTGCCGGAAGACCACGTGCCCGCCGTCGCCCCCGGACGACCAGACGACCTCGCCCGGGCCGCACGAATCGATCGTCGCCGCCACGATCCGGTTGATCTTCTCGATGCGGCGGACCTGATCGCGTTCATTCGCCTCCGAATGACCGCGGATGTCGCACGACACGATCGCAACCGGGTAGAAGTCCGTCTCGCGGGACGACTGCACAGGACGCCTCCATGGTGCCCGTCGACCACATCGTCCGCAATAATGCGGAAACGTTGCGCCCGGTGCCACTTGAACCGGTTCGCGATCATATCGCGGACGTCGGGCGAACACTTCGGAAGGCTTGCGGGGCGCCGCGGCGGTGAGGCGTCCGGCGCAGTCGATCCGGCGGTCGGACCGGTCCGGGATCAGTCCTGGATCAGCCCCAGGTCGTTGAACACCTGCCGGCCCCACGACAGCGCCGTCGGCAGGTCGTCCCACTGCCGGTCCTCTTCGGTGAGGTACGGGAACACGTACGGGTCGGTGATCTCGGCGGGCAGGTCGTCGGCCAGGCAGGTGTACGGGGGACGCCCGTAGTTGTCCGCGTACACCGCCTCGGCGACCTCCTTCGGCTGCGCGTCCCAGACGCCGAACCACAGCCGCCGCAGCATCCCCGGGTGGGCCATCGCGAAGATCAGCCTGCCCACGTCGAACGGCTCGCCGGCCGAGATCACCCGCGCCACGCCGCAGTAGCGCTGGGGCTGCCGCGGTGAGTGCAGTATCCCGGCGTCCCCGGACCAGATCTCCACGCTGTGGCCGGCGTCGATGATCGCGGCGCACAACGTGGCCAGCGCCAGGCCGCGGTTGATGATCACGTCGTGCGCGATCCGGTGCGAGTACCCGGACGGGACGAGGAACGTGATCACCTTGCCCCGCCGGGAGACCTGGCGGGGCACCGCGTCGACCATGCACTCCGGCACACCGGCCAGGTACGCGCCGACGTCCACCTCGCTGCCGGTCACGTCCCAGGTCGGCTCCAGCACGGTGACGGCGTGGGAGAGGCCGGCGCTCTCGCGCAGCTCGCTGATCGTCACGTCGGCCTCCTCCAGCGCCAGCGGCCAGCCGTCGACGGCCAGCTGGACCGCCTCCTCCCAGGAGGAGCCGTGCCACCCGGTGTCGGCTCTCCGGCTGGTCCCGTGGGCGATGGACGGCGGAGCCGTGGCGGCGTCGAGGAACTCGCGCCAGGACAGCAGCGGGGGCAGCGTTGTCCGCAGCACGGGTCAGTCCAGCCCGAGCGCTTTGCGGTGCGCGTCGGAGAGGCCGCGCACGACCCGCCACTGCATCACCTGCTCCACGGTGGCGCCCGCCTCCAGCAGCTTGGCGCCGTCGATGCTGGTCCGCGGCGAGAAGAGCACCGGCAGCTTCTTGTCCTCCGCCAGCTTGCGCAGGTCCCGGACCTCGTCGAGGAGCTCGTGCACCGCCTCGGGGTGCGATGGCGCGTGCCGCAGCGCGATCCGCTCCTCCAACCCCTCGTCGATCGGCACGTCGATCACCACGAAGCGGTCCAGCGTGGCGGCGTCCAGCGTCTGCCGGCCGACGTACTGCCGGTCGCCTCCCGTGCCGTAGGTGTTCCCGGTGGCCACCAACCGGAAGTTCTCGTGCGCGTCGACCATGCGGTCCGCGAACGCGCACGTCCCCAGCGCGAGCGCCTGGTTCAGCTCGGCGAGCAGCCCGGGGTGGCCGTGGTCCAGCTCGTCCAGCAGCATCACGCCGCCGTGCTCGAACGCCCGGCGGAACGGGGTGTCGCGGTACTGGCCGTGGGCGTCGTAGTAGCCGAACACCTTGCTCATCGGGGTGGTCGGGCCCAGCGACAGCGCCTGGAACTCCAGGCCCAACGCCCCCGCGGCGTGCTTGGCCAGCATGGACTTCCCGGTGCCCGCCGGGCCGACCAGCAGCACGTGGCAGCGCGCGTGCAGGGCCACCAGCAACTCCGGCAGCACGGTGTGCGTGTCCGCGCCCAGCTCCACCTCCCCGCCCTGCGGCAGCACCACCGTGACCACGTTCGGCGCGTACTGCGCGAACGTCTTCTCCGCCTCCTCGCGGACCGCGCCGCGGACCGAGTCCAGCGCGGCCGCGGACACCTGGCCGACCACGTCCGGCAGGGCCTCGCGGGTCGCCTCGCGCGCCAGCTCGGTCGCCGCGACCGCGGCCTTGCCGGCCAGCTCGTCGTGCAGCAGCCGCAGGTCCGGAGTCGCTCCGGCCACCGCGTCGCGGGCGAGCCCCGGCAGCACCTCCGCCGCCGCGCGCCGCACGGCCTCGGCCAGCGAGCCGCGGACCTTGTCCGCCTCGTCCCGCACCGCACCGGGCGCCGCCTCCTCGACCGCCGCGCGCACCACCTCGACCATCGCGGCGGACCCGGCGCGCACCAGCTCGTCACGCACCTCGTCGCGGTCCGGGGTGGCCTTGGCGACCGCGGCGCGGGCCAGTTCGGAGATCACCTCGTCGGACTGCCGCGCGAGGCCGCCGGCCACCGCGTCGCGCACCTGGTCGGTGGCCTGGCGCACCACGTCCGCGAGCACGTCCCCGGCCTCGCCGCGCACGATGTCGGTCGCTGCCGAGGCCACGGCGGCGACCAGTTCCTCGCGCAGCTTCTCCGCGTCCGGCGTCGCCTCCCGCACCGCGGCCCTGGCCAGCTCCGGCAGCAGGTCGTCCGCGGCGCGGGTGACCAGCTCGGGCAGGTCGGCCTCCAGCTCCTTGCGCGCCGCCCCCTCGACCGCGGCCCGCAGCTCGGCCGGGTCCGGGGTGACCGCGGCGACCGCGTGCTCGGCCAGGCCGGGCAGCGCCGCCTGGGCGTGCTGGCGGATGGTCTCCGGCAGGCGGGCCTGGATCTCGCTCTGCACCATCCACAGCAGATTGCTCTGCGTGAACACCGCACGCGCCACCGCCTCGGAGATCTGGGCGATCTCCGCCTTCGTGCTGGTCCGCACGCTTCCTCCCCGTTCCACGCGTTCTCGCCCCGAGTATGGGATCGGTTCGGGGGCTCACCCGGAGAGCGGCACGTTGCTGCCACGCACGGCGGGCGGACGGGTTCGACGCCGTCCCCAGTCGGTCGGGCCGACCGGGTCGCGGACCGCTGCGGCCGACCAGTCATGATTCGCGGGCGGCCGGTCCGGCACGACAGCCGCCGACGACCCGTGCCCGACGCCGTTCGCACCGGAGTGGAGTCCGATGGAGAAGTCCCGCCGCACCCGGGCGAGCCGGCTCGCGGTCGTCGCGACCGGGGTGCAGACGGCCCTGCTGCTGCTCGGTCCGCATGGTGAGATGAGCAGGTTCGACCAGGCCGCGCTGGGCGTGCTGATCGTGCTGGGCCTGCCGGTCAACGTCGCCGCGCTCGTGCCGATGGTGCGCCGGGTGCGGCGCGGGGCCGACGCGGGCACGGCCGTGCTGGTCTTCTGCGCGGTGTTCCTGCTGTGGCACGGCTTCGCGCTGGGCGTGGTGGCGGGCTGGTGGGCGTCCGGGTTCGTGGGGGCGGTCCGCCTCGGGGCCGGCGTCCCGATCTCCCTCGCCTACCAGGTGGTGATGTGCGTGGCCTTCGCCGCGGTCCTCGCCCTGGGCGCGCCGAGGCGCGCTCACGTGGAGTCCTGAGCCGGCCGACCCGACCGGCTCCGAGTGACGTGTCGCGCGTCACATCCGCAGGTGTCACGTCCGGTGGCGCCGGTCTGTCCTATGGCCGTTCAACGCCCTGGGGAACCGGTGGCACGGTCAGGAGGACAGGGGCAGGTCATGGAACTCGACCACCACGTCGTCGTGCTCGGCGCCGGGTACACCGGCATGTTCGCCGCCATCCGGCTGGCCCACCGCACCCGCCGGCGCGGTGTCCGGATCACGCTGGTCAACCCGTCGGCCCGGTTCACCGAGCGGCTGCGGATGCACCAGCTCGCGGCCGGGCAGGAGTTGGCCCACCTGCGCATCGCCGACCTGGTCGCCGGCACCGGCATCGTGTTCGTGCGGGGCAGGGCCACCGCCATCGACCCCGACGGCCGGACCGTCACGCTCGACGACGGCGCCCGGCTGGACTACGACACCCTGGTCTACGCGCCGGGCAGCGCCACCGACACCAGCCGGGTCCCGGGCGCGGACGTCCACGCCTTCACGCTCGACAGCCCCCAGGTCGCCGTCCGCTTCCACGACCGGCTGAACGAGCTCGCCGCCGGCGACACCGTCACCGTCTGCGGCGGCGGCCTGACCGGTGTGGAGGCGGCGACCGAGGTCGCCGAAGCCCGACCCGACCTGAACGTCACGCTGATCAGCGCGACCGAGCCCGGCGCGATGATGGGCGACCGGGCCCGCGCCCACCTCGACCGGTCGCTGCGACGCCTCGGCGTCACGGTCGTGGTCGGCGCACGGGTCACGCGGGTGCAGGCCGACGCCGTCGAACTGGAGACCGGCGAGCGGGTAGCCTCGGCCGCCTGCCTGTGGACGACGGGCGTGGCGGTGTCGCCGCTGGCCCGTGAGTCGGGCATCGCGGTGGACGACCGGGGTCTGGTCGTGGTCGACGCGACGCTGCGGTCGGTGTCGCACCCCGACGTCCACGCCATCGGCGACGCCGCCGCCGTCCGGCTCGGCTGGGGGAGCGTCCACGGCACGTGCCAGAGCGGCCTGCCCACCGCCCAGCACACCGCCGACACCATCGCCCGGCTGCTGCGCGGCAAGCAGGCCCGGCCGTTCCGGTTCGGCTACTTCCACCAGCCGGTCAGCCTCGGCCGCCGTGACGCGGTCATCCAGTTCACCCGCGCCGACGACACCCCGCGCCGGGCCTACCTCAAGGGCCGCGCCGCCGTGCTCTACAAGGAGTTCGTCAGCGGCAGCCCGGTCAAGATGTACCGGTTGGGCAAGCGCGTGAACGTCAGCACCATCGTCTCGAAGGGCGGCCGCGCCACCCGCGAGCCGGCCGCCGCGCGTTGAGAGCATGGCGGCCATGACCGATCGGGACCCGTACCTCGAACACCGGCGGCTGCTGTTCACCACCGCCTACCAAATGCTGGGCAGCGTCGCGGACGCCGAGGACGTCCTCCAGGACGCCTGGCTCACCTGGCACGCCGCCGACCGCTCGGACGTCCGGCACCCGAAGGCGTACCTGGTGCGCACGGTCACCAACCTGTCGTTGAACCGGCTCACCTCCGCCCGGGCCACCCGGGAGACCTACGTCGGCCCGTGGCTGCCCGAGCCGCTGCTGACCTCGCCCGACGCCGCCACGGAGACCGAAATGGCCGACACCGTCTCCACCGCGATGATGGTGGTGCTGGAAACCCTCAACCCCGTCGAACGCGCGGTGTTCCTGCTCCGCGAGGTCTTCGGCTACTCCCACGCGGAGATCGCCGACGCGCTGGACCGCCCGGAGCCCACCGTCCGCCAGATCGCGCACCGCGCCCGCGAGCACGTGCAGGCCCGCCGTCCCCGCTTCGACACCGACCCGGAGCGGCGCGCGGAGATCACGTCCCGGTTCATCGCGGCGTGCGCGGGCGGCGACCTCACCGCGGTGATGGAACTGCTGGCCCCCAGCGTGACCGCGTGGTCCGACGGCGGTGGCAAGATCACCGCGGCCCTGCGGCCCCTGCACGGTCCGGACCACGTCGCCCGCTGGTTCCTCGGCGTCCTGGCCAAACCCACCTCGGCGGGCGTCGTCCTCGAACCGGCCTCCATCAACGGCGAGCTGGGCGTGCTGGTCACCATCGGGACGACCCCCATCGGCGCCCTGACCTTCGACCTGGCCGACGGGCTCGTGCAGAACCTGCGCCTGCAGATCAACCCGGACAAGCTCACCGGCCTGCGGTAGCCGTGAGGGTCGCGTTCCTCGCCGGTGTGCTTGGCGCAAAAGCGATCGGCCGCCACCGGCACGTCGCGTAGGCTGCCCTCCGGGTCGGGGGACCTTTCTAGTGGAGATTCCGTGTTCCGATCCGTGCGCGGCCTCGGTGTCGCGTTCTCCGTGCTGGTCGCGTCGACCGCCTTGCTGGACCTGGTCCTGGCCGGGTGGGTGTGGCGCGTGCACGGTGTGCTGCAGGACTACGTCGACGGCCGCATCGGCGAGGCCGAGCTGGAGCGCACGCTCGCCGTGACCGACTTGCTCGACCTGGGCGCCGCCGCCGCGTACCTCGCCGCGGGCGTGGTGTTCGTGGTGTGGACGTGGAACGTCCGCTCCAACGCGGACCTGGTCGCGCCGGACGCGCACCACCTCGCCAAGCGTTGGGCCATCTGGGGCTGGCTGCCGATCATCAACTTCTGGTTCCCGCGCCGAGTCGTCGTGGACGTCTGGCAGGTCAGCCTGCCGCGGCACGAGCTCGGCCGGGGCCGCGCCGAGGTCAACTGGTGGTGGGGCCTGTTCATCGCCTACCAGGTGTTCGACCGGATCGCGGACCGGTCGCTGGCCCGCAGCACGACCGTGGACGGGTTCGCCAACGGCGGTGCGGTGCTCGTGGTGGTGGCCGTGCTGTCGGTGGCCGCCGCGGCGCTCGCGGTGAACGTCGTGCGGCGGATCAGCGCGTGGCAGTCCGTGCCCGGCTTCGTCACACCGCCGGAGGTCGTCTCGCCGTCGTCCGCCGGGTTGACCCCGGTCGACGTGCCCGAGCCGCCCGCGCCGCCGACCGCGCCGCCCGCCGACGACCCGCGGTGGCAGCGTCCGGAGTAGACACCCGGCTCAGCCGACTCCCTTGACGGCCACGGCACTCCCGGTGGGTGCCGTGGCCGTCCTCGTGGGAATCCCGGCTTTTGGCGGAGGACATGCAGAAGTAGGTGGACGGACCGTCCTTAGGCGACGAGTTTCACCTCGACATGCTCATATGACGGCGCTCACTTCGGCGCGCGCCCATGACGTCAGGGCGACCGTGCCGCTTCACCGCGTGGTCAGTGGTCGCGGTGGACGATCGCGTGCGCGAGGTCGGTCAGTTCCGCCGCCGCGCGCGGCGTGGGCTTGATCGAGTCGAGCCGGCGCAACGCCTGGTCGAGGAGCAGCTCCGCCTGGCGCTCGCTCCAGGCGCGACCGCCGGCCGCTTCGACCAGGTGCGCCGCGCGGGCCGGGTCGGCGGCGACCAGCCGCCCGTCGCCCTCGTACATCACGGCGAGCTCCCGGCCCGCCGGCGTGCCGGAGGTCAGGGCGGCGACGACCGGCAGGGACTTCTTGCGGGCGCGCAGGTCGCCGTGCACCGGCTTGCCGGTCACGGACTCGTCGCCCCAGATCCCCAGCAGGTCGTCGACGTGCTGGAACGCCACCCCCAGGCGCAGGCCGAAGTCGCGCAGGCCCGCGACTTCGGCGGGCCCGGCCCCCGCGAACGTGGCGCCGAGGGCGCAGGCGCACGCCAGGAGGCCGCCGGTCTTGCGCTCCGCCATGGCCACGCAGTCGGCCACGCCGACGTCGTGCCGCGCCTCGAACGCGAGATCGGCTTGTTCGCCGTCGACCAGGCCGAGCACGGCGGCGTTGAGCAGGCGCACGCCCGTCAGCGCGGCCGGGTGCCCGCCCGCGACGAGCACGTCGAAGGCGAGCGCCAGCAACGCGTCACCGGCCAGGACGGCGTCCGGCACGCCGAACACGCGCCACGCCGTCGGACGGTGCCGCCGGGTCGGGTCTTCGTCGAGCACGTCGTCGTGCAGCAGCGTGAAGTTGTGCACCAGCTCCACCGCGGCGGCGGCCGGCACGGCGGTGATCGCCTCGCCCCCGACCGCCTCGGCCGCCAGCTGGGCCAGCACCGGGCGGATCGCCTTGCCGCCGTCCGTGTCGGTCGGGTCGCCGTGCTCGTCCCACCACCCCAGGTGGTAGCCGGCGACGCGGCGCGCCGCGGCGGGCAACCCGTCGACGGCGGCGCGCAGGGCCGGCTGCACCAGGTCGCGGCTCCACGCCACGACTTCGCGCACGGGTCGGGCACCGGCGATGGCTTCGGGCGGCACGACGCACCTCCTGGTCGGTCGGGTCGGCGGAGCCGCCGGGACGCGATCGCGCCCGCGGCTCAGGCCAGCTGGCGGTCGACCACGTCCGGCGAGAGGACGTGCTGCACCACCATCGCCGCCGCGCCGAGCACGCCGGCGTCGTCACCCGCCTGCGACGGCACGATGCGCAGGTTCCCGGTGGCCAGCGGCAGGGAACGCCGGTAGATCGCCTCGCGCACGCCGGCCAGCAGCATCTCGCCGGCGAGCGCGACGGTGCCGCCGACGACGATCAGCGACGGGTTGAACATGCTCACGCAGGCGGCGAGGACCTCGCCGATGTCGCGGCCCGCCTGCCGCACGGCCTGACCGGCTTCGAGGTTGCCCGCGCGGACCAGCGCGACGACGTCCGCGCTCGTGTGCGCCTCGACGCCCTTGGCGCGCAACGCCGCCGCGATGGCGGACCCGCTGGCGACCGCCTCCAGGCAGCCGGTGTTGCCGCAGCGGCACGGCACGTCGCCGGCGTGCGGCGCGAGGATGTGGCCGAGGTCGCCCGCCGAGCCCACCGCGCCGCGGTGCAGCTTGCCGTTGCTGATGAAACCGGCGCCTATCCCGGTGGCCACCTTGATCACGATGAGGTGCTCGGCCTCCGGGAAGCACTTCGTGTGCTCGCCGAGGGCCATCAGGTTCACCTCGTTGTCGACCAGGACCGGGACCCCGAGTTCCGCGCCGATGTGGCTCGGCACGTCGTAGCCGTCCCAGCCGGGCATGATCGGCGGGTTGTTCGGCCGGCCGGTGGAGTGCTCGACGGGACCGGGCAGGCCGATGCCGACCCCCGCCACGCGCGTCGACTCGAGGTCGGTCTCCTCCAGCAGCGACCGCCAGGCCGCCACGAGCCTGGGCAGGACCACTTCCGGGCCCTCGGCGATGTCCTGCTCGAACCGGTGCACCGCGAGCGGCGAAGCGGTCAGGTCCGTCACCGCGATGGTCGCGTGGGTGGCGCCCACCTCGGCGGCGAGCACGACCCGCGCGCGGGCGTTGAACACGAACCGGCCGGCCGGGCGCCCGCCGGTCGACGCCTCACTGCCACCGTCGCTGACCAGGCCCGCGTCCAGCAGCGCGTCCAACCTGGCTCGCACGGTCGACCTGGCCAGGCCGGTCACCGTGGTGAGTTCGGACCGGGTGCGGGGCACGCCGTCGCGGAGCAGGCGCAGCAGCTCTCCCGGAGACGCGGCGCCGACGGTGGAAACGTCTTCTTTCACCCTTCAATTGAAGCAGAGGTTGCAGTCATACGGCGTCAGCCGTCGAAACATGTCCTACTTTTGGTTGACATCCGCCATTACCGATCTTACGGTTCGCCACATGACTGTGACCCACCTAACTCAGCCGGCCGCCGGCGGTCGTGCCGAGCCACGGACACCGCGGGTCGCCGTGGTGGGCGCCGGGTTCATGGGCCGCGTGCACGCGGAAGCGGCCCGACGGGCGGGGGCCGCCGTGGTCGCCGCGGTGGCGAGCACTCCGGACGGCGCGGACCACGCCGCGAAGGCGGTCGGCGCCGAGCGCGGCTACCCCGAGCTGGCCTCGCTGCTCGCCGAAGCGGGCGCCGACGTGGTGCACGTGTGCACGCCCAACGCCCGGCACGCGGAGGCGGTGGAGGCGGCGCTCGCCGCGGGTGCGCACGTCATCTGCGAGAAGCCGCTGGCGGTCGGCGTCGCCCAAGCCGCCGTCCTGGCCGACGCGGCGGTGGCCGCGGGCCGGGTGGCGACGGTGCCGTTCGTGTACCGGTTCCACCCGATGGTGCGCGAGCTGCGGGCCAGGCTGGCGACCGGTCAGGCGGGCGTGGTGTCCACCGTCAGCGGCGGCTACCTGCAGGACTGGCTGTCCCGGCCGAGCGACGACGACTGGCGGGTCGACCCGGCGGTCGGCGGCCCGTCCCGGGCGTTCGCCGACATCGGCTCGCACTGGTGCGACCTGGTCGAGTTCGTCACCGGCGACCGGATCCGGCGGCTGTCCGCGCAGACGGCGACCGTCCAGGCGCGACCGCGGCCGTCCGCCACGCCGACCGAGGACGTCGCGGTCGTCCAGTTCGCCACCGAGTCCGGTGTCCTCGGCACGCTGGTGGTCTCGCAGGTCGCGGCCGGCCGGAAGAACCGGCTGCACCTGGAGGTCTCGGGCACCGAGTCCAGCTTCGCGTTCGACCAGGAGGACCCGGAGCGGCTGTGGGTCGGCAAGCGCGACGGCAACCAGGTGCTCCTGCGCGACCCGGGGACGTTGTCGCCCTCGGCGGCCCGCTACGCGCGGCTGCCCGCCGGCCACGCGCAGGGCTACCAGGACTGCTTCGACGCCTTCGTCGCCGACACCTACCGCGCCGTGCTCGGCGAGGACCGGCCGGACGGCTTGCCGACCTTCGCCGACGGCCTGCGGGCGGTCCGGATCACCGACGCGGTCCTGACATCTGCCGCGTCGTCCGGGGCTTGGACGGAGGTGGCCCGATGACCGCAGAGGGCGATGTCGTCGTCCGCCTCACGGGGATCACCAAGAGCTTCCTGGGGGTGCCCGTGCTGCGCGGCGTCGACCTGGAACTGCGCGCGGGCGAGGTGCACGCGCTCATGGGCGAGAACGGGGCCGGCAAGTCGACCCTCCTCAAGGTCCTCGCGGGCGTGCACCGGCCGGACGCGGGCCAGGTGGAGGTCAACGGCGAGCCGGTCGCGTTCGCCACTCCCCGGGACGCCCAGCGGGCGGGCATCGCGATCATCCACCAGGAGTTCAACCTCTTGGAGCACCGCACCGTCGCGGAGAACGTCTACCTCGGCCGCGAGCCCGTCCGCCGGGGTCAGGTGGACCGCCGCAAGATGGAGGCGGACACCAAGGGGCTGCTGGACTGGCTCGGCGAGGACGGGGTCGACCCGGCCGAGACCGTCAACCGGCTGTCGGTCGCGCAGAAGCAGGTCGTCGAGATCGTGAAGGCGCTGTCCACCGACGCCAGGGTGCTGGCGATGGACGAGCCGACCGCCGCGTTGGCCGACCACGAGGTGGAGCTGCTGTACGGCCTGGTCGACCGGTTGCGCACCAGGGGCATCGCGATCCTCTACGTCTCGCACCGCATGCGCGAGGTGTTCGACCTGAGCAAGCGGATCACCGTGCTCAAGGACGGCGCGTTCGTCACCTCCGCCCTCACCGCCGAGCTGACCTCCGACCAGCTCGTGCGCCACATGGTCGGGCGGTCCCTCGACGCGCTCTACCCCGACCGCGCGACCCCGGACGACCTCGGCGACGTGCGGCTGGCGCTGCGCGGCGCGGGCAACGACCGGGTCCGCGGCGTGACGTTCGAGCTGCGGGCGGGCGAGATCGTGGGCATCGCCGGGCTCCAGGGCTCCGGGCGGTCCGCGATCGCGCGGGCGATCTGGGGCGTCGAGCCGTTCACCACCGGCACGCTCGAGGTCGACGGCGTCGTGCGGCGGATCACCGACCCGCGTGCCGCCGTGCGGCTGGGCATCGGCTACGTCACCGAGGACCGCAAGGGGGAGGGGCTGGCGCTGCGCCAGTCCATCCGGGACAACGCGCTGCTCGTCCGCCGGGCGGCGCTGGCGGGCGGCGCGGGGCGGCGCAAGTCCGACCTCGCCGAGCTGCTGAAGTCGGTCGCGGTCGTGGGACGGGGCGAGCACCAGGAGGTGCGCTACCTGTCCGGCGGCAACCAGCAGAAGGTCGTGCTGGCCAAGTGGCTCGCGGTCGGACCGCGCGTGCTCGTCGTGGACGAGCCCACGCGCGGCGTCGACGTCGGCGCGAAGCAGGCGGTGCACCGGCTGCTGCGCGACCTCGCCCGCAGCGGGGTCGCGATCCTGATGATCTCCTCCGAACTGCCCGAGCTGATCGGCATGAGCGATCGGGTGCTGGTCGTCCACGAGGGCGCGATCGCGGGCGAGCTGCCCGCGGGCGCCGGTGAGGAAGCCGTCATGGGCCTCGCCACGGGGCACGGTATGGGAGAAGTGGCGTGAGCGTCGTGCAGGAGAAGGTCAAGCTCGCGGGCGCCGCCCGCCGTGGCGGGGTCCGGCGGTTCGGCTTCACGCCGACCGTCACCGTCTACCTGGCCCTGGTCGTGCTGCTCGTGGTCGGCAGCATCCTCGTCGGCCTGAACGGCGGCGTGCTGCTCGACCAGGGCGGCATCCTCAACATCCTGACCCGCAGCACCGTGCTGGGGCTGGTCGCGGTCGGTCAGACCATCGTGATCATCACCGGTTCGCTCGACCTGTCCGTGGCCTACCTGGTCGGGCTGTGCTCGCTCGTGGCGGCGGAGACGATGGCGGGCAGCGACGGGATGATGGTGCCCGGCGTGCTGCTGGCGCTCGGCGTCGCCGCGGTCGTCGGCCTGGTCAACGGCCTGGTCGTCACGGTCCTCAAGGTCAACGCGTTCATCGCGACCCTCGGCGTGGCGCTCATCCTGCGCGGCTACCTGGAGGAGAACTACACCGGGCCGGCGGGCAGCGTGCCGCGCGCGTTCCAGCACCTCGGGTTCGACCGCATCGGCCCGGTCCCGGTCGGCGTGCTGCTCATGCTGCTCGTCGCCGCGGCGGCGTGGTGGTACCTCAAGCGCACCCGCGCCGGCTACCACACCTACGCGGTCGGCGGCGACGTGGACGTCGCCCGGCTGTCCGGTGTGCGCACCGGCCGCACGATCGTCATCGCCCACGTGCTGTGCGCGGTCGCGGCCGGTCTCGCCGGGGTGTTCCTGGCCAGCCGGCTCGGGTCCGGCGCGCCGTACGTCGGCACGGACGCCGGGTACGACCTGGAGTCCATCGCGGCCGTCGTGCTCGGCGGCGCGGCCCTCGCGGGCGGTCGCGGCGGCGTCGTCGGCACGATCGGCGGCGTCCTCATCCTGGCCACCCTCGACACCGTCTTCGACGACCTCGCGGTCGACCCGTTCTTCAAGGACGTGGTGCGCGGCATCGTCCTCATCGTCGCGGTGGCGCTCTACGCGCGCCGCAAGCTCTCCAGGAGGTCCGCGTGAGCGCGCCGACCACGTGGCGTCCCCGGCTGGCGGACGGCACCGCGCCCGTGCTGGTGGTGCTCGCCGTGCTGCTGGTGGCGCTGGCCTTCACCGGCCCCGCCTACGCGGAACCGGCCGGGTACCTGGCGCTGCTCAAGCGCGCCGCGCCGCTGGTGCTCCTGGCCATCGGCCAGTACTTCGTCATCGTCTCCGGCGGGTTCGACCTGTCGGTGGGCTCGCTGGTCACCGCCGAGGTGGTGATCGCGGCCCGGCTGATCGACGGCCAGGAGTCGGCGACCGGCTGGGTGATCGTGCTGCTGCTCGGCTTCGGCCTGCTGGTCGGCCTGGTCAACGGGCTGGTCACGACCAAGCTGCTGGTGCCGTCGTTCATCGTGACCCTGGGCATGCTGCTCATCCTCGACGGCGCGGTGTTCCTGTGGACCGGGGGCGCACCCCGCGGCGCGCTGTCACCGTCGTTCCGCGTGTTCGGCCGCGGTGGCGTCGACCTGCCGGTGCTCGGCCACCTGCCGTGGTCGGTGGTGATCCTGCTGGCCGTCCTGGTCGCCGCCGTGCTGTTCATGCGCAGCGGCACCGGCCGCACGCTGGTCGCGGTGGGGGACAACGAGAACGCGGTGCGGCTGGCCGGCGGTCGGGTCGATCACCTGAAGGTGCTGGCGTTCGGGCTGTCCGGTCTGCTCGCGGCGCTGGCCGCGATCCTGCTCGGCGGGTTCGCGGGCGTGTCGGCGCAGGTCGGCGAGGGGCTGGAGTTCCGCGCCATCACCGCCGTCGTGCTCGGCGGCGTCCTGCTCGGCGGCGGGCGGGGTTCCGTCGTCGCCGCGGCCGCCGGCGCGCTCACCCTCGAAGCCCTCTTCTCGCTGCTCAACCTGCTCGGCGTCTCCGGCGCGCTGGAGTCCGCCGTGCAGGGCGTGATCATCATCGCCGCCGTCGCCTACGCCGCCCTCGGCCTCACCCCGCGGCTCCGGTTCCGCCACCGCGCGGGCACGCCCGAGCCCGCCCGCCGCTAGTCACCGCCGCACAAGGAGATCCGATGAACAGGAAGTGGTCCGTCGTGGCCGTCGCGGGCCTGCTGGCCATGGCCGGCTGCAGCAGCGACCTGCCCGTCGACACCGGGACGTCCGGCACGACGGGTGCGACGAAGGACGCCGGCGCGAAGTCGGAGTTCTTCGACCAGGCGCGGTACGAGAGCCAGCTCAAGTTCCGGTCGACCACCCCCGAAGGGCCGGCCGAGAAGCCCTGGGAGCAGATGATCTCGCCCGCGATGGTCGACACGGCGAAGCTCGCCAAGCCGGGTGGCGACTACCACCTGTGCTTCTCCAACGCCTCGGTCGACAACCCGTGGCGGCAGGTCGGGTTCAAGACCATGAAGGAGGAGGTGAAGCTGCACCCGGAGATCACCAAGTTCACCGTGCTCGACGCGGAGGCCAAGGACGACAAGCAGATCAGCGACATCCAGTCGTTCGCCTCGCAGGGGTGCAGCGCGCTCATCGTGTCGCCGAACACGACCGCCACGTTGACGCCGGCCATCGAGGCGGCGTGCAAGACGAACGTCCCGGTGATCGTGTTCGACCGCGGCGTCAACACCGCCTGCCCGGTGACGTTCATCCACCCGATCGGCGGGTTCGCGTTCGGGGCGGACGGCGCGGAGTTCCTGAAGGAGAAGGTGAAGGCGGGCGGCAAGGTGCTGGCCCTGCGCATCCTGCCCGGCGTCGACGTGCTGGAGCAGCGGTGGGCCGCGGCGAACGAGATCTTCTCCGGCAGCGACCTGAAGATCGTCGGCGTCGAGTTCACCGACGGTGACGCGGCCAAGACCAAGACCATCGTCAACGACTACATCCAGCGCGAGGGCCAGATCGACGGCGTGTGGATGGACGCGGGCGCCACCGCCGTGGCCGCGGTCGAGGCGTTCCAGGACGCGGGCGTGCAGATCCCGGCGTTCGTCGGCGAGGACCAGCAGGACTTCCTGCGGATGTGGGCCGACGAGAAGATGACCGCCGTCGCGCCGACCTACCCGACCTACCAGTGGCGCACCCCGGTCATCGCCGCGCTGAAGATCCTCAACGGTCAGCAGGTGCCCAAGGAGTGGGTGCTGCCGCAGCCGAAGGTCACCCAGGACACGCTCCAGAGCTTCCTCAAGCAGGACATGCCGCCGCTGCACTACGCGATGTGCGGGTGCGAGTCGATGCCCGGCTACCCCGCGCCCTGGAAGTGACCACCCGACCCGGCCCGGACGGAGGAGCAGTGCACGCGATCGGTGTGAGCACGTGGGTCTGGACGTCGCCGCTGCGCGACGCGGCACTCGCCGAGCTGGCCGCGCGGGTGGCCGGCTGGGGGTTCGACGTGCTCGAACTGCCGGTGGAGGAGCTCGGCGACTGGGACCCGGCGCGCGCCGCGCGGGTGCTGGCCGACCACGGCCTCGCCGCGACCGTGTGCCTGGTGATGCCGCCGGGCCGGGAACTGGTGGCGGCCGAGCCCGCCACCGTCACGGCCACCCAGGACTACCTGCGGCGGGTCGTGGACGTCGCGGCGCAGGTCGGCTCGCCCGTCATCGCGGGCCCGGCCTACGCGTCGGTCGGCCGCACGTGGCGGATGTCGGCGGGGGAGCGGCGCGACCGGATCGCCGAGCTGCGCGACAACCTCGCGCCGGTGGTGGAGCACGCCCGGTCGGCGGGCGTGCGGGTCGCCGTCGAACCGCTCAACCGCTACGAGACCAGCCTGCTCAACACGATCGGGCAGACCTTGGAAGCGCTGGACGGGCTGCCGGTCGACGGGTGCGGCGTGGCGGTCGACGTCTACCACCAGAACATCGAGGAGAAGCACGTCGGCGCCGCGATCCGGTCGGCCGCCGGTCGGATCGCGCACGTCCAGGTGTGCGGGAACGACCGCGGCACGCCGGGCGAGGACCACCTCGACTGGCCCGACGTCGTCGCCGCGCTCGCCGAGGCCGGCTACTCCGGGCCGCTGTGCATCGAGTCGTTCACCGGCGAGAACGCGAGCATCGCGACCGCCGCGTCCATCTGGCGCCCGCTCGCCGCGAGCCAGGACGCGCTCGCCATTGACGGGCTGGCGTTCCTCAGGGAGGTGATCGGCACCAGCTGACCGGCGTCACCACCACTCACCGGCGCCGGCACGCCGGGCGGAACAGAAAGCGTGTGGAGGATCGTGAGAACCCCTGTGTCCCGCTTGCGCACCGTCTTCGCTCTCCTGCTGACCTTCCTCGTCGTGGCCGGTTTGCTGCCGGCGACCGCCGCGGCGCACCCCGGCCACGACGCGCCGGCCGAGTTCCGAGCCCTGCTGTTCACCAAGACCGCCGCGGGCGCCTACCGCCACGACTCGATCCCGGCCGGTGTGGCGATGGTCGAGAAGCTCGCCGCGGACCACCACTTCGAGGTGGTGCACAGCGAGGACGCCACCCAGTTCACCGACGCGAACCTGGCCGGCTTCGACGTCGTCATCATGCTCCAGAACGGCGGCATGGTCTGGGACACCGACGCCCAGCGCGCGGCCGTGAGGACGTTCGTCAACAACGGCGGCGGCATCGTCGCCATCCACAACGCGACGGACATGAACATCGAGTCGTCGTTCCCGTGGTGGGACGACTTCGTCAACGGCGGCGCGCACATGACCGCGCACTCCGCCAACGGCCTCACCGCCACCTCCTACCAGGTCGACGAGGTGCACGAGTCGACCAGGCACCTGCCGGACCGCTGGCAGAAGGCCGAGGAGTGGTACAACTTCAAGCCCAGCATGCGCGGCAAGGTGCACCCGCTGGTCGAGGTGGACGAGAAGACCTACGACCCGGGCTCCGAGGCCATGGGCCACGACCACCCGATCAGCTGGTGCCGTGACGCCGAGGGCGGCCGGGTCTGGGCGACCGGCATGGGCCACAACGCCGCCGACTACACCGAGCCGACCTTCGTCGCGCACGTGCTCGGCGGCATCCGCACCGCCGCCGGCGTCGTGCCCGCGGACTGCGGCGCCACGGTGGACGCCAACTTCGAGAAGGTGACGCTGGACGACGCCACCCACGCGCCGACCACGCTGGACATCGCGCCGGACGGCCGCGTGTTCTACACCGAGCTGCTCGGCCAGATCCGCGTGCACGACCCCGCCTCCGACGCCACCTCCACGGCGTTGACGCTGCCGGTCTACAGCGGCGGCGAGGACGGCCTGGTGTCGTTGGCCCTGGCGCCGGACTTCGCCACCAGCAACCACCTGTACGTGTACTACTCGCCGGCGGGCACGGCCGAGGTCAACCGGGTCTCGCGGTTCACCGCCGAGCGCAACGTGATCCGGCCGGACAGCGAGAAGGTCCTGCTGGAGATCCCGGCGTCGCGCCGCGAGGAGCCCGGCCACACCGGCGGGTACCTGGAGTTCGGGCCGAACGGGAACCTGTACATCGGCGTCGGCGACGACATCAACCCCTTCCAGTCCAGCGGGTACGCCCCGGTGGACGAGCGGCCCGGCCGCGACCTGTTCGACGCGCAGAAGACCTCGGCGAACACGAACGACCTGCGCGGCAAGATCCTGCGCGTGCACCCGGAGCCGGACGGCACCTACACCGTCCCGCCGGGCAACATGTTCGCGCCGGGCACGGCCAAGACGCGGCCCGAGATCTACGCCATGGGCTTCCGCAACCCGTTCCGCTTCAACGTCGCCTCCGACGGCACGGTGTTCATGGCCGACTACGGCCCGGACGCGGGCGGGGACAACCCGTCGCGCGGCCCCGGCGGGCTGGTCGAGTGGAACGTCATCAAGGAACCCGGCAACTACGGCTGGCCGTACTGCGTCGGCGACAACACCCCGTTCAACGACTTCGACTTCGCCACCAACACGTCCAAGGCGAAGTTCGACTGCGCCAACCCGGTGAACGACTCGCCGAACAACACCGGCCTGACCGCGCTGCCCGCGGCCAAGGCCGCCGACGTCTGGTACGGCAACGGCGCCGAGGGCGACGAGTTCCCCGAGATGGGCACCGGCGGCGAGGCCCCGATGGCCGGGCCGCGCTACGAGTTCGACCCCAACCTGGCCTCGGACGTCAAGTTCCCCGAGTACTACGACGGCAAGCCGTTCTTCTACGACTGGGCGCGCAACAAGTTCTGGACGTTCTCCCAGGACGACCAGGGCGGCCTACTCAAGATCAACGAGTGGTTCAAGAGCGCCGCGCCGTTGGCGCCTATGGACATGAAGTTCGGTCCGGACGGCGCGATGTACGTCGTGGAGTGGGGCGGTGGCTACGGCCGCGACAACCCGGACTCCGGCGTCTACCGGATCGACTACACGCAGGGCAACCGGCGGCCGACCGCGAAGGCGACGGCGACGCCGTCCTCGGGCCGAGCCCCGCTGCCCGTGAAGTTCTCCGCCACGCAGTCCTCCGACCCCGAGGGCGCCGCGCTGACCTACGCGTGGACCTTCGGCGACGGCGGCACGTCCACCGAGGCCGAGCCCACCCACACCTACACCGCCGACGGCGTCTACAACGCGCAGCTCACCGTGACCGACCCGTCGGGCAAGAGCGGCGTGACCAACGTCCAGGTGACGGTCGGCAACACCGCACCGTCGGTGACCATGACGTCCCCGGTCGACGGCGGGTTCTTCGACTTCGGCGACAAGGTCGCGTTCGACCTCGACATCACCGACCCGGAGGACGGCCAACCGGACTGCGCCAAGGCGGTCCTCCAGCCCGCCCTCGGCCACGAGGCGCACGCGCACCCGATCGACCAGATCAACGCGTGCGAGGGCGAGTTCACCACGCTGGTGGACGACGGCCACGCCGACGCGGACATCTTCTACTCCGTGGACGCGTCCTACACCGACCGCGGCGCGGGCGCGCTGCCGCCGCTGGTCGGCCGCGACCTCGCGGTGATCCAGCCCAAGCACAAGCAGGCCGAGTTCCACCAGGAGTCCTCGGGCGTCCTGGTCTCCGCCGACCCGGCCGCCGAGTCGGGCAAGCGGGTCGGGGACCTCGGTGACGGCGACTGGATCGCGTTCGACCCGGTGAACCTGCACCGCATCGACCGCGTCACCGCACGCGTGGCGTCCGCGAGCGCCGGCGGGTCGATCGAACTGCGCCGGGGTTCGCCCACCGGCGACCTCCTCGCCACCATCGCGGTGCCCGAGACGGGCGGCACCGGCCGGTACGCGACCGCACCCGACGTGGCGGTCACCGACCCGGGCGGCACGATGAAGCTGGTCGCGGTGTTCCGCGGCCCGGCCAACCAGTTCACGCTCGACTCGTTCACGTTCATCGGCAAGGGCGTGTCGGTCAACGCCGCGCCGCACGTGGTCGTCACGGCGGACCCGGCGACCGGCGCCGCGCCGTTCACCACCGAGCTCACCGCGACGGCGACCGACGCGGAGAACGACGCGCCGTTCACCTACGCGTGGGACCTCGGCGACGGCACGTCGGCGTCGGGCGCCGTGGTGCGGCACACCTACGCCGACGACGGCACGTACCACGCGTCCGTGACGGTCACCGACGCGGCCGGGCGGACCAAGAAGGTGTCCACGCCGGTGGTGGTGCGCGACCCGCCGATGCCGCCCATCACCTGCGCCACGCCGGACCCGGCCGTCGCGCCGAGCGACGAGTTCGACGGCGACCGGCTCGACGGGTGCCGCTGGAACGCCGTCGTGCGACCGGACCTGGAGTCCATGCGGATGGGTGACGGTGTGCTGAGCATCGACACGCTGCCCGGCGACATCAACGGCGGCAACAACGACGACCCGCGCAACTTCGTCCTCCAGAACGCGCCCACGGGCGACTGGACGGTGGAGACGAGGTTGGCCGCGCCCGTGGTCGAGCAGTGGCAGCTCGCCGGCTTCATGGTGTACGCCAACGACGACGACTACGTGAAGTTCGACGTCGTCGCGCGCAACGCGCCGGGCCAGGCCGTGACGCTGGGCGCGGAGCTCGTCTCCGAGAACAACGGCTCGTTCGGCGACGGCGGCAACCGCGGCCTCGCCATCGGCACGCCGGAGAGCGGGTGGTGGCACCTGCGGCTGAAGAAGGTGGGCAACACCTACAGCGGCGAGATCAGCGACGGCGGCACCACCTGGACGTCCATGGGCGCCCCGGTGACCAACGACGTGCCGAACGCGAAGTTCGGCCTGATGGCGATCGGCCCGTCGCAGACCATGGGCCCGGTGACGGTCGACTTCGACTGGTTCCGGGTGTCCGGTGTGGACACCACCGCGCCGGAGGTCACGGCGACCGTCGACCCGGCCGCGCCGAACGGCGGGGACGGCTGGTGGACCAGCGCGCCGACCGTGGCGGTCACCGCGGTGGACGCCGGTTCCGGCGTGGCCGGCGTCGAGTACCGGATCGACGGCGGCGACTGGAAGCCCTACACCGCGCCGTTCCCGGTGACCGGTGACGGCGCCCACGCGGTGCAGTACCGGGCGACCGACGTGCGGGGCAACCGGTCCGAACCCGGTTCGGTGGCGGTCAAGGTCGACGCGAGCGCGCCGACCGTGAAGCTCACCGGGCTGCACGACGGCGTGAGCTACGGCCACGCCGAGGACAAGGTGGTCACCTGGCAGGGCGAGGACGCCACGTCCGGGGTCGGCACGGTCACCGCCACGCTCGACGGCCGCCCGGTGACGTCCGGCACGACCGTCTCCATGCACGCGCTCGCGCTCGGCGCGCACACCTTGGCGCTGACCGCGACCGACAAGGCGGGCAACGAGCGGGACGTGGTGGTGACGTTCACCGTCACGACCTCGTTGCCCGACCTGCAGGCCATGGTCGACCGGTTCGCGGCGGAGCGGCGCATCACGTCGTCCGTCGCGCGCGGGCTGGACCGCGACCTGGACGAGGCGCGGCGGCTGCTGTTCGACGGCAAGCCCGCCAAGGCGATCGAGAAGCTGGAGGGCTTCCGCGACGCGGTGTCCCGCAAGGTGACCGATCGCGCCGTGCGCGACCTGCTCGTCGCCGACGCCGACGTGGTGATCGCGGCGCTGCGGGGGCAGGCGGGCGGTAGCTGATGGGCAATGGCCGGAGCCACCGTGCTCCGGCCACCAGCGCGTGGGGCGGTTGCCGGACCGCACCCACCCGACCGGTGCCGGGACGTCCGCGTCCCGGCACCGTTCGGTGACCGGATGTTGAGTGAGCGGGCGAAGGAGGGTGGCCAATGACGGACGAACCCACCGGGCTGTGGCTGATCGGGGCACGCGGATCGGTCGCGACGACGGCGATGAGCGGGCTGCTGGCGCTGCGCGCCGGCCTGGCGCCGCCGACCGGCTGCGTGACCGGACGACCAGAGCTGGCCGGTGTCCCCATGCCGGGCTGGCACGACCTGGTCGTCGGCGGGCACGACGTCGTCGACACACCCCTGGTCAAGCGCGCCGAGCAGCTGGTGGACAGCGGCGTGCTGCCGCACCGCCTGCTCGGCGCGATCGCGGACGGCCTGCACGCGGCCGACGCCGAGGTCCGGCCCGGCTACCACCCGGTGACGCACCGGGGCAGCCAGGCGGAGGCGGCCCGCCGGCTGGCCGCCGACATCACCGACTTCCGCGAGCGGCGCGGTCTCGCGCGGGTCGTGGTGGTGAACGTGTCCTCGACCGAACCGCCCGTGCCCGCCGCGCCCGAGCACGGCGACCTGGCGTTGTTGGAGGAAGCGCTGGCCGACCCGGCGCGCGCGGTGCTGCCGCCCAGTTCGGTGGCGGCGTACGCGGCGTTGCGCGCGGGTTGCCCGTTCGTGGACTTCACCCCGTCCACCGGGATCGCGCTGCCCGCGCTGGACGAGCTGGCCCACCGCGAACGGCTGCCGTACGCGGGGCGCGACGGCAAGACGGGGGAGACGTTGCTGCGCACGGTGCTCGCGCCGATGTTCACCGCGCGGGCGTTGCGGGTGCGGTCGTGGGCGGGCACGAACCTGCTCGGCGGCGGCGACGGCGCGACGCTGGAGGACCCGGCGCACGCCGACAGCAAGCTGGAGTCGAAGGGACGCGGGCTGGCGGCGTTGCTGGGTGAGGACGTCACCGCGCCGCTGCACATCGACAACGTGCCCGACCTGGGCGAGCAGAAGACGGCGTGGGACCACGTGTCGTTCGAGGGGTTCCTCGGCGTGCGGATGTCGCTGCAGCTGACCTGGACGGGGCTCGACTCCTCGCTGGCCGCGCCGCTCGTGCTGGACCTGACCCGGCTGGTGGCGGCGGCGCACGCGGCCGGCGAGGTGGGTGCGCTGGGCGCGCTCGGGTTCTTCTTCAAGGACCCGCTGGGCAGCGACGAGCACCGGTTCGCCGAGCAGACCCGTGAGCTGTACCGGTGGGCGGGTGAGCTGGCGTGAGGGCGTACGCGGAGCTGGTCCGCGCGCCGGCCGCGCTGACCGTGCTCGGTGACACCCTGGCGGGCGCGGCGGCGGCCGGTGTGCCGTTGCGGGGCAGGCGCTTGCTGCTGCCGCTGTCGTCGGTGGCGCTGTACTGGTCCGGGATGGCGCTCAACGACTGGGCCGACCGCGAGCTCGACGCCGTGGAACGCCCGGAGCGGCCCATCCCGTCCGGCCGCGTCAGCCCTCGTGCCGCATTGACCTTCGCGGTGGCCCTCAGCGCGACCGGGCTCGGCCTCGCCGCGCTGGCCGGTGGGCGTGACTCGGTGGCGGTCGCGGTGCCGTTGGCGGTGGCGGTGTGGTCCTACGACACGGTGCTGAAGGACACCGCGGCGGGACCGCTGGCGATGGCCGCGTGCCGAGGTCTGGACGTGGCGCTCGGCGCGGGCCGGGAACGGGCGGCGAGCGCCCTGCCGGCGGCCGCCGTCCTGGCCGGGCACACGCTCGGCGTGACGGCGCTGTCGCGCGGCGAGGTGCGGGGCGCGTCCGCCGGTGCGGCGAAGGCGGTGCTCGGCGGCACGGTGGCGACGGCGGTCGCGGCGATCGCCCGGCCGGGGCGGACGTGGCGGCACCGGCTCGGCGCCCTCGCCGGCGCGGCCACGTACGCGGTCACGGTGGGCCGTGCGCAGTTGGCGGCGGTGCGCGACCCCGGTGCGAGCACCGTCCGGTCGGCCACGAAGAACGGCATCCACGGCATGGTGCCGCTGCAGTGCGCCCTCGTGGCGCGCAGCGGGTCGCCGGCCGTCGCCGCCGGTCTCGCCCTGGTGCTGCCGCTGGCCCGCAAGCTGGGTCGGAAGGTGGGGCCGACATGACCTACCACCTGGGCTACGGCACCAACGGGTTCGCCAACCACCGGCTGGACGACGCGCTCGCGGTGATCGCCGACCTCGGCTACACCGGGGTGGCGCTCACGCTCGACCACCACCACCTCGACCCGTTCGCACCCGACCTCGCGCAGCAGGTCAAGAAGGTGGCCGCGCGGCTGGACCGGCTCGGTCTCGGTGTCGTGGTGGAGACCGGCGCGCGGTTCCTGCTCGATCGGCGGCGCAAGCACCACCCGACGCTGGTGAGCGACGAGCAGGAGGTCCGGGTGGACTTCCTGCTGCGCGCGGTGGAGATCGCGGCCGACCTCGGGGCCGACTGCGTGTCGTTCTGGTCCGGCATCGTGCCACCGGACGTGGACGACGAGGAGGCGTGGCGGCGGATGAGGTCGGGCGTCTCGGCGGTGCTCGACGGCGCGGCCCGGCACGGCGTGCCGCTCGCGCTGGAACCCGAACCCGGGATGCTGGTCGAACGGCTCGACCAGGCGCTGCGGCTGCGCGCCGACCTCGGTTCGCCCGCCCTGCTCGGGATCACCCTCGACGTGGGGCACTGCGTCGCGGTCGAACCCGAGGACGCCGCCGCGTGCGTCCGGCGCGCGGGCGACCTGCTGCTCAACGTGCAGCTGGACGACATGCTGCCGGGCGTGCACGAGCACCTGGAGTTCGGGGAGGGCGACCTGGACCTGGCCGCCACCCTCGCCGCGCTGGACGAGATCGGTTACACCGGGCTGGCCGGTGTCGAGCTGCCCCGCCACAGCCACGCCGCGCCGGACGTGGCGCGCCGCGCGATGAGCGCGCTGCGCGAGGCGTCGTCCGGGCTGGGGGCGGTGGCTGGGAGTGCGCTGCGCGAGGCGTCGGCCGGGAGGTCGATGGCCGGGAGCGGGCTACACGAGGCGTCGCCTGGACCTGGGGCGGCGGCCGGGAGTGCGCTGCGCGAGGCGTCGGCCGGTCCGGAGCACCCGTGGCTGGCCGAGGCCGAGCGCGCGGTGCGGGCCGATCCCACGGCGATCCGGTCGATCTTCCCCGCGGTCGGCCGGGCCGTCGGCAGGCAGGCGTTGCGCGGCGAGGCCGACCCGCTCGGCGTCGTGCACGGGACCGTCGACGACGCGGCCCGCACCCGACTGCTGACCGCGCTCGCGTCGGCGACCGGCCCGCAGGAGCTGGCGGCCGAGCTGCTCTCGCTCTACCGCTTCGGTGACGACGCGGAGCGCCGTGGCGTGCTGCGCGGGCTCGCCGCCGTCGGGGACGAGGCGCCCGCGGCCGGTGTCGAGCTCGTCAAGGACGCGTTGCGCACCAACGACACCAGGCTCGTCGCCGCGGCGCTCGGTCCGTTCGCCGCCGATCACCTCGACGCGCACTCGTGGCGGCACGGCGTGCTCAAGTGCCTGTTCCTGGACATACCCCTCGCCGCCGTGGCCGGGTTGGACCGGCGCGCGGACGCCGAGCTGCGGCGGATGGTCGCCGCGTTCGCCGACGAACGCCGGGCCGCGGGCCGCACCGTGCCCGGCGACGCGCTCGAACTGCTGAGGAGCCAGACCTGATGCGCATCTTCGACCCGCACATCCACATGACCTCACGGACGACGGACGACTACGAGGCGATGCACGCCGCCGGCGTGCGGGCGGTGGTCGAGCCCGCGTTCTGGCTGGGTCAGCCGCGCACGAACGTCGGCTCGTTCACCGACTACTTCGACGCCCTGATCGGCTGGGAGAGGTTCCGGGCGGCGCAGTTCGGCATCCGGCACCACTGCGCCATCGCGCTGAACCCCAAGGAAGCCAACGATCCCCGCTGCACCCCCGTGCTCGACGTGCTGCCGCGCTACCTCGCCAAGGACGGCGTGGTCGCGGTCGGCGAGATCGGCTACGACTCGATGACCCCGGAGGAGGACGAGGCGTTCGCCCGGCAGCTGGAACTGGCCCGGCAGCACGACCTGCCCGCGCTGGTGCACACACCCCACCGGGACAAGGCCGCCGGCACGGCGCGCACCCTCGACCTCGTCCGGGAATCGGGCCTGCCCCCGGAACGGGTGCTCGTGGACCACCTGAACGAGATGACCGTGCGCGCGGTGGCCGACTCCGGGTGCTGGATGGGCTTCTCGATCTACCCGGACACGAAGATGGACGAGACCAGGATGGTGGCGCTGCTGGTCGAGCACGGCACGGACCGGGTGCTGGTGAACTCCGCCGCCGACTGGGGCCGGTCCGACCCGCTCAAGACGCACAAGACCGGGTTGGCGATGCTGGCGGCCGGGTTCGACGAGTCCGACGTGGACAAGGTGCTGTGGCGCAACCCGGTCGAGTTCTACGGCCAGAGCGGGCGGCTGGCGCTCGACGAGCCGGACGAGCCGGCCGCGTCGCCGACGTTCGCGGGCAACTCGATCCTGCGGGGTGGCTCGTGATCCCGGCGTACTGCACCAACGTCCACCCGGCCGAGGACCTGGCCGGCGTCGTCGCCCAGCTGGACCGCTACGCCGTCCCGGTGCGCGAAGCGCTCGGCGCCGACGCCCTCGCGCTGGGGCTGTGGCTGGCCGAACCGGTCGCGCGCGGCCTCGCGGAGGACGGCGCGGCCCGCCGGCGCCTGGCGGCGGACCTGCGGGCCAGGGGACTGGAGGTGAGCACCCTCAACGCGTTCCCGTACGGCGGGTTCCACCACGAGGTCGTCAAGCACTCCGTCTACCACCCGACGTGGACCGACCCGCGACGCGCCTCGTACACCCTCGCGTGCGCGACCGTGCTCGCGGACCTGCTGCCCGATTCCGCCTCCTACGGCAGCATCTCCACGTTGCCGCTGGCCTGGCGCGAGCCGTGGACCGGCGACGACGACGTGCGCGCCCAGGCCGCGCTCGACACCGTCGCGCGTGGCCTGCGCGCCGAGGCGGCCCGGCACGGCAGGCCGATCAGGCTGGCCGTCGAACCGGAGCCGGGCTGCGTGCTCGACACCGTCGCCGACGCCGTCGCGTGGCTGGCCGACCGCGTCGACCACGACCACGTCGGGATCTGCCTGGACACCTGCCACCTGGCCGTGTCCTTCGCCGACCCGGCCGAAGCGGTCAAGGCCATCCGCGGGACGGGCCTGTCGGTGGTCAAGGTGCAGGCGTCGGCGGCGCTGGAGGTCGCCGAGCCCGGCACGGAGGAGGGCAGGCGGGCCATCGCGGCGTTCGTCGAGCCGCGCTACCTGCACCAGGTCCGGGAGAACGCGCCCACCGGCGTGCTCGCGGCCGACGACCTGCCCGAGGCGCTGACCGACCTGCCCGCCGCGCACCCGTGGCGGGTGCACTTCCACGTGCCCCTGCACGACCAACCGACCGCACCGCTCACCTCCACCACGGACGTGCTGCTGACGGCGGTGGAGGCGGTCCGGTCGACCGCGGACACCATGCCGCACGTCGAGGTCGAGACCTACACGTGGACCGTCCTGCCCGGCGCGGGCGACGACCTGGCCGCCGGTATCGCCGCCGAACTGCGCTGGGCGGCGGACCACCTCGGAGACGGAGGCGCCCCATGAAACCGCTGGTGGTCATCGACGTCGTCGGCCTGACGCCGGCGTTGCTGCCGCACATGCCCAACCTCGCCCGGCTCGGCCGGCGTGGCTGGCAGGCCGAGCTGGGCACCGTGCTGCCCGCTGTGACGTGCAGCGCCCAGTCGACGCTGCTGACCGGGCTCACCCCGGCCCAGCACGGCATCGTCGGCAACGGCTGGTACTTCCGCGACCTCGGCGAGGTCCACCTGTGGCGCCAGCACAACCGGCTCGTCCAGGGCGAGAAGCTCTGGGAGACCGCCCGCCGCGCCCATCCCGGCTACACCGCCGCGAACGTCTGCTGGTGGTACGCCATGGGCGCGTCGACCGACGTCACCATCACCCCGCGGCCGATCTACCACGCCGACGGCCGCAAGTCGCCCGACGCCTACGTCCGCCCGCCGGCGCTGCACGACGAGCTGGTCGGCGAGCTGGGCGAGTTCCCGCTGTTCCAGTACTGGGGACCGACCGCGACCTTGAAGTCCAGCGAGTGGATCGTCGGCGCGGCCCGCCGCGTGCTGGCGTCGCGGCGCCCGGACCTGCTGCTCGTCTACGTGCCCCACCTGGACTACGACCTCCAGCGGTTCGGACCCGAGGGCCCCGAGGCCGCGCGTGCGGCGGCCGAGGTGGACGCCGCGCTCGCACCGCTGCTCGCCGACGCCGAGGCAGCCGGCGCGACCGTCGTGGCGCTGTCGGAGTACGGCCTCACGGCCGCGCGCCGGCCCGTCGACGTCAACCGGGCGTTGCGCCGGGCCGGGCTGCTGGAGGTCTACACCCAGGCCGGCATGGAGCTGCTGGACCCGTGGGCGTCACGGGCGTTCGCGGTGGCCGACCACCAGATCGCCCACGTCTACGTCGCCGACCCGGCCGACGTGCCCCGCGCCCGAGCCGTGCTGGCGGAGCTGCCCGGCGTGGACACCGTGCTCGACCGCGCGGCGCAGGCCGGCGTCCACCTCGACCACGAGCGGTCGGGCGAGCTGGTCGCGGTGGCCGAGCCGGACGCCTGGTTCACCTACTACTACTGGACCGACGACGACCGCGCGCCGGACTTCGCGCGTGGCGTGGAGATCCACCGCAAACCGGGCTACGACCCGGCCGAGCTGTTCTTCGACCCGCACGACCCGCTCGTCAAGGCCAAGGCCGGGCTCAACCTCGCGCGCAAGAAGCTCGGCCTGCGCTACGCGATGAACGTGGTGCCGCTCGACCCGTCGTGCGTGCGGGGCACGCACGGCAGGCTCCCCGACCGCGCCGAGGACGGCCCGGTGCTGCTGTGCTCCGACCCCGCCGCGCCGGACTCGGTCGAGCGGAACGGCCGGATCGCCGCCACCGACGTCCGGGACCTCCTGCTCGACCTGCAAGGCCTGTCCGCACCCGTGAGGGGAACCGACCGCTGAACCGACCGGCGGGCTCGCCCGCGCGGCGAGCCCGCCGGCGTCCACTCGCGGGGCAGCTCCGTCCGGAGCCGACCCGCGACGGGGGATCACTTGCCGCGCGGGTAGGTCTTCTGCACCTCGCCCTTCAGGTTCGCCTGGAGGAACGCGCCGCCGTACTCGTCGATCAGGTACACCTTGATCGACGGCGTCTCGTCGATGATGTCGCTGTCGACGATCAGGTACCGCAGGGTCGGCTGCGGGACGCCGAGCTCCTTGTTCGCCTGCTCGAACAGCGCGGGCACGGCGTCCCAGTTCACCTGGTTCAGGTCGATCACCGGCCGGTCGGCGTCCACCCCGTCCGCGCCCTTCCTGGTCGCCTTGCCGCCCCGGTACTCGAAGTCGTCGAAGCCGTTCGCGACCGCCGCGGTCGGTGCGACGGCCGTGGCGTGGTCCGGCCACAGCGTCAGCTCGGACACCATCGTGCCGCCCATCACCCCGCCGAGGGCGGCGACCGCTTCCCGCGCGCCGGCCGGCGTGAGCAGGTCGACCTTCGCCGCGGTGCCCGCGGTGGTCGGCTGGTCGCCGGGCAGGCCGACATCCCGCTGTGTGGCCGCGGTCGTCGTCGTGCCCGTGGGGGATTTCGCCGAGTTGTCCGCGTCCCGGAGGTGGTTCACCAGCACCACGGTCGCGACGACCAGCGCCACCCCGACCAGGGAGAGCACCACGGCGCCCGTCCGCTTGCGGGCCTTGGGCAGCGGGGTGGGGTAGGACTGCGGGTAGCCGTGGGGCTGGGGCCCGCTGACGGGCATCGGCGTCGGCGTCGGCGTCGGCCAGTGGGGGTACTGGGCCTGGGGACCGCTCGGCGGCCCCGGGACGGCGAACCCCACCGGCGTCGGGGGGCCCAGCGGCGGAGGCGAGTCGCGCTCGGCCGCGGCGAACATCTGGTCCAGCACCTCGCCGGTCGGCCGTTCGGCCGGGTCGTTGCGCAGGGCCGCGTTGAGCGCGGGTGCGAGGGCGCCCGCCCGGCGCGGCGGCGGCACCGGCTCGGTCATCACGGCGGCGAGGGTCGCCATCGTGGACGCGCGGCGCATCGGGTGGTAGCCCTCGACGGCCACGTACAGCAGCATCGCGAGCGACCAGAAGTCCGACGCGGTGTGCGTCTCGTCGCCGCGCAGCCGCTCCGGCGCGATGTACTCCGGCGACCCGATCACGTCGCCGGTCGCGGTGAGCTGGGTCGAGCCCTGGAGGGCGGCGATGCCGAAGTCGGTGAGCACGGCGCTGCCGTCCGTCCGCAGCAGCACGTTGCCCGGCTTGACGTCGCGGTGCATCACGCCCGCGGAGTGGGCCGAGCGCAGCGCCGCGAGCACGTCCCGCCCGATCCTCGCCGCGTCGCTCGGGCTGAGCACGCCGTCGCTCAGGCGCGCGTCGAGCGACGTGCCGCGGACCAGCTCCATGACGATCCACGGGTACGGCGAGTCGGCCGACTCGATGATCTGGTAGATCGACACGACGTTCGGGTGCTGCAAACGGGCGAGCGCGCGGGACTCGCGCAGCACGCGCTCCCGCAGCTGGGCGGCCGTCGCGGGATCGCTGTCGACCTGGTCGGCGTCGGCCGGGCGGACCTCCTTGATGGCCACCTCGCGGTGCAGCCCCAGGTCGAGGGCGCGCCAGACCGTGCCCATCCCACCGCTGCCCAGCCTCTCCAGCAGCTCGAACCGGCCGTCGAGGATCCGCCCGGTGTGCTCTCGCTCAGACACCGCGTCACGCTAGCAACCGGCGACCGGAGGACGGAGAACCGGCACTCCCGAGTTCAGAGGTCGGACAGGTCGAGGACGAACCGGTAGCGGACGTCGTTGCGGCCCAGGCGGTCGAGGGCCTCCGCGACGCGGGCCGACGGGAGCGGTTCGACGTCGGCGGCGATGTCGTTGGCGGCGCAGAAGTCGAGCATGGCCGCGGTCGCCGGACGGCCCCCGCTGCCGGCGGAGCCGAGCTTCTTGCGGCCGATGAGCAGGTCGAGCGCCTGGACGGTGACGGGCCCGAGGTGGCCGACCTGGCTGAGCGTGCCGTCCAGGGCGAGAAGTCCCAGGTACGGGCCGAGGTCGTGGGGCACGGGAATGGTGTCGATCAAGACGTCGAACCGGTCGCGGGCCGCGGCCATCCGGTCGGGGTCGGTGGAGACGACGAGGTCGTGCGCGCCGAGCCGGGCCGCCTCGGCCGCGCGGTCCGCCGACCGGCTGACGACCGCGACCTCGGCGCCGAGCGCCACCGCGAACTTGACCGCGAGGTGGCCCAGCCCGCCCAATCCGCTCACCGCGACGCGGGCGCCCGGTCCGACACCGAGGGCCCGCAGCGGTTCCCACACGGTGATCCCGGCGCACATCAGTGGCGCCGCCGCGGCCGGGTCCAGTCCGGCGGGCAGCGGGTAGGCGAACCGGTCGCGCAGGACGTACTCGCGGGAGAAGCCGCCCAGCGTGGTGGACCCGTCGTGGCGGTCGACGCCGCCGTAGGTCAGGGTCGGGAACTCGCGGCAGAAGTTCTCCTGGCCCGCCGCGCACATGGCGCACGCTCCGCAGGAGTCGACGATGTTGCCCACGGCGACGGGGTCGCCGACGCGGAAGCGGGTCACGTCCGGACCGGTCTCGGTCACCACGCCGGTGAACTCGTGGCCCGGCACGAGCGCCGGCACGTCCCCGTCGCGGTGCGCGCGGACGGCGTGCAGGTCGGTGTGGCAGACGCCGCAGTAGTCCACGCGCACCGCCACGTCGTCGCGGCGGAGGTCCCGCCGGGGGATCGTGACCCGGCGCAACGTGCCCGTCGAGCCGTGCGCCTGCCAGCCGGTGGTGCTCCTCATGACGCTCCTTTAAACAGACTGTTCGGTCTGTTTCACGGTAGGCAGGCATCGGGCGAAAAGCAAACCAACTGGTCTGTCTGTAGAGTTCGGCCATGTCCGACCAGCAGCTGACCGCCCGCGGCGCGGCCACGCGGCAGCGCATCCTCGACGTCGCCACCCGCGAGTTCGCCGAACACGGCATCGCCGGCGCCCGCATCGAGCGGATCATCGCCGCGGCACGCACCAACAAGGCCCAGCTCTACGCCTACTTCGGCAGCAAGGAAGGGCTGTTCGACGCGATCTTCTCCGGTTCGCTGGAGCGGATCGTCAACGTCGTGCCCATCGACGCCGCCGACCTGGCGGACTGGGCCGTGCGGCTCTACGACGAGTACCTGCGGCGGCCCGACCTCATCCGGCTCGCCACGTGGGCCCGCCTGGAACGCCGGCCCACCGGCCACCTCGTCGACGACGCCGACCGCCTCGACGACGGCAAGCTCCGGGCCATCGCCGAGGCGCAGGAGGCGGGGCTGGTCCGGGCCGGCGACCCGTTCGACCTGATGGCCCTGGTCATCGCCCTGTCGATGGCCTGGTCGCCGGTCAGCAACGTCTACGCGGCCACCGCCGACGAACCGGCCGCCACCCACGACCGCCGCCGGGCCCTGCTGCGCGACAGCGTCCGCCGCGCGGTCTCGCCCGGCTGACCGGTCACGTGACCGCTCGTCAGGCCCGGCGAGGCGCGCGTTCGAACTCGGTCCCTTCCAGGGCGACCGCCGTGCCGGCCCCGGTATCGCGAGTGCGCGGGGCCGGCACGGTGGCGTGGCGGTTCCTACTTCAGCGCGTACGCCCTGGTGATCGTCTGGCGCTGGCCGTTGCCGTCGGGATCGGTGATGCTCGACCGCAGCGACACGAACCGCGCACCCGCCGGGTGGTCGACGGTCGCCTTCCAGCCACCGTGATCACGCCACACCGCCGCCGGCCGCCACGTCGCGCCGTCGTCGTAGGACACCTCGACGACCGGTGTCGAGACCGTGCCGATCGCGCTGCTCCCGTTGCGCTGGACGTACACCGGGATGGTGAACCGCTTCCCGGCCGGCGCCGCGTTGTGGTGGTCGAGGTTCGGCGCGAACCTCACCCCCACCAGCGGTAGCGCGACCGCCTCCGCGCCGCTGTGCTCGGACGTGAACGTCCACTCCGCGCTGATCGCGGTGGACAACCGGTCCGACGGCCGGGTCGTGGTGGTGCGCAGGGTGTAGGACGCCCGCTCCGGCACGGCGTCGAACCAGCCCATGCCGTCGTACGGGTGCTCGGCGATCACCCGGCCGTCACGCAGGAGCGTCGTCGTGCCGGCCACGTCGAAGCTGAAGTTCATCCGGCCCCGGCCCTGGTCGGTGGCCGTCGGCACGGCGAAGCTGAAGCGGTCGCCGATCCGGGCGGCGAAGTCGGCCGGGCCGTGCAGCCCTCGTGGCAGCGACGGCCCGAACACGCCGACGTTCCAGCGCTCCGCGGTCGTGCGGTCGAGCGGGAAGCTCCTCGGCTCGACCTGGTACGTGCCCGACACCGCTTGACCCGACTCGTCGATCTCGGTGAAGTCGCCGTCCCACGGCACGTCCGGCGTGTAGTACTCGGTCAGCGCGCCGGGCAGCGGCAGGGGGAGGAACGACTCCCGCAGACCGGTCCGGCCGGACGTGGCGACCGCGTGCTCCGAACGCACCTTCGCGAACTGCCGGTCCCGGTAGCGCCATCGCAGCGTCTCCGGCACGGTGCCCTTCTCCGCGTGCCGGACGTGGTAGAGCGACGAGCCCGTGAACGACTCGCCGTCACGCTCGGCCAGGCGCTGCTCCACGGTGAACGTGAACGCGTCGCTCCTGGTGGTGGCCGGCTTCACCGCGCCCATCTCACGGCCGCCGACGCGCATCAGGTACTGCGTCGCCTTGATGCCGCCCCACGCGGTCTCGCGCTGGAACACCACCTTGCCGTTGCCGGGCTTCGCCTTCGGGTTGTCCAGGTCGAAGCCGACCGGCTCGGCCTCGCGCGCGTCGAGGACGAGCTCGACGTCCCGGGTCAGATCCAGCGCCGGCTCGACGAACTCGGCGGTGCGGAAGTCGCGCAGCTCCGGGATCGGCAACGCGATCGTGGCGTCGAAGTAGTACTCGCCCTTCGGCAGCCGCATCCTGGCGGTGCCGGACGAGTCGTACAGCGGGAACTCCCGCGGGCGGTCGACGTCGATGAGCCGCGCCGTGTGGAAGTCGGTCGGCGCGCCGTCGAACCCGACGAACTTCACGGTCACGTCGTAGCTCTCCGGTTCGCGGTTCACCGAGATCGGCGTGCGCACCGACCGCCCGTTGCCGGTGGCGATGACCAGTCCACTGTGGACCTTCTCCTCCGAGCCGTCCCTGGTGTCGGTGGTGACGGTCGCGCCGGCCCGACCGCCGGCCGGCACGGTCAGCCGAGCGGGTTCGACCGCGAACGGCGCTCCGGTGGTCGTGAGGTCGAGCGTGACCGGCTCGGCGCCGGTGTTGGTGTAGGTCAGGGTCGTCCTGACCGGCTGGTCGTCGTCGTGCGGCCACTGGGCGATGCCGTTGGTGATGCTCGCCGGCGTCGCGGACACCGCGGCCGTGGTGGCGGCGGCGACGTCGACCCGGCCCGCGCCCTGCTCCGCGACGGTCGACGTGTCGTTCGGCCTGGCGCTGCCGACGAGCCCGGCCTTGAGCTGCTCCGCTCGCCAGTCGGGGTGCCGGCCCGCGAGGACGGCGGCGGCGCCCGCGACGTGCGGCGTGGCCATCGACGTGCCGGACAGGGCGACGTAGCCGTCACCGGCGGGGACGCCGATGCGGCCGTTCTTGGCCTTGGCCGCGACGATGCCCACACCGGGGGCGGTGATCTCGGGTTTGACCGCGCCGTCCCGCAGTCGGGGACCGCGACCGGAGAAGTCGGCGAGCCGGTCGTCCCGGTCGACCGCGCCCACGGTCAGCGCGGCGTCGGCCGCGCCGGGGCTGCCGATCGTCCCGGCGGCGGGGCCGTCGTTGCCGGCGGCGACCACGAACAGCACGCCCGTCTCGGCCGAGATCCGGTCGAGCGCCCGGGACATCGGGTCGGTGCCGTCGCTCGGCGAGCTGCTGCCCAGGCTCAGGTTCACCACGTCGGCGCCGCTGCTCGCGGCCCACTCCATGCCCGCGATGATCCAGGACTCCAGGCCGCTGCCGTAGTCGTCGAGGACCTTCCCGTTGAGCAGATTGGCGTCCGGCGCCACGCCCCGGTGCCTCGCGCCGTTGCCGGTGATGGTCGAGGCGACGTGCGTGCCGTGGCCCTGCCGGTCGTCGGCGGTGTCGCTGTCGGTGAAGTTCCGCTCGCCCACGACCGCGTCCGACAGGTCCGGGTGGGTGGCGTCGATCCCGGTGTCGAGCACGGCGACCGTCGTGCCCTGCCCGGTGTGGCCGGCGGCCCACGCGTCCGGCGCGCCGATCTGCGGCGCCGAGTGCTCGACGCTCGCGCGGACCGGCCCGTCGAGCCAGACCCGCTCGGCCTGGCGCGCGGTGGCCCAGTAGGCGGGCGACCGCTCGACCGAGACGGCGGCGGCGCCCATGGCCGGCAGCTCGCGGCTGACCCGGGCGCCCGCCGCGCGCGGGGTGGCGCCCGGGTAGTCCACGATCAGCGGCAGCCGGTCGCGGGAGGCGTCGTCGTAGCCGGTGCGGGCCAGCTCGGTGACGTCGAACAACCGCGGGTCGAGCGTCCCGCGCGCCAGCGCGAGCGCGGCGTCCTCGGGGATCACGTGGATGTCGCCTTGCACGTCCGTGCGGAGGTGGAAGGTGAGGTGCTCGCGGCCCTCGGCGGGACGCACCTTCGCCCCGTCCGGGCCGCCGAGCGCGACCTCGTCACCGGTCAGCAGCGTCACGGTCGGCCCCACCGGCGTGAACGCGCCAGGCGCCGCGACCGCACCCGGCGCGTTCACGGTGGCCGGCGCCACCACACCGGCGGCGACCGCCGCGGCGAGCAGAGCCCGTCTGTAGATCATCAGCCCTCCAGCTTGGACCCGACGACACGTCGCCGGTCGACACTTCCGGTCCATGCCCAAACGCGGCAGACCCCCGTTCCGCTGCACGCCGGCCGGAACCGGTTCGGCGGCGAGTCGCCCATCGCATCCGGGATGCCGGCCGGCACGCCGAGGTCGTCGACGGGCACCACCGCCCTCGACCCCGCCGCGTGACGGCTGCGCGCCTCGGTCCCTCGTGCTGTGGCTGCGCGCCGACGCCGCAGCGTGACGGCCGGTGGGCCGAACCGTTCGCCGGGGCGGCCGGTGATATTCCCGGCGGAGGCGGCCACCCGGTTGCTACAGTTCGCCGGCCGGCCGCGGGACTTCGGTGCGACTTCCGGAACCCGCCTCTGAAGCGATGATTCGCTGCTCGTGCCCCCATTCCCCGGCCGGCCCCGACACCACTCCCGGAGCAGACGCATGGACGCCCTCACCGCCGACGACATGATGATGTTCATCAACGCGGCGACGACGTCCACGTCCCAACGCGAGTTCCACGGCGGCGCCGACGACCAGCGGCTGTCGCTGGACTTCCTGCACGACTACGTGATCGGCAACTACCGCGACCTGTACGCGGCGGCCCTCGCGCTGGACATCAACGACCACAACGCCGCGCTGATCGTCCGCAAGCTGCTGGAGACCACCGGCGACGCCACCGCCGGCCAGCGGCGGGTCGAGGGCGGGCTGATCGCCCGACGGCTGCGCACCCTGCCGCCCCAGCGCGTGTACGACCTGTTCCGCGCGTTGCGCCGGGCACGGGTGAACAACCGGCGCACCCGCGCGATCATCCGCGAGTGGGTCGCGGCCCGCCCGGACCCGACGTTCGACGCTGTCAAGTACCGCACCGCCCTGAAGGGCGCGCTGCGGCACGCGCACGTCGCGCCGGACGGCGAACTGGGCCCGTTCCTGTTCACGTCCGGCCACCACCCCCGGTACCGCACCCCGCTGCTGGAGACGTGGCGGCGCGCGCACTACGAGCAGGCGTCGGTGTACGAGCTGCCGTACACGGTGGCCGAGGGCTTCGCCGCGAAGCACGGGATCGACCGGGCGACGTTCCTCAAGCGCATCGAGCCCCGGATGACCAGGCTCGAACGGTTCCGGTTGCAGGAGTCCGCACGGCGGGACAAGGCCGCCGTGGCGGTCGACCTCGCGTCGATGCCGCTGACCCGCCTGGCCTCCTACGTCCTGTCCCTGCCGGTGCCCGTGCGGGTCGAACGGCGGGGCGAGCTGACCGGGGCGCTGCGCGCGGCGGCGGTCCGGGCCGCCGGGCCGGCCGCGGGCGGGTGGGGTCGGGTCGCGGCCGTGCTGGACGACAGCTTCTCCGCGTCCGGCTCCACGCAGAAGCGCCGCCGGCCGTTGGCGGTCGCGCTGGCGTGCCACTACCTGCTGGCGGAGTTGGCGGCGGAGTACGTCCCGTTGTGGACGTCGGGGCGCGCCGACGCCCTGCTGGCCCGCCCGCACGGCATGACGCCGCTGGGCGAGCGGGTGCTCGACGCGCTGGAGCACGCGCCGGACCGGCTGCTGATCGTGTCCGACGGCTGGGACAACGCGCCGTACGGGCTCGCGTCGGAGGTGTTGCGGGTGTGGCGGGCGAAGCTCGACCCGGAGCGCCGGGTGGTCGCGGTGCACCTCAACCCCGTGTACGACGCGGGCGACTTCGACGTGAAGCGGCTCTCCCGGTCGGTGCCGACCGTCGGCCTGCGCGATGCGGAGGACGTGCCCGCCCTGGTCGAGTTCGCCCGGTTCACCGAGGGCCGGACCGGGTTCGCCGACCTGCGGGCGCACTTCGACGCCCGGGTGGCCAAGTTCCTGCAGGAGGGGTGACGTGCAGCTCGACCTGACGGGGCTGACCACGCGTGCGGCTCAGGTGTGGGGCGGCGTCCGGCTCGTGCCGTTGACGCGGGACGAGCCGATCACCGGCCTGCGGCTGCACGACCGCGTCTACGGGGACGACCCGGCGATCGTCGAAGTGGGCCCGCGCACGCACTACGCGTCCTACATCCCGCACGGTTTCGTGGCGACGTGGACCGACGACGACACCCCGGTCGCGACGTACGGCACGCAGCTGAAGCGGGGCGCCGCCGCCACGGGGCCGCCGCCGCACGGGATGCGGCTGCGCATCCACCGCCGGATGGCACGCCGGGTCGAGCGCAACCGCTTGCGGTTCCTGCCCCTGCACGTGGCCGTCGAGGGGTACCTGGCGCTGCACTTCGGCGGCCCGGAGGTGGTGTGGGAGGAGTGGTCGCAGCGCGCGATCCGCCGCGGCCTCTCGCCGCGCGTGGAGGAGGCCTACTCGGGCGCCGAGGTCGAGGGCCTGGCGGACGCGCTGAAGCACTTCGAGATCCACCCGGGCCAGTGCGGCGTGCTGGTGTACGTGGCCGACGCGCTGGCGGCGGCGTTCGTCGTCCCGCACCCGGACGACTACCGGGCGCTGCACGCCACCCTCGTGCAGGACATGTACGGCGAGCTGATCCACTACTACGCGACCCTGGCCACGCCCGCGCCCCGGTTCGACGTGCGGCTGCCGGACGACGTGGCGTCGTTGGCCGACCTGCGCGCGGCGGCGGCCCGGGAGCAGGCCGAGTGGGCCCGCTTCCACGACCTGACGATGGCCGCCGGGCTGCTGGGCGAGAGCTACGCGACGAACCGCGTGTACCGGATGGGCGACTACACGCTGTCCCGCTTCCTGCCGACCTTCCGCCTCAAGGAGGAAAACCACATCGGCGAGCTGATCACCGCTCGCGACGGTCGGACGGCGTACCTGAAGACCTTCCGCCTCTCGGAGGCCCAGATCCGCCGCGGCCACCTGCTGACCACCCTGGCGGCCCACGACTGGCACCTCCCGACCGCCGCGAACGCGCTGCGCGTCACCGAGCCGCAGTTGGGCCTGCGCCTGCAGGCGGCCGGGTTCGGCGCGCTGCTCCGCGAGGACGTCCTGGCCCGCTACCGCGCGGGCTGACCGCCGGGGTCAGCGCCAGCCCAGCGCCGGGGCGACGTGGGTGAGGACGTCGTCGAGCAGGTGGGTGTTGTAGTCGACGCCGAGCTGGTTGGGCACGGTCAGCAGCAGCGTGTCCGCCTCGGCGATGGCCTCGTCCCCGACCAGCTGCTCGACGAGGGCGTCGGGTTCGGCGGCGTACGTGCGACCGAAGACCGCCCGGGTGTCGGCGTCGAGGTAGCCGATCTTGTCGGTGCTGCCGCCGTCGTCGCCGAAGTAGGCGCGGTCGAGGTCGGTGGTGATCGCGAAGATGCTGCGCGAGACCGAGACGCGCGGCTCGCGCGACCACCCGGCCTCCGACCAGGCCTTGCGGAACGCCCGGATCTGCTCGGCCTGCTGGACGTGGAACGGCGCGCCGCCCTCGTCGTTCTTCAGGGTCGAGCTCATCAGGTTCATGCCCTGCTCCGCCGCCCAGACCGCGGTGCCGTTGGAGCCCGCGCCCCACCAGATCCGCTCGCGCAGGCCCGGCGAGTGCGGTTCGACGCGCAGCAGGCCCGGCGGGTTGGGGAACATCGGGCGCGGGTTGGGCTGGGCGAAGCCGTCGCCCTCCAGCACGGTCAGCAGCACCTCGGCGTGCTTGCGGGCCATGTCGGCCTCCGTGTCGCCCTCGGCGGGGCGGTAGCCGAAGTAGCGCCACCCGTCGATCACCTGCTCCGGCGATCCCCGGGAGATGCCGAGCTGGAGCCTGCCGCCGGCGAGGAGGTCCGCCGACCCGGCGTCCTCGGCCATGTACATCGGGTTCTCGTAGCGCATGTCGATCACGCCGGTGCCGATCTCGATGCGCTCGGTCCTGGCGCCGATCGCGGCCAGCAGCGGGAACGGCGAGGCGAGCTGCCGGGCGAAGTGGTGCACCCGGAAGTAGGCGCCGTCCACGCCGAGCTCCTCCGCGGCCACGGCGAGGTCGACGGCCTGCAGGAGCGCGTCCGACGCCGACCTGGTGCGCGAGTGCGGCCCGTCGGACCAGTGCCCGAAGGACAGGAATCCGATTTTCTTCACGCCCCGTGGAACGCCTCGGCGAGCTGATTGATTCCTCAACTACTCGTGGCGACCGACCCGGCACGAAGTGCGGCAACCGCCGTGGCGCGGGTCTCAAGCAGGTTGGGCGGTGGCCAGGTCGGGCGCGAGGAAGTCGAGGACGTAACAGCCGAGCGAGCCGTCTTCGGCGCGGCCGAGCCACACCGGGTTCGCGCCGTCGCTCCAGCCCTTCACGATGATCAGGTCGGTGCCCTCGGCGGACAGGGTGCGGTACGGGCCGTCGCCGCTCATGGCCGTCTCGATCTCGGCCTCCTGGTACGCCGCCACGCCGGTGTGGTCCACCAGCGCGAGGGTGGCCGTGTCGACCGGGTTGCCGAAGAACTCGCCGTCGCCCAGCGCCAGTTCGTGGTCACCTTCGAGCAGGGCCAGGTGCCACGAGGTGACGGGCGCGTCCGTGATCGTCACCCGGCACGCGGCGGTCGTGGTCGTGCCCGTGCCGTCCTCCACCACCTGGAACACGTCCACCGGGTACTCGCCGGGCGGCGCCGTCGTGGCCAGCGGGGTGGAGCCGTCGTCGAGCCAGGCGGGGTCCGCGACGACCACCCTGCCGCTGGGCAACCTGATCGTGCCGACCGGGAGCCGCCGGACGGTCAGGGCACGGCCGTCCTCCGTGCGGAACCGCGCGCCCTCGGTGACGGTCTCGGCGATGTGGCGCGGTCGCAGCGGTCGCGGTGGGCGCCACGGGAAGTGGGTGGGCACGACCGCGGGCCCGGGGCGGGCGGTCGCGGGGCCGGTCATCCCGGCGAGGCCCGGCCAGCCGTCGACCGCGGGCACGGCGACGTCCTCCGGCGGCGGCGCCGACTCCGGCCAGTTCGACCCGTCCGACCAGTCGCGCGAGGTCTGCAGCGTGCTGCCGTCCGACTGCACGGCGGTGATCCCGATGGTTTTGATCGCCGCGGTCGCGTCACGGCGGACCCGGGCCCGGAACGTCGGCTGGTCGCCGTCGAACTCCGGCGCGTGCGACCCGGCGTAGTTCCAGGTGCGGACCTCGAACAGCCGCAACCGCCCGTCCGGCCAGCGCCGGTACGCGACGCCCCGGTACCTGCGGCCGTCGGCGTCGACGTGCCACAGCTCGGCGTGGTGCTCCGCCCAGCACACCTCCACCACCGCCCGCGCCGTCCCGTCGACGAGCAGGACCACGGCGTACTGGCCGCCCGAGGCGTCCTGGGCGCGTGCGACCGACTCGGACATCGGCGACACCGGGGCACGCGCGCCGGCGTCCCACCCCGCGCAGTACACGACCTCCACCGGCCGGTCCGTCGGCGCGGGCACCTCCGCCACCGGCAGGTCGTCCAGGTCGGGCCCGACGCCCAGCGGTCGGTCGCCCGGCTCGCGGACGTTCGCCAGCGCCAGGAACCCGCCCGCCGTCATGACCACGAGGCCGCCGGCCAGGAGCACCGTTCGTCGGGAGAGGCGCGTGCCCGTCCCGTCCCCTTGCGTCGGCGGGTTCACGGATCGCGACCTTACTGGACGGCCCCGGTAACGATGACCCAGCCGGCGCCGATGCGGATGCGCGCATTTCGTGGACGTCCCGTGTCCATTCCGCGCCCGTGCCGGCGGCGGTGCCCCGCAATGCCGAAGTTCGTTGCCCAGCGCCGGCTCGGCTGCTTGTCCTGCGCGGGACACGGGGATTCCTGCTGTCGCTCCACTTTGACCTGGGGGATGGTTTGCGGACTTTCCGTGGCGCTGGAGCCTGCGCCGCCGCGCTGCTCGTCGCGACGACACTGGTGGCCGGTGCGCCCGCCGCCGCGGCCGCGGAGCCGCCCGCCGCGCCGTACACGGCCTTCACGACGCACTTCGAGGGCTTCGGCTACATCGACGGGAGCTTCTCCTACGAGGCGTCCCGCAGCACGATCCGGGCCTTCCAGCAGAACGCCAACGGCTACGCGTTGACGATGATGGCGTCCACCACCGGCCACCACCACAGCTTCGACCTGTCGCCGCCGAACGGGACGCGGTTCGAGGCGGGCCGGTCGTACCCGGCGAAGACCGGCTTCTACACGTCCGACTCGATCACGGTGTTCAACGTCGGCGGCGACGGGCAGGGGTGCGAGGGAGCGGCGGCGACCTCCGGCACGGTCAACGTGCACGAGGCCGCCTACGACGAGGCCACGGGCCGGTTCACCGCGTTCGCGGCCGACTACCTGATGCACTGCGACGGCACGACCCGCACCGCCAGGGGCGAGATCCGGTTCCAGTCCGGCGTCGGCTACCGGGCCACGGACAGCCCGGACTACCGCTCGCAGTTCGGGCGGCAGCCCTGGGGTGAGCAGGGCACGTCGACGCAGGTGCCGGTCGAGGTGAACGGCACCGTGCCCACGACCTTCGGCGCGGCGTCGCTGACGGGCCCGAACCCCACCGCCTTCCGGATCACGGCGAACACCTGCTCGGGGAACACCCTCTCCCACGGTCGGACGTGCGCGTTGACCATCACGCCGACGGCCACCGCGGTCGGCGCGCAGACGGCGTCGCTGACCCTCCTGGAGGACTCCGTCGCGGGCAAGGTCAGGCGCCTGCTGTCGTTGGAGGGCTTCGACGCGCGCGGCGACCGGGGCACGTTCTACCCGCTCACGCCCTACCGCGTGCTGGACACCCGCTCCGGCCAGGGCGCGCCGCGCGCCACGGTCGACTCGGGCCAGACGGTGCGCCTGCAGCTGACCGGCCAGGGCGGGGTGCCGGTCGAGGCGTCGACCGTCGTGCTGAACGTGACCGTCACCGAGCCCTCCGGCCCGGGCTACGTCTCCCTGTACCCGACGGGTGTCACCCGTCCGACCGCCTCCTCGCTGAACTACGGGTCCGACAGCACCGTGACGAACTTCGCGGTCGTGACCGCCATCCCGTGCTCCGACTGCGGCAGTGGCACGGGTGCGCCGTCGATCGGGGTGTACACCAGCCAGGACAGCCACGTCATCGTGGACATCGTCGGCTTCTACGACGACAGCTCGCTGGAGGGCGGGCTGCGCTTCGAGCCCGTCGTGCCCAACCGGATCGCCGACACCCGCGCGGGTCAGGGCCGGCCGTCCGCGCTCGGCCCGGCCACCACCGCGACCGTCGTCGCGCCGGAGCCGCTCACGGGTCCGGACGTCTGGGCGTTGGCCACCAACGTCACCGCCGTCCAGCCGACCGCGCCCACGTTCCTGACGGTGTGGCCGGCGGGCTACAGCGGCGTCGGCCGTCCCAACACGTCCAACCTCAACCCGTCCGCCGGTGCGATCGTGCCCAACGCCGTGCAGACGATGATCGGCCCCCAGTGCGGGTTCCACGTCTACAACAACCAGGGCTCGAGCCACGTCCTGGTCGACGTCGTGGGCACCTTCTACCACGACCCGCCGCCGTCGACCGCTTCCGCTTCCACCCGCGGGCACGTCGCCCAGGGGCAGGTGGCGGCCCCGAAGGCGGAACCCCTGAACGGGCCCCAGCGCGCGTAGGCAAGGCACCTCCGCCGGAAGCCGACTGTCCGGTGTGGATAATCACGTCCACATCGGACAGTCGGCTCTCGGCGGTGTGCGCGGCACCTGGCGTGAAGGCCCGCGCTGTCCCGCCGGCGGGATCCGGGGCCCGGATCAGGCCACGGCGACCGTGATCGCGGCGGTGTGCACGGTCCCGCCGTGGGCGAACTCCAGGAACAGCCGGTACTCGCCGCGGTCGGCGAACGTGGCCTGGAACGTCAGCTCGCCGTCGACCAGCGGCACGCCCAGGGGCTGGACCGGGTGCAGGTGGGTGGCCGACAGCAGCATCGTGTGGAAGCCGGTCATGTGCCCGTAGGAGCCCAGGTGGGGTTCGAGCGCGCGGACGAGCGAGCCGTCGGGTGCGCGGATGGCGAAGCGCAGCTCCTGCGGCCGCATCGGGGCGGGTCGGGCCGGCTCGTCCACCCGCGTCACGGTGAACCCGGTCGCGGTCACCGCTTCCGCGGCGGGCGCGGGCACCGGGACCAGGGTGGTGTCACCCGGCACGCTGAACGGGACGCCGAGCACCACCGGGTGCCGGGGGTCTTGGGTGTCGAGCGGGACGAACTCGGCGAACATGCGGTATGCGCCGCCGTCGTCCAGCCGGACGTCGACGTGCCACGTGTCGCCGACCAGGGTCGGGTGCACGTGCTGGAAGACGTGCATGTCGTCGCGGATCACGAAGAAGTGCAGCTGCTTGGTCTGGTTGTCCAGGAAGCGCGTGCGCGGCAGCCCGTCCGGGCCGAGGATCCGGAACGCGACCGGCACGGCCGGGCCGCGCGTCGACGGCACGGTGACCCGCTCGAACCGGTAGCCGCTCTCGGCTTCCGACAGGCCGTCGCTGTGCGCGGCGGGCACCAGGTCGGCCGCCCGTTGGTGCGTCGAGTGCGCGGGGCTTGCCGGGGTCCGGAACAGCGCCAGCGCGCCGGCCAGCACGATCGCGACGGCCAGGACGGCGAACACCCAGTCGGTGAGGCGCAGGTTGCGCATCATCACTCCTCACGTCCGGCAGGACGGCGGCCCCGTGCGCGGCGGGTGGCCGCGCACGGGGAAGGGCACGTCAGAGCTGGAGGCGCCGGGCGTCGAGCGGGCCGACGCCGTCCTCCGCCGTCACCTGACGACGCCGAGGTTGGGCTTGACCACGACCAAGCCCTGCTCGATGCCGTTGACCAGGACGATGCCGCTGGCGAAGTAGGGGTAGTTGCTCCACGCCCCGTTGAACCGCGCCGCGTCGCCGGCCGGGTAGATGTCGAAGTAGCCGACCTCGGTCAGCCGGGCCGAGGCGACCTGGCTGACGTCCAGGATGCGCAGACCCGCCTGGTAGTTGGCCTGGTAGGAGTACCGGCCCTTGACGTACTGGTTGTGGTCGATCGCGGTGGCCGGCGAGCTGTAGGTGCCCGTGTGCACGGGCGAGGAGAGCTTCGCCAGGTCCCAGATGTAGGTCTTGGTGCGCTTGTCGGTGCTGCGGGACTCGTCCAGCTCGTCGTCCAGCAAGAAGTACCGCTGGTCCTCGGTCAGCCAGCCCTGGTGCGAGTACTGCGCGCCGGAGTAGGCGGTGCGGGCGAGCTGCACCGGCGAGGACTTGGTGGTCACGTCGACGATGGTCAGCGTGTCCTCGTTGGAGTTGAAGCAGATCTCCCGGCCGCGGTGGGCCTGGTCCGGGCCGCGGTAGACGACGCACTGGGTGTCGTGGGTGTAGCCGTCCTGCGACACGCACCCGGCCTGGGTCGGCGACTTCGGCGTCCGGATGTCGACGATGTGCGGCCCGCCGCGGCACGTGTTGGAACCGATCGCGTAGGCGTAGCCGGTCTCCTCGTTGATGGCGATGTTGTGCGCCGGGCCGAAGCCCCTGTACAGCGCGTCCGCGGTGAACGTCTGCGGCGTGGTGACGGTCCGGAGCCTGGTCAGGTCGAAGACCTGCATCCCGTGGCCGCTGATGGCGTCGGCCACGATGAACGCGTGGTCGCGGTACACCTTCATGTCGCGCCAACTGCTGCTGCCGCCGTTGGACGGCAGGTTGCCCAGGTACCGGGGCGAGGTGGGCGTGCTCACGTCGACGAACGCGGTGCCGTTGGTGCGGCCGACGATCGCGTACTCCTTGCCGGAGGACGGGTCGGTCCAGCCCCAGATGTCGTTGCCGTTGCCGCCACCGATGGAGGCGAGCGGCAGCACGCTGAGCAGGTCCACGTTCTTGCAGGGGTAGATGTCGGCCTTGCCGTTCGCGCACGGCACGCCGGCCGCGGTGCCGACGACGGCGTGCCGGTCGGCAGGCAGGTGGTCGGTGAGGAAGGCGCGGACCGCCGCCTGTCCTTCAGGGGTGTCGGGGTCGTGCGCGGAAGCCGCCGTCATGGACAACGCGACCATGGACGTGATCAGCACCGCCAGACCCGTCATGCGCAGGATCTTCATCGGAGTAGCACTCCTCCCGGAAATCCCGGACCGCTGGCACGCGGCCGGGAGCAGGGTTTTCCGATCACCTCCGACGTTAGGAGGTTCGGCGCACCGGGAAAACCTCCGATCGTCTGTACTCCGGCACGGCGTCAGCGCGTCGTCTGACGACGTTCTGCCCGGCCGCACGCGGGTTTCGCGGCCGTGCCCGGTGTGACGCTCGTCTTAGCCGTGCGAAGTGCGAATGCTTGCCGAGCACGGGGTTCCGCACAGACACTTCACCTGCTTCAGCGCCCCTGCTGCTTGCTTCGACAAGGGCGGCGACCCCCTGATCGGGTGGGAGGAGGTCGTCGCGGTCACGGCGACCAAGTACCGGTGCGGTAAGCACGACCAGACCTCGGGTTCGTCCCGCAGGGCGGGCCGAACGCCGGTGAGGCGTTCGCGGAACTGGGCAAACTGATCTTCGACCCGACCGGGTGCGTGGGGTCCGGCGCCAGCGCCGGCGGTTGCGCCATCGGGCTCGCCGGCATCCTGCCCGTGGGCAAGATCCTCAAGGGCGTCAAGATCGCCGGCGAGGCCCTGCAGTCGGCGGTGAAGGCGTGCCACAGCTTCGTCGGCGAGACGTCGGTGCTGATGGCGGACGGCTCCACCAAGCCGATCTCCGAGGTGCGGATCGGCGACCGGGTGAAGGCCACGGACCCGGAAACGGGCGAAACCACCGAGCGCGAGGTCACCGCGACGTTCGCGCACGGCGACGAGGGCAACGCCCTGGTCAAGCTGACCGTCACCGCGCAGGACGGCTCACAGGGCACCGTGGAGGGCACGTCCTGGCACCCGGTGTGGCTTGTCGAGGAACAGACGTTCGTCAACCTGGGCGACCTGAAGCCCTGCCAACACCTGACCGCCGCCGACGGCTCCTCACCGATCATCACCGCCGTTGAGGTCCACGCCTGCCAGGAAAACCGTCTACGACCTCACCGTCGCACCGTCCACACGTACTATGTACTCGCAGGTCAGACGCCGATGCTTGTCAACAATATGGGACGCTCGTCTGACGACGACATAGTGACGGTTGGCCGCTGGAGGTCACCGGGAGAGCACCGGGCGATGGTGGATACGGGAATGGTTCAACGCGGCGGCGGGTTCACCTACATCGTACAACCGGCGAGTAGGGGCGCATACATTTCCGCATGGCCGGGCTCGGTGTACGTCGAATTCGACGTACGGAGGTCATCGCTTATTTCGGGTGGTCGGCCGGGCGACTTCAAGATGGCGGATTCCGACACAATGTATGGTCGGTTGGCGGCGAAGAAGGGCAACCCGGTGCCGCAATTGCCGGAGGCGAAGAAAATCAAGCTCGGAGGATGGGGATGTCTTTAGGAAGCGGGCTGGGTGGAGGGCGCCCGGACATGGATTTCCTTGGAAGCTCCCAAACTTGAGAGCTTGCCGGCCACTTCGAATGTCGAAGTATCCCGTGACGGGCACGACCCCATATCCGTCAGCTGGATCCTGGACGGTGGTGGTTTCATGGCGCAGGTGGTGCTCTGGGAGAGTGGTGAGTTCGAGTCGGACCTTGCCGATGTGGAGACCGGTCAAGTGCAGGTGAGGAGTGGTCGGATAACCTCCACGGGCGAGCTCGAATCCCTGCTCGGTTCTGCTCGCGATTGGGTCGTGCGCAGTTCCTGAACGGCACCGCTGCGCCTTGGCAAGCCTGTCTGCCGAGGTAGCCGCGTGGTTTCGGTCGGCACTCGATCAAGCGGAGGGGTGCGAGCCGGGGGGTGAAGGTGACGCCGAAGGTGAACGGGAATGAGATTCACTACGTGATGAATCGCCTGACCGGTCAAATCGGTGACTTCAAGTTCAAGGGTTGACGGATGCGAGTCGTTTGCACCTTCGATAAAGGATCGGACCTTGCGCGGTCACGGTTCGATGCAGGTTACTCCCCGGCGACGGAGTTTCACCTCACGGTCGGTGTGGAGTACGATGTGCACGCCATGGTGTTGTGGGAGTCCGGCCTGGTCATCTTGGTCGTCGACGACACGGATCTGCCCCGATGGCAACCGATCGAGTTGTTTACAATCGTCGACCGACGAGTCTCGGCTCAATGGGAGTTTGGCCTCGGAGACCCCGCAGACATGGTCAAGGCACTCTGGGGGCATCCGAGTCTCATTGGAGATCCGGACCACCATGATTCGCTTTCCGGGTTGGTTCCAGGCGCGCTGGAAGTATTTCGATCGGAGACTGGTCGACGAATGGACGATTGATCTTGGGGTGGCGGACCGACGGGGGTTGTGTGCCTTATCTTCACCGGGCCTCTGATCGAGTACGAGCCGTACATCGTCTTCCAGCCCCGAGGTGGTCGATGAACGAACAAGCGACGAGCGCCGCGATCCTGGCGATCGCCGGCAACTTCGCGGTGGTGTAGGTGCCGAGCAGGAACTTCCCCGCGGTGGCGGTTCAGGGGGACTCGTTGAAGGTCCTGCAGGACACGCTGAAGGAGTTGGCCGAGAACCTGGATTCCGGTGACCTCGACGACGCCCGGTTCGCCTTGGACGAGGTCGCAAACATCATCTCGGAGATGGTCTCGACGTACGAGGACGCTTCACGCGACGTCGGGTTCACGCTTCCCTATCGCGTGTAGGGACGGGGTGGGGTCGGTCGAAACGATCGGTCCCGCCCCGCGTCCGCAACCGCGGACTGGACTGAGGCGTGGTCGGACGGCCGGACGGTCAGGTCTGTCGGTGGCGCTGGGAACCTGGCCGAGGTGATCGCGCATTTTCGCGCTTTCGTCGAGGCCGGACTGTTGCGTTCGAGACGGTGTTCGCCCGAAGGAGGGGAAGGATTGCTGTGATTAGGAGCTCAAGTGATCCCGGTGATGTGCCCGAACGTGGTCCGCGCCAGGCTATTCGGATGACCGTCGAAGAGTTCGAGGTGGTGTACCAGGTCACCAAGGATCTCCATAGCGTGCCCGAAGAGCGTCTGGTCCGGATCGGGTTGGGGTTGGACGATGCTCTCCGGCTGCGGCAGGCGGCCCGGTCGATCAGAGTGCGCCTGGATGAAGCTCCAGCGGTCTGCATATGGTTGGGGGAGGGCGTTTCGCCGGAGGTAGCGGCCAAAACGGTCACGGTCACCGAAGGTGCAACGTCGGTGCGGGAGATTCAGGGGATGGTGCCTGCTTCTCTGGCGGGGAGGTGGCACGCCCTTGTCGAGGCGGTTATCGCCTCACTGGGGCCCCGGGAGCTCTACCTTCGTACGGGTTACGACGAAAAAGAAGTCCGGGAAGCTGCTCAACGACTTGTGATCGACCCGTAGGGCGTCGCGGGGCCGGCCTTCCTGGTGGTCGATGAGCAGTGGTTGGCGACCTCGCTGCTCTCGGTGGTCGTGTGAACCTCGTTGAAGGGATTGTGTTGGAAATTCGGATTGAGGAAGTGCTCGACGCGGAATCCGGCTGGGTCCGCTTCCGGTCCGGTGGCACGTCCGCGAGGGGGTGTTGGGTCGAACCTGGAGAGGTTCCGGTCGGGCGGGATCTGCACGTCGAGTTGGAAGTCCCCGAGGAGGGGATCATCTCGGTCCGTCCGGTCTCGGGTCCGGTGCGGCACGCGGTGGCGGAGGACGGTGATGTGGTGGTCATCGTCGGGTGCGTTGAGAGAGTCGATGTGGACGGTGTCATCTCAGCTCGAGTAGGTGATGACATCGTCCTGCTCGAAGGGGTCGGGCCGCTCGCCGGCGCTGTGGAGGGCACGTATGTCGAGTTGAGGGTTCGGGAACTGAAGCTTTATCCGGTTAACCTGTAGGAGGCGGTGCCGGGGTGCCGGCGGTGATCGTTGGAGGTGCGGTGCAGGTCGGGGAGTACGTCGTAGAGATCACGAAGCTGCTCGAGGAGTCGCCTGTCAGTACGCCTTCGGTCATCGTCGACGTGCGCGATTTCCTGAAGGTCGGCGAGTACGGCCTGGCGTTCCACGTGATGTGCTCGTGGATTTACGAGGACGAACTGCCGATCAGCGCGGAATTCCATCGGAGGCTGGTTCGGCTGTCGGAAGAACTGGACTCCCGTGATCTTGTCTTGAACATGGCCGAGCTCATTTCCCACTAGTGTGGGTGCATAACTGCGACCGGAAGCTGCGAGGGCTCGTATGGCTGAAGGGCTGAGCAAGGAGCTGATCATCAGCCCTCGCGGCGAGCGTTTGCGCGAGGAGTTGGCCGACGCGGCCGGTTGGAGCTCGTATGCGGCGGAACTGCGCCAGGTGCTCGGGGTGGTGGTCGAGCGGAGCGGCGCCGACGTGCTGGAGGTCGGCGAGTTGCTGGTGGCTGAACCGCTTCCCGTCGAGTACCTCGGCCTTCGCAACGGTGCGAAGGTCGAGACCTCGCCAGCGGTTCACCTGGTCGAGGAAATGGTTGCCGGGTGCGGGCCGTATTGTCAGCTCGTTGCCCCGGGGCGGCTTCAGATCGAGTCGGGGTGGGATGGGGCCGTCCACCTCTACACGACACGAGCGGTAGCCGCGGATCTGGCCGGGCTGCACGGCCAGGCCGCGGTTCTCCAGTGGCGCGACGCGGCTCCTGAGCCCGTGGAGATCTCGAAGCCCGTCGACGCGGTCGCGGATGAGGGTTTCTGGGCGTCAGTGGCGGAGGCCGGTGATCGCTTCACCTTGTTGTGCGAACGTTGGGCGTACGGCGCTTACGGGTGCAGGTGGTTCCGCGTGACTCGGGAGAACGCGGCCGAACTGGCCCGCCTCGTACGACCACGTTCTCTGGTCTGCGTGGCAGTCGAGCCGGAGTTGCAACCCAGGCCCGAAATCCTGGAGGACGACTTCACCGCCTTCACGGCTCCGCTACCGGCCGGCGAGTTGACCTACCGAGCCTATCCCGGTGGGGCCGATACGCTCTCCGAGGTCACGGGCGAGGGTTTCTCGCTCATGGTGGCGGGCCGGGTGATGGGGGACTGGTGCGCCGTGGTCCCGGACTCGGACGGCGTGAACAGGGCGCGGTGGGAGAGCCCGGCGGGACCGTAGTCCGACAGCGGAGCCGCTGAACTGAAGCCCCGCCAGGTGTGTTGTGCGCCTGTGGGCCAGGCTTCAGGTTGCCGCCTTGGCGTAGCGGCGGGCCAGGTGGGCGAAGGCGTCCTTCAGCTCGGGCGGCCCCACGACCTCGATGTCGGCGTCGAACCGGCCGATGGCGGCGGCCAGGGCGGGCCACGACCACGAGCCCAGGGTGACGCGGCAGCGGTTCGGGGTGAGGTCTTCGACCACGCCGTCGTGGACGAACGGTGACACCTCGGTGGCGGGCAGGTCGAGGATCACCTCGCCGTGGCACGGCCAGCCGCCCGAGCCGTCGGAGCCCGAGAACCTGGTGGCGACGAACGCGGCCACGTTCTCGGCGGGCAGGTCACGCGGGGCGAAGCGGGGGCCGGTGGGGGTGCGCGGGGTGATCCGGTCGGCGCGGAACGTGCGCCAGTCGTCGCGGTCGAGGTCCCAGGCGACCAGGTACCAGCGGCCGCCACGCGTGACGAGGTGGTGCGGCTCGACGCGGCGTGGTGGAGGTGCGGTGAGGTCGGGGGCGGTGCCGGGTGGGGTGGCGTAGTCGAAGCGCAGCACCTCGCGGGCGTGGATGGCGCCGCTGATCGCCATCAGCACGTCGCTGTCGACCTGCGGCGCCGCGACCCGCTCCACCGCCGTGACCTGGAGGGTGTCGATGCGGTGGCGCAGCCGTGCGGGCATGACCTGCCGGACGGTGTTCAGCGCCCGTGCCGCCGCCTCCTCGATGCCGACGCCTGTGGTCGTGGCGATCCGCAGTGCCACCGACAGCGCGACGGCCTGCTCGTCGTCGAACAGCAACGGCGGCAGCTGCGAGCCGACGCCGAGCCGGTAACCACCGTCCGGACCCTTGGCGGTCACGATGGGGTAGCCGAGCTCGCGCAGCCGGTCGACGTCCCGCCGCACGGTGCGCGGGCTGACCCGCAACCGCTCCGCCAACAGCGCCCCCGGCCAGTCCCGACGCGCCTGCAACAGCGACAGCAGCGACAGCAGTCGGGCTGAGGTCTTCGGCATGCCTGCCATTCTGCCCGACAGTAGAGGACACAACCTGGCCTCTACCCCTGCGACTGTTGCCCCACATCCGGCTTCAAGTCGAAATGAGGAACGACCTTGTCCGTCACCACCACCGCCCACCTGAACTTCCGCGGTGACGCCCGCGCCGCCCTGGAGTTCTACCGATCCGTCTTCGGCGGCCAACTCGCCGTCGTCACCTACAAGGACGCCGGCAACGTCCAGGACGAGGCCGAGGCCGACCACGTGATGTGGGGCCAGGTGCTCGGCGAGAACGGCTTCCACGTGATGGCCTACGACGTGCCCTCGCGGCTGGCCTACGAGCAGGGCGAGAACTCGTTCTTCGTCTCCGTGCGCGGCGAGTCCGTCGAAGAGGTCACCGGTTACTGGGACCAGCTCTCCGACGGGTCGACCGTCGTGATCCCGATGGGCCCGGCGGGCTGGGCTCCCGCCTACGGCATGCTGCGGGACCGCTTCGGCGTCGTCTGGGTCGTCGACGTCGTCACCGAGCACAACGCGTAACCCGAACACGGGGTGGGCACGCGACCGCCCACCCCGTGACCGAACCCGACAGGACACCACCACGATGACGGTGCTGGAGACCAAGGCGCTCAACCGCGCGACGCTCGCCCGGCAACTGCTGCTGGCCCGCGCCGACCTACCGGTGTCCGACGCCGTGGCGCACCTGTGCGGCATGCAGGCGCAGGAACCGCAGGAGCCCTTCGTCGGCCTGTGGTCACGGCTGCGCGCCTTCGACCCGACCGCGCTCGACGACCTGGTGACCGGACGCCGCGTGGTCCGGACCCACCTCATGCGCCGCACCGTCCACCTCGTCACCGCCGACGACGCGCTGGCGTGGCGCGCCCGGCACGGCCCCATGCTGCGCCAACGGGTGCTCGGGGTCTACCGCCGCGAGTTCGAGGGCGTGGACCTGGCAGAACTCACCACCGCGGCACGGGCCGCGCTGGCCGACGGCGAGCCGCGCACGATGCCCGAACTCGGCCGGACGCTCGCCGCACGGTGGCCGGCTGTCGGACCGCGGGCGCTGGGCGAGATGGGGATCGCCGCCCTCCTCCCGACGGTCCAGCTGCCACCGCGCGGCTTGTGGCGCAGGAAGGCCGGTGCACGCACGGTTCTGCTCGAATCGTGGCTGGGACGCGACGTCGACCCACCCGCACCGGACGGCTCCGACCCGGTGGGGGAGGCGTTGGCGCTGCGCTACCTGGCCGCGTTCGGGCCCGCCACGGTGGCCGACCTGCGCGCCTGGTCCGGCCTCTCCGGGCTCCCGCGCGCGGTGGCCGCGATCCGCGAGAGGCTGATCGCCTTCCGCGACGAGCACGGCCGCGAACTGCTGGACCTGCCGGACGCCCCGCGCCCCGACCCCGACACCCCCGCCCCGGTGCGGTTCCTGCCCGCGTTCGACAACGCGATCCTCGGCTACCACGACCGCCGCCGGATCATCGACGACGTCCACCGCGGCTTGTCGGTCACCGGCGCGCGCGTCGTCCTGGTCGACGGTCGGGTCGCCGCCACGTGGACGGTCGAGGCGGGCACGGTGGCCGTGACCCCGCTGCGCCACCTCTCGCCGGCCGAGCACGACGCCGTCACCGAGGAAGGACGGGAACTGGCGTCATTCCTCTCCGACGACGACGGCGGCAAGGGCAACGGCGACTGCCGAATCGGCCGCTGACGCGGGGGCGCGTCGTCACCGGATCCTGCCCTTCGGCTTGAACACCGACAGCGCGGTCGCCACGAGCAGCACGACGACGGCGGCGGCCGCGTCGACCGTGACCTGCCACCGCATCCCGGCCAGGTCGTCGGTGAGCGCGACCGCCTCGGCCAGGTGACCGATCGGCCGCATGTGCACCAGGAGCGCCGCGGTGGCCAGCACGTTGATGAGCAGCTTCGCCACCACCCAGTAGTGCCGGAACAGGCCCCACGGCGTGCCCCACGCCTGGATCAGGCCGGTGACCAGCGAGGCGAAGCTCAGCGGGACGATGACCGCCCAGCCGATCGGCTCCAGGACGACGTACGCGGCACGGGCGAGCCGGTCATCGGCGGTGGTCATCCCGGTGGTGGCGAGCACGAGGAAGCACGCGACGGCCCCGAGCCAGCCCACCGACGACGTGACGTGCGCGGTGAGCGCCGACTTCCGCAGGGTCGGGTTCACGGCGTGTGGCCGCCGAAGCCGTTGCCCGTCAGGTGCACGACCACGAGCGCCAGCACGAGGGCGATGACGACCACCCCCGAGATCCGCACCCACAGCGGTGCGGCCACGTCGTCCTCGCCGGGTGACTCGGTCATGTCTCCTCCGAAGTGCCGTCCGGGCTTTTGCGAGACACTATGTCCGGCAAACGACGATCTGTCCACAGGTCGGTATGCTCCCGGCGTGCCCAGGCTGTGGAGCGAGACGATCGACACGCACCGCCGCGAGGTGCACGCCGCGATCCTGGACGCGACGGCGGCGCTGGTGGCCGAGCACGGGCTGCTGGGCGTGACCATGTCGCGCATCGCCGAGCACGCCGGCATCGGGCGCGCGACGCTCTACAAGTACTTCTCGGACGTGAAAGCGATCCTGGGCGCCTGGCACGAGCGGCAGATCGCCGCGCACCTCGGTCGGCTCACTAGTGCCCGGGACGGTGCGCCGAGCGCTGACGAGCGGCTCGAAGCGGTGTTGGAGGCGTTCGCCCGGATCTCCCACGAGGCACGCCCGCACGACGACCCGGAGCTCGTGTCGTTCCTGCACCAGGACGAGCACGTCCTGCGGGCCCAACGGCACTTGCACGAACTGGTCGCGGAGCTGGTGGCCGAGGGCGCGCGTGCGGGCCGGATCCGGGACGACGTGTCGCCGGACGAGCTCGCCGACTACTGCCTGCACGCCCTCACGGCCGCGAGCCGCCTGCCGTCCGAGGACGCGGTCCGCCGGCTGGTCGTGGTCACGCTCTCCGGCCTGCGGCCCGCTCCTCGGACGACGTCGACCACGTCACCGGACGAGTAGGCGAACACGAGCGCCACAGTGATCGACCGGGCACCTCGCGATGTCGGGTTCGCGATCAGTCCTCCTCCATCAGCATCACGATCCAGTCGCCGTGCGCTCCTTCCGGCACGACGCTGATCTCGACCGGCTGTCCCAGGACGAGGCCGGCCCCGTCGTGACCGGCGCCGCCGGTGACACCGCTGAACCCGTACCCGTAGTTGCTGGCATCGGCGATGGTGTCGTCGCCGACCAGCACGCGGAGGCGGCCGGGTGAGCCGTTCCACAGGTGCATCGAGGACAGGCCGCGCCACGGGACGACGACTTTCTGCGGCTCGTTCGGGTCGGCCGGGTCGGCACGCAGGACGATGTCGGCGTCGTCGCGCACGAGCTGGTCCACCCGCACCGGCTTCTCCGGCGGTGGCGGCAGCGGGTACTCGGTGACCGGCACGTGCTGCCCGACGGCCAGGCGGACCGCGACCCCGTCCGGGGCCTGGCCCACCGCGGGTGTCGTCGTCCCGCCCGGCAGCTCCGACATGTGCCCGAGCACGGTCATCCGCACGACGGACTCCCGCCCCGTGCTCAGGTTCCTCGCTACTTCCTCGTCATCGATCGAGGTCGCACCGTCCTGGCACACGGTCTGCTCCACCTCCTTCCCGTCGATCGTGAGCGACACGCTCAGGGCGGCCTCCTCTTCCCCGTTGGCGTGCTTGTCACCGATGGCGCAACTGAAGATCAGCGTGATCTCGTCGGGAGCGACGGTGGGCGTGAACCTGATCACGACCGGCTCGGGTGTGCGGCTCCAGGACTGCGCGAGGACGCGCGAGGTCAACAGGTACTCGGGGAACGGCTCCGGGCCCGCGGGTCGGAAGTCGGGCATCGACGGCCTCGCCACCAGCGCTCCGCCCACCAGGGCCAGCACGGCGCACGTGACCGCGACGAACGCCCGACGTCGCCGTGCCTTGCGGACCCTGGTGCGCAAGGGTGTAGACGGGGTCGACCCGGACCATGCCGGCGACCATCGACGTCGAGCCCGCCATGGCCGCGGGAGTACCGTCCGGGGTCTCCCGGAACGTGTAGCGCTTCTCGGCGTACCGCGAGGCCGCCCAGGTGTCGGCGTCCATCGAGGGTGCCTCGCCGACGGCGGCGACGAACTCGCTGCACCAGCGGATGACCTGCGCACGATCGGCCGCGCCCGCGACGCGCCCCCGGCCCGCCGGGACCGGCTCCGGCGGGGTGAGCGTGCCCAGGCGGTAGAGGCGGACCGGTTGGCCGGGTGCCGGCGCCGCGCCCGCGTGCCGCCGCCACGCCTCGGCGAAAGCGGCGGCGGTATCGTCCACCGCGGTGACGCCGGTGAGGGGGAGACCGAGGCCCGCGAGGTGGGCGGCGAGGCCGTCGGCCTGCTCGGGGGAGAGGACGGTGAGGCTCAGGCGGTGGGTCGGCCGGCGGTAGAAGACGGCGCGGACCTCGCCACCGTGCTCCAGCCGGCCGAGCACGGTGCCGTCCGCCCCGCCGGCGCGCAGCTTCTCGGTCACCGTCAACGACGTGGTGTGCAGGGCGGGGCGCGAGCGGAGGAAGTCCCCGGCCCGGCCGAGGAAGTCGTCGACGTCCTCGGTGAGGTGCCAGCAGTCCGAGCGCATGCTTCTGATCCCCGATGTGCCCGGCGAGCACCGGAACGGGTCGCCCCGGGTCAGAACAACGTCGACCCCTGGCACGGCGAGGTCGTCTGCGGGATGTGCTTGTCCTTGTCGGCCACGCCCTTGAGGTGCTTGTCGAACTCGACCGCCCAGTGGTCGTTGATGAACTCGGTGATCGTCCGGTTCAACTCCTCGCACAGGCGGGGCCGGTCGTTCGGGATGCCGACGCCGTAGCTCTCCTGGCCGATCACGACGGTGCTCACGTCCTGCCACGGAGCCTGGGAGTCCTGCTTCCGGTCCTCGGCGAACGCCTGGAGGATCGACACGTCGGTCGACACCGCGCGCCCGCTGTCCCGGTTCTCCAGGAACTGCCGCATGCACGCCACCAGCGACCGCTCCGAAGTGGGCCGCCAACCCAGCTCGGTCAGCCGGGCGTTGCCGGTGGTGCCGCTGGAGGTGCAGACCTCGCCGGGCGGGATCTCCTCCAGGTTGGAGACCTTCTGCCAGGTGAAGAAACCTTGCTGGTCGTAGTAGTAGGGCCCGGCGAAGTCGATCTGCTTCTCACGCTCGGGCGTGATGGAGAAGTTGGCGATCACCAGGTGGACCGGCCCGCCCGGGAAGTCGTCGGTCAGCGCGCGGATCCGGTCGTCGCGCTCGGTCAGCTCGACGTACTCGATCCGCTCGACCGCCCGGTACCGCTTGGCGATGAACTCCGTGAGCGCCACGTCGAACCCCTCGCGGGAACCGTCGGCCCGCACGTTGTTCCAGCCGGGGTAGCTCTCCTTCAGCACGCCCACCCGCAGCACCCCGGCCAGGTAGTCGTGCGGGTCCTCCTCGCGGCTGAACCAGTAGACGAGGCTCACCACCAGCAGCGCGGCGGAGGTGAACGCGAGCGCGATCTTCAGCCGCCGCATCCTGGTCCGGCTGTCCGGGTCGTGCCTGGTGTCACGGGCGCCGTAGGTCATCATCAGCGGCACCAGCACGGCCGCGACGTTGATCGGGATCACCACGATCGCCGCCACGTCGCCGCCCCACTGCGGGTTCGCCAGCAGCCACACGGTCAGCGACATCGTGGCCAGGGTGATCGGCAGGATCCAGTACAGCTGCCCCCGCAGCGAGAACGGGGCTAAGTGGGCCGTGCGCCCGCGGTCGTCGTCTTCACTCATGTCAGGCACCCCTCGCGTTCATCACCGCGCCACCCCTGTGCTCACCCCATGTTGTCAAATCGCCGCGACGGGTGAGAGCGGTCGACCGGACCGTGACGTGACGACCGCTCCGCGTAGGGCGGGTCCGTGTCAGCGGCGGTGTCAGGGTCGTGTCAGACGTGTGACAGGCGGCCTGCCGATAGTTGCCGACATGAGTTCAGCGATCGAAGTTTCAGGACTGCGGAAGTCGTACGGGGACCACGTCGTCCTCGACGGCGTCGATTTCGACGTCCGGGCCGGGACGATCTTCTCCCTGCTCGGTCCCAACGGTGCGGGCAAGACGACGACCGTGAACCTGCTGACCACGTTGGCGAAGGCCGACGGCGGGACGGCGCGGGTGGCCGGCCACGACCTCGCGACCGAGGCCAAGGCGGTCCGCGCGGCCATCGGCGTCACCGGCCAGTTCGCGGCCGTGGACGAGGTGCTGACCGGGTACGAGAACCTGGAGCTGGTGGTCGACCTGAAGCGCGGGGGCGCGGACCGGCGGGTCGTCGAGGACCTGCTGGAGCGGTTCGACCTGGTCGAGTCGGCGCGCAAGCCCGCCTCGACCTACTCCGGCGGCATGCGCCGCAAGCTCGACCTGGCGATGACGCTCGTCGGCGACCCCCGGATCATCTTCCTGGACGAGCCGACGACGGGCCTGGACCCGCGCAGCCGCCGCACGATGTGGTCGATCATCCGCGACCTGGTGGCCGACGGCGTGACCATCTTCCTCACCACCCAGTACCTCGAGGAAGCCGATCAGCTCGCCGACCGGGTCGCCGTGCTCGACCAGGGCCGCCTGGTCGCCCAGGGCACTCCCGACGAGCTCAAGCGCCGCCTCCCCGGCACGCACGTCCGGCTCCGGTTCGCCACCGCCGCCGACCTCGACGCGGGCGCCCGGCTCTTCACCGGCGCCACGCGGGACGACGAGGCGCTGGCCCTGCGCGTGCCGAGCGACGCGGGGACCCGGTCCCTGCGGGCGCTGCTCGACCGGCTCGACGAGAACTCGCTCAGCGCCGAGGAGCTCTCCGTCCACACCCCTGACCTCGACGACGTTTTCCTCGCCCTGACGGGCCACACCGCGGAGGCCGCCAAGTGAGCGCCAAGTCCCCTTCCACCGTCATGCTGCGCCGCAACTTCAAGCACATCGCCCGGAACCCGACCTCGGCGTTCAACGCGATCCTGATGCCCGTCGTGATGATGTTGATGTTCGTCTACGTGTTCGGGGACGCCTTCGACGTCGGTGTCGACTACATCGACTACGCGACACCGGGCCTGATGCTGCTGGCCGTCTGCTACGGGCTCGGCGCCACCGCCACGGCGGTGAACTCGGACATGACCAAGGGCATCATCAACCGGTTCAAGGTCATGGACGTCCCCCGCGGCGCGGTGCTGACCGGTCACGTCGTCGCCGGCGTGCTCACCAACCTGGTCGCCATCGCGGCGCTCGTCGGGGTCGCCTTCCTGCTCGGTTTCGACCCCGCGGCGGGGTTCGCCCACTGGCTGGGCGTGGTCGGCATCGTCGTGCTGCTCGCGTTCGCGGCCGGCTGGTTCACCGTCGCCCTCGGCCTGGCGGCGAAGTCGCCGGAGACGGCGGGGCTCGCCGCCGTGCCGCTGATCATGCTGCCGTTCTTCAGCAGCGCGATCGTGCCCGCCGAGATGATGGGTCCGGGCATCCGGCAGTTCGCGCAGTACCAGCCCTTCACGCCGATCATCGAAGCCCTGCGGGGGTTCGTCAACGGATCGCCGGCCACCGGCGACGTGATCGCCGCCCTCGCCTGGTGCGCCGGGATCGCCCTGGTCGGGTACCTGTGGGCGTCCTCCACGTTCAAGAAGCGGGCATGACCCGGGCCGAACGCCTCGCCCACCACCGGACCGAGCACGAGAACCAGAGGAGAACCGCCATGCCTTCCTTCACCACCCCCGGACCCATCGCCGCCACCGTCGTCGTCGCCGGCGCCCGGGTGCGGGTCACCGCGAGCGACCGGACCGACACCGTGGTGCTGGTCGAACCCGTCGACCGGGCGAGCAGGTCGGACGTCGAGGTGGCGGACAAGACCAAGGTCGACTTCGCCGGCGGCCGGCTCTCGGTCAAGACGACCGTCTCCGGGCGCGCGAGCGGCTCGGTCGCCATCACGATCGACCTGCCCACCGGCTCCGACCTGGTCACGTACCTGGCGAATTCGAGCGTCCGCGCGGACGGCTCGTTCGGCGAGTGCGAGCTGCACACGGCGTCGAGCCGGGTCGAGCTGGACCGCGTGGACGCGCTGCGGGCGAACATCGCGGCGGGCGCGATCACGATCGGCCACGTCGCCGGGCGCGTCGACATCGACGGCAGCGTGGTCGCGGCGCGGATCGAGGAGGTCGTGGGCGTGGTCAGACTGTCCAGTTCGGGCGGTCAGACGTGGATCGGGCACGCCGCGTCCGACGTGGACCTGAGCAGCGGCAGCGGCGGGTTCGACGTCGACCGCGCCGACGGCGGCGTCACCGCCAAGACCGGCAGCGGCGTCATCCGGATCGGCCGGCTGACCCGCGGTCAGGCGGAGCTGTCGAACCGCTCGGGCGACATCGAGGTCGGCATCGGCGAGGGCACCGCGGCCCGGGTGGACGCCGAGAGCAAGCGCGGGTCGGTGCGCAACTCCGTTGCGCCGCGGGAAGACCTGGGCGCGTTCGACGACAAGGTCACCGTCCGCGCCCGCACGCGGCACGGCGACATCATCGTCCAGCGTGCGGCGGGCTGACCCCCGACGCGATCGCCGCCGGCGTCGCGTCCGTCGGGTAGCCGCTGGTGACGGCCACGCTCACGAGTCGAGCGCGGCCGTCACCAGCTCGGACCAGCTCGTCTCCGCGCCCTCCCGAGCCACTTCGGCGAACCGCTCGTCGCCGAGGTGGCTCCGCGCGCCCTGCTCGATCCGGTCCGCGTCCGGGTGGGCCCGGTCCGGGAGCCCGCGCACGGCGGCGCTCGCCGCGAGCAGCCGGGCGGCCTGCTCGGGCCGTCCCCGGCGCAGGGCCAGGTCCGCGACCCCGACGAGCACCAGCGCGACCATGGTCGGGTGGCCGGCCTCGGACACCGCCTGGCAGGCCGCCGCGCGGTGTTCGCGCGACTCGTCCAGGTCATCGGCGAGGTAGCCGAGCAGGTCGTGGGTGATCGCGCGGATGTACGGCCGTTCCGCGTTGTCGCCCAACGAGGTCGTCGCGATGTCGAGCTGCCGGCGTGCCTCCTCGACGTCACCGGTCCACCGCGCGAGCTCCGCCTTCGCGAGCGCCAGCTCGGCCAGCGCGTCCGGCCAGGTGACCCGGGCCGCGGACCGCGCGGCCTCGGCGATGGCGGCCTCGCTGGAGTCCTTGTCCCCCATCAGCCAGTACAGCTGGGCCTGTCGCGACCGCATCCGGATGACGTCCTCGGTCGCGCCGATCTCGGTGACGACGGCGGCGGCCTGTTCGTAGTGCTCGCACGCGGCGGCGAACTCGCCCCGGGTGGCGATGCGGTCCGCCAGCGAGGTCAGGGCGAACGAGATCCCGAACCGCTCGCCGAGGGACCGGAACTCAGTGAGAGCCGTTTCGAGGTACGCGTCCGCCTCCCGCCCGCCGTGGCCGAGGATGACCCGCATCTTGCCCAGGTGCAGCCGCGCCAGCGCGCGCACCCACGGGTCCTCGTTGTCCAGCAACGGTTCCCACGCGGGCAGGAACCCGCCCGGCGTCCGCAACATCCGTTCCAGCGGGACGACCAGCGCCAGGATCGGGTTGCCCCGCTCCAGCCGCCCGCTCACCTCGTACGCCTTGTGGATCCACTCGGCGGCCTGGTGCTCGTCGCCGAGACCGGAGTTCAGGAACATCGTCATGAGGCTGTACACCATGGCCCGGACGTCGTCGGGCACCTCGCCGGGCGTGCCGGTGGCCGCGAGGATCAGCTCCATGCCCTCGGACTTGTGCCCGGCGAGCCACCAGTACCAGCCGGCGCCCGCCGCGAGCCGCATCGCACCGCGCGCGTCGCCGGCCGCGAGCGCGCCACGCATCGCGGCGCCGATGTTGTCGTGCTCGGCCTTGAGCACGGCCAGCCACGTCAGCTGGTCGGCACGCCGGAGCTGCGGTTCCGCGGTCTCGGCGAGCTCGGTGAAGTACGCGAGGTGCGCTCGGCGCGCCAGGTCCGCTTCCCCCGCCTCCGCGAGGCGTTGGGCGGCGTACTCCTTGATCGTGCCGAGCATCCGGTAGCGCGGCGTGCCGTCGCCCGCGGCGACCAGCAACGACTTCTCGGCCAGCGTGGTGAGCAGTTCGAGCACCTCGTCCGGCTCGACCGCGTCGTCGACGCAGACGCGCTCGGCCGCCTCCAGGCTCGCGCCGCCCGAGAACACCGAGAGCCTGCGCAGCACGATCCGCTCCGCGTCGGTGAGCAGCTCCCAGCTCCAGTCGACCATCGCGCGCAACGTCCGGTGCCGCGGCAACGCGGTGCGGCTGCCGCCGGTCAGCAGGCGGAACCGGTCGTCGAGCCGGTTGGCGAACTGGTCCAGCGACATCGTGCGCAACCGGGCCGCGGCCAGCTCGATCGCCAGCGGCATGCCGTCCAGCGCCCGGCAGACGCGCGCCATCGTCGCCGACGCACCTGCGTCGGCCGCGAGGTCCTTGCGCACCGCGCCCGCCCGGTCGCGCAGCAGCCGGACGGCCGGTGAAGCCTCGATCTCGTCCGGGCCGGCGCCCTCCTCGGGCAGGCCGAGGGGCTCGACCAGCCACAACGCCTCGCCGGTGATGCCGAGCGGTTCCCGGCTCGTGGCCAGGATGCGCAGCCGCCGGCACTCGCCGAGCACCCGGTGGGCGAACGCCGCCGCCGCCTCGATCACGTGCTCGCAGTTGTCCAGGACCAGCAGCGCCTCCCGGTCGCGCAGCGCGGCGACGAGCCGGTCCGTCGGCTCCGCGTTCGAGGTGTCGCCGAGCAGGGCGTCCCGGAGGCCGAGCCCGGCGAGCGCCGCCTGGGCCACGTCGCCGTCGGCGCCGATCGCCGCGAGCTCCACCAGCCAGGCGCCGTCCGGCAGGTCGTCGAGCAGCGTGCGCGCGGTCTCCGCGGCCAGCCGCGTCTTGCCCGAGCCGCCCGGCCCGATCAGGGTGGTGAGCCGCTGGTCGGCGACGAACCCGCGGACCACGGCGACGTCGTCGTCCTTGCCGACGAAGCTGGTCAGCTCGGCGCGCAGGTTGGTCTTCCGGTTCTCCTCCTCGCGCCGGCCCACCTCGCCGCGCAGCAGCGCGACGTGCAGCGCGGACAGCTCCGGCGAGGGGTCGACGCCGAGCGCGTCGGCCAGGGCCTCGCGCGTGCGCTCGTAGACCAGCAGGGCCTCGGTTTCGCGGCCGGCCGCGACGAGCGCGCGCATCAGCGCGACGGCGAACCGTTCCCGCATCGGGTGCGCGGCGGCCACGTCGGTCAGCTCCGGGACGAGGTCCGCGCCGTGGCCGAGGTCGACCTCCGCGGCGAACCGGTCCTCCATGGCCGTCAGGCGCAGCCCTTCGAGCCGGGTGACGGCCGCGTCGAACGCCTCGCTGTCGGGCAGCCCGACGTCCTGCATGGCCGCGCCGCGCCACAGCGCGAGGGCCTCGCGCAGCAGCCGCACCCGCTGGGGGCCGTCCTCGTTGCGGGCGCGCGTGACGAGGCGCTCGAACCGGACGGCGTCCACGGCGTCGGGCGCCACGACCAACCGGTAGCCGTTCGGCTGCCCCTCCACCGACCCGTCCGGCAGCGCCTTGCGCAGCCGGGAAACCAGGCGCTGCAACGCGTTCGCCGCGTCGGAAGGCGGGTTCTCGCCCCAGATCCAGTCGACGAGCGCGGACTTCGGGACCACGTGACCCGGTTCGAGCGCGAGGGCGACCACCAACCCGCGCAACCGCGCGCCCGGCACGTCGGCCAAGACGCCGTCGTCCGTGCGAACCTCGAATGGCCCCAGCGTCCCGATCTGCACGCGGCCGATTGTGTCACGGAGCGTCGGCAGGCCTCTGACGAGCACGAACCCGCCCGATCAGCAGAAGCCCGCGTCCACCGCGCCGCCGCACGAGGACCGGCCGTCGCCGACCGGGCCGGGCGCGCCACCGCTCGTGACGCGCCCCGGCCCGCCGCGCTACTTCAGCCGCACGGGCAAGGAGCGGTGACCGTTGGAGATGAACGACTGGCCCGGCTCCAGCTCGTGCGGCGCCACCGCCAGCTCCATCCCCGGGAACCTGGCGAACAGGGCCGGCAGGGCGATCTCCGCCTCCATCCGCGCCAGGGGAGAGCCCAGGCAGTAGTGGACGCCGTGGCCGAACGCCAGGTGGGTCTTGTCGGCCCTGGTGACGTCGAACCGGTCGGCGGTCTCGCCGTGCACCGATCTGTCCCGGCCCGCCGCCGCGTAGGCCGCCAGGATCGCCTCGCCCTGGCGGATGACGACACCGTCACCGAGCTCGATGTCCTCCACGGCGTACCGCAGGGGCAGGTTCGCGATCGGCGCCTGCCAGCGCAGGGTCTCCTCGATCACGTCCGCCCAGCCGCTCGTGCCCGCGCGGACCGCGGCCAGCTGCTCCGGGTGGGTCAGCAGGGCGGTGATCGCCTGGTCGAGCAGGTTCACGGTGGTCTCGTAGCCCGCCGAGATCACCAGGATCAGGGTGTCGACGAGCTCGGCTTCCTCCAGCTTCGAGCCGTCGTCCTCGCGCACCGCGATCAGGCCGCTGGCCAGGTCGTCACCGGGGTTCTCCCGCTTCGCCGCGACCAGCTCGTGCATGATCCCGTACAGCTGCACGGCGTTCGCCTGCGCCGCCGCGGCGGTGATCGTGGTGTCGAAGACGCCGTCGACCACCGTCCGCAGCTCCGACCGCGCCTCGGCGGGCACGCCGAACAGCTGGCAGATGACCTCGATCGGGATCGGGTAGGCGTACCGCTCCCGCAGGTCGACCGGCTGCTCCGCCGCGTCGAGCTCGTCCAGCAGCCGGTCGGTGATCCGCTCGATCCACGGCCGCATCGCCGCCACGCGCCGCGCCGTGAACGCCTTGGACACCAGCGAGCGCAGGCGACGGTGCTCGCCCCCGTACGCGGTGAACATGTTCTGCACCGAGACCCACAGGTGCAGCGGCCAGTCCTCGGAGATCTCACCGGTGCCGAACGCGGGCCAGTGCTGCCGGGCGTCCTTCGAGACGCGGGGGTCGCCGAGCAGGTCGCGCAGGGTCTGCTGGCTGGTCACCGACCACGCAGGAACCTGGCCAGGGAGCTCCACCAGGGTCGCCGGCCCTCGCGCGGCGATGGCTGCGGACTCGGCGTGGAGGTCACGGCCGGTGGGGTCGAGGACGATGGGTTCGGCTGCACGTTCCAACGGGGCTCTCCAGGTGACTCGTCGGGCTGGACGGGCACGGCTACCGGGGTGAAACGCACGGGGAGCGCGCTGAGCGCGCGGTGGAACGGGCCCGGCCGCCAGACCAGCTCGTCGACGGGGACCGCCAGGCGCATGTCGGGCAGGGCGTCGAGGATCTTCTCCATCGCCACCGACGCGATCAGCCGGGCCGGTTGCTGCGCCGGGCAGGCGTGCACGCCCGCGCTCCAGGCGAGGTGCGCCCGGTTGCCCGAGCGCTGCTGGCCGACCAGCGCGGGGTCGTTGTTGGCCGCCGCGAAGCTGATCACCACCGGCTCGGCGGCGGGCAGCCGGACACCGGCGAAGTCGGTGTCCTCCAGCGGGTAGCTCGCCGAGTAGTTCGCCATCGGCGGGTCGGTCCACAGCACCTCGTCGAGCGCCTCCTCGACCGGCAGGCTGCCGCCGGAGAGGTCGCCCGCGAACCGGTCGTCGGCCAGCAGCAGCCGGATGCCGTTGGCGATCAGGTTCTGCTCGGGCTCGGTGCCCGCGCCCATGAGCAGGACGAGCTGGTGGATCAGCTCCTCGTCGGTCAGCCGGGCCGGGTGGGCCATCATCCACGAGGGCATGTCGTGGCCGGGCCGCTGCCGCTTGAGCGCGACCAGCTCCACCATGCACTGCGTCAGCTCGGCGTTGGCCTGCTCCGGGTCGACCATGTCGAAGATGGAGCTCATGGCCTTGAGCAGCCGGTCACCGAGCTCCGGCGGGCAGCCGTAGAGGTGGTTGAACATCATCAGCGGCAGCAGCTTCGCGTACTCGCCGCGCAGGTCGGCCTCGCCCTTGCCGGCGAACCTCGCGATCAGCAGGTCCGCGGTCTGCTCGACCTGGCCGCGCAGCGCGTTCGGGTCGACCCGGCTCAGGCTGTCGGTGACCGCGGCGCGCAGCCGCGCGTGCTGGGCGCCGTCGGTGAACAGGGCGTTCGGGCGGTACATCATCATCGGCAGCACGGGGGAGTCCGGCGGCATCTTCGCCTGCCAGCGGCGGGGGTCGCGCGGGAACGCGCTGGGGTTGCGCAGGACGTCCAGGGCCGCGGCGTAACCGACGACGAGGTGGGCGGGCACACCGGGCGCCAGCTCGACGGGCGCGACCGGCCCGTGCTCGCGCAGGGCCCGGTAGGTGGCGGCCGGGTCGGCGGCGAAGTCGGGGCCGTGCAGGGGCGTCCGGCCGTGGTGTGCGGGACATGCCTGCCCGGGGGCGGCTTGCGAGGTCACGCGTTCTCCTGGTTGCGGGTTAACAGGTACTCGACGAGGGAGACGAGCGCCTGCGTGGACGAGGTGGCGTCGCGGGCGTCGCAGAACATCAGCGGTGTCCCGGGCAGCAGGTCCAAGGCGTCCCGGAGCTCCTCGCCGGGGAACGCGGGCGCGCCGTCGAAGGCGTTGACGGCCACCGCGTACGGGATGCCGAGCTCCTCCAGCAGGCTCATCACCTCGAACGACTGCTCCAGGCGGCGGGTGTCGGTGAGCACGAGCGCACCGAGCGCGCCGTGGGCGATGTCCTTCCAGATCCGGGTGAACCGCTGCTGGCCCGGCGCGCCGAACAGGTAGAGCACCAGCTCGTCGGTGAGCGTCAGCCGGCCGAAGTCCAGCGCGACCGTGGTGGTGTTCTTCTCGTCCACCCCGGCGAGGTCGTCGACCAGGGCGCCGGCCTGCGTCATCGTCTCCTCGGTGCGCAGCGGGCGGATCTCCGAGAGGGTGCCCACGAAGGTGGTCTTCCCGACCGCGAACGGGCCGACGACCAGCAGTTTCACCGCCGTGCGCACGGTGTCGCGCAGGTAGACGCCGTCAGAGGCGAGCGCGGAGGCCATCGAGCACCTCCTTCAGCAGCTCCATGTTCGGGCGGGCGGCGTGCGAGACCGCGGCGTGCGTCGCGATGTGCCCGCTGTCGACCAGGTCGGACAGCAGCACCTTGGTCACGCTCATCGGCAGCGAGAGGTGGGCGGCGATCTCGGCGACCGACAGCGCGCCGCCGCGGCAGAGCTCCATCAGCCGCTTCTTCTCCGGCGACAGCCCGGAGACCTGCTCGCGGGTGGCGATCACGACCGTGACCGCGTCGAAGGTGTTGCGGCTGGCGTGCGCCCGTCCGCCGGTCACGACGTACGGCCGCACCAGCCCTCGCAGGCGCTTCTCGCCGCTCACGCCGGGCTGCCCGCGTCCTGCCGCGGCGGGCTGGTGAGTTCCTTGCCCAGCCGCTGCACGAGCTCCTGGATCCGGAACGAGACCGCCTCCATGTCCACCCGCTCGGTCGCCGACACGGCCAGGTACGCGCCCGGACCGGCGGCGGCCAGGAAGACGTAGCCGCCGACGAACTCGCTGACCGTCTGCTGCCACTGCTCGCTGGTCTGCCCGCAGAACTCGGCGGTGGCGCGGGCCAGCGCCTGCAGCGCCGACATCGCGGCGGCGTGCCGCTCCGCGTCGTCCCGGTCGATGCCGGCGGAGTGCGCCATCAGCAGCCCGTCGGCCGAGAGCAGGACGGCGTGCCGCGTCTCCGGCATCTTCAGGGCGTCGTCGAGCATCCAACCCAATGCGTTGTTCATCCCTGGGTGTTCCCTTCAGCGACAGGCGGCGGCGTGGTGGCCCGGCCCGAGTCGGTGCCGCGTTTCCAGGCGGCCAGCCCGGTCGCGATCCGCTGCTCGGCCGGCGCCGGGACGACCGGCGTCGATGACGGCGCGCCCTGCTCGGCGGTCTGCGTCCGCCGACGTCGGGGCAGGCCACCGGGGGTGCGCTCGGGCTCGGCGCGGTCGACGGGCGGGACGGGTCGCCGCTCGGGCGGCAGCGCCACGGCGTTGTCGGGCATGGTCGGCTTGCTGACCCGGGTGAGCAGCTCGGTCGGCAGGAACACGACCGCGCGCACACCGCCGTACGGGGAGCGCGTGTCCACCGAGACGCGGAAGCCGTAGCGCTTGGCCAGCACGCCGACGACCGCGAAGCCGACCTGCGGCGGGTCGCCGAGCCGGTTGACGTCGTTGCCGCCGTCGCCGGCCAGCAGCCGGGCCGCGCGCTGCAGCTCCTCGACGGTCATGCCGACGCCGCCGTCGTCGATCATCACGGCCATGCCGTTGTGCGCCTGCTGGAAGTTGACCTCGACGCTGGTGTTGGGCGGCGAGTGCCGGGCGGCGTTGTCGAGCAGCTCGGCCACGGCCAGCACGACCGGCTCGACCGCGCGGCTGACCACCGCGACGTCGGACTCGGCGGGCACGTTGATCCGGAGGTAGTCGCGGATCCGGGAGGTGGCGCCGCGCGCCACGTCGGTCAACGAGGACGCCGACCGCTGCTGCCCGGGCCAGGAGCCGCAGAGCACGGCGGTGGCCTGCGCCCGGCGGTTGAGCTGGGAGTTCATGTGGTCGATCCGCATCAGGCCGGCCAGCACGTCCGGGTCGTCGTGCCGGTCCTGCATCGCGGAGATCGCGACCTGCTGCTCGTTGGACAGGCTCTGCACCGCGCGCATCATGGACTTGAGCGTGGCGCGGGCCGACTGCTCGCCACGGGCGCTCGCCTGCCGGACCGAGTCGGTGAACAGGGCGAACACCGGCTCGTGCGCCTCGGCCACCCGCGGGTGCCTCGGGCCGGGCACCTCGACGGGCCGGTGGTTCAGCGACTCCGCCAGGGCGGGCAGCCGGGCGTCGACCAGGTGTCGCTCCTCCTCGGCCCGGATCCGCTCCCGGGCCTCCGCCTCCTCGGCCCGCAGGCGTAACGCCCGGGTCGTCCGCTGTTGGCGTACCAGCAGGAACACGACGATCAGCACGATGGCGAGCAGGAACCAGAACGCCACCGCGAGTGTTTGTTGGTCCATCAATTCCTCTGGTGCGGGCGAGCTGCCGGATACCAGTGCGTCAGCAGGGTCTGGAATCTTTATCACGGGACTTCATCGGACGCCAAGTGGTTGCCGCGGTATCCCTCCGATGGGAGCAACTGGTGCGGAATACCGATAGCATATGTCCACTGTGGACAGTTAATGAGGTCGGCTATCGGGCGAGGCGCGCGGGCCGCCTACCATTGCCCGGTGACCGAGGTCGCGATCTTGATCGGACTTCAGGCGGCGGGGAAGACGACTTTCTACCGCACCGTCCTGGCGGGCACGCACGCGCACGTCAGCAAGGACGCGTTCCCTAATGCGCGGCGACGCCAGGCGAGGCAGTTGCGGCTGATCGGCGAGGCGCTCGACGCCGGGCTCGACGTCGCGGTCGACAACACCAATCCGTCGGCCGAGGAATGGGCGCCGCTCATCGCGGCCGGTCGGGCGCGCGGCGCGCGGATCGTCGGATACTGGTTCCCGCCGGATCTCACCGCGTCGATGGCCCGCAACGCCGCCAGGGACGACAAAACCAGGGTGCCCGACGTGGGGCTTTATGCGACCGTAAAGCGCCTGCGGCGGCCGCGGCGCGCCGACGGGTTCGACGAGTTGTCGATCGTGCGGTTCGACGGCTGCGGCGGGTTCGACGTTCAACCCCTGGAGGAGTGACGATGCGGTGGGCCGACCTCGAATCCGGGCAGCGCGCCAGGGAGTGGTTCCACGGGTTGACGGCGCCGGCCGGGATGTGGGTGGTCGTGCGGGTCGACGGGCGCGGGTTCTCCCGGTTCACCGAGGAGCGGTTCGACAAGCCGTTCGACGCGCGCTTCTCCCGGCTCATGGTGGAGACCGCGCAGGCGCTGCTGACCGAGTTCGGCGCGCGCTACGCCTACACCGAGAGCGACGAGATCTCGATCGTGCTCGACCCGCGCCACGACATGTTCGGGCGCGGTGTGGAGAAGGTCGTGTCGATCTCCGCCGGGGTGGCCTCGGCCGCGTTCACCCACGCCGCCGGCGAGCCCGCGCACTTCGACAGCCGGATCTGGCTCGGCGCGGGCGTGGGTGACGTGGTCGACTACGTGTCCTGGCGGCAGGCCGACGCCACCCGCTGCGCGCTCAACGGCTGGTGCTACTGGACCCTGCGCAAGGCCGGCGCGTCCCGCCGGGAGGCCACCCGGCGCCTGGAAGGGACGACCACCTCGGCGAAGAACGAGCTGCTGTACCAGCACGGGATCAACTTCGACGACCTGCCCGCCTGGCAACGCCGCGGCATCGGCCTGTGGTGGGAGGACCACACCCGCTCCGGCCGCGATCCGGTGCGCGGGGTCGAGGTCACCACCACCCGCCGCCGCGTCCACATCGAACACGAGCTGCCGATGAAGGACTCCTACCGCGCCCTCGTCACCCGGCTGATCGCCGGATCGCCCGAGGCCGCCCCTCAGGACGGCGCTCGCGAGGCCGTCGCCTCTCAGGACAGTGCTCGCGAGGTCGCCCCGCAGGAGGGCGCTCGCCAGGACGACGTCCCTCAGGACGGCGCTCCGTAGCGGGTCGCGATCGCGACGGCGCGGTCGTGCAGGGTAATGCGCAGCCACTGCGGCGCCAGGGCTTCCGCGTTCGTGGCGAGCCGCCACAGCGCCCACTCGGCGTGCCAGGCGTCCTGGAAGGTCACCTCCATCCGCAGCCGGCCGTCCGCGTCGACGTCCTCGGCGAGGACGGCCAGCGCGGTGCCCACCAGCTCCTCCCGCCGCGCCGGGTTCAGCAGCACCAGCACGGTCACCTGGTCGCCGCCCGCCCGGAACCGCGTGCCGCGCTCCTGCCAGGCCCGGTCGAGGTCGACCCGGTCCGGTCGCTGCGCGGGTTCGGCGAGCTCCTCGGCGGCCTCGATCCGGGACAGCCGGTAGGTGCGGTCCTCGCCGGACCTCGTGGCCAGCAGGTAACCCTGCTCGCGGACCGTGACCAGGCCGATCGGGTCGACCGTCCGCCACTTCGCCTCCTGGTCCACGGCCGCGTAGCGGATGCGCAGCTTGTGCCCGGCGAACACCGCGCGCCGGACCTCGGCGACCACCGCGTCCGGCACCTCCTCGGCGACCACCCGGCGTGACAGCAGGTCGGTCCCCGGGTCGATGAGCAGTCGCTCGGCCGCGCCGGCCGCGGTGGCCCGGTAGCTCTCGGGCAGCGCGTCGACGACCTTGCGCATGGCCGAGGCGAGCGCGGCGCCGAGGCCGAACGCCTGCGCGCCGCGCCGCGACCCGGCGACCAGCAGGGCGAGCGCCTCGTCGTGGTTGAGCCCGGTGAGCTCGGTCTGGAAACCGGGCAGCAGCGTGAAACCGCCGTGCCGGCCGCGTTCGGCGTAGACCGGGACGCCGGCCGCCGACAGCGCCTCGATGTCCCGCAGCACGGTCCGGGTGGACACCTCCAGCTCACGGGCCAGCGCCGTCGCGGACAGCCGACCGTGCCGGCGCAGCAGCAGCACCAGCGAGACCAACCGGTCGGCGCGCATAAGAGAACTTTACCGGAATACATGACACAGGTTGTCGTGTATTGGTTGGAGGCTTAGCCGCATGACAAGCAAGAACGCGGCCGCCGAGCCGAACGACCTGGGCAAGTACTTCATCGAGCGGGGCAACGCGGGCGACGTCGACGGACTGGTGGCGCTGTACGAGCCGGACGCCGTGCTGGCGTTCCCGCCGGGGAACCTCGCGACCGGGCACGCGGAGATCCGCAAGGTGTACGAGCAGTTCGTCGCCGCCGCGCCCGTGCTCGCGCCGGGGCGGCAGCACGAGGCGCTGGTCAGCGGTGACCTTGCGCTCACGATGTCCACGCTGACCAGCGGTGAGATGACCGTCGAGGTCGCCCGTCGCCAGCCGGACGGGTCCTGGTTGTGGGTCCTGGACCAGCCGATGGTGATGCCGTAGCGGGAGCGGCGGTGGGCCGGCGCGGCCGAGCCCACCGCCGTGCGACGGCCTCCGGACCCGCAACTATGGTGGGCCCATGGTGTCGGTCAAGCAGTTCCAGGTCACCTTCGACTGCGCGGAGCCCGAGCGCGTGGCCCGCTTCTGGTGCGAGGTGCTGGGGTACGTCGTGCCGCCGGCGCCCGAGGGTTTCGCCACCTGGGCCGATTACGACCGCTCGCTTCCTCCCGAGAGCCAGGGCGCGGCGTTCGCCTGCGTCGACCCCACGGGTGTCGGCCCGCGGCTGTTCTTCCAGCGCGTTCCCGAGGGCAAGGTCGTGAAGAACCGGGTGCACCTCTGCGTGCGGGCCGGTACCGGGCTCGTCGGTGCGGAGCGCCTCGCCACGCTCGAGGCCGAGTGCGCCCGGCTGACCGGACTCGGCGCGGCGCACGTGCGGACGATGCTCGCCGACGGTGTCGAGGAGTCGTGCATCGTGATGCAGGACATCGAGGGCAACGAGTTCTGCCTCGACTGAGGGCCGCGAACGCGGCGGGAGCGGACGGCCCGCGTCGAACGGGGTGGCCACGTCCGGGGACCGCTCGACAACGACTCGCTGACGTGACCACGCACCCGTGGCGCCGGGAGTAGTTCTCCGGCACTAGCGGAGTCGCTACCCGCGCCTTATGTGCCGCCGTTGCCCGGTTCCTAACGTCGATGTCGTGTTCATCCGTTGGTTCCTGGGCATCTCGGTCGCACTGCTGGTCACCGCCACGCCCGCGGCGGCGCACGTGGTCGGCGCCGACTCCGACGTCCGGTTGGCGCAGACGATCGGTGGCGTCGAGCTCACGGTCGTGATCAGGCGGACGCCGCGGGTGCCGGGTCCGCTGCACGTCGACCTCGTCGCGCACCACCCGGTCCGCGACCTCGCGATCGACATCGCGGTGGGGGACAGCGCGGGCGAGGTCCTGCTGCGACCCGATCGCGCCGGCACTTACCCGGTCGTGCTGGACGTCCGGGAGACCGGGGCGCACGAACTCCGGTTGACCGCGGCCGCCGAGTCGTCGGCCCTGCCGTTCCTCGTCCGGGTGCCGAAGCCCGCCACCTGGGAACTGGTGGTGTACGGCGGTTTCGGGGCCACCGGATTGTCGCTGACCGCGGCACTGGTCGCGGGCGCCAGGTCCCGGCGGACGGCGGCGCTCGCGCTCGGCGGGGTCGGCGTGGTGGCGGCGGTCGTCGCGGCGACGGTCGGGGTCATGTCGCCGGGACTCGGCGCGGAGCAGCGGGACGCGGGACGTCCCAACGCGCAGGCGTTCCTGTCCACCACGCCGGCCCGACCGGCCGTGGGCGAGGAGTTCACCCTGCGGTTCGACCTGGTCGACGGTTCGACCGGACTGCCGGTGGACGACCTCGCGGTGCACCACGACGCCCTCGCGCACCTGGTCGTCACCAGCAGGGACGGCGGCTTCTTCCGCCACCTCCACCCGCTGCGGACGGCTCCGGGGCGGGTCGAGGTCCGGTTGGCCGCCGACCGGCCCGGCGGGTACCTCGCGCACACCGAGTTCGAGCGCACGGACGCGGGCGGCCAGTTGGTCTCCGGCACGTTCGGGGTCGGCGCGGACGGGACCGGCGCGGGCGGGATCGGCGCGGGCGGGATCGGCGCGGACGAGGTCGGCACGGACGAGGTCGGCACGGTCGGGGTCGGAGCGGAGGAGATCGGCGCGGTCGCGGCGGACGAGCCGCCCGGACCGGCCACGTGGACGTTCCCGCCCGGCCGTCCCGCCACCATCGAGGTCGACACCGGCAGCACCGGCCTGCAGTCGTGGCTGGGCATGGCGGGACACCTGATCGTCCGCGACGAGGCGGGCGGCTTCCTGGGCCACGTGCACGAGCGGGGCTCCACGTCGACCTCCTCGGACGGCACGGTGGCCGGGCACGGCCCGCTGCTGCGCTTCACGGTGAGCTTCCCCCGCCCGGGCCGGTACTTCGCGTGGCTCCAGTACGCCGAGGACTTCCGGGTCGTGACGGTCCCGTACGTGGTCGAGGTCGGTGACACGCGATGAGGCGGCCGGTCCTCCTCGTGGCCGCCGTGGCCGTGGCCGTCGTCGCGGTCGCCGCGTTGGCCTTCACGTCCTCGCCCGACGCGGCCCCGGTCCGGCTCGGCCACGACGACGTGACCGTGCTGCTGGACCGGGCGGGCACCGGAACCGTTGCAGCGCAAGTGGAAGTCCCCGCGGACGTGGCCTCGGTGTCGCTCTACGCGACGATGCCCCGGATGGGGCACATGACCCCGGAAGTCGTCGCGGAACGAGAACGGCCTGGCCTCTTCCGGGCCACCGGCGAGCTCTTCGCCATGACCGGCCCGTGGGTGCTGACCGTGCGGGCCGACGACGAGATCGTGACCTTCGACATCACCGTGGGATGAGGAGTCGTGGTGCTACCGAAGCGACAGGTGATCGGCTCTTGGCTGTTGCTGACCGGGTTCTGCTCGTTGTGGCTCGGGGTGGGGTGGGACGGGCAGTGGCACGTCGACGTCGGCCCGGACACCTTCTTCACCGCGCCGCACCTGATGTTCTACTTCGGCTCCGCGCTGATCGGCCTGACCAGCCTCGCGGTGGTGCTGCCGAGCCGCGGGGCGACGGCGGGACCGGGCGTGCCGGTGCTGGGCTTCCGCGCGCCGGCGGCGTTCCTGGTCGCCGGGCTCGGCGCGGCGGGGCACCTGCTGTACGGGGCGACCGACCTGTGGTGGCACACCGTCTACGGGTTCGACCTGCTGGACAGCACGCCGTCGCACCTGAGCCTGCAACTGGCGATGCAGGTGCAGGCGGTCGCGGTGGTCATGGCCTTCGCCGCGTTGCGCGACACGAGGTCCGGTCGGTGGGGCCTGGCGGCGGCCGGCGCGTTCGGCGTCGCGGCCGGCTCGATCATGCTCGACGGCGACGCGTTCGGCGTCAGCCTGACCGTGCTCGGCGGCAGCGCGGTGGCCGCGTGGACCTTGTGCGCCGTCGCGGGGATCACCCGCAGCGGGTGGTGGGTGGCGGCGCTCGGGCTGCTGTTCGTGGCCGTGCACGCGGCGACGTTCTTCTTCCCGCCGTTCGCCACCCGGTGGTACTCCGAGAGCATCGGTCAGCCGCTGCGGGACAACGCGCTGGGCGTGCCGCTGCTCGCCCTGGCGATGCCGCTGGTGTTCCCGCTCACGGCGGTGGTCGGCGCGGCCGCGGTGGCGTTCGCCCGCCGTCGTGGCATCGCGCCGAACGTCGCGATGGCGGTGCTGGGCGCGGTGATCGGGCTGACCGTGGTGATCTCCCAGCTCCTCCTCGACGAGGTCGGCACGAACCCGCTGCTCGCGGCGCTGCTCGTCACGGCGCTCGGCGCGGTCGCCGGCAGGTTCGGCTGGCAGTCGGCCGCGCTGATGCGCCGGCTCGCTCCGAGGGAGGCGTGATGGGGTTCCGATCCCTGCTCGGTGCGGCGGCCGCCGCGGTGGTGCTGGTGGCCGCGCCCGGTGCGACCGCGGGGGCGTCGACGCTCACCCTCGTGCACAGCGAGCAGGTCTCGCTGGGCGCCGGCACGCTGACCGCCTCGTTCACGGACTGGCCGGTGCGCGCCGGGCGGTCGCTAGACTTCACGTTCGAGCCCGCCGGGGGGATCGAGGGGCGCTCCGGCACCCTGCGGGCGATCACGCCGTCCGGGGAACCGACGGCCCTGGGCATCGTGGGCCTCGACGGTGAGGCCGACATGACGCTGCAGCGGCACCCGCTGGCACGGCACGCGTGGGGTCTGGACGTCGTCGCACTACCCGAGGAGGGCTGGTGGCGCTTCGAGTTCACCGTGCACGGACCGGACGGGACCTCGACCGCGACGCTGCCGGTCGCGGCGGGGCCGAAGCCGGGGCCGCCGGCGGCGCTGAGCTGGGCGGTCGGCATGACCCCGTGGGCGGTGGCGCTGGTGTTCCTGGCGCGGCGGTGGCTGAAGGTCCGGCGGTCGGCCGTGCAGGCCTGGAACGACTGAGCGACGGCCTGCTGGTCCTGCTGCCGTTGATGGTGGCGTGGTTGCTGGTCCTGGACGGTCCGGACGAGGGATCGGTGTGGACCGTCCTGGGCGTGGCCTCGGCGCAGTCCGTGGCATTGGCGTGGCGCCGCCGGTTCCCGCTGACCGTGCTGCTGGTCGTGATGGGCCTGGAGGGCGTGCTCGTCGCCGTCGACGCGGAGATCTTCGTCGCGTTCCTGGTGGCGGCGTCGGCGCTCGGCACGTGGGGCAGGCCGGTGCAGCAACGCGTCGGGCTCGCGATCGCCCTGACGACGTTGGCGGTCGGGATGGTCCTCAGCATCAGCGGCGGCGCGCCGGCGGGGTTCGCCGTGATCGGGATCGCGTCGGTGGCGGTGATGTACGTCGGTTTCCTGCTGAGCGGGTGGCTCGGCGGCCGGCAGCGGACGCGGATCCGCGAGCTGGAGGCCGAGCGCGCCGAGATCGAGTGGCGCGCGGCGGCACGCGAACGCGCCCTGCTGGCAAGGGAGTTGCACGACATCCTGAACCACGCGGTCACGGCGATGGTGCTCGACGCGACCGCGGCGGCGGAGACCGGAACGCCCGAGGAGTCGCGGGAGACCCTGCACCGCATCGCGCGGACCGGGCGCAACTCCCTCGGGGAGCTGCGCCGGCTGCTCGGCATCCTGCGCCGGAGCCTGTCCGACGCCGATCACGACCCGCTGGCCGTGCCGCCCGGCCTCGACCGGCTCGACGAGCTGGTCGACGGCATGCCCGGCAGCGGTCCGCGGGTCGCGGTGGTCCGCGAGGGCAACCCGGGCCCGCTGGACGCCAGCATCGAGCACGCCGCCTACCGGGTGGTCCAGGAGGCCCTGACCAACGTGATCAAGCACGCCGGGCCGGTCGCCACGACCGTGTCCCTGACCTACGCGTCCGACCACCTGTCGGTCGTGGTGTCGAACGGGAGGCCGGCGGTGACCCGACGTGCCGGGACGGGACTGGGGCTGATCGGCATGCGGGAACGCGTCGAGCTGGTCGGCGGCACGTTGACCGCCGGTCCGGGCGTGGACGGCGGGTTCGAGGTGCGGGCGCGCTTCCCGGCTCGGAGCGCGACGTGCTCCGCGTAGTCGTCTGCGATGACGAGCAGCTGCTCCGCGAGGCGTTGACCAAGCTCATCGACGCGGTGCCCGACCTGGAGGTGGTCGGTGTCGCGGCGGACGGCAGCCAGGCGGTGTCGGCGGTCGACCGGCACGCGCCCGACGTCGTGCTGATGGACATCCGGATGCCGGTCCTCGACGGGATCGAGGCGACCCGCCGGATCGCGGGCCGGACCAAGGTCCTCATCCTCACGACCTACGACCTGGACAGCTACGTCTACGCGGCGCTCCAGGCCGGCGCCAGCGGCTTCCTGCTCAAGGACGCGCCCAGCGAACGCCTGCGCGACGGGATCCGCGTCGTCGCCTCCGGGCAGGCGGTGCTGGCTCCCGAGGCCACCGCCCGGATGATCTCGGCGTTCCGGCCCGCCATGCCGACCGCCGAGGACCGGGCGCTGCTCCAGGCCGTTCGAGGGCTGTCACCCCGGGAACGGCAGGTGTGCGAGCTGATCGCGGAGGGCCTGGCCAACGACGACATCGCGCGGCGCCTGGCCATCAGCCGCTACACGGTGAAGGTGCACGTCTCCAACGTCCTCGGCAAGCTCGGCGTGCCCGACCGGGTCCACGTCGTGCTGGCCTGGTCCCGGTTGCGGGGCCACGTCTGAACCCGGTGGCCGGCCGGGGGGAGGTTCGGGCACGCTGGCGTCATGGGGATCAAGCGCGCAGGTGTCGTGGTCGGGGTGGTGGCGGCGCTCGTCGCCGGGTCGGTGTCCGGTGCTCGCGCGAGCGCGGACTCGCCGGTGCGGGAGGCGTTGGCGCAGGTGGTGGCGGCGGGCGTGCCCGGTTCGTACGCGGCCGTCGTGGACGGCGCGGTGGCCTGGCGCGGTTCGGCCGGCGTCGGCGACCTGCGCACGGGGCGGGCGCCCGACCCGCGCGGCCGGTTCCGGGTCGCGAGCGTGACCAAGTCGTTCGTGGCCACGGTGGTGCTGCAGCTCGTCGGCGAGGGGCGGCTCGGGCTGGACGACCCGATCGCCGACCACCTGCCCGGCCTGCTGCCGTACCCCGAGCCGATCACCGTCCGCCAGCTGCTCGGGCACACCAGCGGCGTGCCGCGCGACATCGCGCACTGGCAGACGATCGAAGAGGTGGACACGAAGCGGTGGGAGAGCTTCGAGCCGACCGAGCTGGTGCGGCTCGCGACCGACGGCGTGCCGCTGCTGTTCGCGCCCGGCACCGGCTTCTCCTACTCCAACACCGGCTACACGGTGCTCGGTCTGCTGGTCGAGCGGATCACGGGCCGTTCGCTGGCCGGTGAGCTGGAGCGGCGCGTCTTCCGGCCGCTGGGCCTGCGGGACACGTCGTTCCCGAGCTACCAGCCCTTCCTGCCGTTCCCGGCGGCGCACGGCTACGAGCAGATCTACGGCGAGCAGGCGCCGTTGACCGACGTGACGACCTACGTGTGGTCGCGGCTGTGGGCGTCCGGGAACGTGGTCAGCTCCGCGGACGACCTGAACCGGTTCTTCGGCGCGCTGCTGGGCGGGCGCCTGCTGCCGGCCGACCTGCTGGCGCAGATGCGCGACGCGCGGCCGGGCGCGCTCGAACCGTTCGGGTACGGCCTCGGCCTGATGCACCTGTCCAGCCCGTGCGGCGGGGAGGACTGGTGGGGCCACGGCGGTGACGTGCCCGGCTACAACACGTGGAGCCTGCACACGGCCGACCTGGGCCGCCAGGCGTCGGTCGGGATGAACCAGGACATCACCGCCCCGGTCGCGGCGCGGCAGAACGTGCTGCTGACCGTGGCGACGGCGCTGTGCGACGAGGTGCCGGTGACCGTGGCGGCGGGCACGGAGCTCCCGTACCTGGGTCCGGCGTTGCCGTAGCGGCGGCGTCCGTGGGCGGCACGAACGGCTGAAGGTCCGGGTCGGCGATTGCCGCTGCCGGTGGGCCGGCCGAAGAATGCGGCATGGATCGCGCTCAGTCCTGGGTCGCCCGACTGGAGACGGCCGCCTTGCTGGTCACGATCGGGTCGGTGCTGCTCGCGGCGTTCAGCCTGTTCGCCTGGGTCAGGTACGACGTGCACGTGCTGCCCGCGGTGCTCAGGGGCGTGGACTTCGCGACCGTCGCGTTCAGCGTGTTCATGTCCGTCTCGGTGCTCGCGCCGTGGGTGGTGGTGAGCTGGACGACCCCGCGCTTCGCCGAACGCCCGGACGCCGGCCGCACCCGGCTGGTGTGGCCGGCGCTCGGCGCCCTGGCGGTCGTCGTCCTCGCCTTCCCGCTGTACGTCGGCGTCGGTGTGGTGGTCTTGTGGACCGTCTACGTCGTGGGCCGGGTGGCCGGGGCCGTGCTGCCGCTGCCCTCGCCCGTCCGCCAGGCGTGCCGCCGCCTCTACCGCGGTTCGGGTGCGGCGGTGGTGGTGCTGGCGGTGCTGGCCGCGCCGAACTACGGCACCCCGTCGTGGGTGCCGCTGGAGCGGGTCGAAACCCGGGACGGGCGGCACGTGGGCTGGGTGCTCGAATCCGGTGATCACGACCTGTCCCTGTTGGAGGAGGGCAGCCGGAACGCGGTGGTGCTGCGACAGGACGTCATCACCAAGCGGACGTTCTGCGACAAGGGCGGAGACGGCCGCACACGGCCGGCCGACGCGCTGTCCCTCCTCGGTTGGCAGCTGGTCGACGACGTGCCCGACATCCGGCACGGACGGCCCGACTGCTACGCGGGAACGGCGTCGGCCACGCCCGTCTCGCCATCGGTCGCTCCCGCCTCACGCGGTCTGCCGGTCGGCGGGCTCGTGCTCCCGGCGGGGCGCTGACGCGCCGGTGGGGCCGGACTCACACCCGACCCCACCGGCACACCCGGTCCCGCCGGCGCGCACCCCAGTCGCGCCGGTGCAACGGGACCCGCCCGTGCGCCTCAGTTCCCCCGGTGCGGCCCGGCGCCGCTGACACCCTGGCCCCACCCGCATCCCCGGGCTGTGCCCGCGTACCCGTGCCCCCGCCCGGCGGCGCGCACACTCCGCCCGCCCGAGGGCGGCCCGCCCCACCGAGCGCGGAGTCGTTTGCTAGACCCGGTCCCGCTTCCACTCCTGCGCCTGCCAGGCCGGGTCGAGCGGGGTGTGCGCGATGTGGTTGGTGTAGTTGGACAACGTCTTCATCCCGACGCCGAGGATCACGTCCAGCACCTGACGCCGGGTGTGGCCCGCGGCCAGGAACTCCTCGACGTCCTGGTCGCCCACCCAACCCCGGTCGGTGACGATCCGCTCCGTGAGCCTGCGGACGGCCTCCAAGGCGTTGTCCGACACCGGCTTGCCGGCGCGCAGGGCCTGCACGGTCCCCTCGTCCACACCGGACTTGAGCGCGATCGTGGAGTGCGCGGCCACGCAGTACTCGCAGCCGTTCAGGACGCTGGTGGTGATCCACACGACGTGCTTCGCCGGCCCGGACAGCGAGGACTTGCCGAACTGCTCGGCCAGGGCGTTGTAGCCGGCCAGCAGCTCCGGCGACTCCGCCATCACGCCGTTGAGCGTGCTGACGAAACCCAGGCGGCGCTTGCCCGCCTCCAGGTGGGCGCGGGCTTCCTCGGGCGCGGTGGTCTCGTCGTGAACGGTGAACTGCACCATGTCAGCGGATCTCCTCGGATCGGTTCGCCAGTGAGTCGAGCACGGCCGTGACGGTGTCGCCCAGCGCTTCCGGGGTCGCGCCCGCGCGCGAGCGCACGTTCACCCCGTAGGCCAGCAGCGCGAGGACGTCGGCCGACGTTTCGGGCACCACGCCGGGCCGCAGCGCGCCGGCGGCCCGCGCGCGTTCCAGCGCCGCGCACATCGCCGCCCGCAACCGGTCGTGGTGTTCGTGCAGGACCGCCTGGACGTCCGGGTCGTCGTGCTCCGCGCCGGCGTGCGCGTTGGTGACCATGCAGCCCCACCGGGCGTGCTCGCCGGCGCAGCGGGCCCCGATCAGCCCGCGGAAGAAGTCCGCGATCGCCGGCAGCCCCCGCTCGTCCTCGGCGAGCCGCTGGAAGACCGGCCCCGAACGGCGCTCGGCGTAGCGGCGCAACGCGGCGACGTAGAGCTCCCGCTTGCCGCCGAACGTCGCGTACAGGCTGGACCGGTTGACGCCGGTCGCCGACACGATGTCCTGCACGCCGGTCGTCGAGACGCCCCGTCGCCAGAAGAGCTCCTCCGCCGAGTCGAGCACCGCCTCGGGGTCGAAGTGCTTCACGTCCGGCATGTCCGCCTCGCCATCTTGGAATGATCGTTCCAAGTTAACCCGCGCCGGACCCGGCCGCAACGGCTCGCTTCGGCATCACGACGACGTCCGGCCCTTGTGGCGCTGGTAGTAGCGGGCGACGCGGGCGCGGTTGCCGCAACGCGCCGGCGAGCACCAGCGCCGACGCGGGTGCGCGGGCAGGAAGACCATCACGCAGTCGTCGGCCTCGCACTTCCTGAGGGTGCCGATCGCCGGGTCGGTGAGCAGGTCGGCGGCGGCCTCGGCCAGGCGGGCGGCCAGTCGGACGCCGAGCCGGCCCGCGCGCCGGGGTGTCGCGGTGACGGCGGCGCCGTCCCAGTCCAGTTCGCGCACGGCCGGCGCCGCGCGTGCCGCCTCGGTCAGGCCGCGCAGGGCGGCCTTCGGCGGCCGGTTCCCGTGCCGCAGCGCGTGGACGGCGGCATCGACGTGCTCCCGCACCGCGCGCACCGCGGCCAGGTCGGCCGCCGTGGGCGTGGCGCCACCCGCTTCCGCCTGGAGCGCGGGTTCCAGGGCCAGCCACGCGGCCAGCCGCTCGGGGGTGTCGAGCAGGTCGGCGCGACCGTCCTCGGTCGCCGGGCGGGTGTTGACGAGGTCGATGGCCAGGTGCTCGCCGGTGAGCGGGCCGGTGTCACTCATGGTGCTAATGCTATCAAGCCCGCTTGACCCATTAGGTCACTCCCGGCTATACCTAACGCATCATCACGCCAAGGAGGCATGTGACATGCTCGCTCGGGTCGCCCACCGCCACGTCGACGTGGACGGGGTCGAGGTCTTCTACCGGGAGTCGCTGCCGGACCGCGCCGACGCGCCGGTCCTCCTGCTGCTGCACGGTTTCCCGTCCGCTTCGCACCAGTTCCGCCGGCTCATCGACGCGCTCGGCACGCGTTACCGGCTCATCGCGCCCGACTACCCCGGCTTCGGCCACACCCGAGCGCCCGACGGGTTCACCTACTCGTTCGACCGGCTCGCCGAGGTCGTCGAGGGCTTCGTCGACCGCCTGGGACTGACCCGCTTCGCGCTGTACCTGTTCGACTTCGGCGCGCCGGTCGGCTTCCGGCTCGCGCTGCGCCACCCGGACCGGATCGCCGGGCTGGTCGTGCAGAACGGCAACGCCTACGCCGAGGGGTTGTCGGGGCCGGCGCGCGACTTCATCGCCGTCACGCCGGACTCGCCCGACGACGAGCGGACGATCATGGACCTGCTCACGCTCGACGCGACCCGCGGCCAGTACGAGGGCGGCACGGCCGATCCCGCCCTGGTCGCGCCGGAGGGGTGGCTGCTCGACCAGTTGTTCCTGGACCAGCCCGGCCGCAAGCAGGCGCAGCTCGCGCTGGCCTACGACTACCACCGCAACGTCGCGGCCTACCCGGACTGGCAGGCGTGGCTGCGCGAGCGCCGCCCGCCGACGCTGATCGTGTGGGGCGTGAACGACCCGTTCTTCACCGAGGCGGGCGCGCGGGCGTACCTGCGCGACGTGCCGGACGCCGCGCTCCACCTGCTCGACACGGGCCACTTCGCCTTGGAGGACCGGCTGCCCGAGATCGCCCCGCTGATCACCGACTTCCTCGATCGCACGATGGTGTGAAACCCGCCGGATTCTTCCGGCTCGGGTGTCGAGACGGGGGCTGCCCGTTCGTCGCTCGGGTATGACGAACACCATGACCGAGCCGACCACGACCCACAACCTCGACCGCTACGGGCACGCGGAGCTGCCGTGGAGCCGTCCGCGCGACGTCCTGGCCGCCGACACGCCGACGGCCGACCTCACGTTCTTCGTCGCCACCGTGCGGCCCGACGGACGGCCGCACACCGCGGGTGTCGGAGCCATCTGGGTGGACGACGCCCTGTACTTCGTCAGCGGACCGGGCACGCGCAAGTCGCGCAACCTGGCCGTGAACCCGGCGTGCAGCATCTCCGTGCGGCTGCGCGGCATCGACCTCGTGATGGAGGGCGAGGCACACCGCGTCACCGACACCGGAGTGCTGGAACGGATCGCGGCCGTCTACCGCGAGGGCGGCTGGCCGGCCACCGCGGAGGGCGACGCGTTCACCGCTCCGTACAACGCGCCGAGCGCCGGCCCCGCGCCCTGGCACCTGTACCGCCTCACCCTGCACAGCGCCGTCGGCGTGGCCGTCGTGGAACCGCACGGCGCCACCCGCTGGACCTTCGCGCACTGAGCTTTCACGGCGGCCTCGCCCGTTCGGGCGCGACCACGCCGAACGGGCGCAGCCGCGGTGCGCGCGGGAACCCGACGAGCAAGGTGGTCCAGCGAGCCGACAGGTTGCGTTCCGTCGCGGAATTGCGGCGTTACCTGTGTCACTTTGACCTTCGTGCGGTCGGACCGGCATCCTGGTGGCAGAGGGGAGTACCCACTCTGCCCGTGATCGTCATTACGGCCGCTCCGCAGCGGTCCGGTCACGGCGCCGCCGCGGTTGGCGGTCGGGGAGACCTCTGGTTCGGGAACTGAGCCGGAGGAGCACGCCATGCGCGCCACTGCCCGTCTAGCCGCCGCCGTCACCACGATCGCCGCCGTCACCGCGCTGACCGCCTGCGGCACGCTCCAGGAAGCCTCGCAGGCAGCCGGGGCCGTCGCCGACACCGCGGCCACGGTCCAGGTGTGCACGGAGGCGTTGGCGCAGGCCACCACCGCCTTCGACACCACCAGCCCGGAGCAGGCCGTCGAGCAGGCGCACTCCGCGGCGGACAGCCTCAGCGCGTTGGCCGCGAACGCCGCCGACACGACGGTCAACGAGGCCATCACCGCCATGGCCACGACGCTGCGCGCGGTGACGCTGGAAGACCTCGTCCTCCAGCCGGCCGCGTGGCTCGAGGACAAGGCCACCAAGGTCGCCAACCTCACCGCCGCGTGCACGTGACCGCGCGCGAGCACCCGGTCCGGACGTCGGCGGCGGTGAGATGACCGGACGACTGCGGTTCCGCGTCCTGGGTGACTCGCTGGCCGCCGGCGTGGGGTGCGGTCGGCCCGAGGAGACGTTGGGCGAGCGGTTGGCGGCGGTGCTCCGCTCGGCGGGGCACCGCGTCGACCTCGGCGTGCACGCGGTGTCCGGCGCGCGGTCTTCGGGGCTGGACGCGCAGGTGCGCGCGGCGGTGCGGACGGGCGTCGACGTCGCGCTGGTCGTGATCGGGGCGAACGACCTCACGTCGTTCACGCCGCCGGCGGTGGGCGCGGGACTGCTGCACGACGCCGTGCTCGGCCTGCGCCGCGCGGGCGCGCAGGTCGTGGTGGCGACGGCTCCGGACCTCGGTGTCGTCTCGCACGTCCCGCCCGCGTACCGAGCTTTCGTGTCACAGGCCAGCGGCCTCTACGCGCGTGCGCAGGCCGACGCGGTGGTCCGCGCCGGCGGCGTGGTGGCGGCGGCCGGGCCCGACCTGTCCGACCGGTTCGCCACCGACCCGACCCTGTTCTCCGCGGACCGCTTCCACCCCTCGCCCGCCGGTTACGCGCTCATCGCCGACGCGCTCGCGCCGTCCGTGGTGGCGGCGGCGGGCCTGCGGGTGAAGGAGATGTGAAAGCGCGAACGTGGTCGTTGACGCTTCTTCCGGGCCTGGTTAGCTTCGTTCTCGCTGCCGAGGGGGCGGTGCGACGGGGCCGGTGACGTGAGGTCGATTCGCTGCTCCTCCTGATTTCCGAAGTGTTCGGCGCGGTGCTGCACGGCATTTGGCGGCCACCGTTTCCGAATGCTTTCCGGGAATTGCGCGAAGGGGAGTGGGGTCGACCGGGACGTCGGTGTCCGTTGTCCCACCTGCGGGAGCGATGCGTGCCCGGACAGCGGGTGGCGGACCCTTCGAACGATCCCGGGGGACACGGACGATGGCGGACCCGAAGGTGCTCGAAGCGCAGCGCTGGGTGAACTCGACCTACGGCTCGGTGCCCGGCTACGAGCGATGTGCGGAAACCGGGGTGACCGGCTGGGCGGTCATGTTCTCCCTGACCCGCGCGCTCCAGCACGAACTCGGCATCACGGCGCTTTCCGACTCGTTCGGCCCGACCACGTTGGCGAAACTCGCCGAGCGGGGCGACGTCAGCCCCGGCTACACCAAGCCGAACATCGTGCGAATCGCGAAGTACGGCCTGTTCTGCAAGGGCTATTCGGCGGGCGACACGTCGAACGGCGGCTACGACAACGGCCTGTACGAGGCGGTGCGCGACCTCAAGAGCAACATCGGGTTCACCTCCGACGGCTACATCCAGCCCAAGATCTTCAAGGCGATCCTCAACATGGACGCCTACGTGCTGCTGTCCGGCGGGCGGGTCGAGGTGCGGGACGTCCAGCGCTGGCTCAACGCCACCTACATCACCAAGTCGACGTTCTTCGTCATCCCGTGCGACGGCCACTTCACGCGGGACGTGCAGATCGCCCTGATGCGGGCCATCCAGTACCAGATCGGCATCCCGGAGGACCAGGCCACCGGCCACTTCGGACCGGGCACCCAGAACGGCCTGCGCAACAACACCGTGCGGCCCGGTTCCCCGGTGGCCTGGGTGCGGCTGTTCAGCGCCGCGTGCGTGTTCAACGGCGGCGTCGGCGGCGTGTTCGCCGCGTTCACCTCCGGCTGGGACGCGGCGCTGGGCGACTTCGTGAACAGGTTCCAGGACTTCTCCGCCCTCACCCGCACCGGCATCGGCGACTACGCCACGTGGGCGCAGCTGCTGGTGTCGACCGGCGACCCGGACCGGCCCGCGAGCGCGAGCGACACCCGGTTCCACATCAGCGTCCCCCGGGCGCGGGCGCTGAAGGCGGCGGGCTACGAGGTGGTCGGCCGCTACCTGGACGAAGACCCGTGGAGCACGCTCGACAAGGAGATCCAGCCCGGCGAGCTGGACGCCATCTTCGCCGGTGGCTTGCGCGTGTTCCCCATCTCGCAGTACGCCGCCGACACCGTCGACGACTTCACCTGGTCCAACGGCTACGACCACGCGCTGCGCGCGCACGACCGGGCCGTCGGCTACGGCTTCAACCGGGGCACGGTGATCTACTTCGCGGTCGACTACGACGCCACCGGCGAGCAGATCGCGAGCCACGTCATCCCGTACTTCCAGGGCATCCAGGCCGGTCTGGGCACGCGCGGCAAGCGGTACGTCGCCGGTGTCTACGGTTCGCGCAACGTGTGCGCGCAGGTCAGCGACCAGGCGTTCGCGCGGTACTCGTTCGTGTCCGGCATGTCGTGGGGCTTCTCCGGCAACCTGGGCTTCCCGCTGCCCGCGAACTGGTCGTACAACCAGATCAAGGAGTTCGACTTCGACGCGGGCGGCGACGTCTTCGCGCTCGACCGCGACGTCCGCCGGGGCAACGACCCGGGCGTCGGCCCGGAGAACATCGGCGGGAGCGGCTCACCCGTGGACGACTACCTGCGGTACGTCGACGACCTGTACGCGACCGCGCTGGCCTACGGCGGCGACGCGAACCGGCGGGTCATGGAGTACCTGCGCTACCCGACCTACAACGGCGCCTGGTCCGGGTGGGAGACCTTGATCGGCGACGTCGACCAGGCGTGGATCGACTACGCGTCGACGCACGGCCCGGCGCGCGTCGAGTCCTATGTGGACCCTTCGCTCGGCATCACCGTCAACGTCGACCACTTCGGCGCCACCGCCAACGCGGTGTACCTCAAGGGGAACGGCGGACGCGGCGACTTCGGCGGCTGGGCGGGCGACCTGGCCACGTTCTACGGCGAGTGGCGGTCGCACGGCGAGGAGTACGCCTCGGGGTACGCGTTCTGCGCCGACCGCCTCGCCAAGATCAACGTGCTGTCGTCGTTCCCGCTCAACGACCTCGTGGAGGACGTCGACGGCTACCTGATCGGCAGCGCGGTGCGCGCCGGCGCCCGGATCGACCAGGCGATCCGGGCCCACCTCGTCGACGGGCACCGGACCAGGTTCCGGCAGTTCTACGCCGGCCGCTACGGGGGCACGGTGACCGGCGTGCGCGACGCCGCCTGGAACGCGCTGGGCGGCAGCACGGCGGACGCGCAGCTCGCCACCCTCACCGAAGCCGCGATCCGCCGGACCGGCGGCGTCTGCCTGCTGCCCTCGCAGCTGCCCTCGGCCAGGCTGGAGCCGTTCCTGCAAGGCTATGCGGAGACGATCGAGAGGATCGTCACACGGCTGAGGGCACGCCCGGGCGGCGTGCGGGGAGGGACCCGTGGGCGTACCGGGAACGGCTCGGCGCTGGGCGGTCGCCGCGTCGTGCGCGCCGCTCGCGGCGTTCCTGGTGTACGCCTGGGGTGCGATCCACCTGTACACGCCGGACATCAGGGAGACGTGCGAACTCGAGCACGGCGGGTGGGACCGTGCCCACGGGCAGGTGACCTACTTCCCGCTGTCCCGCCGGTGCAACGCCTACCAGGACCTGGTGCCCGCCTACGTCAACCCGACGGTGGTCGTGCTGCTCGTCGCGGCCGCGCTGTTCGCGGGCCTGGCCGTCGCCGCCCGCCGAAACCCCCGATCCCCCAAGGAGCAGTCGTGAACCAACCCTCCGAGGGCGTGAGCCTGCTCGGGCGTCGCCGGTTCCTCACGATCACCGGCGGCCTCGCGGTCGTCGCGTCGGTCGGCCTGACCGCGTCCGTGGCCTCCGCCGCGCCGCCCGTCGCCTCCGCCCCGCCCGCGCGCCCCGGCGACCTGGCCACTTACCCGGTCGAGGGCTCCAACGCGTCCGTGACGCTGCTGTCCGGGCCGTGCGCCGTGGTGCTGCTGCACGTCGCCCGGCGGTTCCACTACGAGGTCGGCACCCTGGGTGCGGACGACATCACCGGCTACGCCGAGCCGCCGGCCGGCACGCCGTACGCGGCGGACTACCGCTCCGGGACCGCCATCGCCATCCGGCCCGCCCGGTACCCGGCCGGCGCGACAGGCGGCCTGTTCCCGCACGAGGTGGCGGTCATCCGCGACATTCTGGCCGAGTGCGAGGGCGTCGTCCGGTGGGGCGGTGACTCCCGGAAGACGCCGAAGGAGGGCCACTTCCGGGTGGATGTGGGGCCGGGCGACCCGGCGCTCGCCCGGGTCGCGAAGAAGATCGGCGGCTGGGCGGAGGGGCCTGACCGCGGCGCCCCCGCCGACCCGTTCACGCCGGGACGACGCCAGGCGGCGGAGCGGTTGGCGGAACGGCAGATCGCCACCGGCTGACGGGCAGGTCGCCCACGGGAGCCGCCTCGACGCGGTCGGCCAGGACGGGAACGCGGTCCGCGCGGTGGGCGGGCCGGCGGTGGGCAGGCCGGCGGTGGGCGGGGCGCGGTGCTGGGGCGGGGCGCGGGGTTGGGGTAGGGCGGTTGGGGTGCTGGGCGCGGCTGGTTGGTCAGGCGGACGGGGGTCACCGGGTGGCCCGGGACCCCCGGCCGCGTCGGCTCAGAGCCGCGGGTAGGCGTTGGCGATCAGCTGGCGGAACTGGGCGGAGAACCAGTGGCCCGACAGCGGGGCGTTGGCCAGGGCGCCGGACATGTTGTTGCCGTTGCGCGCGTTGCCCGTGTACGTCGGGTCGCACATCCGGTCGAAGCCCTTGCCCTCGTTGTTCGGGATCTCCCGGCTCGCGCCGTCGGACTCGCCCGGCGGCTTGGCCCACACGTAGGCGTCGATGCCCGAGGCCGGGCTCGCCTTCGGCCGTTCGCCGATGCCGGCGCCGGACTGGTTGCACCAGTTGCCGAGGTGGATGCGCCGGTCGTACCGGCCACCGTCGACGTAGGCGTCCACGCTCGTCGTCGGGCCCTTCGCGGTCGGGCGCTGGGAACCGCCCCAGCCGTTGCGCGAGGTGTCGATCAGCATGCCGATGTTCGACGGGAACCCGGCGCTGATCAATTGCGTGCGGAACGCCTGGGCGAACGACAGCTCATCCACGTAGCGGTTCCAGTCCACCCACTTCGACTGGCGCACGGACGTGCCGTTCACGGTGTCGTTGATCGTGAAGTGGTCCTCTTTCAGCACCCCGTAGTTCGCCGTGTTCGCGATGAAACCGGTGACGTTGTTCACCGTGCTGCCCGACGCGCGGGCGGCCTGGGCGAACAGCGTCGCGGAGGCGCTGAAGTTGTCGTCCCACCCGATCCAGCCGTGGTGGGCGGCGTCGATGTAGTTGTAGACGTTGCCGATCGCGCCGAGCTTCGCCAGCGCGTACCCGACGCCGTTGACGTAGTTGCCGTTCTGCAGCATCCGGTCGCACATGGCGGTCGCGGTCGGGCGGCTGCCGACGTTCGTCACGAGGTTGGGCAGCGAGTCGATCTCGATGATCGTCACGATGCGCAGGTTCGCGTACTTCGACTCGCCCATGATCGCGGCGATCGGGTCGATGTACTCGGACTTGTAGCGCGGCAGGTCGTCCGGGCCCAGCTCGCCGTTGGACGCGAGCGCGGCGCAGTCGCGGCCGGGCAGGTTGTAGATGACGAACTGCACGACCATCGTGCGCCCGGCCGCCTGGCTCAGGGCGTTGTCCAGGTGCGCGCGCAGGCCGCGGGCGCCGGTCGTGCCGTTGATCGCGGCGATCCGGTCCATCCAGACGAACGTCGGCTGGTTGGCGATGGCCGACCCGCCGTCGGCCCGCGCCTTCGCGGACCAGTCCGGGTTCACGTACACCGACGCGCCGGCGTACGGGTTGTCCACGCGCGCCGCGGCGGTCACGTCCGCGGCGGCCGGGCCCGTTCCGAGCGCCATGGCCGCGGCGAACGCGAACGCCGCGGTCGCCGCGAACCCGCGACGTGCCCGCCGCCTGCCGGTCAGGCCTGGTGATGACTTCAGTGGCATCTTCGGCTCCCTGGTCGGATGATCGCAAACAGGTGGCGGCGAGATTTCCGGGAACGCTTCCAGAAATCGGACGTTAGCAGGGAACCCACTTGTCGTGAAGACCTTTTACGTTCAATGGATTATTGTTTCGGATATTCCAGATCACCCGGAAGCCCACGCCGGACGCACCCCTTCCCGTTATTCGACCGCATTCGACTTCGAATGCTTTCGAATGACCGGGGTCGTTGTGCGTCGGCGCTTTGACGCGACCCGCCGCGCCCGCGCCCGGCCACGCGCGGGACGCGTGAGGCGGTGTGAGGTTGCCTCGACTTCCGGTCAACGTTTCGCGGCGTCACCGGCATTTCAGGGGTGTGGACAGAGCGCGGAGCGGGTTGGCGGCGTTGTGCGTCGGCGCGGTGACGGCGATGGTCGTCACCGGTCTGGCCCAGGGCGAGGACGTCTCGCCGAGGGCCGGGGCCGAGGTGTTGTCGGTGGCGGTCACGGTCAGCGCGCCGGGCCCGACGACCGCGGCACCACCCGAGGTGGCGGTGTCGGTCGAGCCGACGCCAGAGCCCGCACCGACACCGGAGCCCGAACCGGAGCCGGTGAGCCTGGCCGGGTTCGCGCCGTCGGTGCGTCGCGGCGTCCTGGTGCACGACCTGCGCTCGGGCGCGGAGCTGTTCGCCGAACGCCCTGACGAGCCGTTCCCGACGGCGTCCGTGGTGAAGCTGCTGATCGCGCTCGACGCGCTGGACCGCGGCGCCGCGCCGGCCCGCGACGTGGCCCGGATGATCGCCACCAGCGACGACGACATCGCCAACCGCCTGTGGCGCCCGTCGATCCCGCGCCGCTGGGCGGAGGAGATCGGGCTGCCGGGCCTGTCGCCGCCGGCCGACCCGAACCAGTGGGGCGACACCCGGATGACCGCACGCGACGTCGTCGCCGTCTACCGGCACGTGCTGCACTCGCCGCACGCCGGGGTGATCGTGCCCGCGCTGGAGGGCGCGACGCCGACCGGCGCCGACGGCTTCGACCAGACCTTCGGCATCCCCGACGCCGTGGGCGCGCACCAGTGGGGCGTGAAGCAGGGCTGGGCGTGCTGCTACGACGGCCTGCGGGTGCTCAACACCACCGGCGTGGTCGACGGCCGCTACGTGGTCGCCGTGCTGACCGGGCACGACAGCGCCACCGGTTACCCGAGGGCCGCCGCGCTGGTCACCGACCTGGTCGCCGCCCTCACCCCGCTGTTCGCCGGGCCCTGACCGCGTCCGCTGCCGAGCCGGACCCGGGGCCGACCGTCGACAGGGCCACCGCGGTGACCCAGGGCAGGGCCAGCAGGAGGCTGCCGAGCAGGTCGGTGGGGTAGTGGACGCCCGTGTAGAGGCGTTGCGCGGCCACCGCCACCGGTATCGCCAGGGCGATCGCCACCACCGCCCACCGCCACCACTTCCGCGTGCCGCGCACGACCAGCACGGCCACCGACGTGCCGAGGACCACCGACGCGGCGACGTGACCGGACGGGAAGCTCGACGTGGGCGGCAGGTCGTCGGGCAGCTTGGCCGCCGGGCGGGCGCGGTCGACGATCGCGGTGGTGATCAGGAACAGCGTGACCTCACCCAGCATCCCCAACGCGACCAGCAGCACGGGCCGCCAGGAGCGCGTCGTGGCCAGCGCCAGCACGCAGGCGACCACCGCGGCCCCGATCACCGGCCACGTGCCGCTGAACGCCCCGACCCGGTCCATCGCCGCGTCCCAGCCGGGGACGCGGCGTTGCGCGATCCACTCGACGACGGCCCGGTCCCAGGCGGTCGGCACGTCCGGTCCGGCGGCGGTCAGCCACGAGCCGAGGGCGAACAACGCGCCGAGCAGCAGGCCCCAGACGACCAGCAGCCGCGCCGCGACCAGCCGGAAGTCGGACGGCACCCGCACCCGGCGCCCGGACACGGGCCGGAGGTCGTCCGCCGCTTCCGGCGCCAAACCCCGCGACAGCGGCACTTCCGGCAGTCCCTCCTCACGCCGCCACCGGCGGAACACCTCGGTGGTCAGGGCCAGCCACACCAGGCCGAGCAGCCAGCCGCCGAGCACGTCCGTGGCGTAGTGCACGCCGAGCGCGACCCTCGTGAAGCCGACCACCACCACGACCCCGACCACCAGCGGCGCCAACACCCGACGTGCCCGCCGAACGGAGGCGAACACCAGCAGCAGCACGCCGTACGTCACGGTGGCCCCGAGCGTGTGCCCGCTGGGGAAGCTCCAGCCCGCGGCGGTGGCCACCTCGACGTCCACCAGCGGGCGCAGCCGCTCGACCAGCTCCTTCACCACCACGCCGAGCAACCCGCCACCGAGCGCCGTGACGACCACGTGCGCCGCCACCCAGGGCCGCCGGCGCAGGAGCAGCCAAGCCACCGCCAACGCGGTCACCCCGGTGAGCGTCGCCGTGTCACCGAGCCGCGTCATCCCGCTCATCGCCGCGACGAGGCCTCCCGACCCGCCGACCCACCGCGTGAGCCCGTCCGAGATCGCCTGGTCGACCTCGCGCACGGGCGCCCACTCCGCCCACACGGACACCACGACCACCGCGAACGCGACACCGGCGGCGGCCGCGGCCACCCACGACACCGCGCTCCGCACCGCGAACCGCTCGACGACCACCACCTGCCGCGCCTCACGTGTCGTCATCACCAAGGTGGTGTGCCCAAATGGATCAACGGGCAATCCTCGGCGCGCGGTGGCGTCGTGCCGGCCGGACCGTTCACGCATTGCGGTGACGTCCGTTGCGGTGGCCCCGGGGCATTCGATAGGGCTGAGGGGTTGCCCACCACCGAAGGAGCCGCCGAGTGAACCCGGACCTGCTGCGCAACTACCTCGCCGAGCACCGCTTCGGACGCCGTGACGTGCTCAAGCTGGCCGGTGCCGCCGGCGCCGCCGGACTGGTCGGAGCTCCCGCCGGCGCCGCGCCCGCCGAGGCCGGCCGGCCGGACGACACGCCGTTCGACTACGCCGACCCGGCGAACCTGGCCGACTGGGCGCCGAGCCGGTACGGGCCCGACGACCAGCGCGGCGCGTTCAACGAGGTCACGCCGGCCAAGACCGCCGCCGCGCTCGGCCTGCTGCGCGCGCACCGCGAGGTCACCACCTACAACCTCGGCGAGCTGATGTGGAACGGCTTCCCGGCCTTCAGCACCGACCCGCGCCGCACCTACGAGCAGCGGCTCACGATCTGGGGATACCCGCCGCCACCGGGCTTCGCCGAGCAGGGCGGCGTCCTGGTCAAGCTGGAACCGCTGGGCGACAACAGGTTGAGCCTGCACGAGGAGCGGTTCGAGGCGGAGTTCTCGCCCAGGCACCCGAAACCGCTCGCCGCGACGCACCAGATCGGCAGCCAGCTCGACAACCTCAACCACATCGGCGCGTCCGACCTGTTCTACAACGGCCTGCGCGGGCCCGACATCGCCCGCGGCCACGGCACCGTCCGGCTCGGCGCCGAGCACATGGGCCCGGTGGTCACCAGGGGCGTGCTGCTGGACGTGCTCGGGGTGAAGCTCGCCCGCGACCGCGTCGAGGACCTGGCCGAACCCGCGAGCAACGGCCGGCCGCTGCTGCGCGAGAACTACCGCATCACCTTGGACGACATCCGGGACGCCATGGAGTTCGGCGGCGTCCGCCACCTGGAGCCCGGTGACGTGGTGCTGTTCCGCACCGGCTGGAACCAGTTGCTGGCCCGCCGCGACCCGGCCGACATCGCCCGCTGGGAGGGTTCGCGCGGGCTGCCCGGCATCTACCTGCGCGAGGCGCGCTGGCTGGCCCGTTCCCGCCCGGCGATCGTCGGCGGCGACACGTGGGCCCTGGAGGTGCTGGGCAACCCGGTCAACGACGACGGCACGGCGTTCCCCGTGCACCAGGAACTGATCATGCGCCACGGCATCCGCATCGGCGAGTCCTACGTCCTGGACCGGCTCGCCGCCGACCGCGTGCACGAGTTCGTCTTCATCGTGACACCGCAGTACGCCGAGGGCGCCACGGCGGGCAACACGCCACCCGCCGCGCTCGGGCACCCCCGGCGTCGCTGACCGGCTCGGCTAGCTGGGCACGGCGAACATGTGCGTCATCGCCGAGTTGTGCTGCGGCACGCCCGGACCCGCGGAGCCGGACTCGTCGGTCAGGCCGTTCGCCTGCCCCTGGATCGCGCCCGTGGGCCCGTCGACGTACTCCGCCCGCACGTAGGCGTAGATCCGGTCGCACCCCGGCTGGAGGGTGATCGTGGTGTACAGCGGCACCGCCTTGTGGTGGGTCTGCCGGGACACGCTCACGCTCGTCTGGGCGGCCGGTGCGGAAGCGCAGATGGCTTCGCCGTTCATCTGGTGGGCGTACAACGTGAAGCGCGCGCCGGACGTCGTGCTGGAGTGCTCGCACGCGGTGGGGTAGCAGGACATGTACTCCACGTCCGCGATCACCGCGACCTCCTCGTGGCCCGACCCGATGGTCCGGTCGAGGATCGGCGTGTAGACGGGTTTGGCCCCGACCACGGTGTTGCCGTTGGGCAGCGACGTCTGCATCGCCGACCCGTTCACGTCCTCCGCGACCTGCAGGGAGGCGAAGCGCAACGTGCCGCTGACCGTGAACGAGGACGTGGCCTCGGCCAGCGAGCTGGTCCGCACGTAGAGGGTGCACGTCAGCGTGCCGGTCGAGGTGGCGGAGACCAGGAACCGGTTGATGATCGTGATGTCGCCGCGGCCCGGGTTGGCGTTGGCGGCCGGGTCGAGGTTCTCGCCGAGGACGACGTTGCCGCCGCCCGCGCCGGCGCAGCGCACCTCGTTGTCGACCAGGTTGACGTGCGCGGAGTTGTAGGCGCGCAGGGTCGAGTAGACGTAGGCGGTCTGCCCGGCCGTCATGGACGCCTCGATCCGGCCCATCGCCTGCACCTTGTGCATCTTCTTGCTCGCGGCCGGCACGTCGGTGATCGCCACCGGCCCGAAGGTGGTGGACGTGGCCGCGCCGGCCGGTGTCGTGACCCCCACGAGCGCGGCGGCGGTGACCGCGCCGATCGCCGCGAGGCGTTTCCACGTGCGTGCGGAACTCATCAGGCTCCCCTCATCACGGCCGAAGCCGTCCCCAGTGCTGCCGTCGGGCCAGGCTAGCCCGCCGCACCGCGCCCGGAGGCGGCGTTGAGGAGCATCGTCCGGCCGGCGCGGACCGGGGTCCCGGTCGAGGCGGCGTTGGCGCCCGGTTCGTCGGGCTGACCATCCGTGACGGCGTGCTGACTTACCGTGAGTCGATAGGTACCGATTGACATTCGATAGGTAGCGCGCGAAACTCCATGCATGCTTACGACGCATCGAGCGGTAGTCGCGCTCCGGGTGTTCCTCGTGTTGATGTTCGGCGTCCTGGTCCTGTTCCAGGTCATGTCGCTGCCCGGCCAGTTCCGGAGCATGGCCGAGGAGTCGCCGGACCTCGCGTACCTGAGGTGGCCGCTGACCGCGGTGTCGGTGTTCTGGGTGCTGTGCGTCCAGGTGGTCATCGTGTCCATCTGGAAGCTGCTCACCCTGGTGCAGAAGGACCGCATCTTCAGCGAGGCGTCGTTGAGGTGGGTGGACGCGATCGTGTGGGCGATCGCCGCCGCGTGGGTCGTGTTCCAGTGCTTCTTCCTCTACGTCGGCTTCAACGCCGACGACCCCGGCGGCCCGCTCGTGCTGTTCCTGATGTCGATCGGCATCACCGTGGTGGGGCTGCTGGTGGTGGTGATGCGCGCGCTGCTGCGGCAGGCCACCACGCTGCGGTCCGACATGGAGCAGGTCATCTGATGGCGATCATCGTGCGCATCGACGTCGAGCTGGCCAAGCGCAAGATGAGCGTCGGTGAGTTCGCCGAGCGGATCGGGCTCACGCCGTCGAACGTGGCCGTGCTGAAGAACGGCCGGGCGAAGGCGGTGCGGTTCAGCACACTGGAGGCCATGTGCCGGGTGCTGGAGTGCCAGCCGGGCGACCTGCTCGAGTGGGTCGACGACGACGAGGACGGCGTCCTCGTCGCGCCGGCTGGGGACGAGGACGACCGGTGATCGAGGTGCGCGGGCTGACCCGGCGTTACGGCGACGTGCTCGCCGTCGACGACCTGAGCTTCACCGTCGAGCCCGGCAAGGTGACCGGGTTCCTCGGCTCGAACGGCGCGGGCAAGTCCACCACGATGCGGGTCGTGCTCGGCCTCGACCGGGCGACCACGGGCACGGTGCTGGTGAACGGGCGGCCGTACGCGTCGTTCGCCGAACCGCTCCGGGAGGTCGGCGCGCTGCTCGACCCCGGCGCGGCGCACCCCGGCCGCACCGGGCGCGGTCACCTGCGCGTGGCCGCCCGGTCGAACGGGATCCCGCGACGCCGGGTGGAGGAGGTGATCGAGCGGGTGGGGCTCGGCCGCGCGGCACGTCGGCGGATCAAGGGCTACTCGCTCGGGATGCGGCAACGACTGGGCATCGCGACCGCGCTCATCGGCGACCCCGGCGTGCTGGTGTTCGACGAGCCGATCAACGGGCTCGACCTCGACGGCGTCCGGTGGATCCGCGGCCTGCTGCGCCAACTCGCCGACGAGGGCCGCACCGTGCTGATCTCCAGCCACCTGCTCGGCGAGATGGAGCAGATCGCCGACCGGCTGGTCGTCATCGGCCGCGGCCGGCTCATCGCCGACGCCACGACCGAGCAGATCCTCCAGCGGGCTCGGGCACGTCCAGGTGCGCGTGCGCAGCCCCGAACCGGACCACCTGCTCGCCGGGCTCCGCGAGCACGGGTTCGACGTGGAGCGGGTCGACGGACGCGAGCTGCGCGTCGACGGCGGCACGGCCGAGGAGGTGGGCGCGCTCGCCCACTCGCTGAACGTCCCGCTGCACCACCTGTCCGAGGTGCGCCAGTCGCTCGAGGACGCGTACCTGGAACTGACCGACAGCAGCGTCGAGCACCACGGCCGCGAGCCCGTGCTCACGACGGAGGAGGCACGGTGACGGCCCTGGCTCACGACGTCCGCATCGGACGCGTGTTCGCCCGCGCGTGCGCCGCGGAGTGGACGCGGTTGTGGACGGTGAGGGCGACGTGGTGGTTCCTGGCCGCGGCGGCCGTGACGATGGTGGGCATCGCGACCATCGCGGGCCTGGAGGCGGCCTCGAACCCGATCCGCCGCAGGGCGGGTCGGCGTGGGCGGCGGCGGCCGTCACCGGTCTGCCGGGTCAGTTCGCGCTGCTCGCGCTCGCCCTCACCGCGGTGACGTCCGACTACGCGACGGGCGGGATCGTGCCGAGCCTGCAGTGGACGCCGCGTCGTGCGGTCCTGTTCCTGTCGCGGGCGACCGTGGCGGTGGGTGCGGCCACCGGCGTCGGCGTGCTGCTGGCGTCCGCCGCGACCCTCGCGTCCTTCCTCGCCGTACGGCCGCTGCTCACCCTCGGCGGCGGCTGGGACGTGCTGCCCGACGTCGCTTTCGTGTTCGCGGCCGGGTCGGCGTTCGCGCTGGGTCTCGGTTTCCTGCTCCGCCACACGGCGGGCGTGCTCGTCACCGTGTTCCTGCTGATGCTCGTGCTGCCGCTGATGCTGCCGAACTTCGGCTACGAGTGGATGTCCGCGCTCGCCGACCTCCTGCCCGGTTCGGGCGCGGCGTTCCTGCTGATCGGCGAGGTGCCGGGGATGACGCGCACGTCCTCATTCGTCACGATGCTCTGTTGGGCCGCGGGCGCCCTGCTGCTCGGCTGGCTGCGCCTGTCCCGCGACGACGCCAACCGCTGATCGACGCAACCGCTCATCGACGCGGGCGGGACCCGTTGGGGGGTTGGAAAACGCGGTGACGTCGTCTGGTGAAAGCGGGGGAACCTGCGGCGCGATTCGATTAGCATCCGCGAGTGCAGATCTCCGTCCACGTCCCGTACGACGAGCAGCGCCTGCGTCGCGCGCTCAAGTTCGTGGTGCGCCCGCAGACCAAGAAGTTGCGCGTCCTGGGCATGATCATGGTGCCGGCCGGCGGACTGATGTGGCTCACCGGCAGCGACTGGCCGTTCCCGGTGCTGTTGATCGTCCTTGGCCTGGCGTACGCCTTCTTGTTGGAGCCGTTCATGGTGCGGCAGAGCCTGCGCGCCCTGAACCCCTCCGCCCGGCAGGACTACGAGCTGACCCTGGACGAAGCCGGCTTCGCCATGAAGGCGGAGTCGTACGAGCAGCGGCTGGCGTGGTCGACGATCCAGCGCGTCGACGAACAGCCCGACGCGTGGTTCCTCGTGATCGCCAAGAACCAGGCCCTGCCGGTCTACAAGGACCTGATGACCGAGGAGCAGCGCGTGCTGTTCGCCGACATCCTCGCCCGACGCGCGGCCGCCTGAGCCGGGCCGGACCCGCCGGGATGGACCCGCCGGGATGGCCCGCCGCCGGCTGCGGCGGGCCACCCGGACCGGTGTCACGACGTGGCGTTCTCCGACGGCAGGTAGTCGGCGTCCGTGCGGGCGCCCGTCAGCAGGGCGTACGCGTGGGCCACCGACACCATCGTCATGTGGTGGTGCCAGCCCTGGTAGCTGCGGCCCTCGAAGTCGTGCAGGCCGTAGGGGTCGCGCGCCGCGTTCGCGTCCGCCCGGTCCTTCCGGGCGATCAGGTCGAACAGCTCCGGCACCGCCCGGTCCACCAGGTTGGTGATCCAGTACCGCGTCGGCGCGGTGCTGCCGATCGGGCGCTCGGCGACCAGCCGCACCGGCGACCCCTGACGCCTCTCGGTGTCGACCAGCCGCGCCGACGCCGCGCGGACCTGGACGCGGCCCGCGCCGTGCCCGGTCAACTGCGGCCAGACCCGGTGGGCCGACGGGTGCTCCCGCCAGCCGCGCAGGACCTCCGACGGGCTCAGCGCCCGCCGGCCGACCCGCTGGTCCGCCTGCCTGGTCCCCGGCACCGCGCGCAGGTGCGGCTCCGCCAGCAGGCGCTCGTCGCCCTTGACGCCGATCACGTACCCCAGTCCGCGATCGGTCAGGTCGTCGAGCAGACGTGATGCCGTGGGCATGTCCGTGGCGTCGAACACCACCGGCGCGGCCGGCACGCGCAGGGCGATCAGCTCGTCGAGCATCCCCAGCATGTGCCCGCGCGCGCAGATACCTCCCTCGTGGTCCGGGATCCTCGTGCGACGACGCCGCTCCGCGTCCTCGGTCCACCGCCTCGACAGCAGCAGCCGCCAGTTGACCGGCACGGCGGTCTCCTCGACGTCCAGTTGCAGGCTCATCCCCAGTTGACAGTTGACCAGGCGACCCGCGTGACGCACGAACCGGCGCTCGACCCCCACCGAGTGGTCGCCGCGTTTGTGGATCACCGCGTGCCCGACCAACCAAGCCCGCACCGGCAACCGCTCCACGAGGTACAGCGCCAGCGCGTCGCGCACCGGCTGCCAGTCCCACGGGCTCTGGTTGACGAACTGCTGCAGCGACTGGACGGCCGATCCGCCGCCCGCCAGCTCGGCGATCTTGCTGATGGACTTGCGCCCGACCGCGTTGACGAGGCCCGACAGGTAGATCTCAGCCCAACGCCGCTGGTCCGCACGCGGCATGGACTGGAACATCCGGTGCGCGAACGCACGCGCACCGCCAGCTAAATGCGTCTGCAACTCCACCAGAAACTCCCCCAAGTGGTTCTGTCTTGACCCGTTGTCGCACCGGCACCGCGTCGCCGCGGTGTGCTCCGGGCGATGACTAGCTCGCCAGAGTCGCGGTGCCTCCCAACCCGCCCAGCGCCAACGCCGCCATCACCGACGGCCGCGCGCCGACGACGATGACCTCGGCGCCCGCCGGCAGCCGCTGCTGGGCGTAGACCAGGGCGCGGACGGCGCCCGGCGTCAGGCCGGTCACCTCGCGCATCTCGATCACGAGGCGGCGCACCTGCCCGCCGCCGAGTTCGTCGAGCAGGTCCCGCAGACGGGGCAGCGCCTCGTCGTCCACTTCGCCTGCCAGGTGGATCGTGGTCGACCGGCCGTTCGACCCCGAGTAGACCGACGTGCTCATCCCGAACCCTCCTCGTTGGACGATGTGTGCGCCCACAGCACGGCCGCGGACCGCGCGGGCAGGCGCAGGACGTGGCCGTCGCGCAGCGTCGTCGCGGCGTCGAGCGGCCGGGCGAATCCGGTGTTGGCGAAGACGCGCCACGTGCTGTCGGCGGGTGGCTGGGGGAGAGCCACTTCCTTGTCCTCTGACCCGGCGTTCGCGGCCACGACCACAGTATCCAAACGATCCGACAATCCAGCGCCCCCCGGATTCGGATCGTGGATCATGGCGATCACCAGGTGCGAGTCGGCCGACCAATCCGGTTGCCAAGCGCGCTCGCCGTGCCAACTGACCGGCGGGTAGCCGCCGTCCGGTGTGGATTCGCCGTGCGGGTGCTCGGCGCGCCGCAGCACCGGGTGCGCCCGCCGGAACTCCAGGCAGGCCCTGGTGAACTCGACCAGGTCCCGGTTGCGGTCGACCAGCGACCAGTCGACCCAGGTCGACGGACCGTCGTGCGGGTAGGCGTTGTTGTTGCCGCCCTGCGTGCGGCCGAACTCGTCGCCGGCCAGCAGCATCGGCACGCCCCGGCTGGTGAGCAGCAGCAACAGCGCGTTGCGCACCTGCCGCGCCCTCGTGCCGAGCACCTCCGGGTCGTCGGTGGGCCCCTCCACGCCGCCGTTCCAGCTGGCGTTGTGGTCCTCGCCGTCGCGGCCGTCCTCGCCGTTGAGGTGGTTGTGCTTGTGGTCGTAGGACGCCCAGTCGGCGAGGGTGAACCCGTCGTGGCAGGTCACGAAGTTGACCGACGCGGTGGCGCCGCGCCCGCTGTAGAGGTCGGGCGATCCGACGAGTCGGGTGGCGACGTCACCGGTGGTTCCCCCGCGTCCCACCAGGAACGCCCGCAGCGCGTCGCGGTACCGCCCGTTCCACTCCATCCATCGGCCGTAGTGCGGGAAGGCACCGACCTGGTAGAGGCCGCCCGCGTCCCACGCCTCCGCGATCAGCCGCGTGCCCGCCAGCACGGGGTCCGCGGCCAGCGCCGCCACGAGCGGCGGGTCGGCCAGCGGCGCGCCGTCACGGCCGCGCGTGAGCACCGAGGCGAGGTCGAAGCGGAACCCGTCCACGTGGTACTCGTGCACCCAGTGGCGCAGGCTGCGCACGACCCACTCCCGCACCAGCGGGTGGTTGGCGTTGAGCGTGTTGCCCGCGCCGCTGAAGTTGCGGTGCCTGCCGGACTCGTCGAGCAGGTAGTAGGACGACTCGTCCAAGCCGCGCAGCGACAGCGTGGGCCCGCGGTGGTCGCCCTCGGACGTGTGGTTGAAGACCACGTCCAGGACCACCTCGATGCCCGCCGCGTGCAGCTGCTTCACCAGTTCCTTCAGCTCCACGTCGGGCCGTTCGCCGCGGGCGTAGTTCGCCTTCGGTGCGAACACGCCGACCGGGCTGTAGCCCCACGTGTTGAGCAGCGGCACGCCCGTCTCCGGGTGCACGTGGACGTTGTCGGTCTCGTCGAACTCGAAGACCGGCATCAGCTCCACGCAGTTGACCCCGAGCCGGCGCAGGTACGGGATCTTCTCGGCCAACCCGGCGAACGTGCCGGGAGCGGCCACACCGGACGTTTCGGACCGGGTGAAGCCCCGCACGTGCAGCTCGTAGACCACCAGGTCCTCGGTGGGCACGCGCGGCGGCCGGTCGTCGCCCCAGTCGAAGTCCGGGGTGGCGATCCGCGACCGGTAGGCGGGCCGCCGCCCCCACTCGCCGGCGCCGGCCAGCAGCCGCGCGTCCGGGTCGAGCAGCACGGGACCGCGCTCGCCGGCGCGCTCGACCCGGAACCCGTAGTCCGCGTCCGCGGGCGCCAGGCCGAGCACGTGCGCGGTGAACACCTCGCCGACCCGGTGCTCCGGCGGGAACTCCAGTTCGGTGAGGACCGAACCGTCGTCGCGGTCCATCAGCACCAGCCACATGCGGTCCGCCCGCGCCGCGGCGACCGCGAAGTTCACGCCGTCCGCCGTCGGGGTAGCCCCGAACGGGGTGGGGCTGCCCGGTGCGAGCCGCAGCCCGGCCAGGCGGCCCGTCGCCGTCGTGGTCACCGTTCGTCCTCCCCCAGGGGCCGCAGGCGCACCTGGACCGTCCGCCTGGCCGTGCCCTCCGGCAGCTTCACCGTCATCTTCTCCGCGTCGAAGTCCTGGTACGGACTGCCGTCCACGAGCACCCGGTCCAGCACCACCCGACCGCGCGGCAACGCGTCCGGGGCCACCCGCAGCAGGCCGCCCGGGAACGTCGCGTCCGCGTCCGGCGAGAACCACAGGTCGAGCGGCTCGCCGTGCCACAGCAGTCTGTTGTAGACGGTCGCGAGGTAGCACAGCTCCGCGGAGTGGTACATGCTCATGGAGTGGTTGCCCTTGAGGCGCTCCAGGCCCGCGAGGTAGGGCGATCCGGCGGCCTGCACGGCGAAGTACACCGCGCCGTCGTCGTGGTCGAGGAAGAACGCGTTGTAGAACGCCTCGGCCTCGGCCGCGTGCTTGAGGTACTCGGCGTCGCCCGTGGAGCCCGCCAGGACCAGGTAGGCCAGGATCGCCTGCTCCTGCTGCCACCACGCCTTGCGGTCGTGCCAGACGAACGCGTGCCGCCCGTCGCGGGCCTGCCGCTCCAGCACGTCGTACCAGCCGCCGCGCCGGGGGTCGCGCCCGACGCCCGGCATGGTGGCGGCCAGCCGCGCGGCCGTGCGCGTGTACTCGTTCTTGGGGCGCAACGCGTTCATCCGGGTGAGGTTCCACGCGATCTTGAGGTTGTGCCCCACCACCGCGCGGTCCTGCTGCCAGCCCCACGTCTTGTCCGGCGTCCAGTCCGCGTGGAACCGCTCGCGCACGAACGGGCTCGCGTCCGGGCCCCGGTCGGGGAAGTGGGTCACGATCATGTCGAACGTGTGCTCCAGCATCCGCAGGTAGCGCTGCTCGCCGGTGGCCAGGTACAGGTTGAACAGGTAGGCCGGTGCGTGGTCGCCGACGGAGTTCCAGTTCTTGCGCGACCTGTTGCGCCCCAACGACTCCGCGTGCGGGCTCAGGGTCAGCGGGTCGACGTGCGAGAAGTAGCCGCCCAGGCGCGGGTCGGCGAAGTGCCGCTCGAACAGCCGGATCGTCGCCTCGATGTCGTCGCGCAGCCACGGCGTGCCGGTGAGCCGGTAGGTCTGCACCAGGCCGGCGAGCGCGTAGATCTGCTCGTAGGCCGGGATGGTCAGCTCGTCGTCGCTGAACTCGGAGGCGAACAGCTTGCGCTGCCTGCCGCCGTCGACCTCCAGGCCGTGGTACCAGTACACCAGGCGGCCGACGTCGGTCTCGTCGACGAAGCGCAGGTTGTCCCGCAGGTACTCGGAGCCGCGCTCGGCGACCTCCAGGTGCGCCTCGTCGCCGGTCAGCATGTACGCGGTGGCCATGCCGTAGACCAGGCGGGAGATCGTGTCGGTCTCCTGCACGTGCGAGTCGGTCTTGTCGCCGCCCAGCCGCAGCACCGTGCGGTAGTCGGCGAAGTCCACCGGGCCCGTGCCGAACTGCGCGCGGCGGTAGAACTTCGCCAGCGACCGGACCTGGTCGACCCACCAGTCGGGCCGGTCGAACACCGGGCGGCCCGCGTCGTCCGCGACCAGCCAGATCCGCTCCGCCTGCTGGCGGCGCGGGCCGGGGTAGACGGGGCCGAAGCTGAACACCATCGCGCCCGGCTTGAGCATCTCGTCCAGCCGGCCGTTGACGTCCCGGTAGGGCTCGCCGAGGTTGCGCACCAGCTGGGCCGCGGTCTCCGACGTGCGGTGCACGACCTCGCGGTCGCCGCCGAACGTGTCCAGCACCAGCCGGTCGCCGGAGGACTCGACGACGTAGCCGCCGTAGAGGTCGGAGTAGGTGCGTTCGGGCGCCGCGGTCACGCCGCCACCAGCCTGGCGGACAGCTGCTCGATGACGGTGCGGGCCAGCAGGTGGCAGTGCTCGACGGTGCGGGTGCTGATCAGGTCGCGGTCGACGGCCACGTCGGTGTCGGAGTAGACCGCGCCCATGTTGCGCACGTCGCTGACCAGGTTGTTGTGGCAGGTGACCGTGCGGCCTGCCATGACCTCCGGCGCGGCGGACATCAGCCACAGGCCGTGGCAGGAGAACACCTTCAGCAGCCGGGGGATGCGGAACGCGCGGCGCATCACCTGCACCGCGGGTGCCACGCCGCCGGGCCGTTCGCTGTAGCGGAGCCGGTCCGACACCATGCCGGACGGGACGATCAGCGCGTGCAGGGCGTTGAGCTCGTGGTAGTCCAGGGCTTCGAGGTCGCCGTCCACCGCGACCTCGCCGCCGAGCTCGCGGCCGGTGAAGGTCAGCGACTCGTTGCCCCAGAGGCGGGTGTAGAGCTTCACCTCGGCGCCCGCCTCGGCGAACCGCAGGCGGTAGTAGTCGATCTCCGTCTCGACGAAGTCGCTCTCCATGAGGATGCCGATGCGCAGCCCGGTGAGCGGCCCGGGTAGGACGGGAGCGTTCAGGTCCATGGGATTCTCCATCTGGGTGGTCCGAAGTGGACTGCCGCCTCGTCGCGGCACGGGAGGTGGCGGGCGGCTGGGCGCCGCCCGCCACCGCGTGACACCGGGCGCGCGGAAGTGCCGCGCCGCCGCCGGTGGTGGGGAGGTGGATCAGCTCGCGATCAGCTCGCGACGAGCTCGCCGCGGGCCTGGGGCGCGGCCGGTGAGCCCGCGGCGTCCGGCTGCGCGGTGTCGGCGGTGGGTGATTCGCCCGCCACCGGCCGCGCGGGGTCCGAGGCCGGCCGTGGTCGCCCGGTGTGGTCGGCCGAGGAGGTGCCTGCCGTTCGCGCCTCGTCGGTGACCAGGGCCCCGCCCGGCAGTCCCGGCGCGGAGAGCGCCGCGCTCTGCCCGGCCGCGCCGGATCGTGCCGGCGCCCCTGCTGCCGGGGTCGGTGCGGGCTGTCCGGCGACCAGGGACAGGGCCGACGCCGTCCGGTCGTCGTCCCCGATCGGGGGAGGTGAGCCCGGTAGCGGTTGGGTGGTTCGCGTCACCAGGGTGCGGATGCGCGGCTCGCCGTCCTGGAGCACGACCAGCCACTGCTCGGTCAGCAGGCAGCCCGTCCACCGGCTCCGCGGCGCGGGCCGCTGCCAGCGCCGCGACTCCCACCGCAGCGTCACGGTCACCTCGGCGTGCAGCGGCGACACCAGGTCGACCTCCACCGACAGCACGTCCCGCCGCTGGTCGAAGCACGAGTCGCTCACCTCGCGGTACCAGGACGCGAACTGCTCGCCGTCCCGCACCGTCGCGCCGGGCAACCGCAGCAACAACCCCGACCGCACGAGCCGCCCCCGCAGCTCCGCCACGTCGACGTGCCGCTCCAACGCCCCGTGCCACTCGCGCACCAGCGCCACGACCTCGGCCCGCTCCAACCGACCGCGGCCGGCCGCCCCGCTCACTCGATCACCAGGTCGATCAGGAACGGCCCGCGGTGGCTCAGCATCTCGGCCACCGCGCCGTCCACCTCGCGCAGCCGGCTCACCCGGCGCCCGGGCACGCCGAGCGACGCGGCCAGCTGCGTGAACCCGATGGCGGGCTTGGTCAGGTCGAACGCGCTCGGCCGCTCGTGCGGCTCGATGCCCTGCTCCCGCCAGTACTGGTCGATGTTGTGGTCCAGCAACCGGTAGCGGCCGTTGTTGCAGATCACGAACTTGGCGTCGATGTCGTGCCGGGCGGCCGTCCACAGCGCCTGGATCGTGTACATGCTGCCGCCGTCGCCGGTGAACGCGATCACCGGCTGGTCCGGCCGCGCCAGCTTCGCGCCGAGCGCGCCGGGGATGCCGATCCCGAGCGAACCACCGCGGGTCTGGAAGAAGCGGCCCGGCTCACGCGCCGGCAGGTGCCGCCCCAGCGGCTCGCCCGCGGTGAGCGCCTCGTCGAACAGGATGAGGTCGTTCGGCGCCTGCTGCGCCAACCGCTCGGTGAACAGCTCCAGCACGCTCGGCGGACCCGACGGCGCGACGGTGCGGTTGACCGGACGCGCGGGCGGCGCGGCGACCTCCCCGCCCTGGTGCCCCAGCTCCACGGCCAGCGCCGCGAGCGTGAGCTTCGGGTCGGCCACCACACCGATCTCCACCGGGTGGTTCTTCGCGATCTCGTAGGCGTCCAGGTCGATGTGGACGATCCGGGCGTCCCGCGAGAACGGGTTGCTCAACGCGGGGAACACCTCGGGGAACACGTACGTGCCCACGATCAGCACGCGGTCCGCGTCACCGACGATGCGTGCGCTGTCCGCGCCGAACATGTGGCCGACGTTGCCCGCGTAGGACGGGTCGGCCGCGTCGATGTTGACCTCCGACGAGTTCACCCCGTACACCCGCGCGCCCAGCAGCTGCGCCACGGTGGCCAGCTCGCGCTGCGCGCCGCTCGTCGCGACACCGTCGCCCATCAGCACCAGCGGACGCCTGCCGCCCGACAGCACCGACGCCATCCGCGCCACCAGCGCGGGCTCCGGCAGCACGCGCGTCGACGGCACCACGGTCGGCAGCGCCGGTTCCTCGGTGACGGCGTCGAGCACGTCCGCGGGCAGCGCCACGAACACCGGACCGCGCGGTGGCGTCATGGCGATCTTCACCGCCCGGCGCAGCACCCGCAGCACCGAGTCCGGATCGGTGACCCGGGTGGCGTACTTCGTCACCGGCTCGGCCATGGCCACCAGGTCGACGGCCATCTGCGCGTCCATCGCGTCGTAACGCACACCGGCGTCGCCCGCGATCACGACCAGTGGCGAGCCTCCCCGCTTCGCCTGGTACAGCATGCCGACGGCGTTGCCGAGGCCGACGCCCGTGTGCAGCTGCACCAGGCCCGGCCGCTGCGAGGCGCGGGCGTACCCGTCGGCCATCGCCACGGCCACGCTCTCCTGCAACGCCAGCACGTAGGACATCTCGGTCTGCCCCATGGCGTCGAGCAGACCCTGCTCGACGGTGCCCGGGTTGCCGAACATGTGCGTGATGCCGTCGGCCGCGAACTGCTCGAAGATCGCGACCCGTCCCGGTCGTTTGGTCATGTGCTTCGATCCACCTTCCCCAGTGTGGTGGCGGACGCGGCGCGGACCGGCGCCGCGTCCGCCCGTGACGCCTTACCAGCCGTAGCGGCGCAGGCCGTTCTCCAGCGTGCGCACCAGCAGCTCGCCGGACAGCGCGGAGTCCGGAGTGGACCGCGCGGTGACGAACGGGTAGTCCACGATCACCGACAGCTCCTTGCCGACGTTGCCGTGGAAGCCGCCGAACGCACCCGTCGCGTCGCGCAGGATGTACTCCAGCGGGAACGGGGGCGGGCCCATGTTGAAGTCGACGCCGAGGAAGCCGGTGCCGTCCTTGTAGTCGTACTCCTTGGGGTGGCCCGTGACGTGCTTGCCGTAGATGATGCTCTGGCGGGACTCCCAGTCGCGGGCGAAGGCCAGCACGGTGACGCCGTAGCACTCGGCCAGGATCGGCTTGTCCGCGGCGAAGAAGCCGAGGGTGACCTCGTGCAGGCGCTCGTTGTTGACCATGTCGACCAGCGGGCCGGAGCCGCCGACGAGCACCAGCGCGTCGTAGGCCGCGACCAGGTCGTCCACCGCGGGCTGCAGGTTGCGGTGGTAGGCCTCCAGCTCGCGCAGGAAGTTGATCGAGCTGTGGTAGGGCCGCTCGGGGATGAGGTCGGCCAGGCTGAGCGGGTTGTCCAGCCGGTCGGACTCGTCCAGCGCGCGGACCGCGCGGGCCATCTCCGGCGTGGTCACCGTGCGGCCGAGCGGCGGGTCGATGTAGTCGGGGTCCATGCTCGGCGGCAGCGCGTGGGCGCGCTTGCCGGTGGGGGTGACGAAGGTGACCTGGTAGCCGCGGGCGTCGAACGCCTCCAGCGGACCGACCAGCTCCTCCCCCCAGTAGCCGTACTCGGACAGCACCACGAGAACTCGTCGGGTCACTTCTCTACTCCCTGGGTGTGAGGGTTGCTCAGAGCTCGGCGGAGCCGGGCATCGGGTGCAGGGCGTCCACGACGTACGAGCGGATGCGCAGGCGCCCCGCGTCGTCGCGCACGACCTGCCACGTCTGGTCGGCGTCGAAACCCAGCCACTGGCTGGTCGCCGCCGGCGGGTTCCAGATTCGTGCCTGCCAATTCACGCGCACCTTCACGTCGGCCACGTCGCCGCGAATGGACGACGTCACCTCGGTGACTTCGTGCACTTCGTCGAAAAAGCGGTTGACGACCGTCCGGTACCAACCCAGGAATTCCTCGGTGGTCCTGAGCGTGCCTTCCGGGAAGGTCATCGCGAGGTTGGTGTCGACGAGATATCCGAGCACCTCGTCCTCGGTGCCGTGCTCGTCGAGAGCGCGGTACCAATCGCCGACGAACCGGCTGATCAGATCATTGTCGAGGGTTGCTGGCACTGATTTCTCCCGTGTGGCCGTGTCGGTGGCGAACGGACCGTGGCGACCGTCACCCGCTGTGACATCTTTGGTGTCGTGATTGACGACATGAGTCAATCCGCGCAAGTGGTCCGGGGCAAGGCAGCCGGTGCAACTGGGTGTACTTGACGGAATTGCGGAAGGGGCTTGTTTGCGCCCGTGTTACGGGGGCTTTTGCGCTCGACGTGATAGCCCTGGTGATGAGCCCCACAGCGGCGGCCGGTGCGCGTTGCCTGGTAGTCCTGCTACTAGGAAAGACCCTGGTCTGGTTACCCGGTTGCGGAATGAGGAGGGTGGGCGCATCGGCGTAACGCCGGCGATATCAAGGAGCCGACTTTGTCTCAAACTGCCGACCAGACGGCTGCAGGGCCGCCCACGGGCACCGCCGCGTCGGATGCGGCGACCACTACCAGCACGACCGGGGCCACCGCGTCGGGCCGGCGTCCGAATGCCGGTCTCGTCCTGCTGTTGTTGTGCCTGGCCGAGTTCATGATCGCCCTGGACTTCTCCATCACCAACGTGGCGCTGCCGGTCATCCAGACCGAGCTGGGCTTCACGACTTCCGGCCTGCAATGGGTCATCAGCGCCTACGCCATCACCTTCGGCGGATTCCTGATGCTCGGCGGCCGGATCTCCGACCTCTACGGTCGCCGCCGCCTGTTCATCATCGGCCTCGTCGCCTTCGCGCTGGTGTCGCTGGTCGCGGGCATCGCGCAGGACGACGTGCAGTTGGTGTTGTTGCGCGGTGCGCAAGGTTTGGCGGCGGCGGTGGTCGCGCCGGCGGCGCTGTCACTGCTCACCACGTCGTTCCCGGAAGGGCCGGAGCGCAACCGCGCGCTGGGCGTCTACGGCGCGGTGCTGTCGTTCGGCTTCGTGTCGGGCGTGGTGCTGGGCGGCATCCTCACCGACGTGCTGAACTGGCGGTGGGTGTTCTTCGTCAACGTGCCCATCGGCCTGGGCGCGGCGCTGCTGGCGCCCAAGCTCATCCGCGAGAGCCACGGCCAGGAGAGCAACCGCAAGCTCGACGTGCCGGGCGCGGTCACCATCACCGGCTCGGTGATCAGCATGGTGTACGCGCTGTCCACGATCACCCAGGGCGGCCTCGGCTGGCTGATCTCGCTCGTGCTGTCGATCGTGCTGTTCGCCGCGTTCCTGGCGATCGAGCAGCGCAGCCCGCACCCGCTGATCCCGCTCAAGGTCGTCGCGCAGCGCGTGCTGCTGATCGCGAACCTGATCAACGTGCTGCTGATCGGCTCGTTCGTGGGCATCGCCTACATCCTCACCCTCTACCTGCAGGGCGTGGAGGGCTTCACGCCGTTGCAGACGGGGTTGACGTTCGCCGTGCTCGGCGCGACCGCGGTGGTCGCGGGCATGGCGGCGGGCAAGGTGTCCGGGAAGCTGGGCGGCACGGCCACGCTCGTCGGCGGCCTGCTGATGCAGGCGGTCGGCACCGTGGCCCTGGCGATCCTGCCCGCCACCGGCGCGATCTGGTGGATCCTCGTCGGCATGGCGGTCATCGGTTTCGGCCACGTGTCCGCGGTCGTGATCGTCAGCATCTCGGCGACGTCCGGTGTGCCGGACCACCAGCAGGGCCTCGCGGGCGGCCTGCTGAACACCTCGCAGCAGCTGGGCGCGGCGCTCGGCGCGGCGGCGTTCGCCGCGATCGCGGTCGGCGTCACGGGCGGGATGCTCGCCGAGGGCACACCGCTGGAGCAGGCTGACCCGGCGTCGCTGGTGGCGGGCTTCCGCTACGCGCTCGTCGTGGCCGTGGTGGTGTCCGTGGTCGCGTCGGTGATCGGCGTGACGCTGACCCGCAAGCGCGCGGCCGCCTGACCGGACCGCGATGACGTCCTGGCCGCGCCGCATTCCCCCGGGGCAGACCAGGACGAGTGGTGGGCGCCCGTCCCCCACGGGCGCCCACCACCCCGTGTCAGTCGAAGCGGTCGAGCAGCGTCGCGATGCGGGCCGAGTCGACCGGGCCGACCGGGGTCTGGAGCACTACCGTCAGGGTCGGGTGCTCGACCAGGCGCAGGTGCAGCAGGTCGAGGTCGATGCGGCCGACCTTCGGGTGGTCGAGCCGGTTGACCTCGACGTCGAACTCCGCCACGGGGTAGGAGTCCCAGCGCTTGCCGAACTCCGGACTCGCCTCGCGCAACCGGTCCGCGATCTCGGCGTACCGCCGGTCGCCGCTGTTGCGCCCGGCCGCCGCGCGGAACTGGCCGAGCACGCTGCCCGCCGCGGACTCCCAGTCCACCAGCAGCGACCGCACGAGCGGGTCGGTGAAGATCAGCCACAGCAGGTTCCGCTCGGGCGGCTCGACCGTCGCCGGGTCGACCCACAGCACCGCCTGCGCCGCGTTCCACGCCAGGATGTCCAGCCGCTGGTCGAACACGTACGCGGGGTTGGGCATCAGGTTGTCCAGCACCCGCTGCACGAGCGCGGGCAGCTCGCCGTCCGGCGAACGCGGCTCGGCGGCGCGCAGCCCGGCCAGCTCGAAGATGTGGTCGCGGTCGTCGTCGTCCAGCCGCAACGCCGTCGCCAGCGCCTCGATCACCTGCCGGGACGACGGGATGTCGCGGCCCTGCTCGAGCCACGTGTACCAGGTCAGGCCGACGCCGGAGAGCTGCGCGACCTCTTCGCGGCGCAAGCCGGGCGTGCGCCGACGGCCGGCGGACGCCAGGCCGACGTCCTGCGGCTTGAGCCGTTCCCGGCGAGCGCGCAGGAACGCGCCCAGCTCACGCTTGCGGTGGTCGGTCATCGGGGTGTCTCCGCGGTCGGGCCGAGCTGGGTGGAACCCGGACATCGTATTCGCGCGCGGCGGTCGCACGGCCTGCTCAGCGCTCCCTTCCCACCATGGGGGATCGTCGTGACGCGGCTCCGCGCCGTCGACCCGCCGCCCGCGGTGGCCCTGTCCGCGTCGACCGCGGCGCCGACCGCGGGCCTCGCCGAACTCGCCGGGATCGCGTCGTCGGCCGGGGGAGCGGGCCACGAATCGCTGTGGGCGGGCGAACACCCGCCGTCGCGCGACCTGGCCGGCTCCGCTGACGCGTGCCTGCCGGACGCGCGACCCGTCGACCCGATCGTGCGCCTCTCCCGCCTCGTCGGGGTGGCCGGCCGGATCGGACGGGACTCCGGCGTTGTGATCCTGCCCCTACGTGATCCCGTAGCCCGAGCCGGGCAGCTCGCCCCACCGGGCCGGTTCTCCACGGGCGGGAGGGTGCCCGGGCACGGCGTGGGCCGCGTCGAGCCCACGTTCCGCGCGACCGACGTGCCGTCGGCCACCACGTCTGAGCGCAGTTGCCACAGTGGACCCGGGCTGATTGTCCGGCCCGGCGCCGCTCGGCAGGCTGGGTGGCGCACAGTCCACTCGGACCGGAGGAAAACCCAGTGACCACAACGGATCCGCTGCGGGTCGAGGAGCAGCACGTCCTCGCCATCCGCACGCTCAACGACGTCGTCAACGAGCGCCGCTACGACGACATGGACGAGCTGTTCGCGCCCGGCTTCATCGACAACAACCCGGCGTGGAGCGTCCGCGACGTCGCCGAGCTCAAGGTGCTGCTGGCCGAGGCGCACGAGGCGATGGCGTTCACCTCGCACCACGACCTGATCTACCCGGCCGGCGACGACAAGGTCGTCATCCACATCACCTTCACCGGGCGGTTCGTCAAGGACTTCCTCGGTCAGCGCGCCACCGGTGAGCCGATCACCTGGACCAGCATCGAGGTCTTCCGGTTCGAGCACGGCCGGATCGCCGAGCGCTGGGTCCAGGCCGACACCGCGGGCCTGCTGCGCCAGCTCGGGGTGCCGCTGCCGTGACCACGTCCGTGAAGGGGATCACCATGCCCACGTTCCTGCTGCACATCACCGTCAAGCCCCAGCACCAGGGCGAGGCCCTGCGCACGCTCGCCGAGATCCAGCGGCTGTCCCTGCGGGACGAGGGCTGCGTGGACTTCACCTGGCTGCGCCACGAGGATGACGTGAACAAGTTCACGCTCTTCGAGCGCTGGGAGAGTCAGCAGCACCTGGACGACCACCTCGCCAAGATCATCCCGGTGTGGGAGCAGTTCGCGCCGTGCCTGGAGGGCGACCCCGTCTCCCAGAGCGTGCGCGCGGTCACCGAGCTGGCCTGACCGGCGGCCGGTCGCGAGTCGAACCGAAGGAGAAACACCGTTGAAGGACCGCACTTTCCTGGTCACCGGAGCCACGGACGGCCTCGGGCTCGACCTGGCCCGCAGGCTCGTCAAGACCGGGGCGACCGTGCTGATCCACGGCCGTGACGAGCAACGCCTCGCGAACGCGGCGCGTGACCTCGGTGGTGACGTGCGGACCTACCTGGCGGACTTCGCCGACTTCGACCAGGTCCGCGCCTTCGCCGCACGCCTCGCCGACGACGGCGCGCGGCCGGACGTGCTGATCAACAACGCCGGGATGGGCGCGGGACGCCGCGACGACCAGCGCCTGGAGGGCGCGGCGGGCCACGAGCTGAGGTTCACCGTGAACCACCTCGCCCCGTTCCTCCTCACCAGGCTGCTGCTGCCGCTGCTGGCACCCGCCGCGCGGATCGTCACCGTCGCGTCGGCCGGGCAGTCCCCGATCGACTTCGACGACGTGATGCTGCGCCGGGGTTACGAGCCGTTGCGCGCCTACCGGCAGAGCAAACTGGCCCAGATCGCGACCTGCTTCGAGCTGGCCGAGCGGCTCGACCCGGCGCAGGCCACCGTGAACAGCCTGCACCCGGCGTCCTTGATGGGCACCAAGATGGTCCACGAGACCTTCGGCTACACCATGAGCACCGTGGCGGAGGGCTCCGAGGCGACGTTGCGCCTCGCGCTCTCCGCCGACCTCGCCGGGATCACCGGGCGCTACTACGACGGCGTCCGCGAAGCCCGTGCCCACGCGCAGTGCTACGACCCGTCCGCGCGGCGGCGGCTGTGGCGGCTCAGCAGCGAGCTGGTCGGCCTGCCCCCGACCTGACGCCACCCGGACTGACGCCGCGCCGACCGACGTCACGCGGAACGGGTCGCCGACTGCCATCACCGAAAGGCGATCCCCATGAAGTGGTCCCACGTCGCGCTCAACTGCCGCGACCTGGCAGCGACCGAGGAGTTCTACACGCGCTGGTTCGGCTTCAAGCGCGCCCGTTACTTCGACCTCGGGGAGACGTCCATCGTCTTCCTGAAATCGGGTGAGGCGTACCTGGAGCTGTTCGGCGGCGCCGCGGTGGACGCGGCCGGCGCGCCCACGCTGGTGGAGCGCGACGGCCCGGACCACGTCGGCACGGTGCGCCACCTGGCGTTCCAGGTGGACGACGTGGACGCCCTGCTCGCGCAGATGGGCGAAGACGCGCAGGTCAACCTGGGGCCGATCGACTTCGACGGCTTCATCCCGGGCTGGCGAAGCGCGTGGCTGACCGACCCCGACGGCGTCGTGGTCGAGGTCAGCCAGGGCTACCGCGACGACCTGTAGGGCACCACCCACGAGACCCGGCCTCGACCTCGTCGAGCGCCGGGTCCCGTGCTTTCCGGGCTACTACGTCGAATTTTCCGAGTGGTCTCGCGTTGATGGTTCCGCGCGTAATCCCCAGTCATTCTCGAAAGACGTGGGCGAAGAGTTCCGAAAGCCCGCGGAAATCCGAGAGGTGGACCTGATGAAGGATGACGCGACGGTGGGGAGACTCGTCGTTGACGACGTCTACCCGGCGGTGTCGTCGGGTGCGCGGCCGGCCAAGGCCGTGGTCGGGCAGCACGTGCCGGTGCGGGCCGCGGTGTGGCGCGAGGGCCACGACGCGGTCGCCGCGACGGTGCGCTGGCGCGGCCCGGACGGCGCCTGGCAGAGCACCCGGATGCGGGTGGACGACGCGGGCGCGGACCGCTGGGCCGCGGTGATCGTGCCGGACGCCGTGGGGGAGTGGGAGTTCCGGGTCGACGCGTGGTCGGACCCGTGGTCGACCTGGCTGCACGCGATCCGCGCCAAGACCGGCGCCGGGCAGGGCGCGACCGACCTGGCCAACGACCTGGAGCTCGGCGCACGGCTGCTGGAGCGCGCGGCGCTCGACGAGGACGCGAACGGCGTGCTGCTGCGCTCCGCCGCGGCCCGGCTGCGCTCCGGCGCGCTGCCGCTGGCGGACCGGTTGGCCGCCGCGCTCGACGAGGCCGTGCTCGCCGAGCTGCACGAGCACCCGGTGCGCGACCTGGTCACCGAGGGCGTGCCGCACCGGCTGTGGGTGGACCGGCCGAAGGCCGCGTTCGGCTCCTGGTACGAGTTCTTCCCCCGCTCCACCGGCGGCGTGGACGCGCAGGGACGGCCGGTGCACGGCACGTTCCGCACCGCGGCCGAGGAGCTGGACCGGGTCGCCGCGATGGGCTTCGACGTGGTGTACCTGCCCCCGATCCACCCGATCGGCGAGGTCAACCGCAAGGGCAAGGACAACGCGCTCGTCGCGCTGGAGGGCGACGTCGGCTCGCCGTGGGCGATCGGCTCCGTCCACGGTGGACATGACGCCATCCACCCGGAGCTGGGCACGTTCGCCGACTTCGACGCGTTCGTGGCGCGGGCCGCCGAACTGGGCATCGAGGTGGCGCTCGACCTGGCGCTGCAGTGCGCGCCGGACCACCCGTGGGTCGGGCAGCACCCCGACTGGTTCACCCGCCTGCCCGACGGCAGCGTGGCGTTCGCGGAGAACCCGCCCAAGAAGTACCAGGACATCTACCCGCTGAACTTCGACGACGACCCCAAGGGCCTGTACGCGGAGGTCCTGCGCGTGGTCCACCTCTGGATCGACCACGGGGTGCGGATCTTCCGGGTCGACAACCCGCACACCAAGCCGCCGGACTTCTGGGCGTGGCTGATCGAGGAGGTGCACCGGGACCGGCCGGACGTGCTGTTCCTGGCCGAGGCGTTCACCCGGCCCGCGCGCCTGTACGGCCTGGCCCGCCTCGGTTTCACGCAGTCCTACACGTACTTCACCTGGCGCGAGGACAAGGTGGAGCTGGAGGGCTTCGGCAAGGAGCTGGCCGCGCACGCGCACGAGGCCAGGCCGAACCTGTTCGTGAACACGCCCGACATCCTGCCCAGGCACCTGCAGGAGGGCGGACCGGCGATGTTCGCCATCCGCGCCGCCCTGGCCGCGCTGCTCTCGCCGACGTGGGGCGTGTACTCCGGTTTCGAGCTCTACGAGAACGAGGCGGCCACGCCCGGCGGCGAGGAGTACCGGCACTCCGAGAAGTACGAGCTGCGCCCGCGCGACTACGCCGCCGCACGGGCCAGTGGCGCGTCCCTGGAGCCGTGGCTGACGCTGCTCAACCGCGTCCGCCGCGCGCACCCCGCGCTGTGGTCGCTGGACGGCCTGGCATTCCACGCCGTCGACAACCCCGCGCTGCTGGCGTTCTCCAAGCGCGACCCCGCGACCGGCGACACCGTGCTGGCCGTGGTGACCCTCGACCCCGACCGACCGCAGGAGGGCACGTTGACCCCCGACCTCGCCGCCCTCGGCGTGCCGCCCGCGTTCACCGCGCACGACGAGGTGACCGGCCGGACGTGGGAGTGGGGCCCGAGCAACTACGTGCGCCTCGACCCCGCCCGCGCCGTCGCGCACATCGTGGCGGTGAGGGCCTGATGCCGCGCCGCCTGCTGCCCAGCGGCGAGGCGCCGCCCGCCGCCACGCCCATCGGGGTCGAGCCCGAGTGGTACAAGTCCGCGGTCTTCTACGAGGTGCTCGTCCGCGCGTTCCACGACGCCGACGGCAACGGCTCGGGCGACCTGCGCGGGCTGGCCGACCACCTGGACTACCTCGCGTGGCTCGGCGTGGACTGCCTGTGGCTGCCGCCGTTCTACGACTCGCCGCTGCGCGACGGCGGGTACGACATCCGCGACTTCCGCGCGCTGCTGGCGGAGTTCGGCACGATCGAGGACTTCGTGCGCCTGCTGGACGAGGCGCACAAGCGGGGCATCCGGGTCATCACCGACCTGGTGCTCAACCACACGTCCGACTCGCACCACTGGTTCCAGGAGTCGCGCCGCGACCCCGACGGGCCGTACGGCGACTTCTACGTTTGGAGCGACGACGACTCCAAGTACGCCGACGCGCGCATCATCTTCGTGGACACCGAGACGTCGAACTGGACCTACGACCCGGTGCGCGGCCAGTTCTACTGGCACCGGTTCTTCAGCCACCAGCCCGACCTCAACTACGACAACCCGGCCGTGCAGGAGGCGATGCTCGACGTCCTGCGGTTCTGGCTGGACCTCGGCATCGACGGGTTCCGGCTGGACGCGGTGCCGTACCTGTTCGAGCGCGAGGGCACCAACTGCGAGAACCTGCCCGAGACGCACGAGTTCCTGCGGTTGTGCCGCAAGGTCGTCGACGACGAGTACCCGGGGCGCGTGCTGCTGGCCGAGGCCAACCAGTGGCCGTCGGACGTCGTGCACTACTTCGGCGACCAGAGCGTCGGCGGCGACGAGTGCCACATGGCGTTCCACTTCCCGTTGATGCCGCGCATCTTCATGGCCGTGCGGCAGGAGTCGCGGGTGCCGATCTCCGAGGTCCTGGCGGCCACGCCGGAGATCCCGGCCGGCGCCCAGTGGGGCATCTTCCTGCGCAACCACGACGAGCTGACGCTGGAGATGGTCACGGACGAGGAACGTGACTACATGTACGCCGAGTACGCCAAGGACCCCCGGATGAAGGCCAACATCGGCATCCGGCGGCGCCTGGCACCGTTGCTGGACAACGACCGCAACCAGCTGGAGCTGTTCACCGCCATGCTGCTGTCGCTGCCCGGGTCGCCGGTGCTGTACTACGGCGACGAGATCGGGATGGGCGACAACATCTGGCTCGGCGACCGGGACGGCGTGCGCACGCCGATGCAGTGGACGCCCGACCGCAACGGCGGGTTCAGCGCCGGCGACCCGGGCCGGCTCTACCTGCCGGTCATCTCCGACCCGGTCTACGGCTACCAGAGCCTGAACGTGGAAGCGCAGATCGACAGCCCCGGCTCGCTGCTGCGCTGGACCAAGCGGATGATCGACGTCCGCCGCGGGCACCGCGCGTTCGGCCTCGGCGGGTTCCGCGAGCTGCCCTCGGGCAACGCCGCCGTGATGACCTACCTGCGCGAGCACGTCGCCGAGGACGGCCGCCTGGACATCGTGCTGTGCGTGAACAACCTGTCCCGCCACCCGCAGGCCGTCGAGCTGGACCTGCGGGAGTTCCAGGGGCACGAGCTGACCGAGCTGACCGGTGGCGTGGAGTTCCCGGTGATCGGCGCGGCCCCGTACCAGATCACCCTGCCCGGTCACGGTTTCTACTGGTTCGCCGTCCACCTGGAGGTGCCTTCGCGATGACCACCGCCATCACGGGTCTGCCCGGCTTGGCCGACTGGCTGCCGCGACAGCGGTGGTTCCCCGCCGAGGACGCGGGAGAGGTGACCGTCGAGCGGGTCGAGCCCTTCGCGGACGGGCCGGTGCGCGGGGTGATCGCCGTCGTCGGCACCGCGCACGGCCGCTTCCACGTGCCCGTCGGCATCCGCGCCGACCTGCCCGCGGGCCTGGCCGACGCGGTGATCGGAGCCGTCGACGGCGAGGTGCACTACGACGCGCTCGCCGACCCGGAGCTGGTGACGCGGCTGTACGAGCTGGTGGCCCAGGCCGGGACGACCGGCGCGGTGGCGTTCCGGCCCGAGCTGGGCGTGGACCTGCCGGAACGCGCGGGCGACGTGCGGCCGATGGGCGTGGAGCAGTCCAACACCTCGCTGGTGATCGGCCGGCACAGCGTGCTCAAGGCGTTCCGGCGGGTGTGGCCGGGGGAGAACCCCGACCTCACGCTGCACCGGGTGCTGCGCGACAGCCTGTACGTGCCGCGCCTGCTCGGCTCGATCACGTTGGACGGCACGGACACGCTGGGGCTGGTCGAGTCCTTCGTGGACGGCGCCGTCGAGGGGTGGGAGGCCGCGCGCGCCGACCTGGGGCACACGCTCACCGGCACGCCCCGCGAGCTGGACCTGGTCGGCGAGCTGGGACGGCTGGGCGTCGCCGTCGCCGCCGTGCACGCCGACCTGGGTCGCGCGCTCGGCGCCGCGCCCGCCGACCACGAGGCGCTGGCCGACCGGTTCCTGACCCGGCTGGCCGAGACGCTGGAGGTCGCGCCGACGTTGCGGCCCTACGCGGCGGCGTTGCGGGTGGCGTTGGGCGACCGCGTCCGCGCGGCGGAGCCCGGTGAGGTGCAGCGCGTGCACGGCGACCTGCACCTGGGCCAGGTGCTGCGCGGCAACGGCCGCTGGGTGCTGCTGGACTTCGAGGGCGAGCCGTCCGCGCCACCCGCCGAACGGGCCCGTCCCGACTCGCCGTTGCGCGACGTGGCCGGGATGTTGCGGTCGCTGGACTACGTGGCCGGGCACCACCGGCTCACCGCGACCTACTGGTCGGTGGAGGACGAGCGCCGCAGCCGGCACTGGGTGCGCGACGCCCAGCGCGCGTTCCTCGCCGGGTACGCCAGCGAGTCGGGCCTCGACCTGCGGGCCGCGTCCACCGTGCTGCGGGCCTATCAGCTGGACAAGGCGCTGTACGAGGTGCGGTACGAGGCGGCGAACCGGCCGGGCTGGCTGCCGGTGCCGTTGCGGGCCGTGCGCGAGCTGGTCGGCGGGTCGTCGTGACCGCCGTCGTCACGCCGGCGCTCGCCGACCTGGACCGCCACCTGATCGCCGAGGGGCGGCACGAGCGGCTGTGGGAGGTGCTGGGCGCGCACGTCGTGGACGACGGCGTGCGCTTCGCCCTCTGGGCGCCCGGCGCGCGTGCGGTGCGGGTGACCGGCGAGTGGGGCTCGTCGGAGCTGGCGTGCGACCCGCTGATCCCCGTCTGGCAGGCCGTGGTGCCGCGGGCGCGGGAGGGGCACCGCTACCGGTTCCGCATCCTGGGCGAGGACGGCGTGTGGCGGGACAAGGCCGACCCGCTGGCGTTCCGCACCGCGCCGCCGCCCGCGACCGAGTCGGTGGTGGCGCGGTCGCGGCACGTGTGGTCGGACGGCGGGTGGCGGCACCGGCCGGACCGGATCAGCGTGTACGAGGTGCACCTGGGGTCGTGGCGGGCCGGCCTGGGTTACCGGGAGGCGGCCGAACGGCTCGCCGACCACGTGGTCCGGCTCGGGTTCACGCACGTGGAGCTGCTGCCGTTGGCCGAGCACCCGTACGGCGGCTCGTGGGGCTACCAGGTGACGTCGTACTACGCGCCCACGGCGCGCCACGGCAGCCCGGACGACCTGCGGCACTTGGTGGACGTGCTGCACCGCCGCGGCATCGGGGTGATCCTGGACTGGGTGCCCGCCCACTTCCCCAAGGACGACTGGGCGTTGGGGCGCTTGACCGGCGTGCCGGTGTACGAGCACCCCGACCCGCGCCGGGGCGAGCACCCCGACTGGGGCACGTACGTGTTCGACTTCGGTCGGCCCGAGGTGCGCAACTTCCTGGTGGCCAACGCGTTGTACTGGCTCGAGGAGTTCCACGTGGACGGCCTGCGGGTGGACGCGGTGTCGTCGATGCTCTACCGCGACTACTCGCGCGGGCCGGGTGAGTGGGAGCCGAACGAGCTGGGTGGCAACGAGAACCTGGAGGCGGTGGCGTTCCTGCGGGAGCTGACCGCGACCGTGGGTCGGCTGCACCCGGACGCGCTGCTGATCGCCGAGGAGTCCACCACCTGGCCGGGTGTCACCTCGCCGTCCGGCCTGGGGTTCGACCGCAAGTGGAACCTCGGCTGGATGCACGACACGCTGCGGTACTTCCGCGACGGCGACTACGAGCGGCTGAAGCTGCCCGTGTCCTACGCCTGGGGCGAGCGCTACCTGCTGCCCCTGTCGCACGACGAGGTCGTGCACGGCAAGGGCTCGCTGATCGCCAAGACCGGTGGCGCGGCGGGGTTGCGGGTGCTGCTCGCGCACCTGTGGGCGCACCCCGGAGGCCAGGTGCTGTTCATGGGTGGTGAGCTGGGTCAGCCGCAGGAGTGGGCGGATCACCTCGAGCTGCCGTGGGACCTGCTGGACGATCCCGTGCACGCGGGCGTGGCGCGGCTGGTCGCGGCGCTGAACCGGGTGCAGGCGCTGCACCCCGCGCTGTACCGGGGTGACGACCGGCCGGACGGCTTCGAGTGGCTGGTCGACGACGACCCGGCACGCGCCGTGGTGGCGTTCGGGCGGCGTGCGCCCGGTGCGCCCGACGTGGTGTGCGTGGCGAACTTCGGCGTGGCCAGGGAGGGCTTCCGGCTGCCGTTGCCGTCGTCCGGGGTGTGGCGGGTGCTGCTGCACACCGAGGCCGTCGAGTTCGGCGGCGCCGGTGCGCCCGAGGCGGTCGTGGCCGTGCCGGAGGACGGGCGCGCGGTGGCGGAACTGGCGTTGCCCGCCCGTGCCGCGGTCTGGCTCACCCGCTTCTGAGCACGCGAGAAGGCTCGTAGGACCGGCATGTCCTACGAGCCTTTTCGCGTGCTCGGGGTCAGTTCGCCCGGCGGCGGTCGGCGAGCGCGGCGAACAGCCCGGCCGCGACGGCGAGCAGACCGCACAGCAGCAACGAGAACCGGTAGCCCGACAGCAGGGCCGCCGCCGGCGCTTCGGCCACGGACGCGCCCGCCGGCAGCTCACCGGCCGTGCGGCTGACCGCGATGGCGGCGAACAGCGCGACACCGAGCGCGGAACCGAGCTGCTGGGAGGTGTTGAACAGACCGCCGGCCAGCCCCTGCCGGTCGTCGGGCACGCCCGCCGTCGCGGAGATGATGATCATCACGACCGCGGTGATGTTGCCGAACCCGACCAGGGCCGTGCCGACGAGCACCGCGACCAGCCCCGCCGCGCCGGAGGGCAGCGCGGCCATCACCAGCGACCCGACCGCCTGCGCGGCGACGCCGAGGACCATCGCGGCCCGTGAGCCGATCTTCGCCGCGATCCGGCCCGCGGTGAACCCGGCGAGCATGGCGGTGAGGCCGAGCACGGAGAACGTCAACCCCGTGCGCAACGGCGTGTACCGCTCGATCACCTGGAGGTACAGCGTGACGATGTAGGTCGAGCCGACGAACGCCCCGATCAGCACCAGGTTCGTCACGTTGGCCACCACCAGGGCGCGCAGCCGGAAGATGCTCATCGGGACCAGCGGGTGCGGCGCCTTGTTCTCGATGAGCACGAACGCCACCAGCAGCACGGCGGACAGGCCGAACGCGGTCAACGTCGTCGCGCCGAGCCAGCCGTGGGTGTGCGCCACCGACAGCCCGTAGACGAGGCTGATCAACGCCACCGTGACCGTGACCGCGCCGGGCAGGTCGAGCTTCGTGCGGGTGGCGGGCCGGGCGACCTCGGTGAGGAACACGACCGCCGCGACGCCGGTGACGACGCCGATGGGCACGTTGATGAAGAACACCCACCGCCAGTTCAGCAGGTCGGTCAGCACACCGCCCGCGATGACACCGCACACGAACCCCAACGACAGCACCGCGCCCCACACGCCCAGCGCGCGGTTGCGGGCCGGGCCTTCGGGGAACGAGGTCGTCAACAACGCCAGGGCCGCCGGCGCCACGAACGCCGCCGCCAAGCCCTGGACGCCGCGCAACACGACCAGTTGCGCGGCGTCCTGCGCGAGCCCGGCGAACAGCGAGGCGAGGCCGAACACCAACAACCCGACGATGAACAGCCGCCGCTGCCCGTGCAGGTCGGCGACCCGCCCGCCGAGCAACAGGCACCCGCCGAAGGTCAGGGCGTAGGCGCTGACCACCCACTGCAGGTCGTTGACGGAGAAGCCGAGGTCGGTCTGGATGGTCGGCAGCGCCACGTTGGTGATGGAGAAGTCGAGGACGATCATGAACTGCGCGGCGCACAACAACAGCAGGACGAGCCCACCGCGCGCCCCACCGCCGACCGGTCGCCCGGCCCGCGTTTCAGCTGTACTGGACAACGTCGAACTCCCTAGGACGAGGGGAAAAGCGGATTGCGCCTCCACTGTCCTCAAGGGAGGGGAACCGATCCAGGGCAAGGCCCTTTCGAGCGGGAAATGCGCGCGGCTATGGGTAGTTAACGTACTGGGGCGCAACGCGGTCGAGCTGACGTAAGGTGGCCGGCATGCAGACGCCCTGGACCGTGAAGGCCGTGCCGGCGGTCCTGCTCCTGCTCGCCACCGGGTTCGCGCTCGACGCCGTGACGATCGTCCACGAGTTCGCGGACGCGCAGGAGGTCTTCACGCTCGCGGGCACGAAGGACGAGTCCATGAGCGGCTCGCTCGCGGTGATGATCACCTGGATGATCGGTGCGTGCTCGCTCGTCGTGATGGTCGGGACCGCGGTCCTGCTCAGCTTCGCCGTGCTGGGTCTGCTGGAGGGGCGGCGGTCGGGCTGGGTGATGGCGCTCGTCGGTGTCGTGCCGCACGTGCTCTACACGGCGGCCTCGCTGTCGCGGGTGGGGTGGCGCGACCGTGCCGCCCTCGACCCGAACGACCTGAGCGCCTACTTCGACCCGGCCACGACGCCCGCGTTCGTCCGGTTCGCGGACGTGGCCGCGGTGCCGTTCGGGTTCGCGGGTGCGGTGGCCGCGCTCGTGCTGCTCCTGCTGCCCGCCACCCGGCAGTGGGTCGACCGGCGGTCAGCCGGACCGGAGGAGGTCGTCGGCGGCCTCGCGGACGGCCTCGTCCTCGGCGAAGGTGTGCCAGCCGCCGAAGTACGCGAGCCGGCGGGGGTTGTCGGCGACGGCCCGGGCGAGGGCGACGACCGGCGCGGTGGGTGAGCCGATGTCGGCCAGGTAGCGCAGCGCGGAGGCCTGGACGGGTTCGCACCGGCCGTCCGCCAGTGGTCGGGCCAGGTCGGTCAGGGCGGCCACCGCCTCGGTCGGGTCACCGGTCACGCGCCAGAGCGCGTGTGCCGCCTCGACGCGGGTCCAGTGGTCGTCGGAGCGGCTCAGCTCGCGCAACCGGTCGGTGAAGGGCGCGGCGAGCGGTCCGAGGTCCGCCACGAGGCGGACGGTCGTGTGGCGGACGTCCGGGCGTTCGGTGACGTGGCGGAGCAACGCCTCGGGGTCCAGGCCGGTGCGCCACAACGCCCAGGCGACCTCCGGGCGGTCGGCCTCGCCGCGCAGCGGGTCGGCGAACCCGGCCGCGGCCGGGCCGAGCGCGCCCAGCGCCTTCGCGGCCGCGGGCAGGACGTCCGGACGGCCGAGCAGCGGCACGAGCGCGGGTGCGGCCGCCTCGGCTGCCGCACCCCAGCCCTCGACCACCCCGCAGAGGTTCATCAGCAGCGCGGGGTCGGCGTCCGGATCGGACAGCCGCGCCACGACCGCGTCGACGAGCCGGACCGCGTGCTCGCGCAGCGGGACCAGCACTTCGTGGGCGGCGGGCAGGGTGACCAGGGGCAGGCCGCGCCGGAAGTACGCGCCGGCGGTGCCGAAGCCGAGGCGTGGGCCGGTCAGCCGCTCCACCAGGGTGGGCACGCAGCGCGGATCGCGTTGGCGGGCCAGGGCGAACACGGCCGCGTCGCCGACCGTGACCTGCCGGCGGGAGTCGTGCCACGTCGGGTCGGCCGCGAGGGCGGCCAAGCGGTCGGCGTGGTCGGTCGCCTCCGCGCCGACGCAGCCGAGCAGGAACGCGGAGCGGAAGCGCAGCTCGGCCTCGTCGTGGTCCAGCTGGGCGGCCAGGAACGGCACGATCGCGCCGGTGACGGTGCGCCACTCGCCGAGCACGCGCCCGGCCTCCTTCACGGCGGCGACGCGCTGCTCGGTGTCACCTCCGCGGTGGACGGCGAGGGCGTAGGCCGTCGCGGCGACCGGGTCCACCCGGAGCAGGTCGCCGGTGTTGGGCACGATGTCACCGATCCACGCGGAGCCCTGCCACAGCGCGGCGTCCGGGTGCACGACGGCACGCGCGAGCGCCTCCAAGTGCGGCACCGCGACGGCGGGCTCCGACTCGGCCAGCGCGTGCACGGCGGCCAACCGGACCTGGAGGTCGTCGTCGGTGAGCAGCCTGGTCAGCTCCGCCCGCAGCGGCGCGTCCGACTCCTCCCGGGCGCACACCACGCCGAACGCCTGCACGAGGTCCCAGCGGGTCACCCGGTCCGCCTCGACCTGCCACCGCCGCCGCAACGCGGCCACCGCGTCGGGGTGCCTGATGCCGTCGGCGACCAGGACCGTCGCCTCGCGCCGCACCAGCGGGTCGGGATCGGCCAGCAGGTCCAGCAACCGCGGCCGGGCCTCGTCCAGCGCGGACGACCACCCCGCGTCCAGGAACCGGGGGAGCACCTCGAACGCCTCCCGCGCCAACCGGCCGATCAGCTCGACCACCTCGGGCCGGTGGTGCGTGGCGGCACGGCCGGCCAACCGGGTCAGGAACGGCAGCGCCGCGGTCGCGGCCGAGCAGATCCAGCCACCCTGGTGGTAGAGGTTGTCGTAGAGCCGGGCGAGCGCACGCCCCGCGGTGCCCGCGTCGGGGTCCGCGCAACCGCGCAGCAGCTGCGGGACGTCCGCCGCGTCACCGTAGTTGTGCTCCAACTCCGCCCAACCGACCCGCTCCAGCTCCGCCCACACGAAGATCACTGTACGGCCGCCGCGAACACACCGGCCCCGGGCGGGATCCGCCGTCACCGGCGACCAACGTCACCGGCGACCGGCGGCACGGCGGTCGGGGACCGTCGTGCCGCCGGTCGCCGCCGGGATCAGCCGGCCGCGCAGGAGACGGACGGCCAGGTCCAGTTGCCGTTCGCCTGTATGGTCACGCCCCAGTTGTTGCCGCTGCCGTTGGGCCTCGCGGTCAGCGTCTGGGCGTTCGGGTAGCTCGCGCTGATGTTCCACGTCGCCAGGACCTTCGCGGGCGACGGGACGTTCATCGTCACGGTCCAGTTGGTCGAGCCGCTGACCGAGACGTTGAGGTTGTAGCGGTCGCTCCACTTGTCACCCGCGGACAGGGTGGCGGTGCAGCCGCCGGTGCCCGGGTTGCCCGTGCCGGGGTTGCCGCCGGACACGCCGTCGACCGTGATGTTGGAGTTGCCGCTGCTCTGGTAGCCCTCGGTCGCCATGATCATGTAGTAGTGGCTGCCGAGGTTCATCCCGTTGCGCGCCCACGCGTCGAAGTGGTTGCCGGACGTGATGCTGCCACCGGTCTTCTTCGACTGCCGGACGCTCCAGTACTGGTCGAAGGTCCGGGTGCCGTCGATGGACGGCGCATTCGTCCGCGTCGTCTTGTAGATGTCGTAGGTGCCACCATCGGTGGTGACCGTGCCCTTGTACTGGCCGGTGGGCCGGTACGTGCCCCAGTTGTCGACGATGTAGTACTCGACGAGCGGGTTCCGGGTCCAACCGTAAAGGGTCAGGTAGGCGTTCCCGGACGGGTTGAAGCTGCCCGAGTAGTTGACCGTCCGGCGCCCGCCGGTGGCCCAGCCCTTGCCCGCCACGAAGTTGCCGGTGTTGCGCCACGACGTGCTGTAGTTGCCGCCGGACCCCAGCTCCATCGAGACGGTGCCCTGGCTGTCGGTCCAGAACGAGTAGAAGTAGCCGTTGTTGGTGCCCTCTTGGTTGGTGGTCACCGCCGCCTGGGCGTTCGACGTCACAATTGCCATGAGCAGGAAAGTGATCGCCGTCAGCGGGAGCAACCTCCCGCCTCTGATCTTGACGGACATCGGGGGAATTCCTTTCAGCAGCATTGCTGATCGACGTCGAATAGCATCGAGTCGGCCTCGGGCGCGGTCAACAGTTTGCGAAACTTTCCGGTCGGGTACGCCGAACGGATTCACGTGATCAGGCCGAAAAGGCATTCGCACGACCGAGTGCCCGGCGTCGGGGTGGCGCCGGGCACGGTCCTCGGGGGAACGGGTCAGCTACCGGTGCACGTGAGCACCGGCGTGCCGGGCGACCCGGTGGACGTGCCGAGGAACCCGAACGAAGTGCTGGCCCCAGCGCCGACCGAGCCGTTGTGCGCCGCGTTGCGGGCGGTGACGGTCGATCCCTGGCTGGTCACGGTGGCGTTCCACGACTGGCTGACCGTCTCACCGCCGGTGTAGGTCCACGACACGGTCCAGTTGCTGATCGCCGACGTGCCCGCGGTGACGCGGACCTCGCCCTGGAACCCGCCCTGCCACTGGTTGACCACCGCATACGTCGCCGAGCACCGCGCACCGCCGGGTTGCGTGGTCGTGGTGGTCGTCGACGTGGTCGTGGTCGTGGTGGTGGAGGTCGTCGTGGACGTCGGGGTGGTCGAACCGCCCCAGCCCGACGTGGAGTCCAGCCACTGGATGCGGCGCTGCATCCAGTCCCGCATCGCCTGCACCTGACCCTGCCACGTGGGCGCGGTCGGGGTGCGGAAGAAGCCGACGGTCGGCGAGCTGAGGTTCGGCCAGCGCTGGAAGTTGCGCTGCGCGCCGTTGGTCAGCGGCCGGGCGAGGGCGTCGACCCGGGTCGCGAGCGAGGAGTCGGAGAGCAGGCCGCGCCGCAGCGACTGCCAGCGCGACTTGACCTGGTTCACGAACGCCGGGTCGCGCAACAGCTGCGTGTGCCAGTCGTTGGCGATCGGTTGCCGGGTCTGCAGGTGCTGCCAGCCGGAGACCTGGTCGTTCTGGAAGAACCCGCCGACGCCGAACGTGAGGTCGAAGTCCCACAGCGGCCCGGCGAAGATCTTGCTGTCCCGGTCCTTGTAGAAGTGGGCGCTGCGGAGGTAGGCGTCCATGCCGCGGCTGAGCTCGTTGATGATCATGTGGTCGATGAACGACGGCACGTCGATGTACTTCTGGTACCCGGTGGTCGGGTCCGCGAAGTTCGGCGCCCGGAGCAGGTCGTGGAACTGCTGGATGTGACCGCGCAGCCAGTCCCGCTGCTGCGTGTTCAGCGGGTCGGGGTCGGCGACCTCCAGGTAGTTCCAGCAGGTGTTCGTCGGCCCGGTGCAGGCCAGCGTCGGCTCCTCGGTCGCCATCCACTCGAACTTGAAGATGTACCCGCCCTGGATCGTGGGCAGCGTCGTGTCGTCCTCGTCCAGGCCCTTGAGGTCCAATCGGTTCTTCGAGTTCTTGATCGTCTCGACCAACATGTAGACGCCCATGTAGTCGCTCGCGCCGACGGGGGTGGTGTCGGTGTTGAGGTAGAACTCGACGAACTTGTACCGCGGGGCCTTGAGCCCCATCTCGCGACCGAGGTCGTAGACGAACGCCTCGCGGATCAGGGACTTGTCGGTGAACGGTCCGCGCAGCACCCAGTCGGAGTCGGCGGGCATGCCGAGCACCGGGTAGTCGGCGTCGTCACCCTCGTTGTCCCAGAACTCCAGCCGGTACGGCGTCTTCTCGAACGAGGCCGACGACTGCCCGCGCAGCTTGAACCCGCCGCGCGTGGCGACGGTCGGGGTCGCGGCCAACGACGTCGTGCCGCCCGCCTGCGGTTCGAAGATCATGGTGGCGCCGTCGAAGTACTCGCGCTGCGGCTTGCCCGCGCCGTAGGAGTCGATCGCGACCACGGGCAGGTCGTGCGCCGTGGCGGTGGCCTCGCGGGCGACGTACATCGCCGTGCCGGGACGCCCGGAGGCGGCGTTGTCGACGAACGCCTGCGCGCGCAGCTGCGTGGTCCGGGTGAGCTGCACCGCCGCGCCCTGGTAGAGCGTCGACTGCGCGTTGGGCAGCTGGCCGTTGGTGGTGTAGCGGATCTGGGCGCCGGCGATCGCGGTGCTCAGCGCGACCGACACCTGTCCCTGGAACGTGCCGCTGGGCACGGAGAACGTGATGTCGCCGACCAGGTCGTCGGCCGCCGCGGCGGCGGCGATGGCGTCGGCGGCGGCCGTGCCGCCGGTGGATCCGGTGGGGGAGCTCGGTTCTGCGCCTGCGGACAACGGGATGAGCAGACCGGTGAGGAGCACGGCGGCGACCGCCAGCCCCTTGGCCTTGTGGGTCGTCGCCGCGGCGCCGTTGCTGCGGAGGGTCAAACGCACGATGCCTCCTGTTCGGTTCGGTGGGACAGGGCGGTCGGCGCCGGGCCCAGCGACGACGTGGCGCCCCGGAAGTGGCGGCGCAGCGTGCGTCGCCACGGCGCGTCGGGCAGGTCGAGGCGGAGCGCGGCCAGGCCGGTGGCGTACTTGGAGATCCGGGCCGGCCGCACCCCTCGCTGCCACAGCATGCGGTCGACCGGCGAGGCGGCCGACGCGGTCTTGGTCTCGATCACGGCCCAGCCGGACAACCGCAGCGTGGCGTCGTCGTGCCGCCAGGACAGCGCGGTGTCGATGGTGACCCGGCTCGCGGACTCCGGCAGCAGCAACGTGGTGCGGTCGTAGTCCGTGACCAGGACCGGGTCGAGCGAGCCGTCGGCGTCGGGCGCGATCGACTCGCGGGCGAGCGCCTCGTCGACGAAGTCGCGTCCCGGGCGGACGGTGTCGCAGTCGTCCGGGTGGTAGGGCAGCCGGTGCTTGGTGATGCTGCCCCGCGCGCCGCTGATCTTGACCTCCAGCCAGCACTCGCCGGAGTCGACGTAGGTGCGGGTGCGCACCTTGAACCGGCGGCGCCTGCGGTAGGCCGCGGAGTGGTAGCTCTCCAGCCGCGGCGTGTCGAAGTAGACCGACTCGTAGCGGAACGTCCGCTCGCCGCCGATGTCGAGCACCCGCGCGTGCGGCGCGAGCTGCTCCAGCAGGTGCGGCAGGGCGTCGGACGGCACGACGTACTTGCGGTCGACCCTGGTCTGCAACGCGGCCCGCTCGATCAGCTCGGCCAGCCCCACCGGGGTCATCCGCGCGAGGGCGGGCATGGTGGTCGTCATGGTCATCGGCGCGCTCCCGAGGCTGCGGGCGCGGTGGGCGCCGTGGTCAGGGCGTGCGGGGTCAGCGCGTAGCGGACGTCGACGATCGTGGTCTCGTTCACCAGGTCCAGCCGCTGCACGGTGACGGCGTGCACCCTGGCGTTGAGCAGCTGCTCCAGGTGCGCGACGAGCGTGACGTGGTCGGTGATGGCCGAGTCCAGGACCAGGATCTGGTGCCGGTAGTGGCGGAACAGCTTCCGGTTGTCGCCCAGGAACATCACCACGACGATGAGCCCCATGAGGCCGCCGTTGAGCCACAACGAGCTCGTGCTCAACGCGCCGAGCAGGCCGAGGGCGAGGGCGGAGAAGTAGTACGCCACCTCGTGCTGGTCGAGCTCCGTCGAGCGCAGGCGGATGATCGACAGCACGCCGAACAGCGCCATGCCGAGCCCGATGCCCGCACCGGTGTTGGTGGTGCTCAGCGCGCTCGCGACGGCGAGGACGCCGATGTTGACCCCCAGGTAGGCGACGACGAGGTCGCGTCGGCGGTGCCGCGGGAAGTAGAGCCCGAAGACGAGCAGCACCACCGCACAGATGTCGATCGCGAACAGGACGAGCTGTGACATCTCGTTCGTTCCTCCTACAGCCGCGTGCCGAGATCGGCTGGGCACCGCCCGCTTCTTGGCGGGGGTCTGCAGGACGGTCGCCGAAACTTTCGAATATTCAGGTAAACTTTCGGGAACTCGTTCGAAACGATAGGGGCCACCCTGGTGTCGCGTCAATGAACTGCCGGTGTACTGGCGCGTATCAAAAGGTGGATACTTCGCTGGTAGGCGCCATTCGGACGCTGTGGTGGCCGCCTTTTGGTGGGCCCGCCGAGCGGTACGCGCGGTAATCGACCCATGTCAAGTGGTGTCGAAAGTTTCGGATCAAGTGGAGCCAACTTGCCCGAGCTAGATCACGCCACGAGCGCCGGTCTTCCGAAGGGCGACGACCGGGACGGTTCGAACCGGCGAAGGTCCTCGTGGTCGACCCGGGTCGTCGTGCGGGCCGGATCGCCCTCGCCGACTGGCAGGTGCGTGCCGGTCGGTGGCGGAAGGCGGAGCCGGCGGGCCACGAGTTGAGCGGCAAGGACTTCTGGCCGCGCTGAGCACGAGCATCGCCGACCTGGTGCCCGCACCCGAGGGCGACCTGGCCGACGGGGTCCGGCTCCAGTTGCCCGAGGAGGGCTCCAGCGTCGTCGGCAGGCGCGGCGGCCTGGACTACTACGTCGACCGCTCCCTGGTGCGGAGCCCGTCGGTGCGGGGCCGCCGACACCGTTCGGCGGCCTGCCGGCGTCGCGCCACACCGGTTCCGGCCCGCACGACGAGGAGCGCCGAGCGATCCGAGGGTTGCATCCGTCCTTCCGTGACGTCCTGGCACGCGGCGGACTCGTGAAGGTCGCCGGCGCGCACAACGCGCTCGGCGCGGAGTCCTGGCGGGAGCCGGCGCCCTGACACCCGGTCCGTCCACGTGCGACGGACCGGCGGCGGCGCGGCGCGGCGGGCTAGTGCGACTCGTCCTCGGACCTGCGCGCCTTGCGGCGCTGCTCCTCGGCCCGTTCGCGGCAGCGGCGGAGGAACTCGGCGTCGGACTCGGAGTCGGCGGCGGCGAAGCGGCCCGGGCGGTCGTACTCGGGGAACGCGGGCGCGGTGCGCTCGTAGGCGCGCGGCCTGCCGGCGGGACGGACCGGGCGGCCCGCCACGAGCCAGCTGATCGAGCCCACCAGCGGGAAGAACAGCACGATCAGCAGCCAGCCCGCCTTGGGCAGGTTCCGGGCGTCGCCGTCGTCGGTGGTGATGACGTCGACCAGGCAGAACAACCACAGGCCCAGCGTGAGCACGCCGAAGAGGCCCCCGAAGTACAGCACGGTCCCAACCCCCAAGAAAGTCGTCGGCGCACGGTAGCGCAGGGGTCCGACAAAGACGGGGGAGTTCGGACGGCGCGTCAGGACGGCCAGTTCCCGAGGACGGCGTGGAGCGCGTCGAGCGCCTTCGCCCACGACGCCTCGGTGTCGCGCGGGTGGTGGCTGAAGCCGCCCGTCGCTTCGAGAGCCGTGTAGCCGTGCAGCGTGCTGTGCAGCAGGCGCACGGCGTCGGTCTCGTCCGGCTCGGGCAGGTGGTAGCCGCGCAGGATGGCGCGGGTCAGCTCCGAGTGCCGGTCGGCCCGGCTCGTGGCCGCGATCTCCGGGGTCAGGTCGACCCGCAGGGCGGCGTACCGGCCGGGGTGCTCCCTCGCGTAGTCGCGGTAGGCGTTGGCGAAGGCGACCAGGGCGTCCTTGCCCGCGCGCCCGGCCAGGGCGGAGGCGGCGCGGTCGGCGAGCTCCGCCAGCGCCAGCACCGCCACCCGCTCCCGCAGGTCCTGGGCGTTCCTGAGGTGGGAGTAGAGGCTCGCGTCCTTGACGCCGAACCGGCGGGCGAGCGCCGACACGGTCAGGTTGTCGAACCCGACCTCGTCCGCCAGCTCCGCCGCCGCTCGGACCAGGCGTTCGACGGTCAGCCCCACGCGTGCCATGTCGCCCTCCCGCAACCTAGGAGTCCTAGGCTAGCACTTATACGTTTGTCCCTGGTGACTAGCTGACGTAGCTTGGGGTGCATGGAACCCGTAACCGAGCGCGAGATCCGCGCGTCGTTCGTCAACTGCACCAAGGGCGAGGCGAAGCGCCTGTCCGTGCCGGGTGACCTGTCCGAGCGGCCGTGGGACGACCTGGACTTCCTCGGCTGGCGCGATCCCGCGTCACCGCAACGCGCCTACCTGGTCGCCACGTCCGGTGAGGCCGTGGTCGGCGTGGCGCTGCGCCTGGCGTCGCCGCACGCCGGTCAGCCGCGGCGCACCATGTGCTCGCTGTGCCTGACCACGCACCAAGGTGGCGGCGTCTCCTTGATGACGGCGCGCAAGGCGGGACGCGAGGGCCAGCAGGGCAATTCCGTCGGCGTCTACCTCTGCGCCGACCTGGCCTGCTCGCTCTACCTGCGCGGCAAGAAGGACGCCGGCCCCGGCTCGCGGCTGCACGAGTCGCTCACCCTGGCGGAACTGGTCGACCGGACCACCGTCAAGCTCCACGCCTTCCTCACGCGGGTGACCGGCTGAACAGGGTCGGTCGCGCAGCGCCGCGGCGGCGTCGCGGTTGGACACCCGGTCCGGGCCGGCACGCCGGTCCGTCGGCGTTCGCCCACGGAAAAGCGAGTTGTCGTCGGCATCTTCGGAGGTAGGGTTGGTGTGTTCGGGGCGCCGTTGCCTCTTTGTCGCGCCCGTCTTTTCCTCTGGGGGATCCACGCATGACTTCCGCAGGTGTGTCCGACGCCGTGACGTCGCCGCCCGCGCTCACCCGCGCCGACCGCGCCGTGATCGGCGTGCTGCTCGTGGCCACGTTCGTGGTCATCCTGAACGAGACCATCATGGGCGTCGCACTGCCCGTGCTGCTCACCGAACTCAACGTGACCGCCGCCGTGGGCCAGTGGCTCACCGCCGGCTTCCTGCTGACCATGTCGGTGGTCATCCCGATCACCGGCTACCTCATCCAACGCGTGACCACGCGCGTGCTCTACGGCGTGGCGATGGGCCTGTTCAGCGCGGGCACGTTGCTCGCCGCGCTGGCTCCCGGCTTCGAGGTGCTCCTCGCGGCACGCGTCGTGCAGGCCTGCGGCACGGCGATCATGCTGCCGCTGCTCATGACGACCGTCATGACGCTCGTGCCGCCGGCCCGCCGCGGCGCGGTGATGGGCAACATCTCCATCGTCATCTCCGTCGCGCCCGCCATCGGGCCGACGGTGTCCGGCGTGGTGCTGGACATGTTCAGCTGGCGCGCCATGTTCTGGGTCGTGCTGCCGATCTCGGTGACCACGCTGGTGCTCGGCCTGCGCTGGGTCACGCGCATCGGCGAGTCGAGCAGCGCGCCGCTCGACGTGCTGTCGGTCGTGCTGTCGGTGTTCGGGTTCGGCGGGCTGGTCTACGGCCTGTCGAGCATCGGGCACAGCGGCGGCGGGTCGTCCGCCACGCTGTGGGTGTCGCTCGCGGTCGGCGTGGTGGGCATCACCGCGTTCGTGCTGCGGCAGGTCCAGTTGCAACGGCACGAACGGGCCCTGCTGGACCTGCGCACGTTCGGCTTCCGCACGTTCACCCTGGCCAGTGCGCTGATGATGGTGATGATGGGCCTGCTGCTGGGCGTCGTCACGATCCTGCCGATCTACACCCAGAACGTGCTGGCGCTCGACCCGCTCGCCACCGGCCTGCTCCTGCTGCCGGGCGGTCTGCTGATGGGGCTGCTGTCGCCGTTCGTCGGCCGGCTCTACGACCGGGTGGGGCCGCGCGTCCTGCTCATCGTCGGCACGGTCGCCACCAGCGGCTCGCTGTGGTTCGCCACCACGTTCGACGAGGGCACGCCGACGCCGCTCGTGCTGGTGTTCCACCTCGTGCTGAGCCTGGGCCTGGCGTTCTCGTTCACGCCGCTGTTCTCCTCCGGCCTCGGCGCCCTGCCCGCGCGGCTCTACTCGCACGGCAGCGCGATCTTCAGCACGACCCAGCAGCTCGCCGCCGCGGCGGGCGTGGCGTTGCTGGTCAGCGTGATGAGCGCGCGGGCCGCCGAGCTGGCCACGGCCGGTGAGGCGAAGGTCGGCGCGGAGATGGGCGGCATGCACGCCGCGATCCTGCTGGCGGCGATCCTGTCGCTGGTCGCGGTCGCCGGTTCGTTCATGATCAAGGCCGGCAAGGCCGAGGACGCCCCGCACTAGCGAACGGCGGGCGCGGGGGCGGCATTCGCCCCCGCGCCCGACCTTCGTCGCGGTTGTCGCAATTGTTCATAATTGTGAAACCGCAGTTTGCCTCCCTCGGCGCATTGCGTGCTTCCAAAGATGTGCGTTAGCGTGCCCGGGCCGCTACCGGAACGGGTTTGCGCTGTTCAGAAGCGTGAACCGACCCCGCTTCGCGTCACATCGAGGGAGAAACAATGTCGTTGAAACCCTTTGTCGTCGCCACCGCGGTGGTCGCGGCCCTCGTATTACCGGGCACCGCGGCGAGTGCGGCGACCACGCACCACGAGGCCGAATCCGCGCCCGCGGTGTGCACCGGCGCCATCGAGGCCAACTGGGGCGGCTACTCGGGTTCCGGGTTCTGCAACGCGGACAACGCCGTCGGCGCCCACGCGCAGTTCACCGTCAGCGCCCCGGCCGCCGGCGCCGCGACGGTCCTGGTCCGGTTCGCCAACGGCGGCACGACCGCCCGCACCGCGGACCTCGTGGTCAACGGCTCCACCGCGGGGTCGGTCTCGTTCGAGGCGACGGGCGCGTGGTCGACCTGGGCGTCGAAGACCCTCGCCGTCACGGTGCCGTCGGTGGCCGTCGCCATCCGGCTCAGCCCGACCACCTCCGCCGGCCTGCCGAACGTCGACTACCTGGACTTCACCCAGGACGGCACGCCGCCACCCGTCGACGCGCTCTACGTGGCGCCCGACGGCGACGACGGCAACCCCGGCACCCTGGCCGCACCCCTGCGCACCATCCAGCGCGGCGTCGACCTGGCCCAGCCCGGCTCCACGATCCACGTCCGCGGCGGCACGTACGCGCCGAGCACGAACATCCAGCTGCTCAAGGACGGCACCGCGAGCCGGCCGATCACCTTGCGCAACTACAACGGCGAGCACGTGGTCATCGACGGCGAGAACATGCCGCACACGCCGGGTGCCGTCGGGTCCAGCATCCCCCGCGCGGAACGCGGCGCCGTGCACATCGAGGGCGACCACTGGCGGCTGATCGGCCTGGAGATCGTCCACGGCCCGTACGGCGTGTTCGGCCTGGACGTGAACAACTCCGTCTTCGACCGGCTCGTCACGCGCGACAACTACGAGTCCGGGCTGCACCTCCAGGGCGCGTCGAGCAACAACCAGATCGTCAACCTGGACGCCTACGGCAACCGCGACCCGCGCAAGAACGGCGAGAGCGCCGACGGCCTGGCCATCAAGGAGGGCTCCGGCAGCGGGAACGTCGTGCGCGGCGCGCGGCTGTGGAACAACTCCGACGACGGCCTCGACTACTGGATGTTCTCCTCGCCGATCCTGCTGGAGAACAGCCTGGCCTGGGGCAACGGCTTCAACCGCTGGAACCTGCCCGGCTTCACCGGTGACGGCAACGGGTTCAAGCTCGGCGGCAACGGCGTCGCCGCCGACCACACCGTGCGCAACACGATGACGTGGGACAACGCGGCGGGTGGCTTCGTGGACAACAACAACCCCGGCTGGCACCGGATCGAGCGCAGCACGGCCTGGGACAACCCGAAGACCGGGTTCCAGTTCGACCGGTCGAGCAGCACGCTGACCAAGAACCTGGCGGCGGCCAACGGCACGAACGCCTCGCTCGGCTCGAACTCCGCCGGCACCGGCAACTCGTGGGACCTCGGCGGCTCGTGGTCGTTCGCGAGCACGAACCCGGGCACGATCACCGGTCCGCGCACCGCCGACGGCTCGATCCCGTCCTCCACCTTCCTGCGCCCGAGCAACGGCGCGGACGTGGGCGCGCGCTTCTGACCTCCGATCCGACGGGCGGGGCCGGGCACCATGCCCGGCCCCGCCCGTCGTTTGTCCACCCTGACCCGAGGACCGGCCCGTCGCGCCGTCGCCCGCTCGACGCGGCACCTCCTTATGCCTATAGTGCTAGGTAGCTAGATAAATGGAGGTAGTCGTGATCGAGTTCCACCTGGACGGCAAGTCGGGACTGTCGCCGTACCAGCAACTGGTCCGACAGGTGCGGCACGCGCTGCGGCTCGGCCTGCTGCGCGAAGGCGATCAGCTGCCCAAGGTGAAGGACGTGGTGGCGGACCTCGCGATCAACCCGAACACGGTGCTCAAGGCCTACCGCGAGCTCGAGCACGACGGCCTGGTCGCCGCCCGTCCCGGGGTGGGCACGTTCGTGACGGGCACGCTGTCCGGCACGTCGCCCGCCGCGCTCGCGCCGCTGCGCCAGGACCTGCGGCGCTGGCTCGCCAAGGCCCGCCGCGCCGGGCTGGACGAGGAGAGCATCGAGGCGTTGTTCCTCACCACGTTCCGCACCGGGGCCAAGGAGGACATAGCGTGAGCGTGCTGCGCGCCCGGGGGTTGGGCAAGAAGTACAAGCGGCGCTGGGCGTTGACCGGCTGCACGCTGGACGTGCCCGCCGGGCGCGTGACCGGGCTGGTCGGCCCGAACGGCGCGGGCAAGTCCACGTTGCTCGGCCTCGCCGCGGGCATGCTCGCACCGTCGAGCGGCACGATCGAGGTGTGCGGCGGCGTGCCGGGCAGCGGTCCGGCCCAGCTGGCGAAGGTCGGCTTCGTCGCGCAGAACACCCCGGTCTACCCGAACCTGACCGTGGAGGAGCACCTGCGCCTGGGCGCCCGCCTCAACCCCGGCTGGGACGACGAGCTGGCCCGCGGCCGGGTGGCGCGGCTCGGGCTCGACCCGGCGCTGGCCGCGGGCAAGCTGTCCGGCGGGCAACGCGCCCAGCTCGCGCTCACCCTCGGCATCGCGAAGCGGCCCGAACTGCTGCTGCTGGACGAACCGGTCGCCTCGCTGGACCCGTTGGCGCGGCGGGAGTTCCTGGGCGACCTCATGGCGGCCGTGGCCGAGCACGGGCTGAGCGTGGTGATGTCCTCGCACCTGGTCGCCGACCTGGAACGGGTCTGCGACCACCTCGTCGTGCTGGTGGACTCCCGGGTCCGGATCGCGGGCGACGTCGACGAGCTGCTCGCCACGCACCGCAGGCTGACCGGGCCGCGCCGGGACCTCGACACCCTGCCCGCGGACCAGCGGGTGGTCGCGGCGAGCCACACCGAGCGCCAGACCACCGCGCTGGTGCGCACCGAGGCGCCGATCCTCGACCCCGCGTGGGACGTCGGCGAACCCGGCCTGGAGGACCTGATCCTGGCCTACCTGATCGCGTCCGGCGTCGAACGCCCCGCTCTGGGGGTCGTCCGATGACGTGGTTGGCGTGGCGGCAGCTGCGCTTCCCGGTGATGTCGGTGTACGCGGTGCTCGCGCCGGCGGTGCTCGTGCTGGCGATCAGCCGCCCGGTGGGCGGCGACTTCGGCGACCTGGGGTTCGCCTACCTCGCCGGCACGCTGGCGGTGCAGCTGCTGCCGGCCGTCCTCGGCGTGTTCTGGGGCGTGCCGATGATCACCCGCGAGCTGGAGACCGGCACGCACAACCTGGTGTGGAACCAGAGCGTCACCCGCACCCGGTGGCTCGCGGTGAAGCTCGGCATCGGCGCGCCGGCCGCCATGGTCGCGGCGGGCGTGCTCAGCCTGGTCGTCGGCTGGTGGGCCGACCCGATCGACACGGCGGCCGACCTCGACGCCGAGCGGGGCTTCCAGGCGCGCGTCACGCCGCTGGTGTTCGCCGCACGGGGGATCGCGCCCATCGGCTACGCCGCGTTCGCGTTCGTGCTCGGTGTCGCGATCGCGATCCTGTTGCGCCGCACCGTGCCCGCGATGGCGGTGACCCTCGTGGTGTACGTCGCCGTGCAGCTGGCGGTCCCGTACGGCGTGCGCCCGCACGTGCTGCCGCCGGTCGAGGAGTCCGTCACGCTCACCGCGCGCAGCATCGAGGGCATCCAGGCGGACGAGGGCGTGAGCGGTGACGTGCCCGTGTCCGTGCGGGTGGCCGAACCGGCGGGCGCGTGGGTGCTGGCGAACGAGACCGTGGACGCGAACGGCGTCGTGACGCACCCGCTGCCCGCCGCGGTGGGCGACTGCCTGCCGCCCGCGTCGGCCGACCCGCCGACCCTGGCGGACCTCGACCGGATCCGCGCGTGCTTCGCGCGGCTGGACGGCCTCGGCTACCGGCAGCACCTCGCCTACCAGCCGGTGACCCGGTTCTGGCCCTTGCAGTGGGCCGAACTGGCGTTGTTCCTCGTGCTGTCGGCACTGCTGACGTGGTTCTGCTTCCGCCGGCTGCGCCACCTGTCCTGACCCCTCGTCGGAAGGAAGGCCCATGCGTGGCCTCACGTTCCTGATCGCCCTGACCCTCGTCCTGTCCGCCACGCCCGCGTCGGCGTCGGAGCCCGAGCCCGCCGACCCGACGCCGTACCTGCCCGCGCCGACCGGTCGGCACCCGGTGGGCACGACCTCGTTGCACCTGACGGACCCCTCGCGCCCCGATCCCTGGGTGCCGGCGGTGAACCGGGAGCTGATGGTCTCCCTCTTCTACCCGACGGCGTCCGCGCGCGGCCCGAAGAAGCAGTACATGACGCCGGCCGAGTCCCAGGCGGCGCTCGAAGAAGGCGGCATCACCACCGTGCCGCCCGACGCGTTGAGCCACGTGCGGACCAACGCGGTGGCGGACGCCCGACCGGTCGGGCGGCGGCACGGCCTGCCGCTGGTCGTGCTCTCACCGGGCTACAAGCGGTCCCGCGCCACGCTCACCACGTTGGCGGAGGACCTGGCGAGCCACGGCTACGTCGTCGCGGTGGTCGACCACACCTACGAGAACGTCGCCACCACGTTCCCCGACGGGCGGGTCGCGCCCTGCGCCTCCTGCGAGCTCTTCCACGACCACGAGTTCTGGTTGAAGCTGGGCGAGGGCCGCGCGGCGGACGTGTCGTTCGTGCTGGACCAGCTGACCGGGCCGCTGCGCCACCACCGGGGCGCGAACCTGGTCGACGCCTCGCGGATCGCCATGGGCGGCCACTCCGTGGGCGGGGCGAGCAGCCTCGTCGCCGCACGTGCCGACGCCCGCATCCGCGCCGCGATCGACGTGGACGGCGTGATCAGCACGCCGGTCCCGGCGCCGGGGATCTCGCAGCCGGTCATGCTCCTGGGGCGGGAGGACAACTACGCGCCCGGCCGGGACGGCGCCAAGAGCTGGCAGGACACCTGGCCGATGCTGACCGGGTGGAAGCGCTGGCTGGTGGTGGCGGGCATGTCGCACCCGTCGTTCACCGACATCGGCGTGGTGCTGCCGCAGTTGGGCATCGGTCCCGGCGGCGGCGTCCCGGGCGAGCGCGGCGCGGCGATCACCCGCGCCTACGTGCGGGCGTTCTTCGACCTGCACCTGCGCGGTGAGCCGCAGCCGCTGCTGGACCGGGCGTCGGCGAGCTACCCGGAGGTCTCGCTCGTCGAGCCGTCGAGCTGACCGACGAGCACCCGCTTCGCCGAGTGGACGTGCTCCTCGGCGAAGCGGGTGACCTCGTCGGCGTCGCCGGCGTCGAGCAGCCGCACGATCTCCCGGTGCTCGTCGACGACGACCGCGCGGTAGTCGTGGTGGCCGAGGCGGATGCGGGTGAGCTGGAACAGGTGCACCTGCGACCGCACCGCGCGCCACGCCTCGAGCAGGCGCCGGTTGTCGGCGGACCGGTAGATCGTGTCGTGGAACTCCATGTCCAGCGCGAGCAGCTCGTCGCTCGGCGCGCCCGCGGCCAGCCGCCGGGCCATGGCGTCGACCAGGTCGCCGAGCGCGTCCAGGTCGACCCGGCCGATCGCGCGGCGGCCGGCCAGCCCTTCCAGCGCGGCGCGGACCGAGTAGACCTCCTCGGCGTCCCGCGCGGTGAGGTCGATGACCCTGGTGCCGCGGTGCCAGGCGCTGCGCACGAGCCCTTCGCGCTCCAGCACGGCGAGGCCCTCGCGCACCGAGCCGCGGCTGACGTCCAGTGACTCGGCCAGCTCCACCTCGCGCACCGGCGAGCCGGGCGGGAAGAGGCCCGCGAAGATCGCCTCCCGGATCCGGTCGGCGGCCTCGTCCGCCAGGCCCCGCCGGTCGGCCTTGCGCAGCTGCATAATGTCGAATGTTGACATTGGCCCGGCCGTTGGTCAAGGTGGAGGCATGAGACCTGGGTTCCACCTCGCTGTTCCCGTCGACGACCTGGCCAGGGCCCGCGAGTTCTACGGCGGCGTGCTCGGGCTCGAAGAGGGGCGCTCGGCCGAGAAGTGGGTGGACTGGAACTTCTACGGCCACCAGTTCGTGACGCACGTCGTGCCCGGACCGCGCGGCGACTCCGGCCGCAACCCGGTCGACGGCCACGACGTGCCCGTGCCGCACTTCGGCCTGATCCTGCCCGTCGACGAGTTCCACGCGCTGGCCGAGCGGCTGCGCGCGGCGGGCACGGACTTCGTGATCGAGCCGTACCTGCGGTTCGCGGGCGAGCCGGGCGAGCAGTGGACGATGTTCTTCCGCGACCCGGCCGGCAACGCGCTGGAGTTCAAGGCCTTCAAGGACGAGTCGCAGGTGTTCGCCAAGTGAGCCGGGGCGTGCTGGTCACCGGTGGCAGCCGCGGCATCGGCGCGGCGATCGTCCAGGCGTTCCGGGACCTCGGTGACGAGGTCGTCGCGCTGTCCTCTTCGGACGTCGACCTGGCGGACCCGGAGGCGATCGAGCGGGTGGTCGACTCCGCCGCGGACACCCTCGGCGGCATCGACGTCCTGGTCAACAACGCGGGTCTGGTGGAGCTCGGTTCGGTGGGGCTCCCGTACGCGCAGTGGCAGGCGTTGTGGCGTCGCACGTTCGCGGTGAACGTGTTCGGCGCGGCCGACATGTCCTACTGCGTCGCCCGGCACATGATCGCGCGCGGCACCCGCGGGCGGATCGTCAACGTCGGATCGCGCGGCGCGTTCCGCGGTGAGCCGGCCATGCCCGCGTACGGCGCGAGCAAGGCGGCGCTGCACTCGATGGGGCAGTCCCTGGCGGTGGCCCTCGCGCCGCACGGCATCGCGGTGGCGTCGGTGGCGCCCGGGTTCGTCGGCACCGACCGGGTGGCCGACCTGGTGACCGACGAGGTGCTGGCGCAGAGCCCGTTCGGCCGGGTGGCGGAACCGGAGGAGGTGGCCGCCGCGGTGGTCTACCTCGCCTCGCCGGCGGCGGAGTGGGCCTCCGGCGCGGTGCTCGACCTCAACGGCGCTTCGTACTTGCGGACCTAGGAGCTTGTGGTGAGTCGTTCCGGATCGGTCGGGCTGATCCTGCCCCGTGACCTCGCGCCGTCGCAGGTGCTGCCGTTCGCGCGGCGTGCCGACGAGCTCGGGTTCGACGAGCTGTGGGTGGTGGAGGACCTGGGTTTCCGCGGCGGGATCGGCCAGGCCGCGGCGGTGCTGGCGGTGACGGGGCGGATCCGGGTCGGCATCGGGCTGCTGCCGGTCGGCGCGCGCAACGCCGCGTTCGCCGCGATGGAGGCGGCGACGCTGGCCCAGCTGTTCCCCGGTCGGATCGACATCGGCATCGGGCACGGCATGCCGGGGTGGATGCGGTCGGTCGGGGAGTGGCCCGCCAGCCCGTTGACGTCGATCGAGGAGTACCTGGGCGCGGTGATGGCCCTGGTGCGCGGCGAGTCGGTCGAGCGGGGTACGTACGTCCGGCTGGACGGTGTCCGCCTGGAACCCGCGTGCGTGCCGGACATCCCGCCGCGCGTGCTGGCCGGGGTGCGCGGTCCGCGTTCGCTGGCGGTGTCGGGGCGGGTGGCGGACGGGACGGTCCTGGCCGAGCCGACGACGCCGGAGTACGCGCGGGCGGCGCTGGCGCACGTGGACGCGGGCCGGCCCCACCGGCTGGTCGGCTACAACGTGGCCGCGGTGCACGCCGACGCGACGGTCGCGATCGACGCCGTCCGGGCCGGGCTGGAGTGGATCGGCGAGCCGGACTGGGCGCCGCACCTGGCCCCGCTGCCGTTCGCGGCGGAGTTCGCGGCGCTGCGGCGGGAGTGCGGCACGCGGGAGGAGTTCGTGCGCCGGCTGCCGGAGGAGTGGGTGCGGCAACTCGCGGTGACCGGCACGCCGGCGGACGCGCGGGCCCGCTTGGCCGAGCTGTTCGCGGCCGGTGTGGACAGCGCCGTGCTCTTCCCGATCGGTCCGGATCCGTTGGCGGCGCTGGAAGAGCTCGCCGCGGTGCTGTAGCGGCACGGTCCCGGGCCTGTCGGGCGGCAGCGGTGCTGCCGCGGTCCGCCGGGCAGCCCACTCGGCCGGCGCGGTGTCCCGATGCCTACGACGTGGCGGCGTAGGCGTGGGCGTCGAGCGCCTGCGCGGTCGCGGGGTCGGCGGGCAGGTAGGCGACCAGGCGGTGGTCCTCGTCGCCCGGCACGGTCAGGGTTTCGTAGGCCAGGCGCAGCACGCCCGCCTCCGGGTGGCGCCACCGCTCGACGCCCGTGCCGCCGGGCACCGTCCCGGCGGTGAAGCGGCGGCCGAAGTCCGCGCCCACCGTGATCGACAGCTCCTCCGCCAGCACGGCCGCCGAGCCGTCACCCAGGTCCGCCGCCGTGCGGAGGGCGGCCGCGCGGTCGTCGGCCACGCGGTCCCAGTCCGGGAACGCCGTGCGCGCCCTGGCATCGCCGAACACGAACCGCGCGAGGTTCGGCCGGTCGACGTCGAGCAGGCCGGACGGCGCGGCCAGCAGGCGGAACCCGGCGGTCCACGCGAGCAGGTCGCCCTGCCCGTCGCAGACGTACGCGGGCGTCGGCTCCAGCCGGTCGAGCAGCGCGAGCACGGTCGGCCGCACCGGACGCGGCTCCGGCGCCGCCGGGCACACCGCGCCGCCGCCCTTCACCAGCCGGTGCAGGTGCACGCGCTCGTGCGACGACAGGCGCAACGCGTCCGCCAACGCCCCGACGACCTGCGCCGACGGGTGGCGGTCACGCCCGCGTTCCAGCCGGGTCAGGTACTCGACGCTCACCCCGGCCAACGCGGCCAGCTCCGCCCGGCGCAGACCGGGCGTGCGGCGGCGCGGTCCGGTCGGCAGGCCGACCTCGGCCGGGGTGATCGCCTCCCGCCGGGCACGCAGGAACCCGCCCAACGCGTTCATGGTCGCCGAGTCTAGGCCGACGGTGGCCCTGCGGGGGCCTCCCTCCGGCCGGCCCGCCACCCCAGGCTGGGCGGCATGACCATGAAGTACCGCCTCTTCGGCCAGACCGGTTTGCGCGTGTCGGAACTCCTGCTCGGCACGATGACCCTGAGCGACCCCGTCGAGTCGCGCCGCATCGTGGACGCCTACGCCGACGCGGGCGGCAACGTGCTCGACACCGCGTCGGCCTACGGCGCCGGCGAGGAGCTGCTCGGCTCGATCGTGGACCGGCGGGACCGGTTCGTCATCGGCACGAAGTACACGTTGTCGCGCGACGCCGCCGACCCCAACGCCTCGGGCAACCACCGCAAGAACCTGACGGCCTCGCTGGACCGGAGCCTGCGCCGGCTGCGCACCGACTACGTCGACATCTACTGGGTGCACATCTGGGACCGGCACACCCCGGTCGAGGAGACGATGCGCGCCCTGGACGACGCCGTCCGCGCCGGCAAGATCCTCTACACCGGCATCTCCGACGCGCCGGCGTGGGTCGTCTCCCGCGCCAACACGCTCGCGCAGTGGCGCGACTGGACGCCGTTCGCCGGGCTCCAGGTGCCCTACAACCTGCTCAACCGCGACGTCGAGCGCGAGCTGCTGCCGATGGCCGAGGCGCTCGGCCTGAGCGTCACCGCCTGGGCCCCGCTCGCGGCGGGCAAGCTGTCAGGGTCGTCGAACCCCAGGCGCGCCGACCCCGCCACGCTGACCGAACGCGACCGCGCGGCGGCCCGTGCCGTCCGGGAGGTCGCCGACGAGCTGGGCGCACGCCCGGCGCAGGTGGCGTTGGCGTGGACGCGCGCCAAGCACCGCGCGGTGCTGCCGCTGGTCGGCGTGAGCAGCGTCGAGCAGCTCGCCGAGAACCTCGGCGCGCTCGACCTGACCCTGCCCGAGGACGCGGTCCGGCGGCTGGAGGCGGCGGTGGAGTTCCGGCTCGGGTTCCCCGGCGACTTCATCGCCGAGTGCGAGCCGTCCGCGTTCGTCTTCGGCGACACGGCCACCAGGGTCGAGCCGCGCTGAAGCGCTCAGAGCACGCCGGCGACGACCGCGGTCACGGCCTGGCGCACGGCGTCGCGCTCCGGCCGCGCGCCGCGGTCGGCGAACAGCAGGTGCGCGGTGCCGATGAGGGTGGGTGCGAGGGCGTCGACCTGAGCGGTCGGCGCGATGCGGCCGAGGTCGCGCTCGGCGGTGAGGTAGGCCGCGATCATGGTCACCGCCTCCGTCAGCACCGGCACGCCCGCGGGCCACGCCCGCCGCAGCCGGGCGCGCAGCTCGTCCCGGAAGGTCACCAGGGCGACGATCGCCACCGCGACCGACCCGAACAGCGAGATGAGCGCGTCGGTGAGGTTGTCGACGACCGCGCCGGAGCCCGCGGCCCCGCGCAGCGCGGCGGCCTGGGCGTCCATCCGGTCGACGCGGTCGAGCACGAACTCGGCCAGGAAGGCGTCGAAGTCCTCGAAGTGCCGGTGCAGCACGCCCTTGGCGCAACCCGCCTCGGTGGTGACGGCACGGCTGGTCAGCGCGCTGGGCCCGTCCCGCAGCAGGATGCGGTCGGCGGCGTCGAACAGCTGCTCGCGCACGTCGCGGATGGCCACACCGGTCGGCACGGTGCTCCTCTCGGTTGACGAGTGGGCGATTGCCCACTCATAGTGGGCGCATGCCCACAGTACCCCCGGACCCGCACCGCGCCCGTGACATGGCCGAGTCGTTCGGCACGGACCCCGAGCGCTACGACCGCTCCCGACCGTCCTATCCCGACGCCATGGTGCGGGCGATCGTCGCCGCGAGCCCCGGGCCCCACGTGGTGGACGTGGGCACGGGCACCGGCATCGCGGCCCGCCGGTTCCAGGCGGCCGGGTGCCGGGTGCTCGGCGTCGAGGTCGACCCCCGGATGGCCGACGTGGCACGGCGGCGCGGTCTCGACGTGGAGGTGGGCAGGTTCGAGGACTGGGAGCCCGCCGGCCGCGTGTTCGACGCCGTGGTGTCCGGCCAGACCTGGCACTGGGTCAACCCGGTCGCGGGCGCGGCGAAGGCGGCCCGCGTGCTGCGGCCGGGCGGCCGGCTGGCCGTGTTCTGGAACGTCGCCCAACCGCCGCCCGACCTGGCCGAGGCCTTCAACGCCGGCTATCGCCGCGTCCTGCCGGACTCCCCACCCGCCCCCGCGGCCGGGTACTCGCCCTTCACCGCCAAGGCGGTCGACGGCATCCGGCGGTCGGGCGCGTTCGGCGAGGACGAGGAGTGGCGGTTCGACTGGGAGCGGACCTACACCCGGGACGAGTGGCTGGACCAGTTGCCGACCTCCGGCGTGGCCGCCCGGCTCCCACCCGCCGAGCTGGACGAGGTGCTGGCCGCGACCGGCGCCGCCATCGACTCGGTGGGCGGCGCCTTCGTCATGCGCTACACCGCCGTCGTCGTCACCGCCGCCCGGTCGGGCGCGGACTAGGAAGCCCGCGGGTCGCCGGACGGCGGGATGGGCAACCGGTCCCGGTCGTCGAGCAGGCCGGTGTGGCGGAACCCGTCCACCCCGCCGGTCTGGCGCAGCACCCCCGCTGCCGCACCTGCCCGGTGAACCGCAGTGGTCCGGCGCTCCGGCCGAACGCCGCTCGGGCTACGTTCACGGGCATGGCGGACGACTGGACGCGCGACGGCGGTCCCGAGCCGGTGTGGGCGCGGTGGCGGCGTCCCGGTCCCACCGGGGCCGAGTGGCGCGAGGACGTCTGGCTGGCGCTCGCGGCCCTGGCCGGCGCGGTGGCGGTGACCGTGCTGATCAACAGCATGGGCGCGAGCCCGTGGGACGGCGGACCGCCGCTGGCCGAGCAGCTCGCCTGGGGCGCGGCGATGACCCTGCCGCTGGCGGCGCGCCGGCGCTACCCGCTGACGGTGATGTTCGTGGTGGGCGCGCTGCTCGTCGCGGCGCAGGCCCGGCAGGTGGGCGACAACCTCGTGCCGTCCGTCGCGCTGTTCCTGGCCATCTTCAGCGCGGGCGCGTGGGGGCGGGACCGGACGCGGGCGCGGTGGGCGCGGATCGCGGTGATCGTGGCCATGTTCGGCTGGCTCGGGTTCGGGCTGGTGCGGTTCCTGGTCAGGCCGATGCCGCCGTTCGAGGGCGCGGCCGGGCCGCTCGACCCGGTGCTCGCGACCGTGCTCTACGGCATCGGGTTCAACGTGCTGTTCTTCCTGTCCGCGTACTTCTTCGGCGAGATGGCGTGGGTCTCGGCCCGTCGGCAGGCCGAGCTGGAGCACCGCGCCGAGCAGCTGCGCCGCTCGCAGGAGCAGAACACGCGTGGCGCGATCGTCGCCGAACGCGTCCGCATCGCCCGCGACCTGCACGACGTCGTGGCGCACCACGTGTCGGTGATGGGCGTGCAGGCGGGCGCGGCGCGGCGGGTGCTCGACCGCGACCCCGACCTGGCCAGGGAGGCGTTGCGGACCGTCGAGGACACCGCCCGCACCGCCATCGGCGAGCTGCGCGGGCTGCTCGGCGTGCTGCGCGCCGATCAGGACGAGGCGCCACCCAAGGCGGGCGAGACGTCCTCGCCGGGGCTGGACCAGCTGCCCGAGCTGGCCGAACTGGCGCGGTCGGCCGGGCTCGACGTGGAGCACGGCGTGTACGGCGAGCCCCGGCCGGTGCCGGAGGGCGTGGCGCTGTCGGTGTACCGGATCGTGCAGGAGTCGTTGACGAACGTGGTGAAGCACGCGGACGCGCGCAAGGCCGACGTGCGGGTGCGGTTCCTGGCGAACTCGCTGGAGGTCGAGGTGGCCGACGACGGCCGGGGTCGGTCGGGCACGTCGGGTCGGGCCGGGTTCGGCCTGGTCGGGATGCGGGAGCGGGTCGCGGTGCACGGCGGCGAGCTGGAAGCCGGACCCCGCCGTGATGCCGGGTACCGGGTCCGTGCGAGGTTCCCGGCATGACGATCCCGTTGCGCGTGGTGCTCGCCGACGACCAGGACCTGGTGCGGGCGGGCTTCCGGGTGATCCTCGGCACCGAGGACGACATCGAGGTGGTCGGCGAGGCCCGTGACGGCGTCGAGGCCGTGGAGGTGGTCGGCAGGCTCCGGCCGGACGTCGTGCTGATGGACGTGCAGATGCCGGGCGTCGACGGCCTGGAGGCCACCCGGCGCATCCTCGGCCCGGCCGGCGCGGGCAACCCGATCAAGGTCGTCATCCTCACCACGTTCGACCGCGAGGACTACCTGTTCGAGGCGCTGCGCGCGGGCGCGAGCGGTTTCCTGCTCAAGAACGCCTCGCCGGAGGACCTGGTCGACTCGGTCCGGATCGTGGCCCGCGGCGACGCCCTGCTCTCGCCCGAGGTCACGCGGCGCGTCATCGCCCGGTTCACCGAACGGGGGCCCGCCACGCCCGCGCGGCGGCCGGCGGAGCTGACCGACCGCGAGTTCGAGGTGCTGGAACACCTCGCGCGCGGCGCGAGCAACTCGGAGATCGCCGGCGCGCTGTACCTGGGCGAGACGACGGTGAAGACGCACGTGTCGCGCATCCTGGCCAAGCTGGGCCTGCGCGACCGCACGCACGCCGTCGTGTTCGCCTACGAGCACGGGATCGTGGAGCCGGGCCAAGGGGGTCCTCCGCGAGGATGACCCCGGGAGTCGATCTCGCGCCGGACGCGCCGCCGGGGTGCGGGACCTAGCGTTGCGGTCATGTTGACAGTGACGTCGGTCAGCCGGAGTTTCGGCGACCACCAGGTCCTCGACGGGGTGTCCTTCGAGGTCCGACCCGGCCGCATGACCGGGTTCCTGGGCGCGAACGGGTCCGGCAAGACCACCACCATGCGCATCGTCCTCGGCGTCCTGGCGGCGCAGGGCGGCACGGTCGCCTGGCACGGCTCGCCGGTGACCGGCGCGGTGCGGCAGCGGTTCGGGTACATGCCCGAGGAGCGCGGCCTCTACCCGAAGATGGCCGTCGGCGAGCAGATCGCCTGGCTCGGGCAGCTGCACGGCCTCGACAAGGACACCGCGCGGCGCAACACCGAGCGGCTGCTCGACCAGCTCGAACTGGGGCACCGGGCCAAGGACAAGCTCGAGGAGCTGTCGCTGGGCAACCAGCAGCGCGCGCAGGTCGCCGCCGCGCTCGTGCACGACCCCGTCATGCTGATCCTGGACGAGCCGTTCTCCGGGCTGGACCCGATCGCGGTCGAGACGGTGCTCGGCGTGCTGCGCGAGCGGGCCGCGAACGGCGTGCCCGTGCTGTTCTCCAGCCACCAGCTGTCGGTGGTGGAACGGCTCTGCGACGACGTGGTGATCATCTCTGGCGGCCGGATCGCGGTCGCCGGCGCGCGGGACGAGCTGCGGACCCGGTACGGCACCACGAGGTTCGAGCTGGTCGTGGCGTCCGACGCGGGGTGGGTGCGCGACGTGCCGGGCGTCCGCGTGGTCGACGTGGACGGTCCCCGCGTGGTGTTCGAACCGGACGGTGACGCCGAAGTGGACCAGGTGGTCCTGGCAGCGGCCCTGCGCCGCGGTCCCGTGCGCAGCTTCACCCCCGTCGTGCCGACGCTCGGCGAGATCTTCATGGAGGCGATCTGATGACCGGCGTGGCGGAGCGGGAGCGGGACGGCGGGTCGCGCGGGTTCGTCGCGGCCACCAGGCTGGTCGCCGAGCGGGAGATGAAGACCTTCCTGCGCGCCAAGGCCTTCTGGATCGGCCTCGGCGTGATCGTGGTGGGGTTGTTCGCGATGTCGATCCTGCCGACCGTGTTCGGCGGCGGCGAGACCAAGGTGGCCACGGTCGGCGCGCGGGCCGCGGACGTGCTGACGGACACCGGTGTCGAGGTCCGCGCCGTCGCCGACGTGGCCGAGGCCGAGGCGCTGATCCGGTCGGAGGAGGTGGAGGCGGCGGTCGTGCCGGACCCGACGGGCGAGTCGGCCACGGGTGTCCGGGTGGTCGCGCTGGCCGACCCGCCGACCGACGTCCTGGCCGCGCTGCGCACCGCGCCGCCGGTCGACCTGCTCGACCCGGCCGAGGTCGGCCAGGGTCAGCGGCAGCTCGTGATCATGGTGTTCGCCCTGCTGTTCCTCATGTTCGGGATGAGCGGCACGGCGATCGCGCAGAGCACGGTCACCGAGAAGCAGACGCGGATCGTGGAGATCCTGGTGTCGACGGTGCCGGTGCGCGCGCTGCTGGCGGGCAAGATCGTGGGCCACTCGCTGCTGACGATCGGCCAGGTGCTGGTGATCGCGGTGGCCGGGCCGGTGGCGATGCGGCTCGGCGGGCACTCGGAGCTGCTGGCGCTGGTCGCGCCCGCGCTGGGCTGGTTCGTGCCGTTCCTGCTGCTCGGCTTCGTGCTGCTGGCCGCGATGTGGGCGGTGGCCGGGTCGTTGGTCAGCAGGCAGGAGGACCTGGGTTCGAGCATGGGCCTGGTGATGCTCCTGGTGATGGGGCCCTACTTCGGCGTGATGTTCTTCTCCGACAACGTCGCCGTGCTCACCGTGCTGTCGTTCCTGCCGTTCTCGTCGGCGATCGCCATGCCGGTGCGGCTGTTCGCCGGTGACGCGGCGCTGTGGGAACCGCTGCTGGCCATGGGGTTGCTGGCCGGGACGGTGGTGCTGACCGTGCTGCTGGCGAGCCGGGTGTACTCCGGGTCGCTGCTGCACACCGGCGGCAAGCTCGCGCTGGCCAAGGCCTGGGCCAGGGAGGCGTAGCTCACCCGGTCCGGGCGAGCTTCGCCAGCAGTTCCAGCAGGATGCCCCGCTCTCCGGGGGTGAGCGGGGCATCCGGGGTCCGCGCGACGAGCGCGACCAGCTTCTCGGCCTCGGCGGGCAGGCCGGTGCGGTCGGCGTCGGGCCGGGTGATCAGCACCGCGTCGAGCACGGCTTCGAGGTTGCGCTCGGACAGCCCTGCGGCGCCCGGTGCGTCGGGGTCGCCGATCAGCAGGATCGTGGTGCCGACGGTGGCGGCGTGGACGGTCTGCACGGCCTCGTCCACCGTGACGCGCACCAGGCCGGCCTCGGCGATCCGCTCGACGATCCGGCGGAGGATCCGCTCGCCCTCCAGCGCCGCCGGGTGCCGACCGGCCCGCACGCCGCCGTACATCAGCCCGTAGAACGCGGGGTTGCGCAGCCCGAACTCCACGTGCCCGTGCCAGCCGCGGCGCAGGTCCTCGACCGGGTCGGCGGACGGGCGACGCCTGCGCTTCTCCGCGAGGTAGCGCTCGAACCCGTCGGCGACCACGGCGTCGAGCAGACCGCGCTTGTCGCCGAAGTAGTGGTAGACGGTCGGCGGCGTGACGCCCGCGCGCGTGCACACGTCGCGGATCGACGTGCCCTCGATGCCGACCTCGCCGACCAGGGCCGCCGCCGCGGCCAGGATGCGCTCCCGCGCCTGCTGCCCCTCGCTCATGTAACCGGACTATACCCACACTTGTCATCGTTATAGAACTCGCCTAACGTCGATATAGAGACGGTGTAACGACGTGCAAGTGGAGGTCGCGATGCGACGATGGACCGCCCTGGCCGCGGGCGTGGCGCTGCTGGTCGCCCCTGCGGCCCACGCCCATCCCGGACCCGGGACATCCTCCCGAACGCCGACGACCGGGTACGGCCACGGCTGGCAGCCGTTGGCGCCGATCGCGAGCGGGCCGCGGCAGGAGCACAGCGTCGCCGCGCTCGACGGCCGGGTCTACGTCATCGGCGGCATCCTCCCGAACGCCGGCGGCGGGGTCGTGACCACGGACAAGGTCGAGGTCTACGACCCGCGCACCGACCGCTGGTCGACGGCCGCGCCCCTGCCGGTGGCGATGAACCACCCGAACGTGGCGGCGGTGGGCGGTCGGCTCTACGTCGTGGGCGGGCTGACCGGCGGCGCGTCGTGGCAGGCGTTGCCCGACAGCTACGTCTACGACCCGCGCGCGGACCGGTGGACCGAACTGCCGCCGATGCCCGCCGGCGCCGAACGCGGCAGCGCCGCCGTGGGCGTGCGGGGGACGAAGATCTACCTCGCCGGCGGCATGCGGACGTTGACGCCCGGACCCGGCGGGTTGCAGGACACGGTGGACACCGTGTCGTCCTACGACGTCGTCACCGGTCGCTGGGAGTCGTTGCCGAGCCTGCCCGAGGCCCGTGACCACGTCGGCGGCGCGATCCTCGGTGCGACGTTCTACGTGCTCGGCGGACGTGACCGGGGCCAGGTGAACGTCCGGGACAGCGTGTACGCGCTCGACCTGCGCACCCGGCGCTGGACCGAGCGCGCGCCCATGCCGACCGCCCGGGGCGGCATCGCGACCGCCGTCGTCGGCGGCCGGATCCACGCGTTCGGCGGCGAGGGCAACCACGCGCCGGGCGCGCACGGCGTCTTCCCCGACCACGAGGTGTACGACGTGGCCTGCGACCGCTGGCAGCGCTTGGCGCCGATGCCGGTACCTCGCCACGGCACCGCCGCCGTCGCGGTGGACGGCACGATCTACGTCCCGGGTGGTGGCACCACGAGCGGCGCCGGCCCGGTGGCCGTGAACGACGCCTACCGCCCCGGCGCCCGCTGAGCCGGAGGCGACGGCCGTCGCGCGCGGTTCCCGGTCGTCGGTGTCGGAACGGGGTGGTGGCCGGTCCGGGCGGGGAGACGGACTGGCTCACCTCCCCGTGGACCGAGGACCTCACCCCCACGTCGGCGCGCTGACCGGACCGGTCGACCGCATCGTGCTCGGCCGCGAGCTCGCCGAGGACCTGCTGGACGAACTGCACCTGTTCGTCGACCCGACCGCGATCGGCACGGGCCTGCCGGTGTTCGGCGACACCGCCGCCCGACGGCGGTGCCGGCTGGTGGAGGCCCGCGCGTTCGACTGCGGCATCACCGCGCTGCACTGCGGACGCCCCTGATCGCGCCCCGGAGACGTCCCCGGACGCCGTACCGTGCGGCGTGACCGACCGGCACGGCGTGAACGTGGCGGCGCGCTGCGGGCAACACCTGGTGTGAGGATCATGACCGAGCACGCGGGCGGCGGGGCCGCGGCCGCCGACGACCGGCCGGACCTGGCCGGACCGCACCCGTCGCGGCTCTTCGGGCAGCTGTTCGACCGGCACGCCCGGCCGCTGCACCGGTACCTGGCCCGCCGCGTCGGCGACCTGGCCGACGACCTGGTCGGCGAGACGTTCCTGATCGCGTTCCAGACCCGCACCGGGTACGACCCGGGCCGCGGCACGGCGCGTTCCTGGCTCTACGGCATCGCCACGAACCTGCTGCGCAGGCACGTGCGGCAGGAGGTGCGCGGGCTGCGCGCGGCGGCGCGGGCGGCCGGGTCGGCCTCGGGCGCCGAGGACCACGGGAACCGGGTGGCCGACCGGGTGGACGCCTCGTCGCGGGCCAGGCTGCTGGCCGGCGCGCTGGTCGGGCTGGACGAGGGCGACCGGGACGTGCTGCTGCTGACCAGCTGGGCGGGCCTCGACTCGAACGAGGTCGCCGAGGCGCTCGGCATCCCCGTCGGCACGGTCCGCTCCCGGCTGCACCGCGTGCGGCAGCGGCTGCGGGCCCACGCGTCGAACACCGAGCACACGAGGAGCGGCGATGAGTGACGACGACGTCCGCCGCCTGTGGACCGAGGACGAACTGGACTCCGCGCTGGACGCCTTGAACGCCCACGTCCGCGCGGACGAGCCGGTGCTCGTCCGGACCAGGGCGGCGTTGCTCGCGGACATCGAGCAGGAGGAGGAGGGCGTGACCACGACACCGGAGCGCCGACCACGGAGGAGCACCGGGCGCTGGTTGGCCGCCGCGGCGGTGGTCGTGGTGCTGGTGGCCGGGGCCCTGGTCGCGCAGACCGTGTCGTTCGGCGGTCCCGCGCCGGCGACCGCCGAGGCCGTGCGGACGCTCGACCAGGCGGCCTCCACGACGATCGGCGCCGTGGACGAGCCCGTCGGGCCCGGTCAGTACCGCTACGTCGCGACGCACGCCTGGTGGATGGGCACGACCTCGGTCGAGGGCAAGGGCTTCGCCTGGCTCACGGAGCACCTGATGGAGACGTGGGTGCCCGCGAACCCGAGCGACGAGTGGATGCTGCGCCGGGACGCGACCGGCAACGAGCAGTGGGTCATCGGCACGCGGGCGGAGGCGGAGGCGGCCGGCGTGGCCGGCCGGCGCGGCTTGCCCGACCGGCGCGGCTGGCCCGAGGGGGAGTGGCGCGCGCCGTGCGGCGACTTCTTCGGCGAGTCGAAGTGCCAGGACGGCGGTTCCTGGCAGAACCCGACCGCCGAGTGGCAGGCGGGCCTGCCGACCGATCCGGACGCGCTGTTCGAGCGGCTGCGGGCCGACGTGCCGGACGGCCGGGGTGACGCCGCGCTGTTCGCCTACGCCGCCGACGCGTTGCGCAGCGGGCTGGTCGACAAGGACGTGCGTGCCGCGATCTACCGGGCGTTGACCAGGATCGACGGCCTGGAGGTGACCGAGGAGCAGGCCAACCTGGGGGGTCGGGTCGGCATCGCGTTGGGCGTCGAGGACGACGACCGGCGCCGGGACATCATCATCGACCCGGAGACCGGCCGGTTCATCGGCGAGCGGCAGGTCGCGACCGACGACGTGGACGACTTCGAGGCCGGGACCGTGCTGGAGTTCACCGCGGTGACGACGGCGGTGGTGGACGCCATCGGGGTCGAGCCCGCCGGCTGATCGGGGAGCCCGGCGGTTCGGGGGGCCCGTGCGCTCGACGGCGCGCGGGCCCTTCGGCGTGCTCACGCAAAGTTACGGGCAACGGGCCGCGTGCGGACGCCGTATAGGGGGTGACCGAGTGGAGGAGGTGTCACGTGCACGATCGGGACCGCGAGTTCCGGGCGTACTTCGAGGCACGGGCGGCTGTCGTGCGGCGGACCGCCTTCTTGTTGTGCGGCGATTGGCACCGGGCCGAGGACCTGGCGCAGACGGCGCTGGCCAAGGTCTACGTGCACTGGGGGCGGTTGGACCGGGAGGGACGGGTCGACGCGTACGTGCGCAAGGTGCTCGTGCGGGCCGTGATCGACGAGTCGCGGTGGCGGGGACGGCGGCCGGAGACGGTGGTCGAGGCCGTGCCGGAGGTGGCCGAGGCGTCGACGGGGCTCGAGGAGGCCCTGGACGTGCGGCGGGCGTTGGCCGCGCTGCCGCCCAGGCAGCGGGCCGCGGTCGTGCTGCGGTACTGGGAGGACCTGCCGGTCGCGGAGACCGCGGCGGCGCTGGGCTGCAGCGAGGGAACGGTGAAGAGCCAGGTCGCCAAGGGGCTGGGCGCCCTGCGCCGGGCGTTGGCGACCAAGCGGACCGTGCTGTGGGAGGGCTCGTGAGCGACGAGGTGCGGGACATGATCAGGTCGGCGTTGGCGGACGAGCCCGCGTTGGGCCTGGCGTTCGAGCAGGTGGTCGAGGACGGGCGCAGGCGGCGGGCACGTCGGCGGTACGGCGCGCTGACCGCCGCGGCGGCGGGTGTCGTGGCGGTGGTCGCGGTCGCGGTGAGCGGGACGTTCGGGCAGGCCTCGGCCCCGCCCGCCGGCGTGCTGTCGACGTCGCCGACGACGAGCGCGACGTCGGCGGTCGTGACGACTCCGGGATGCGCGGCGGAGCGGATGACGGGCGGCTTCCCCGACCAGCCGCGCGGTTCGGCGACGCCGGCGGAACTGGCCGAGTCCGGTCGCCTCACCGAGGCGTTCGCGCGGTTCGCGCTGCCGTTGCCGGCGGGGGTCGAGGCGACACCGCTGCGGCTCTGCGCCATCGCGGACAGCTGGGGCGGCAACTTCGTGCTGACCGGCGACCGGACGGTCATCGTCTACGTCAGGCCGCTCGGCGGCCAGCCGCCGGGGGAGTGCACGCTGTCGGGGGCGCCCACGTCGGAGGTCCGGTGCGCGATCGAGCAGCTGCCGGACGGGGCGACGGCGAAGGTCGACGTGTTGTCGACGGCCGAGGTGACGATGGCCACCGTCGAGGTGTGGCGCACCGACGGCACGTACGTGCGCGTCATGGAGACCGGCGGACAGGGCTCCAAGACGAGGGTGCTCGACGACGACCGCCTGACCGCCATCGCCACCGCGCCGCAGCTCAAGGTGCAGTGGGTGGGCCGTCCGGTGCCCCCCGCGCCGTCGGACCGCCGCGCGGCCGAGCTCGACCCGGTGCTGGCGGGCGCCCTCCCACCCGGTTTGAGGCCCGAGCGGACTCCCGCCGAGGAGGCGTTGAAGTTCGGCATCAGGCAGGGCGCCTACCGCGCGATCGCCAACCTGACCGACGCCGCCGGCAGCGGCTGGCTGATGGTGAACCTGGAGAAGCCCGGCGGCGGCGAGGTGGGCTGCGCCGGTCGTGCCGCGTGCCGCCTGGTCGACCTCTCGGATGGCCGCAAGGCGGCGTTGGAGACCGTGGTGGAAGGGGGCGTGACCAGGCTGTCGCTGACCGCGCAGGCGGCGGACGGCACGTGGGTCAGCGTCCAGACCTCCAACGCCGCGCAGACCGGCGGGGCGTCCGACGCACCGACGCGCCCGACCCCGCCGCTGGGGGAGGCGGACCTGGTCCGGATCGCGGAACTGCCGGACCTGCACTGGTGACCGGTGGTGCGGGCGCGTCGTCGAGGGGTGGCCGCGCCCGCACCGCCGGTGCCGCTACCGCTGGGTGATGTCGGACGGCGAGTAGAAGCAGTTCTTGCCGTCCGCGCCCTCACCGATCTTCTTCGGCTCGGAGCCCTTCGGCACGCCCTGGTACTTCTCGCAGATCACCGTGCTGCCGTAGACGGTGATGCGGGAGAAGCGGGCGGTGTCGCCCCAGTTGGTGTTGATGCCCGCGAGGACCTTCGTCGACCGCGCCGTGACGCCGTCCATGACCACGTGGCGCTGGTAGGACGTCGAGCAGTTGCCGCAGGCGCGGTAGAGCTTGCCGCTGCTGTGCACCTGGAAGTTGCGGATGGTCACGGTGCCCGCGCCGTTGTGCTGGAACACCTTGTCCGCGCCCGACTTCGCGCCGCCGCCGTCGACCAGGTACTGCGCCGAGGAGCTGGAGGACTTGAACGTCGCGGCGTCCTCGCCCACGTCGTTCCACCAGACGTTGCGGATGGTGCAGGAACCCTCGCAGTGGATGCCGTCGCCCGCCGGGGCGTCGATGATCACGTTCTGGATGGTGCCGCCGTTGGCCACCACGAACATCGGGTCCTGGCTCTCGCCCTGGCCGCCGTCACCGATGCCGTAGTACCGCTTCATGCCGCCGTCGAAGAACGTGCCGGCGTTGCGGGTGGTCGGGGTGTGCACGCTGCCCGTGTCGGTGGGCCAGGGGCCGCTGCCGTCACCGCCGCCACCGGGGTTGGTCGTGGTGGTGGTGGTGGTGGTCCGGCTGGTGGTCGAGGGCGAGGTGGAGGGGGAGACGGACGTGCTGGTCGGCGAGCCGGTGCACGTCACCCCGTTGAGCTTGAACGAGGTCGGCGCGGGGTTCGAGCCGGACCACGAGCCGTTGAAGCCGGGCGTCGTGCTCGCGCCGGTGGCCAGGGAGCCGTTGTAGCTCGCGTTGCGGACGGTCACCGTGCTGCCCGACTGGCTGAACTCGCCGCCCCACAGCTGGTCGACGCGCTGGCCGGCGGTGAAGGTCCACTCCAGGCTCCAGCTCGACAGGGCGTCACCCAGGTTGGTGATCGTGACGTTCGCGCCGAACCCGCCGCCCCACTGGTTCGTGACGGTGTAGTCGACGCGGCACCCGACGGCCGCGTAGGCGCTCTGGCCGCCGGCCACCACCATCGCCGCGGCCATCGCCGTCACCGAAGCCGCGGCCGTGATCGCCGCGAACCGACCGGTCAGCTTTCTTCTGCGCGTGCCAGTAACCGTGTTCATGCGTCGCCTCCTTGCGAGCAGGGCCATTCTGGGAGCGCTCCCAGGAAGGGTAACCCTGCGCGGTCACATTTGTGTAGGAAGTTCATGCACGTGAATTAAAGGTCCGCGTACAGGCGCTGTTTCGACGAATTCGCGAATTGTCGTCGAATGGCGATCGCGTTCATGGGACGCACGGGCGCATCGCCGGTGCGCGAGCCGGGCAACGTCGAGCAGGTCCGGCGCGCCCGTCCGTGGGAGCCTGGGGTGCGCCGACCGCCGAGAGGAGACCCATGGCCCAGCCCCCGATCGCCGTCACGGGCGCCACCGGGCACGTCGGTGGCCGCGTCGCCCGCCGCCTCGCGGAAGCAGGGCACGCCCAGCTGCTGCTCGTCCGTGACCCCGCCCGCGCGCCCAAGGTGCCCGCGGCGACCGTGGCGAAAGCCGGGTTCGCCGACCACGACGCCGTTCGCCGGGCCCTCGACGGCATCCCGACCGTCCTCATGGTCTCGGCTTCGGAATCACCCGACCGGGTGGACCAGCACCGCGCCTTCGTCGACGCCGCGGCGGCGGCCGGGGTCGCCCACCTCGTCTACCTCTCGTTCGTGGGCGCCGCGCCGAACGCCACCTTCACCCTCGCCCGCGACCACTGGGCCACCGAACGGCACGTCGAAGCCAGTGGGCTGGAGTTCACGTTCCTGCGGGACAACCTCTACGCCGACTACCTGCCCGCCATGGTCGGGGACGACGACGTGCTGCGCGGTCCCGCCGGGAACGGTCGCCTGGCCGCCGTCGCGCGGGACGACGTCGCCGACGCCGCGACCGCCGTGCTCACCGACCCCGACGCCCACGCGGGCCGCACTTACGACCTCACGGGTCCGGCGGCGCTCACCTTCCACGAGATCGCCGACGTGCTGTCGGCAGCCACCGGCCGGACGATCACCTACCACCCGGAGACGGTCGACGAGGCCTATCGCTCGCGTGCCGGGTACGGAGCGCCCGACTGGCAGCTCGACGCCTGGGTCTCCACCTACACCGCCGTCGCCAGCGGCGAGCTGTCCGAGGTCGGCGACGCCGTGCCCACCCTCACCGGCCACCCCGCCACGTCGTTGGCGGACCTGCTCCACCGACGACGTGACGGGTGAGCGGGCTCAGCGGGCCAGCGGGATCTCGAAGTGGACGGTCTGGAAGCTAATCGGGTCGCCGTCACGCGCGTCGTGCACCTCCTCGGCCACCGAGCGCCAGAACGGCTCGGCACCCGCGATCCGGGTGTCGGTGTGCAGGTACAGCCGCTCGTAGCCCGGCGTCCCCGCGACGAACGCGGTGGCCATGTCGACCAACGCGCGCGCCAGCCCGCACCGGCGGTGCTCCGGCCGCACGTACACGCGGAACAACTGCGCCGTGCTGCCGTCCGGGTAGCGGGCGGCCAGCCAGGCGGGGTGCGGCGGGCTGGCCGGCGCCGTGGCGCGCACGCCGGTCGTACCCACCACCTCGTCGCCCTTGACCGCGACGAACAACGCGTGCCGGTCGGGCCGCAGGTACGCGCCGTCGAGGTCGACCACGTCACCGTGCCACTCGGGCCGGTAGCCGTAGCCGAACTCCTGGTAGAACGTGTCCAGCATGACGCTGCGCGCGCCGTCCACGTCGGTCGGCGAAGCCAGGCGGACCTCGTAAGGCCCTACTTCGCGGTGGTACAAGGTCATGTCTTCCTCTCCTCTGTTCCTTCCATCGAGCGGCCCAGCAGGCCGATGGTCACCGGGTGGGTGGGGGAGCCCAGGACGTCGCCCGCCGGCCCGTGCTCGACGACGTGCCCGCGGTGCAGCACGGCGACGCGGTCGGCCAGCCGCGCGACGACGGCCAGGTCGTGGCTGATCAGCACGACGGTGCAGGTCAGCGCGGCGAGCTGGTCGAGCAGGCTCGCCTGGGTCAGGGTGTCGAGGCCGGAGGTGATCTCGTCGCACACCAGCACGTCAGGCCGGGCCAGCAGCGCCCGCACCAGCGCCGCGCGTTGCAGCTCGCCGCCGGACAGCCCGGACGGCCGGCGGGTCACGGTCGCCTCGTCCAGCCCCACGGCCGCCAGTTCCGCCAACGCCGCCGCACGCGGGTCGGCGACGCCACCGAGCCGCACCGCGGTCCGGCTGACCTGGTCCAGCACGGTCCGGTAGGCGTCGAACGACGCACGGGCGTCCTGGAACACGTACTGCACCGCGGCCAACTGCGCCCGTGACCGGCGGCGCAACGACCGGGGCAGCGGACGCCCGTCCAGCAGCACGTCACCGGTGAACCCGGCGTGCAGCCCGGCGACGCACCGGGCCAGCGTGGTCTTGCCGCTCCCGGAGCGCCCCACGACGGCGAGGCACTCGCCCGCGCCCACCCGCACGTCCACGTCGTGCAGCACGGTCGTGGCACGGTGCCGCGCCGTCAGCGCCCGCGCCTCCAGCCGAACCGGCTCGACCGGCCGTTCGGCGGGCACGGTGACCCGGGGCTGCGCCGCGACCAGCTCGGCGGTGTAGGCCGTCCGCGGCCGGTCGAGCACGTCGGCCACCGGCCCCGCCTCCACGACCTGGCCCGCCCGCAGCACCACGACCTCGTCCGCCAACGCCCGCACCACGTCCAGGTCGTGCGTGAGCAGCACCAGCGCCACGCCCTGCGCCACGACCGACGACAGCTCGTCGACCACCTCGGCCCGGGTGATCGGGTCCTGCCCGGTGGTCGGCTCGTCCGCGACCAGCACCACCGGGTCGCCGACCAGCGCCTGCGCCAGCACCACCCGTTGCTGCTGGCCGCCCGACAGCTCGTGCGGGTACCGGCGCAGCAGCTCCACCGGCACGCGGGCGCGGCGCAGCGCGTCGGCGATCAACGTGTCGCGATCACCGGGGTGCAGGGCGGCGATCTCCCGGAACACGCCACCGAGCCGCCGCACCGGGTTCAGCGCCGCGGACGGCTGCTGCGGCACGAACCCGATCCGCCCGGTCACCGTGATCCGCCCGCTCACCGACACCCCCGGCGCGTGCTCGCCGAGCAGCGCCAACCCCGTGGTGGTCTTGCCGCTGCCGGACGCGCCGACCAGCGCCACCACCTGCCCCGCCGACAGCGCGAAACTGACACCGTCGACCAACGCGCGCGACCCGGCCACCGCGCGCAGGCCCTCCACGTGCACCACCGCCGTCACGTCCGCGCCTCCGCCCGCAACGCCCGGTCGAACACCAGGTTCAACCCCACCGACAACGCCACGATCAGCAACGCGGGCACGACCACCGCCCACGGCTGCAGGAACAGCCCCACCCGGTTGCGGTCGACCATGACGGCCCAGTCGGCGGCGTCCGGCGCGACGCCGACGCCCAGGAAGCTGGCCGACGCGACCAGGTACAGCGCGCCGGTCAGCCGCACGCCCAGGTCGGCGGCCAGGGTCCGCAGCATCGATCGTCCCGTGTAGACGATGGACGTCCGCCACCACGTCTCGCCCTGCAACCGCATCGCCTCCAGCGCGGGCCGGCCGGCGATCTCCAGAGCGGCGGCCCGCGAGATCCGCGCCACGTCCGGGAAGTTGACCAGCGCCACCACGCCGACGAGCACCACCAGCCCCGGCCCGGCGATCGCCGCCACCAGGATCAGCACCAGCAACGACGGCACCGCGAGCAGCAGGTCCAAGGGCCGCATCAGCACCTCGTCCACGATCCGCAGGCGGGTCATCGCGGCGAGGACGCCCCACGGCACGCCGAGCACGTACGAGAACACCGTCGCCAGCAACGCCACCAGCACCACCGTCTGCCCGCCCGCGAGCACCTGGTGCCACACGTCCCGGCCGACGAAGTCGGTGCCCAGCGACGAGTTCTCCGCGAACGGCGCGCCCCGCGTCAGTTCGGCCGGCACGAACAACGGGCCCACCAGCGCCAGGGCCAGCGGCACCAGCACGAGCAACCAGCCGACGCCCCTCACGCGATCGCCACCGATCGCGGCGCGAGCCGGAACACGAGCAGGTCCGCGACCAGGTTCACCACCACCGTGGTCACCGCGAACACCACCGCCAGCCCCTGCACCACCGGCAGGTCGCGGCCCGCGACCGCGTCCACCAGGATCGTGCCGAGACCGGGGACGACGAACACCGCCTCGACCACGATCACGCCGCCGAGCAGCCAGTCGGTGGTCCGCGCCACCTGCTGCACGGCGGGTGCCAGCGCGGTCGGCAGCGCGTGCGCGAACCGGACCCGCGTCACCCCGATGCCGAGCCGCCGCGCGTGCCGGACGTAGTCGGACGCCAGCGCGTCGATCATGCCGGCGCGCACGAGCCGGCTGATCGAGCACAACGGCCGCGCGACGAGCACCACCAGCGGCAGCACCAGCACGGCGGGCTGCCCGAGCAGGTCCGCGCCCACCGCCGTGGGCGGCAGCCACCGCAACTGCACCCCGAACAACGCGATCAGCACGACGGCCAGCGCGAACTCCGGGATCGAGTGCAGGCCCACGGTCGCCGTCGTGACCACCCGGTCCACCGGCCCGCCCTCGCGCAACGCCGCCAGCACGCCCAGCAGCACGGCCAGCGGGACCAGCAGCACCAGGGCGAGCACGGCCAGCACGAGCGTCGGACCCAGCCCGTCGTGCAGGAACTCCGCCACCGGCCGACCGGAGATCAGCGACACGCCGAAGTCGCCCCGCGCCAACCCCCGGAGCCAGTCGCCGAACCGCTCCAGCGGCGGCCGGTCCAACCCCATCGCGGCGCGGATCTGCGCGATCCGCTGGGGATCCGGGTTGTCGCCCGCCAACGCCACCGCCGCGTCCCCCGGCAACGCCTGCACCAGCAGGAACACCGCGGTGACGACGGCGAGCACCTGGACCAGGCCGATGGCCAGCCGCCGGGCCGCGTACCGGCGCAGGCTCATCCCAGCCACACCTTGTCGAACCGCGCCCAGTCGAGCGTGTTCGCGGGCGCGGTGGAGATGCCGCCCACCTTCGGCGCGGCGCCGACGATCCAGTCCGCGAAGCCCCACATCAGGTAGCCGCCCTCGGCGTGCAGGGAGCGCTGCATCTCCCGGTACACCTCGCCGCGCCGCCCGGCGTCCACAGTGGACACCGCCTGGTCGTAGAGCGCGTCGAACTCGGGCCGGGCCCACTTGGTCACGTTCGTGCCCGAACCGCTCAGCAGGCGTTGCGCGACGTGGGTCTCGATCGGCATCGCGCCGGAGCGGAAGCTCGACAGCGAGCCGTTCTTGAGCGTGTCGGACCAGTAGCTGTCCTTGTTGCCGGTGACCACCTCGATGGTCAGCCCCGAACCCTTGACCTGGTCGGCGAACACCGTGGCGGCCTCGACCATCCCGGCCGCGGCGGTGGACGTGTCCAGCTTGACCGTGAGGCCCTCGGCGCCCGCGCGGCGGATCAGGAACTTCGCCTTGTCCAGGTCGCGCGTGCGCTGCGGGATGTCGTCGGCGTAGTGCTGGTAGCCCTTGCCGAACAGGTCGTTGCCCACCTGCCCGGAGCCCGCGAGCACCGACTCGACCAGCTGCGCCCGGTCGGCCAGCAGGAACATCGCCTCGCGCAGGTCCCGGTTGTCGAACGGCGGCCGGTCCAGCTTCATCGCGAAGGCCTGCACGGCGCTGTTGGGCGCGCGGTGGATCGCCATCCGGTCCCCGGCCGCGTGGCTGCGCGCGGTGGTCGGGGTGAGGTCGTGCGCGTACTCGACCTGGCCGCCGAGCAGCGCGTTCGTCCGCGCGGACTCCTCGTTGGCGATCACGAACTCCAGCTCGTCCAGGTGGGGCGCGCCCTCCCAGTACTCGGCGTGCCGCTTGAGCAGCACCGACTTGCCCGGCTCGAACGACACGAAGCGGAACGGCCCCGAGCCGACGGGCGTGGTGAAGTCCTCCGTGCCGGCGGGCACGATGTACGCGCCGAACGCCGCCAGCACGTTCGGGAACTCCACGAACGGCCGCTTCAGCGCGAACTCCACCGTCCGCTCGTCCACCGCGCGGCTGTTGAGCAGGTCGATCAACGCGAGGCTGGACTTGGCCCGGAACGCGCGGGCGGGGTCGAGGATGCGGGCGTAGCTGGCCAGCACGTCCTCCGCGCGCACCGGCTGCCCGTTGTGGAAGGCGGCCTGCCGCAACGTGATCCGCCAGCGGGTCAGGCCGGCGTCCGGCTCCCACTTCTCGGCGAGTCTGGGCTGCGCGGAGACGTCCGGGCCGAGGTCGGCGAGCTTGTCGTACAGCGCCTTGGACCGGGCGGCCTCCACGAACAGGTTCGCCAGGTGCGGGTCCAGCACCTCCTTGGCGCCGGCGCCCGCGAACGCTGCGCGCAGCCGGCCGCCGTCGCGCGGGGTGGACGCGGAGGAGGTCGGTTCGGCGGCGCCGCACCCGGTGAGGGCGGCGACCGAGAGGCCGGCGGTGAGGCCGAGGAAACCGCGGCGGTTGAGGGGGTGCATGTCGTTCCTTTCAGTGGCGCAGGCGCGCGACGAGGTGCAGGCGGTCTCCGGACAGGGCTTCGCTCAACTCGACGTCGGCCGTCCCCGGTTCGTCGGGCGCCCACGGTGGCTCGGTGCGCGGCCCCGGCGCGTCGAACAGGGCGAGCACGTCGAAACCGGCGTGGTCGAGGAAGTGCCGCAGCTCCTGCGGGAACAGCAGCCGCCACGCCGAGCGCTGCACGAGCGGCTGCGCGCCGGGCCACCACCACTCGCGGCGGCGGCGCAGCAGCTGGGCGGCGTGGTCGATCCAGAGCCTCGTGTGGGAGGTGTAGGAGACGCCTTCCCAGACGACCGTGCGGGTGCGGACGCCGTCGAGCAGTTCGGTGTTGCCCAGGAAGAACGCGCCGTTGCGCATCTCCGCCACCAGCAGGCCGCCCGGTTCGAGGTGGTCGCGGCAGCGGCGCAGGAACTCGTCCAGGTCGGCGTTCGTGTGGCAGTACAGCAGCGCGCTGTCCAGGCACGTGATCACGTCGAAGCGCCGGCCGAGCGCGAACGACCGCATGTCGCCGAGCACGAACCCGACCGCCGGGTGGTGCGCGCGGGCGTGCTGGACCATGCGCTCGGAGCTGTCCAGCCCGACCACCTCGTAGCCGAGCCCGGCCAGGTAGCCCGCGTCGCGGCCGGTGCCGCAGCCGACGTCCAGCAGGGTGCGCCCCCCGCCGAACCTGGTCACCACGTCGTGCGCGAAGCGGGCGGCGACGTGGTCCGGATCGGGGAACTGCCGTTCGTAGAGGCCGGGGTTGTCGGTCAGCAGGTTCTCGCTCATCGGGCCACCTCTCGTTTCACGGTGAGCGCGCCACGGCGGTGCAGCCAGGCCACGGCCGCCGCGCACCCGAGCCCGACGCCGACGCAGAGCAGCGACGCCACCGGGGCCGACCGGCCGAACACCCAGCCGATCGCCGCGTTGCCCAGGGCCGCGGCCAGGCCGGAGACCAGGTAGAACACGCCGAAGTACGTGCCGGCCAGACCGGTGCGGCCGAACGCGGGGATCAGCTCGTAGACGAACGGGTGCGCGATCATCACGCCCACCGACAGCAGCAGCGCGGCGACCAGCACGGGCGTGATGCCGCCGAGCGGGCCGACGTGGCTCACCGCCGTGGCGACGAAACCCAGCCCCATCACGGCGAGCCCGAGCGCGATGGCCCGACCGCGCGCGAGCCGGTCCAGCGCACGCGTGATGCGCACCTGGAACAGCAGCGTGGCCAGGGTGGACACCAGGAACAGCGCCGCGACGGCGAACGACGAGCCGGACAGCCGCCGCGCCTCCAGCGGCAGCACCAGGTACAGCTGGTTCTGCAGCACGAACATGCCGGTGAGCGCGCCGGTGAACGCCAGGAACCGCCGGTCCGACAGGCACTCGCGCCAGTCGTCGAGCACCGTGCCCCGGTGCGGTGCCGCCGGCCGGTCGGGCAGCACGACGGCCTGCGCGACCGTCAGCGCGGCGAAGATCCCGGCCGCCACCAGTGCCGCGACGCGGAAGTCCCACAGCATCAGCAGGCCGCCCAGCAGCGGCCCGGTCAGCGCGCCCGCCTGCCCGTAGACGTTGAACAGGGCGAACGCGCCCGCCCGGTCGGACGACTCGTCGGCGATGTACGCGCGCACGGCCGGGTTGAACAACGCGCCGGCCAGTCCGCTGAGGACGGAGGCGGCCAGCAGCACCGCCACCGACTCGCCCGCCGCGAACAGCCCGAACCCGACGGCCCGGACCGCGCAGCCCGCGATGATGACCCGGCGGGGCCCGAGCCGGTCGGCCGCCGAGCCGCCGAACAGGAACAGCCCCTGCTGGCTCAACGTCCGCACGCCGAGCACGGCGCCGATGGCCGCGACCGACAGGCCGAGGTCGCCGAGGTGCGTGGCGAGGTAGGGGATCAGCAGGTAGAAGCCGGTGTTCACGCCGAACTGGTTGACCAGCAGCAGGCGCACGGACAGCGGGAACCGCCTCATCGGCGCACGACCCCGCCCGATGCGGTGGTGGCGGGCGCCACGCCGAGACCGGGCACGCCCGCCAGGCGCAGGGTGCCGTCCTCGCCGCCGATGCCGGTCCACGGGTCGTCGGCCAGCAGCAGGTGGCCGTCCAGGTCGACCCACCGCGCGTAGCCGGTCAGGTGCACGGCGGGCGCGATGCCCAGCGAGCTGGCGACCAGGCAGCCGAGCATCACGTCCAGGCCGCACCCGCGCGCGACGTCGACGACCTCCCGGGCCGCGGTGATCCCGCCGCACTTGGCCAGCTTGACGTTCACCCCGTCGACCAGACCCGTCAGCGCCCGCACGTCGGCGACGGTGGCGGCGTCCTCGTCCGCGATCAACGGCACCGCGCACCGCTCGCGCAGCCACGCCAGCTCGTCCCACCGGCCGGGCGCGAGCGGCTGCTCCACCGCGTCGACACCGGTGAGCTGGTCGACCACCCGCACGGTCTCCTCGGCCGTCCAGCCGCCGTTCGGGTCGAGGATGAGGCGGACCTCGGGCGCGGCGGACCGGACGGCCGAGACCCTGGCGACGTCGTCCGCCGAGCCGACCTTGACCTTCAGCACGGTGAACCCCCGCGCGGCCAGCGCGGCGGCTTCGGCGGCGGCGTCGTCCGGCGCGACGATGCCGATCGTGCGGGCCGTCGGCACGTCCGTCCACTGTGGAACGCCGACCGAGGCGTGCACCGGCACCCCGGCGCGCAACGCCGTCAGGTCCCACAGCGCGGCGTCCACGGCGGCGAGCACGCCCGGCGGCAGCTCGGGCAAGCGCCCACGCAGCTCGTCGGGGTCGGCGCACGAGTCGACCACCGGCGCCAAGGCGCGCAGCAGACCGGTGATCCGCTCCACGTCCAGCCCGTAGTACTGGCTGGTGACGACCTCTCCGTGGCCGCGGACCCCGTCCCACTCGACGACCACGCGCACGGCGTCACGACGCGCCATCACCGACCGCGAGATGCGCAACGGCGACCGCAGCTCCAGCCCGTAGACCGTCCAGTCGAGCTTCACGCCGGCACCCCGACGGCCTTGGGCGCGTAGACCGACCGGCACCGGGCCCAGCTCGTGACCTCGACCTCGGCGGTGTCCGCGATCTCGACCGGCCGGTCCTCCGGCGTGCCCAGCAGGCCCCGCGACCGGCAGAAGTCGTCGTCGAAGATGGTGCCGAGGTAGCGGTGCGGGCCGTCCGGGAAGATCGTCGCCACGGTCGCGCCCGGCTCGACGCGCGCCACCCACGCCGACACCAGGGCGACCGCGCCCGTGCTCCAGCCGCCGGTGACGAAGCAGTCCCGCGCCAGTCGGCGGCACGCGTCGACCACCTCGACCGGACCGAGCCAGTGCACCTCGTCGAACTCCTCGTAGGCGACGTTGCGGGGGTGGATGCTGCTGCCGAGCCCGCGCATGACCCGTTGCCGGGCGGGTTGGCCGAAGATGGTCGAGCCGACCGTGTCCACGCCGATCAGCCGCACGTCCGGCCAGTGCCGGCGCAGGGCCGTGACGACGCCGGCGCTGTGCCCGCCCGTGCCGACGCTGCACACCAGCACGTCCGCGTGGTCGAGCTGGGCCGCGAGCTCCCGCGCCAGGCCCGCGTACCCGGCGGGGTTGTCGGGGTTGTTGTACTGGTCGGGCCAGTACGCGCCGGGCAGCCCGCGCAGCACGGCGTGCAGCCGGTCCAGCCTGGCCTGCTGCCAGCCGCCGGTGGGGTGCGGCCGGTCCACGACCTCCAGCCGCGCGCCGTGCGCGCGCAGCAGGGCGCGCATCGACGGCTCCAGCTCGTGGTCGACCACCAGCACGACCGGGTGGCCCAGCGCCTGGCCGGCGAACACCAACCCGAGGCCGAGCGTGCCGCTGGTCGACTCCACGACCACCGCGCCGGGGCGCAGCTCGCCGCGCTCCCGTGCGGCTAACAGCATCGCGACCGCCGACCGGGCCTTCATCCCGCCCGCGCTCAGGCACTCCAGCTTCGCCCAGAACCCGCCGTGCCGGTGGGGCAGCGGCGTGTCGATGCGGGCGACCGGGGTGTTGCCGAGCAGGTCGAACAGGTGGGGGTTGCGTCGCACGGTCACCGGGCCCGTCCCGGGGCGGTGTAGTGGTGCACCGTGGTCGGGCCGCCGTGCAGCCAGAAGAACGGGAACGGCTCCGCCGACACCGCCGTGACGCCCGAGCCGAGGAACCACGGCACGATCGCGCTCGCCGTCTGGGCGAACACCACCAGCGGCCGGTCGGTGGCGGCGGTCGCGCGCAGCAGCGGTTCGAAGCTGCCGTTGCCGACCGTCATGCCGGAGGCCAGCACCAGGTCGCAGTCGGCGACGGCGGCGAGCGCGTCGGTCACGATCGGCTCGTCCCACTCGGTGCGACCGCCTTTGAGGTCGCACGGCACGTACTCGACGCCGCGGGCGCGCAGGTGGTGCAGCAGCGAGTTCACCACGCCGACGACCAGCACGCGTTGTCCCGGCGCGGCGTCCAGCAGGTCGACCACCGCCGAGGCGCGGGCCATGGACTTGGTGAGCGAGTCGCCGGCGCCGATCACGACGTGCCGCGCGGCGGAGAGGTGGTGCGGGTGCGCGTGCATGAGGTACGCGTCCAGCACCGCCGTGCGGATCGCGGTGTCGGGGTGGGCGAGCAGGTCGGCGACGGTCTCGCCGACGCAGTCCGTCACCGCGGCGTCGTCCGCGCCCTCGGGCTCGACCGCGCACGAGCCGACCGCGTCACCGACCCGGACGCTGACCACGGTGTTGCGGTACACCTGGCCACGCGACACGTGCCGCGCGCCCTGCCTCGTGGTGAACGCGACGCTGACCCGGCAGTCGGCCGGGTCGGGCCCCACCGCGCCCGCTCGCGCCAGCGCGACCAGTTCGGTGACGCCTGACAGGGGACGCCGGTCTGCCTGCGCCGTCACGCCACTCCTCCCGGCGTCCGGTCGGGTCGGGCGGTTGCGCGGTGTCCGGCGGGGTGTCGGAGGTCGGGACTGCTGGTGACCCGGCCTGCTCGCGCGGCTGCCCGGTGTCCGGTCGTGTGGCGGCGGCCGGGGACTCGGTCTGCCTGCCCGGTCACGCGATGTCCTCCGCGTAGCGGACGTCCAGCGTGCCGACGACGCGTTCGGCGCGAGCCCGGGCGTCGGTGTCGGGGGAGGTGACCATGACGTGCCCCAGGTAGCTGTTGTTGCTGGTCGGCTCGCCGGCGCGGTGGCCGGCGGGCTTCGCGGCCCAGTCGACCACCTCCGGGTTCGCGGCCAGGGCCTCCGCACCGTCGATCCCCGCCACCACGCCCGCCCGCGGCGGCAGCAGGAACGAGACGGCCGCGCTGCGCACGCCGGTCTCCCGGGCCCGCAGGTCGGGCTGGCGGCCGACGGCGAGTTCGGCGAACACCGACGGCAGGTCGACCCCGGTCACGCGGCGCACCAGCTCCGTGATCCGGTTGCCGGCCGGGCGCGGGTTGACCTCGATCAGCCGGGGGCCGTCGGCGGTCAGCTTGACCTCGGTGTGCGCGACCGCGTGGTCCAGGCCCAGCGCGTCGATCGCGCTCACGGCGGTGTCCACGGCGGCGTCCCGGTCGACCTCGCTCAGCGCGGCCGGGAACATGTGGCCGCTCTCCACGAACCACGGCCGCCCGGCTAGGCTCTTGTCGGTCACCCCGATCACGTAGGTCGTGCCGGCCGCGGTCACCGTCTCCACGCTCACCTCGGGGCCGACCAGCAACTCCTCCAGCAGCACGGTCGGCACCCGCTCCTGACCCCGCGCGTTGACCGGGAACGCTTCCAGCGCCAGGTACGCCTCGCGGAGCGCGGTCTCGTCGCCCACCTCGCGCACGTGCATCCCCGCGCACAGGTCGACCGGCTTGACCACCAGCGGGTAGCCCAGCTCGGCGGCGGCCTTCGCGGTCGCGGGCCAGTCCCGCGTCAGCGCGAACCGGGGACCGGGCACGCCCGCCGCGGAGGTGGTCGCCCGGGTGAGGTCCTTGCGGTAGGCGCGTTCCACGGCCTTCGGGTCCGCGCCGGGCAGGCCGAGGTGCGCGGCCACGGTGGCGACGGTGGAGAGGTAGTAGTCGCAGGAGGAGATCACGCCGTCGAACGCCAGCACCCCGTGCAGTCGCTCCACATAGGACAGCAGCGACGGCACGTCGTTGGTCTCGGCGGTGAGCACGTTGTCCGCCGCCAGCAACGGGTGCGGGTGCGCGGGCGCGGCGCGCAGGTAGTGCTGGAGGTCGCGGGTGAGGAAGGTGAACCGGTGGCCGGACTCGTGGATCGCCCGTGGCAGCAACGAACTCATCGCGCCGACCCAGCTCTCGATCATCAACAAGTGCGCCACGCGTGCTCCTCCGAAGGGGGCGTCGGACCGGGACTGAGGGAATGGTAATCATTATCAGTCCGGTGGTGAGGCCGCCAATCGAGTGATGTGGCTCACTGGATTCGCCTAGTGCTCTCCTTCGAGGTCGAAGTGCGAAAAGGTCTCAGTTCCGGCGGGCGCGATAAGCCGCGACGGCGATCCGGTTCCCGCACGTCGTGCTGCAATAGCGGCGCGAGCGGTTGCGCGACAGGTCGAGCACGAGCCCGCCGCACGTCTCGTCCGCGCAGACGGAGAGGCGGCTCAGCTCGTCGGCGCGGATCACGTCGACCATCGCCATGGCCGTCTCGACGGCGATCCGGTCGGCCAGCGGCGTCGCGGGGTCGGTGGCGTGCAGGTGGTAGTCGAAACCGTCGTGCCGCACGAGCCGCGGCACGGCCCGGTGCGTGGCCAGGATGTCGTTCACGATCCCGGCGGCGGTGTCGCGGTCGCTGGTCAGGAGTCGCTGCAACGAGCCGCGCAGCGCTCTCACCGCCTCCAGTTCCGCCGCGTCGTGCGCGCGCGAGCCGGTGTAGCCGTGCTCGGCGAAGAACGCGTCCAGCTGCGCCTGGTCGGTCATCGTGTCCGGCTCCTCGGCCGAGTTCACCAAGGCGACCGCGGCGACGAGCGACGCGGTCGTGTCATGGGTGAAAAGCATGTTGACAGATTACTCCCGAGGTCCATAGCGTCATGGGTCATGGCGACGATGACACATGACGTGCAGGTGGGCGGCCTGCGGGCCGGGTTGGGGTTCGCGCTGCTGTCCGCGTCGTCCTTCGGGTTGTCCGGGCCGCTGGCGCGCGGGTTGATGGACGCGGGCTGGTCCTCCGCCGCCGCGGTCGCGGTGCGCGTCCTGCTGGCCGCGGCGGTGCTCGCGCCGATCGCGGTCGTGCAGCTGCGCGGCCGGTGGCGCCTGCTGCGGCGCATCGCCCCGTTGATCACGGCGTACGGGTTGGTCGCGGTGGCGGGCTGCCAACTGGCGTTCTTCAACGCCGTCGCGCACATGGAGGTCGGTGTCGCGCTGCTGGTCGAGTACACCGCGCCGGTGGCCGTGGTCGGCTGGTTGTGGCTGCGGCACGGTCAGCGGCCGACCCGGCTGACGGTGCTCGGCGGCGTGCTTGGCCTGCTCGGGCTGTTGCTGGTGCTCGACGTCGTGTCCGGCGCGCACGTCAGCGTCGTCGGCGTGCTGTGGGCGTTGGCCGCGATGGTGGGCGCGGCGGTGTACTTCGTGCTCAACGCGCGTGACGCGGAAGGGCTGCCCGGGACCGTGCTGGCCGCGGGCGGGTTGCTGCTGGGCGGTGTGGTGCTGCTGCTGGCGGGCGCGGTCGGGGTCGTGCCGTTCGCGGTGTCGGTCGCGCCGGTCGCGTTCGACGGGTTCACCGTGGCGTGGTGGCTGCCGGTGCTCGCGCTCGGCGTGATGACGGCGGCCCTCGCGTACGTCGCCGGCATCGCCGCGACCAGGCGGCTCGGCTCCCGGCTGGCGTCGTTCGTGGCGTTGACCGAGGTCGTGATGGCGTTGCTCTTCGCGTGGCTGCTGCTCGGCGAGGCGCCGGGCCCGGTCCAGCTGGCCGGCGGCGCGCTGATCCTCGGCGGCGTGGTGGCCGTGAAGCTGGGCGAGCCGCGCTAGTGCCGGACTCCTCCGGGACGGGCGGAACGTCCCGGAGGAGCCCGGCGCCAGTGCGACCCCGGCACTAGTGCGACGTCGCGACCGCGGGTTGCCCGATCGGGAGGAACGCCTGCTCGCCCGCCACGAGGGTCATCCGCTCCAGCCCCGCGCTGCTCGCGCGCAGCTTGTCGGACAGCCGGGCGGACCACTGGTCCCGGTAGGTGCCCAGGGCCACCTCGGCCAGCCGCAGTCGCTGGATGTCCGACGTGCCGGCGGGGGAGTAGATGTGGTTGGCGTCGCGCAGCAGGCGTTCGACGGTGCGGCCGGGGTCGAGCCCGTACGCCGCGTGCACCTCCATCGCCGTGCGCGCGGAGTCCAAAGAGGACTCGACGTTGAGCAGCTTGGCGCTGATCAGGTCCGCGTCGCACGGGACGCCCTGGTCGAGCAGGTGCGCGGCGTAGTACGCGGCCAGCCGCGCGGTCATCAGCTGGGACTGCATCTGGCCCAGCTTCTGCTTCACGGTGGGCAGCTCGGACAGCGGCTCGCCGTAGCGCCGGTGGCTGCTCGCGAACTCGACCGTCTGCTCCACGATCGCGCGGTGGATGCCGAGCGACACGGCGGTCAGGTTGGGCCGCCCGTACAGGACGCTGGAGGAGTAGGCCACGGCGAGGCCGTCACCCTCGGCGCCCAGCAGGTTCCCCGCCGGCACGCGGCAGTCGTCGAAGACCAGCTCGCCGAAGCTGAAGCCGTGCAGGCCGAGGGCGGGCTGGTGCGGCGCCAGCGAGAAGCCCGGCGCGGTCGCCTCCACCAGGAACGCGGACAGGCCGCGCGAGCCGGGCCCGGTGCGGACCACCACGCCGTGCAGGTCGCCGACGTGGCTGTTGCCGACGAACACCTTGCGCCCGTTGAGGACGTACTCGTCGCCCACGCGCTCGGCGGTGGCGGCCATGCCGAGCACGTGCCCGCCCGCCTCCGGCTCGGTCACCGCGATGGTCGGCAGGCACCGGCCGTCGCTCACCCGCGGCAGCCAGTGCCGCTTCTGCTCCTCGTCGCCGAAGTGCACGATCTTCGCGACGCCCAGCTGCGACGCCTGCACCATGGCGCCCATCGCGCCGCTGACGCGGGAGAGCTCCTCGATGATGATGGTCTTGGCCAGGTGGCCCAGACCCATGCCGCCGTACCTCGGTTCGACGGTGACGCCGAGCCAGCCCTGCCGCGCGATCAGCCGGGACAACTCGACGTGGACGGCTCTGGACTCCTCCATGCCGGCCACCGCCGGCGCGACCTCCGCCTCGGCGAACGCGCGCACCTCGGCGCGCAGCCGCTCGTGCTGCGGGGTGGTGAAGTAGCTGGTCGTCCGGGCGGCGAAGCTCACTGGTGTTCCCCCATGTTTGTATTTCGCCGGTTTTTCCGGCAGCACGGATTCCCGGTGCGTTGTGCGGCCTGCCACGATTTCGCGCCCATCACACACTCGGTGGAGTGGGTCGGCAATACCGTTGTACCAGGTCGCTTCGGGCTTCCGCCGCTGCGTGTCGGCGGTCGTGTGAAATGCGCGTGTGAGGCATGGGTCCCGATCGCCACGGCCGGTGATCGAGACAGTGTTACCGTTGCATCACTCCTGGTCACAACCTTGACCATGAACGGCCCCGAGGCTGCGGAAATCGCGGATCCGGGCCAGGCGCGGATCGCGGTGCGCGATGGGCAAAAGCGGTGACAGTGGGTAACGGCGTATGTCCCCGCTGCCTTTGTGGGCACGTTTCGATTGGTGGTCCGGAAGTATTACGACATTCGGACACATCATGAGGGTCACTCACGTGGAACTGGGGGAAGTGCGGTTCGACAATGCGGAACGATTATGGGTCGCGTGGAATTATTTCGGGTCCTTGTCACATCACTGCGGCCTTCCTATGCTCGGAAAGCGCTTACCTCATCCCTCGACGACGGGTGGACGATGGACATCGCTCACGGGCTCCGGATCGCCGCCCTCGGCGCGGCCGTGGCGCTGCTGGTCTCCGGGTGCTTCGGCGGCCGACCGGCCGAGGGCGGAGCGGGCGCCCAGGGTCCGATCCGCGTCGGCGTCTCCTTGCCGCTCACCGGCGACTTCTCCGAGCCGGGCAAGGGCGTGCAGCGCGGCTACGAGGCGTGGGCCGAGCACGTCAACGCCAACGGCGGGCTCCTCGGCCGCCAGGTCGAGCTGATCGTCCTGGACGACCAGTCCAACGCCGACCGCGTGGCCGCCGACTACGAGAAGCTGATCAACTCCGACGGCGTCGACCTCGTCTTCGGCCCGTTCTCCACCCGCCTGGTCATCCCGGCCGCGCAGGTGGCCCGCGACTACGGCTTCCTGTTCGTCGAACCGGCCGGCGCCGCGCGCGAGGTCTTCGAGCAGGGCTTCGACAACCTGTTCTACGCCGCGCCCGCCGTCGCGCAGGACCACTACGACCACCTGGCCGAGGCGATCATCGCGATGCCCGAGGCCACCCGGCCGAGGACGGCGGCGTACGCGGCGATGGACGACCCGTTCGCCCAGGGCACGGCCAACGGGCTGAAGGAGAAGCTCGCCGCGGCGGGCATCCGGACCGTGGTGGACGAGGTGTACCCGCCCAACACCACCGACTTCGGCTCGATCGCGGCCAAGATCGCCGACTCGCGCGCGGACGTCGTGGTCGGCGGCACGCAGTACCAGGACGCGGTGAACCTGATCGTCGCCCTGCGGCAGCTGGACTACCAGCCGAAGCTGGCCGCGTTCTCCACCGCGCCCACCAACCCCGAGTTCCCGAGAGCGATCGGCGCGCAGACCGAGGGCATCCTCTCGCCGACCGGCTACACGCCCGAGGCGGACTACCCGTCCAACAAGGAGTTCGTGGACTTCTACACCCGCGAGCACGGCGCCGCGCCCACCGAGGACGAGGCCAACGCCTGGACCACCGGCCAGGTCGTCGCCGCCGCCGTCACGGCCGCCGGCTGCGCCGACCCGTCCGAGTCGTGCCAGCGCAAGATGATCGACTGGCTGCACGGCAACGAGGTGCGCACCGTCGTCGGTCCGCTGCGGTGGGACTCGGCCGGTCGGCCCCAGGGCGCGCACCTGATCCAGCAGTACGTGGACGGCGAGATCCGCATCGTGCTGCCCGCCGAGGCCCGGGAAGCCGAGCTGGTCTACCCGAAGCCCGCGTGGTGAGGCCGGGTGTCCCTCGTCTTCCAGAGCCTCGTGCTCGGCGTGCTGATGGGCGGGCTCTACGCCCTGCTGGCCGCCGGCCTGACGCTCTACTTCGGCGTGATGCGCGTGGTGATGATCGCGCACTCCGCGTTCCTGGTGCTGGCGGCGTACCTGGCGTGGGCGTTCACCGTGGGCACGGGGCTCGACCCGATGCTGTCGCTGGTGGCCACGGTGCCGTTGTTCTTCGTGGTCGGCGTGGCGGTGCAGCGGCTGCTGGTGGCCCGGCTGCGGCCGGCCACGCTGACGATGATGTCGGTGCTGCTCACGTTCGCGGTGGCGTTGGTGGTGGAGGGCGCGCTGGGGCTGGTGTTCAGCGGCACGCACCGGCGGGTGCCGCTGTCCTACTCGGGCGCCCGGCTGGAGCTGTTCGGCGCGAGCGTGGCGGTGGTGAAGCTGATCGCGTTCGGGCTGGCGGTGGTGACGTTGGCCGGCCTGCACGTGCTGCTCAAGGTCACCCGGTTCGGCCAGGCGTTGCGGGCCACGATGCAGCACCGCGAGGCGGCGCGCCTGCTCGGCGTGGACACCGACCGGGTGGCCGGGTACGGCTTCGGGCTGGGCCTGGCCACGGCCGCCGTCGGCGGGACCGCGCTGGCGCTGGACGCCACGATCTACCCGTCGCTGCACTGGCACTGGATCGGGCCGCTGATGGCGATCATCGTGGTCGGCGGGCTCGGCAGCGTCGGCGGGGCGGCCGTCGCGGCGCTGCTGCTGGGCGTCGGGCAGAACCTGCTGCAACTGCCGCTGGGCACGACGTGGGCGCAGACGTTCTTCTACGCCGCCCTGTTCGTGACGCTGATCCTGCGCCCTCAGGGGTTCTTTGGAGGCCGCCTTGCGCAGCGGTTCTGAGGTGGTGCTGAAGGCCGTCGGGCTGGTGGTGCTCGCGGCGTTCCTGGTGGCGTTCCCGAGCCTGGCGTCGGACCCGTTCGTGCTCTCGGTCGGCGTGGTGATCATCAGCTACGCGGTGCTCGCCACGGCGTGGAACTTCGTCGGCGGGTTCACCGGCTACATCTCGCTGGGCCACGCCGCGTACTCCGGCCTCGGCGGTTACGCCACCGGTCTGCTGGTCCTGCGCGCGGACGTGGACCCGTGGCTCGCCTTCCTGCTCGGCGGGGTGGTCGTGGCGGCGCTCGCGGTGCCGATCGGCATCGCCGCGCTGAGGGTGCGCGGCGCGTCGTTCGTCATCGTGTCGATCGCGGTGGTGCTGGTCCTGCTGCTGGTGTTCCAGAGCTGGGAGTCGGTGACGGGCGGCTCGGACGGGCTGCGCGTGCCGCGGCCGTTCGGCGCGGAGGTGCTCCGGCCCGAGCAGCACCAGCGGTTCTTCCACCTGCACGCCGTGCTGCTCGCGGTGATGCTGCTGTGCTGGTGGCTGGTCGACCGGTCGCGCTTCGGCATGGGGCTCAAGGCGATCCGCGAGGACGAGGACAAGGCGCGGTCGCTCGGCGTGCCGACGGTCCGGTACAAGCTGGCGGCGTTCGTGGTGTCGGCGTTCTTCACCGCGCTGGGCGGCGGCCTGTACGCGCTGTGGTTCGGCTTCCTCGACCCGATCTTCCAGTTCTCCATCCTGGTCGGCTCGAACATGGTGCTGATGAGCCTGCTCGGCGGCGTGCGGAGCCTGTTCGGGCCGTTGGTCGGCGCGGTCGTCGTCGGCTATGCGACGGAGTTCTTCAAGGCGCAGTACGGCGACACGCAGCTGCACCTGGTCGCGATGGGCGTGCTGCTGGCGGTGGTGGTGCTGTTCCTGCCGGACGGGATCATCCCGGCGTTGCGCGGGCTGGTGGCGCGGCTGCGGCCGGGGCAGGCGTCGATCCGCGAGGTCACGCAGGAGGAGCTGGCCGAGGAGGTGCGCCGGTGAAGGGGCTGCGCGTCGAGGGGCTGACCAAGTCCTACGGCGGGGTGCGGGCGGTGGACGGTGCTTCGGTGCGGTTCCGGCACGGCCGGGTCAACGCGTTGATCGGGCCGAACGGCTCGGGCAAGACGACGTTCTTCAACTGCGTCACCGGGATGGTCAGGCCGGACGCGGGCACGGTGACCTACCACGGCCGCGACCTCACCGGACGGCCCGCGCACAAGATCGCGCACGCGGGCATCGGCCGCAGCTTCCAGCTGTGCCGGGTCTTCCCGCGCCTGACCGCCGTGGAGAACCTGCTGGCGGCGGTGCGGCCCGGCTCCGTGCTGCGCGCGCTGGCGCCGGCCCGCCGCAAGTCCGATGTGGACCGCGCGATGGGGTGGTTGACCCGGGTCGGCATCGAGCACCTGGCCGACGTCGAGGCGCGTGACCTGTCCTACGGGCAGCAGAAGCTGCTGGAGCTGGCGGGGGTGCTGATGGCGGAGCCGGAGACGATCCTGCTGGACGAGCCCGCCGGCGGCGTGAACCCGGCGTTGATCGAGCGGATCGGCGAGCTGGTGCGCTCGCTCAACGGCGAAGGCCGGACGTTCCTGATCGTGGAGCACAACATGGACGTGGTGATGAGCTTGTCCGATCACGTGGTCGTGTTCGACCGGGGCAGGCCGATCGCCTCGGGGCCGCCGGACGTGGTGCGTGCCGACCCTCTCGTGCTGGCGGCCTACCTTGGCGGCTGACCTGCTCGAGCTCGTGGACGTCGAGGCCGGTTACGGCCGGGCGGCGCTGGTGCTGCGCGGGCTGACGGTGCGCGTGCCGCCGGCGTCCGTGGTGTGCCTGGTCGGTCCGAACGGCGCCGGCAAGTCCACCGTGCTGAAGGTGGCCAGCGGGCTGCTCGCGCCGCGTGCCGGCCGGGTCGTGCTGGACGGTCGCGACGTCACCGGGCGCGGGCCGCGGTCGTTGCTGGCGGACGGCCTGTCGCACGTCGTGCAGGGGCACAGCGTGTTCCGCGAGATGACCGTGGGGGAGAACGTCGTGCTCGGCGCGTACACCGTGCGGGACAAGGCGGTGGTGGCCGAGCGGGTCGACTTCGTGCGGTCGCTGTTCCCGGTGGTCGGCGAGCGGTGGGACGCGTTGGCGGGCGCGTTGTCGGGTGGTCAGCAGAAGCAGGTGGAATTCGCCCGCTCGCTCATGGTCCGGCCGCGGGTCGTGCTGCTGGACGAGCCGTCGATGGGCCTGGACCCGAAGTCCACCGCGACCGTGTTCGAGCAGATCGTGCGGATGCGTGACGCGGGCACGGCCGTGCTGCTGGTCGAGCAGAACGCCAGGCGTGCGCTGGAGATCGCCGACCTGGGCTGCGTCCTGGACCTGGGCCGCGTCCACCTCGCGGGCCCCGCCCCCACCCTGCTGGCCGACCACCGCCTGGGCGACCTCTACCTCGGCCGCGCGAGGACCGAGCCGTGAACGCCCCCTCCCGCTCCGCCCCGACCACCCCACGAGCACCCGCCGCACTCCCGCCGACCGCGAGCCGACCCGGTCCGCTTCCGACCCGGACCGGAGCAAGTCGCTCGTCAGCTTGGACGAGGCCGCCGCTTCCACCCTCGGCGGGCAGGCGGACGTGGCGCGAGCGGCGGAAGTGGGCGCGCCGGCGACCTCCGCTGCCAACCCGATCGCGTCGGTTCAGCCGCCGTGCGCGCGAACCGGAGGCGAAGCTCCGCCTCGGCGGTCCGGGCGAGGAGTTCGGCGCCGCGCCGCACGAGTGGCGCGAGGAGGCCAAGGAATGCCGACGTGACAGCCTTTCCTCCGCAGCCGCCGGCCGAGCTCGATGACTGCTGTCAGGACCGGCTCGCGTCCTCCGCCTTCGACCCTCGTGCCGCTCGACGCGTCGCACGTCACCGTCGGCGGGATCGGCTCCGCCGGGCGACCGCGGCGCTTCGCCACGGTCGCGCCCTTGACCCGGCAACCGCAGTGCTTCGCAGGGGTCGCCGCCCAGGGGAACCCTGGATTCGATTCTATCCAAGGGATCCGACAGTTCCGGGCCCTGTCGGGAGGTCAGCGATGGGCAAGAGCAGGTGGTGGGCTGTGGTGCTCGCGGTGGCCGTGGTGGTCTCCGTGGCGGTCCCGGCGGGAGGCTCGCCGGACGACCCGATAGCCGACCCGATCCCGCAGGACCCCATCCGGTCGCGGCTCGGGCTCGTGCTCGACGAGGTGGCGCGGCTGCCCGCCTCGACACCGACCCCGCCCACCACCGACACCCGCCTCAACCGGCACAACCGGATCAACTTCGTCGGTGAGGTGCCGGACGGGTCGGGGCGGCGGTACGTGCCCGACCTCAACGGGCCGCTGCACCTGCTCGACGGCGACACCCGGCACGTCTACCTCGACTTCGCCGCGCGCTTCCCGAACTTCTTCTCCGGCCGCGGCATGGGCAGCGGGTTCGGGTTCGTCGCCTTCCACCCCGACTTCGCCCGCAACGGCAAGCTCTACACCGTCCACACCGAGGGCGAGGGCGCGATCGACACCGAGACGCCGACCTATCCCAACCAGCCCAACGCGGTCGTCCAGAGCGTGGTGTCGGAGTGGACGGCCACCGACCCCTCCGCCGACGTCTTCACCGGCACGCGCCGCGAGCTCTTCCGCTACGGCTTCGCCACCTACGTCCACGCCGTGCAGCAGATCGACTTCAACCCCACCGCCCGCCCCGGCGACCCCGACCACGGCCTGCTGTACCTGGCCGTCGGCGACGGCGGCATCGGCGTGACCTCCGACGTGCCCCAGGACCTCGGCAACCCGGCGGGCAAGATCCTGCGCATCGACCCGGCCGGCACGAACGGCCCCGGCGGGCGGTACGGCATCCCGGCCGCCAACCCGTTCGTCGGCCGCCCCGGCGCGCTCGGCGAGATCTTCGCCTACGGCATGCGCGATCCGCACCGGTTCACGTGGGACCGCGGCGGCGACCACGCGCTGTACGTCGGGCACATCGGCCAGCACTCGATCGAGGCCGTGTACGAGGTCCGCGCGGGCGACAACCTGGGCTGGAGCAGGCGGGAGGGCGCGTTCGCCTACCGCCACGAGGACCAGTGCCACGTCTACCCGCTCCCGGCCGACGACCCCGGCCACGGCTACGCCTACCCGGTGGCCGCCTACGACCACGACCGGCCCGCCGGCTGGCCGTGCACCACCGACAGCGGCCACGCCATCTCCGGCGGCCAGGTCTACCGGGGCAGCGCCGTGCCGGGCCTGCGGGGCAAGTACGTCTTCGGCGACCTGGTCGACGGCCGCGTCTTCGCCACCGACGTGGCGCGGATGAGGCGCGGCGAGCCACCGGCGCCGCTGCACGAGCTCAAGGTGTTCGACACCGACGGCACCGAGCGGCGGATGGCCGACCTCGTCGGCGACGGACGCGTCGACCTGCGCTTCGGCACGGACGCCGCCGGCGAGCTGTACCTGCTGGCCAAGGCGGACGGCCGGATCTGGCGGGTCGTCGGCACGCGCGAGGGCCCGAGGTCCGAGGTCACGCCCGACGTGGCGCGCAACCTGGTGGCGCACTACGACTTCGAGCACCCGTTCCCCGTCGACGACGGCCGCGAGATCGACCTCGGCCGGTCGCGGACCCTGTTCCGGCTCGTCAACGGCGGCGATCGGATGCGCACCCGCGACGCCGCGTTCCCCGGCGGTGGCCACGCCCTGGAGCTGCGACCGCAACCCGGCGCGAACGACGACTGGAAAGCGGGCGTGTGGGACGAGGACGGCGCCGAGTCGTTGCGGGCGTTCAACGGTGTCGAGGGGATCACCATCATGGGCTGGTTCAAGCAGACGGGCGCCAACCCCAGCCCGGGTCACGGCGCGGTCGGGCTCGCGGGCCTGCTCAGCGGTGACTCCGAAGGGCACGCCGTCCGCGCGCTGATCGAGGCGTTCGAGGTCGACGGCAGGCTCCGGCTGGTCGCCCTCGGCCGCCGGACCGACGGCGGCGCGTCCCAGACCTACGCCGCCGACGCGGACTGGCAGCAGGTGCTGCCGCCGAACCGCTGGGTGCACCTGGCGGCCACGTTCGACTTCACCACGGGCCGGATGGCGCTCTACCGCGACGGACACCCGTTGCCCGGCTCCTACACCGTGCCCGGCGACCCCTGGCAGGTCGACGGCACCGGCACGTCGGCCACCGACCCGAGGGGCATCAAGGTGGGCGGCAGCTTCCCGCAGGACACCGCCGAGCGGAACCCGTGCACCTGCCGGGTGGACTCGCTGATGTTCCTGGACGTCGCCGCGTCGGCGGAGGTGGTGGCCGCGCAGCACCGCCGGTTCACGCGGCGCTAGAACGTCGGGCGTTCGACGGACTCCGGGCGCTGGTGCCACGACAGCAGGGCCGTCCGCTTGGCCTCGGCGCGGGCGGCCCGCTCGGCCTGGTCCGGCCGGCCGGACAGGACGCGCTCGGCGGTCTCGAACTCGCGCAGCGCCTCGGTGTCGGCCTCGTCGGAACCGAGCGAGGCCAGGCCGATGCCGCGCCACAGCCGCAGCACGCCGACCACGGGCGCGCCGGTCGCCCGCGGCTCGATCACGGCGAGGTGCCGGTCGATGCCGGGCAGCGCGTCGTGCGGGCCCTCCCGCGCCAGCACGACCTCGCACCACCGGTCGACGGCGTCGGCGGTCACGGACGCGTCGGGCGCGTGCCGCAGCAGGAGGTCGATGCTGCGGGTGAGGTGCGCCTCGGCCTCGTCCACCCGCCCGAGGTCGTCCAACGCCTGCCGCAGGGTGTGGTGGGCGACCGCCGCCGCGAGGCCGCCGGGCTCGATCCGCTCGGCCAGCGCGACGGCTTCCCGGGCGGCCTGCTCGGCGGCACGCCCCTCGCCCTGGAGCCGGAACGCGTGGGACAGCTCGGCGAGCGTGCACACCACCGTCTCGCCGGTCCGGTCCACGTTCCGCTGGATCGCCAACGCCCCGGCGAACGCCGTGACCGCCTCGTCCAGCGCTCCCGTGTCACGCAGGGCGCACCCGCGGCAGGCGAGCACCTTCGCGTGCAGCACGCCGTTCGGCTCGGCCTGCTCGACCAGGTCGAGGGCGTTGGCCAACGTCTCCAGCGCGCGCCGCGGGTTGCCGAGCTCCACGTCCATCCGCCCGTGCCCGGCCAGCGCCTGGGCCAGCAGCACGGCGACCTCGCGGTCGCGGCGGTCGAGGCCGGCCAGCTCGTAGCCCGCGACGGCGTACAGGTCGGCGGCCTCCGGGAACCGGCCCGCGATCACCGCCGAGTCGCCCTCCCGCAGCCGCCACCGCGCCAGCCCCACCCGTGCGTTCCGCTCGTCCCGCCGCTTCCGGTCCACCGCACCTCCCACCGCGGCGGTGCGGGCCGCCCCACGCGAGCACGCCGTCCTTTCCTTGATCGCTTCGACTGGGTAGCCCGTTAGACGGATGTCGTCTGATTCACCCGAACAGTCCAGGCCCGCTGAACGCCATCCGGCCGACGCACGGGTCCGCCACCCGGTGGCGGACCCGTGGCCTCATCACTGGCCGGTGCGGAACTTGTCCAGGACCCGGCGTTCGCGCTTGGTCGGCCGGCCCGCGCCGCGGTCACGACGGGCGACCTGCGCGGGCGCTTCCGTCGGCGGCGGTGGCGGCGGGGTCCGGTCGATGAAGCAGCCGACCGCGTCGGCCGCGCCGACGCGTTTCTGGATCACCCGGACGACCTCCACGATCCGGGTCGTGTCACCCACTCGTGCACGCACCTCGTCACCGGGTGACACCGCCGTGGCGGGCTTGGCCGGCCGGTCGTTCACGCGCACGTGCCCGCCCTTGCACGCCGCCGCGGCGTCGGATCGGGTCTTGGTCAGCCGGACCGCCCACAGCCAGCGGTCCACACGGGTGGACTCCACGCCGTACATCATGGCCTGTCCGCGGCCCGGTCGGTGGGCGCGGTCAGGGACAGGTCGCGTTCGCGGGCGGCAGGCGGCGGTCGGTGACGTAGGCGCTCACGTGCTCGACGACGCACGGGTTCATCATCGCCGCGAACAAGTTGTGACCCGGCCCGTCGTGGAAGATCGTGCGGCTGCCCGCGACCTGGTCCGTGACCCGCTTCGTCGGCGCGTGGTCCATCCAGGTGCCCGCGCCGAGGAACGGCGGCAGCCCCGCCGGCAGCGGCGCGGGCGGGTTGGCCGTCGGCGTCGGCCAGCCCGTGCACGTCAGCGGCAGGTGCCAGGCCAGGGGGAACGACGCGCCGGTGTTCGGCGCGATCCGCCGCAGCCGCTCGACGGTCCGCGTGACCTGCCGGAAGTCGGAGTGCGGGAAGTCCAGGCACTCCTTCACCCCGCCGCCGGGCAGCCCGGGGTACGGGTCACGGCCCGGCGGCGGGGCGAAACCGGACGCGTCACCGGCCTCGGCCGCCGCGATGGCCCGGGACACCTCGGCCCACCGGTCGGGACCGCCCCGCAGCTTGCCGAACGCGAGCGCCTGCAACTGCGTGCCGTCGTAGGCGACGCCGACCGTGAGGGCGGGGACCGGCTCGGCGTCGGCCTTGGCGACCAGCGCCTGCCACCGCTGCTCGACCCCCGGCCCGGCCCAGTCCAGGAACCGCCTCGCGAACGCCTCGTTGTCCCGGGCGATGGCGTCGAGCTCGCGGTCCCAGTCACGCGCGCTGTGGTTGCCGGTGCCGTCGACGTACACGGTGCGCACGCGGTGCGGGTACCGCCGGGCGTAGGCCTGCGCGATCACGCCGCCGTACGAGGTGCCGATGAAGTTCACCCGCCGCTCGCCGAGCGCGACCCGGATGGCCTCCACGTCACGGGCGTCGCTGCCCGAGTCCATGTGGTCGAACAGGTCGGGGTCGGTGTCGCGGCACCGGTCGCCCCGCGCGCGGTTGTCGGCGACGAGCCGGTCGAACGCGGCCGGGTCGGTGGGGAAGCGCGGCGTGCGCAGCAGTCGCCAGTCGCAGTTCAGGACCGGACCGCTCAGGCCGGGGTAGCCGCGCGGGTCCCAGGTCACCACGTCCATCGACTCGCGGATCCGGTCGAAGATCCCCGGCCTGGACCGCATGATGGCGATCTGGTCGCCCTGCGGTCCGCCGAAGTTGACCATGACCGTGCCCTTGCGGACCCCGGTGGCGGTCAGGCGGGCGAGCTTCAACGTGACGGTCCGGGTCGAGGTCACGGGCACGGGCAGGTCGGCGCACTCGGCGGCGACCGCGCTGTCGCCGGGACAGGGTTGCCAGTCGAGGTTCTCCGGCGGCCGGTCGGCGTGCGGCGGCACGAGGAGCAGCAGCGGTAGCAGGAGTTTGATCACGCCGCCGACGCTAGGGAGACCGGGCCGCCGGCCGCTGTTCGCGATCGTCGTCGGCGGTGTCCACGAAAGTGGACGGCGGGTCGCGGCCGGCTAGGGTGGCGGCCATGGCGAGGACTGCGCTGCTGCTCGCAGTGGTGGTGGCCGACACCGCGTTGGGGTGGCTGGAGGGGATGTCGGCCGGTGGCCTGGCCGCCCACGCCGCGCTGACCGCGCTGGTGATGCTCCTCGCCGCCCGGCGACCGCTGGTGGCGTTCCCGATCGCGGTGACGTCGGCGCTGGTCACGGGCGGTGGGTTGGCCCTGCTGGCGTGCACGAGCCACGAGGCCGGGCGGCACGTCGCCTCGCGCCGGGACCTGACCCTGACCGTCGTCGCCGCGTTCGCCTACCCCGCCGTGCTGCTGGTGCCGACGCAGCGGCTGGAGCCCGAGCCGTGGCCCGCGCTGGCCCGCGTCGTGCTGCTGGTGGCGTTGCCGCTGGTCGCCGGCGTGCACCTGACCAGGCAGGCCGAGCGGCTGCGCCGGGAACGGCGGCTGCACGCCGAGCGGGAGCGGTTGCGGGAACGGCTGCGCATCGCGGTGGACATGCACGACTCGCTCGGCCGGTGGCTCAGCCTGGTCTCGGTGCAGGCGGCGGCGCTGGAGGTGGCCCCGCTCCCGGCCGAGCAGCGCCCGGTGGCGCGCAACCTCGCGCACGCCGCCCGCACCGCCGTGGACGAGCTGCACGCCGTCGTGGCCACCCTGCGCGACTCGCCGGGGCTGGCGGGCGTCGACGAGGTGGTGGCGGAGTTCCGCCGTGCGGGCGTCGCGGTGACCGTCGAGCGCTCGGGCGCCGCCCGACCGCTCGCGACCGGCGACGCGGGCCACGCCGCCTACCGGGTCGTGCAGGAAGGGCTGACCAACGCCGCCCGGCACGCGCCCGGCGAGCCGGTGGTGGTGTCGCTGGACTGGCAGCCCGACGCGTTGCTGCTCGCCGTGGCCAACCCGACGCGCGGCCACGTCCGGGACGCGCGGGGCACGGGGTTGGCGACCCTGGCCGACCGCGTCCGGGCCGCCGGCGGCCTGCTGCGCGTGCACGAGGAGCCGGGCGGGTTCCGGGTGACCGCGATGCTGCCCGTCGTGCCGGACCGCGTGGAGGCGGTGTCGTGATCAAGGTGCTGATCGCCGACGACGAACCGCTGATCACCGCGGGCATCCGGGCGGTGCTGGAGTCGGCGGGAGATCTCGACGTGGTCGCGGTGGCGGCCGACGGCCGCGAAGCCGTGGACGCCGCCCGCCGGCACCGCGTGGACGTGGCGCTCCTCGACCTCGCCATGCCGGTGATGGGCGGCCTGGCCGCGGCCGCCGCGTTGCGCGGACCGCGGGTGGTGGTGCTGACCGCGTTCGGCGACGAGGCCAACGTCCGGCTGGCGCTGCGGCAGGGGGTCGACGGGTTCGTGCTGAAGAACTGCGCGCCGGACGAGCTGATCCGCGCCGTGCGGGCCGTGCACGCCGGTGAGGCGTACCTGTCGCCCGCCGTGACGCGGCACGTGCTCGGGATGGTCGCGGTGGACGGGCGCGACGAGGACGCGGCACGCCGGCTCGCCGCGCTCACGCCGCGCGAGTCGGACGTCGTCGCGCTGGTGGCGGAGGGCCTGTCGAACGCCGAGGTGGGCCGCCGCGTGCACATGAGCGAGGCCACGATCAAGACGTACGTGAGCCGCATCCTGGCCAAGCTGGGCTGTCAGAACCGGGTGCAGGCGGCCCTGCTGGTCCGGGACGCCTCGCGGACGTGAGGCGGCGGCGGGGCAACCACGCGGGCGCCCCACCGCCGCCCTGGGTCTACTTGAGACCGCAGAGCGCGTGGTCGACGAGGTTCTTGGTGACGTCCTGGTCCAGCTCGGGCGCGCCGAGCTCGGCCACCATCGAGTCGGTGTTGATCGACACCATCACGCTGCGCCTGCCGTCGGCCGTCACGCCGTTGCGGGTCTTGAAGCCGGGGATGTCGCCGCCGTGCGACCAGTAGCCGCCGCACGCGTTCGGGATCCACATGAGACCGAGCCCGTACGCGGCGCCCGCCCACCCCTCGTCCAGGTCCGGCGCGCGCACGGTCCTCGTCATCTCGGCGAGCTGCGCGGGCCGCAGCACCTTGCCGCCGACCAGCGCCTTGAGGAACTCGTTGCCGTCCTCGGTGGTGCTGATCATGTCGCCGGCCGCCCCGCCCCAGGACGGGTTGTAGTGGGTCACGTCGAGGGCGCGGCCGTACCGCGGGTCCTCAGGGTCGGCTTCCAGGCCCTTCTCCGGGAACCGCTCGTACGCCGTGGCGTGCGGCCGGGGCAGGAACGGCGACGTGCCCGGCAGGTGGGTGTCGCGCAGGCCGAGCGGCTCGACGAGGCGGGTGCGCACCTCGTGCTGCCAGGTGTTGCCGGTGACCCGTTCGATGATCATCCCGGCCAGGACGTAACCGGTGTTGGAGTACTTCCACCGCTCGCCGGGCTGGAAGTCCGGCCGCTGCCGCACGGCGAGCGCGACGAGCTGCTCCGGCCGGTAGGTCCGGAACCGGACGTCCTCGAACTCGTCCTCCAGGAACAGCTCCGGCAGTTGGCCGACGTAGTCGACCAGGCCGCTGGTGTGCTGCAACAGGTGCCGCACGGTGATCTTCGCGCCGTCGTTGCCGTGGCCGGCGACGACACCGGGCAGCCACCGCTCGACGGTGTCGTCCAGGGACACCCGGCCCTCGCCGACCAGTTGCAGCACGGTCGCGGCCACGAACGGCTTGGTGTAGCTGCCGATGCGGAACTTCGCCCGCCACGGCACGGGCGTGCGCCGGTCGACGTCGCCGTGGCCGCTGCGCACCCGCACGTCACCGCGCGGAGTGTCCACTTCGACCAGCACGCCGGGCGCGCCCTGCGCCAGCAACGCGTCGGCGTGCCGCTGGAGGGTGGTGGTGTCGGTGCGGGCGTGGGCCGTGCCCGCGGTGGCGAGGACCAGCGCCCCGACCACCGCTGTCGCGCAGAGTCGTTTCATGTCACCGAACGTTAGGGCTCGCGGCGGTCGGCGTCGTCGCCCCACGACGGCATCTCGACCTACCCCCGTGGGGGTAGTGGGGAATCCGCCCACGGGGTGGCGACGGGCGCCCCGGCGCGCGACTACTTTGGGCTGGTGCTGGCCACGATCAAGCCGATCCGGCTCGACCTGCTGCTCGCGGTGGTGCTGACGACGTTGACCGTGGCGACCGCCGTGAGCCAGACCGGCGGCGGGTCCGACTGGCCGGCGTACCCGGTGGCCGCGCTGACCGTCGCGCCGATCGCGCTGCGCCAGCTCGCGCCGGTGGCCACGATGGTGGTGATGCTGGGCGCGCTGGCCTGCTACGGCCTGGTCGGGTTCGGCGGCCTGCCCAGTGGCGGCGTCGGCGCGCTGGTCGGCATGTTCACCGTGGCGACGTTGCGGTCCCGGCTCGCGGCCGCGGTGACGTTCGCGGCGACGGCGGCGGTCGTGGTGCTGGCGTTCCTGGGCGTCGCCGCGGGCTCGTGGTCCGAGGTGGCGCAGTCGGTGCTGGTCGTGGCGGGCGCGTGGATGCTCGGCGAGGGCACGAAGCGCTGGGCGCAGCGGGCCGAGCGGCTGGCGGAGGAGGCGGCGCGGGCGGTGGCCGACGAGCGGGTGCGCATCGCGCGCGAGCTGCACGACATCGTCGCGCACCACATGTCGGTGATCTCCTTGCAGGCCGGTGTCGCGGGGTACGTGCTGGACACCGACCTGGCGACCGCGCGCAAGGCGATCACGACGGTCGGCGACACGAGCCGTGAGGCGTTGACCGAGATGCGCCGCCTGCTCGACGTGCTGCGCGTGGACCACGACGACGACTACCGGCCGCAGCCCGGGTTGGCGGCTCTCGAGGAGCTGGTGGACCGGGCCCGGGGCGCGGGGTTGCCGGTCGACGTGGTGATCAGCGGCGAGGTGCGCGAGCTGCGGCCGGGCCCGGACCTGTGCGCTTACCGGGTGGTGCAGGAGTCGCTGACCAACGTGCTCAAGCACGCGGGGCGGGCGCGTGCGCGGATCGAGGTCGAGTACGGCGAGCAGACGCTGGTGCTGAAGGTGACCGACGACGGCCGGGCGGCGCCGGGCGCGTCGGGCCCGGACCACGAGCCGCACGGCATCCGCGGGATGCGGGAACGCGCCGAGCTGTACGGGGGCGTGCTCACCGCCGGCCCGATCGCCGAGGGCGGGTTCGGCGTGGTCCTGCGGCTGCCGATGGGCGAGGTGGCGGCCCGGTGACGATCCGCGTGCTCATCGCCGACGACCAGGCGCTCATCCGGGCCGGCCTGGTCGCCCTGTTCACCGCCGCGCCGGGCTTCGAGGTCGTGGGCGAGGCCGCCGACGGCGGTCAGGCGGTGGCGATGGCCGCCCAAACCTCGCCCGACGTGATCCTGATGGACATCCGGATGCCCGTCCTGGACGGCATCGCCGCCACGCGCCAGATCCTGGCCGCCCACCACGACCGCGACCGCGACCACGACCGCGACCGGGAGCCCGACAGCCGGCAGCCGGACCGCGATCGCGAGGACCCGCCCCGGATCGTCGTGCTGACCACGTTCGACCTGCCCGAGTACGTCTACACCGCGTTGGGCGAGGGCGCGTCCGGGTTCCTGGTCAAGGACACCCCGCCGGAGCGGATCATCTCCGCCGTTTGCACCATCGCCGCCGGCGACATCCTCATCGCGCCGCACATCACCCACCGGCTGATCGAGACCTACGCCCAGCACCACCGCGCCACCGCCGTCGGCGCGCCGCAGCTGGCCGCCCTGACCGCGCGGGAGACCGAGGTGCTCCGCCTGGTCGGCAACGGCCTGACCAACGCCCAGATCGCCCAACGCCTCGTGCTCAGCGAAGCGACGGTGAAGACGCACGTCAAGCGGATGATGGGCAAGCTGGCCCTGGCCAGCCGCGCGCAGGCCGTCGTGGTCGCCTACGAGAGCGGACTCATCGTGCCGACCGGCAACCGCGACCGGATCGGGTAGTCAGCCGGCCAGCCGCTCCAGCAACGGCACCGCCCGCGCGGGCTCGGGCAGGTCGAGCATCTCCGCCCGCACGCGCTCCGCTGCCTGCCGGTAACCCGGATCGGCCAACACCTCCGCGACCGCGGCCCGCACGTCCTGCGGCGTGGCGGCGACGGGGTCCAGCACCCGGCCCACGCCCAGCCGCGCGCACTGGTCGGCGTTCTGCGGCTGGTCGGCGCCCAACGGCAGCAGCACGGTCGGCAAGCCGTGCGCCAACGCGCCGATCACGCTGCCCGAACCGCCGTGCGAGATCACCAGGTCGCAGTGCGGCAGCACCGTCTCCTGCGGCACGTAGCGCTCGATGCGCACGCCGGGCCGTTGCGGGCCGAACGCGGCCGGGTCGAGGTGCCTGCCCACCGTGGCGATCACGTTCACCGGCAGGTCGCGCAGCCCGGCCAGCACCCGCGAGAAGAGGTCGCCGGACTCGGCGTTGAACGCCGTGCCCAGGGTGAAGTACGCGGTCGGCGGGTCGGACCGGCCGATCGGACCGACCGGCGGGCGGATCGGGAAAGCCGTGCCCGGCAAGGGGAACGCCGGATCGCGGAAGCTCGGCGGGAACGGCGACAGCAGCAGCCGCCGGTGCAGCATCTCCAGGTCCGGGTCGGGCGGCAGGCCGAGGCCGGCGCGCAGCTCGCCGATCGGCTCGCCGACCACCGCCGGCCGCACGAACGCGCCCGACGCGATGACCTGCACGTTCGCGTAGGGCAGGCCGAGCTTCTCGGCGGCGAGCACACTGCCGAAGTCCACTTCCTCGCACACCACCACGTCCGGCCGCCACCGCTCGAACAGCTCCAGGTACAACGGCACCCGCTCGGCCGCACCCCGTCGCACGAACCCGTCCCGCAGCTCCTGGTCGTCCCGCTCCCGGTCGGGCGCGAGCAGCGGCCCGACCTCCGAGGGCTCGGGCCGTCCTCCCTCACCCACCGGGAGCGCGGTGAACCCGGCGGCCTCGACCGCCTCGCACCGGTTCGGCCCGGCCGCGACCGCGACGGTGTGCCCGGCCGCGACCACGGCCGAGGCGAACGGCACCAACGGCTGGAAGTGGCCCAACCCGCCGATGAAGGTGAACAACACGCGCATCCGACCAGCCTATCGATCACCCGACGACGGCCCGGACACGGCGGCTCAGGCGACTGCGACCCGGGCGCCGGCCCGGACGACGGCGAGCAAAGCCCGGGCAGCCGGCCCCACCCGCGTCAGGGGGCCGAGCTGATCGGGACCACGTCACCTCGTCCGGGTCCGGGCCGGTGCCCTAGCATCCGCGCCGTGGACAAGACCCGGGTCGGATGCTGGTCGATGATCGCGCTCGTCGTCGCTCAGACGCTGTCGACGCTGCTGTCCGGCGACCTGGCCGAGCTCACGGTCGTCGGCGTGCTCTTCAACGCCGGCGCCGCGCTCTCCACCTACCTGGTCCTGCGCCGCCCCGACCGCAACCGCTGGCCGCTGGTCGCCTGGGCGGCGGGCTTCTTCGGCTGGCACGTGACCGGCCTGCTCACCCTCGCCGGCGTGGCGACCACCGGGCTGGACGCGGTGTTCACCGTCGGCAGCGACCCGCGGCTCTCGATCCTCTACCAGGTGGTCCTGACGACGCTGGCGGGCTTCGCCGTGCACCTGCTGCTGCCCCGGCCGACGAAGCCCTAGGCGTCACGCAGCCGGAGTGCCAGACCGCCGACCAGGAGCGCGCCGGCCGCCCACAGCCCGAGCACGCCCAGACCCGCCCACGGGCTGATCGGCAGGCCCTCGACGTTCGCGGTGGCCTGCACCGCCAGCCCCGCCGTCATCGGGCTGATCCGCTGCAAGCGCTTGAACCAGTCCGGGTCGGACACCACCGCGGCCACGACCGGGAACAGGTACAGCAGCCCGAGCACCACCCCGATGGCCGCCGCCGCGTCACGCACCAGGACGGCCACGCCCAGGCTCAGCAGCCCGACCAGCACCAGGTAGAGCACGGAGCCGACGGCCGCGCGCAGCACCGGCCCGTCGCCCAGCGACAGCACCGCGACCCCCGACAGGACGCCCCGCCCCGCCAGCACCGACACGAGCACCGCCGCCCCGCCCGCCACCAGCACCAGCGCGCCGACCACGGCCGCCTTCGCCGCCAGCACGGTCGACCGGCGCGGCAGCGCGGCGAACGTCACCCGGATCATCCCCGTGCCGTACTCGCCGCCCACCGCGAGCACGGCCAGCACGGCGACCACGGCCTGGCCGAACGCGATCCCGGTCAGGCTGGTCTTCGCCGGGTCCCCGCACCCCGTGTCGGCGCAGGCGACCGACGCCGCCACCCCCAGCGCCACGGTCAGCAGCACCACCCCGGCCAGCAGCCACGCCGTGCCCGCCACCGTGCGCAGCTTCGTCCACTCCACGTGCAGCGCTTCCCTCACGCGTCCCTCCTCCGCAGCACGGAGAACGCCACACCGAGCGCGACCGCCGTGTAGCCGCACAGCACCGCGAACCCACCCAGCGGGCTCAACGGGAAGTAGCCGTCGGCGGGGGCGTAGTTCGCCGTGACCTGCTGGTACTCCGGCAAGCTCTGCTGGACGGCGAACGCGGCGGCCGGCGTGACCCGCAGCAGCCAGTCCGACGGCCCGGTCGGCAGCACGGACGCGATCGCCAGCACGTACGGCAGCACGATCGCCACGATCACCACCGCCACCGCGCCCGCGCTGCGCCGCAGCACCGTGCCGACGGCCAGGCTGAGCACCGCCGCCACCGCGAGCAACGCCGCCGTGCCGACGATCACCCGCACCTCGGTCGCGGTCGGCACGGTGAACAGGAAGAAACCCTTGTCCACCTCCACCGCCCGGACCAACGGCACCGTGATCAGGGCCGCGGCCAGCGCGGTGACGAACGTGACCGCCGCGATCACCGCGGCCTTCGCCGCCAGCACCCGACCGCGCCGCGGGCTGGCGCTGAGGCTCGTGCGGATCAGGCCGCGCCGGTACTCCGAGGTCATGAACGTCGCCGCGACCACGATGACCGCGATCAGCCCGGCGAACGCGCCGACCAGCCGACCCTCGACCGTCTTGCCGAGCCCACCGCGCCCGGCCACGACCGGCGCGATGTTGCCCGACCCGCTCACCGCGACCCCGTCGGCGGTCTCCTCGAACCCGGTGCCCGCCCCGGCGCCCGCGCGCGGCCCGCCCAGGTCGCCGACGTCCTCACCGACCCACTTCCGGTCCGGCCACGAGCCCTCCAGCCCGATCCGGTCGAACTCGGCGGTCGCCCGCGTCGGGTAGCTCTCGCCGCTGGCGCCGGCGAACGACTCGGTGATCACCTCGTGGTGCGGCGAGGCCGCGAACAGCCCGGCCCGCACGGTCGACGGCAGCCCGGGGAGGGTGACCGAGCCGACGAGGTGCCAGGTCGCGCCGTCGGGCGACTCGTGGCCGGTGATCGTGTCGCCCGACCGGGTCAGGCGCAGCCAGCTCGGCGTCGCGTGCAGCGTGCCCGCGACGTCGCCGGTGAAGTTGTGCTGCAACCGCACGCCGTGGCCGCCCGTCAGCATCAACGCGGCGTACGGCGATCCCGGCGTGGTGCTCGCCTTGACGATGATCCCGCCCTTGGTCCACGGCTGCGTGTCCTCGACCGGCGCCTGACCGTCCGAAGAGGACACCGCGGTCAGCGACGTCACGCGGGCGGTGATGCTGCCGTCGCCGGTGAGCGCCTGGTGCGCGAACGAGAAGTTGTCGACGACCGGCTCGCCGCCCGGACCCGTCGGCGGCGTGCTGCCCGCGCACGGCGCGCCGTTCGGGCCGCTGCACGAGAAGTTGCTCGCCGCCGCGGCGAACAGCCCCATCAGCAGGATCACCAGCGCCGCCGCGACCAGGCCGAGCACCCAGCCGCGCACGGTGCGCAGCTTCGTCCACTCGGCGCGCAGCACGTGCCCGAACCCGTCCGGCCCGCTCATCGCGCGCCCTCGGCCGCGTGGAACTCGACCGCGTCCCTGGTCAGCTCCATGTAGGCCTCTTCGAGGGACGCGCGGTGCGCCGACACCTCGGAGAACGGCACCGCGTGCTCGCCCAGCAGCGCCACCACCCGTTCACCGGACAGCCCGGTGACGGTGAGCGTGTCGGCGCCGGTCACGGCGACCGTCGCGCCCGCCCGTGCCAGCACCGTCGTCGCCGGCGTGCGGGCGCTGGTGCGCAACGTGACCCGTTCGCCGGACGCGGCCTCGATCAGCTCCGCCACGCCGACGTCGGCGATGACCTTGCCCCGGCCGACGATCACCACGTGGTCGGCGGTGTCCTGCAACTCGCTCATCAGGTGGCTGGACACCAGCACCGCCCGGCCCTCGGCCGCCAGCGACGGCAGGAAACCGCGCACCCACCGGATGCCCTCGGGGTCCATGCCGTTCACCGGCTCGTCCAGCACGAGCACCGGCGGGTCGCCGAGCAGCGCCGCCGCGATGCCGAGCCGCTGCCGCATGCCCAACGAGTAGCCGCCGGCCTTGCGCCGGATCGCCGAGGTCAGGCCGACCCGTTCGGCGACCTCGTCCACCCGCCGCGCGCCGAGGCCCTGCGAGTGGGCCAGCCACAGCAGGTGGTTGCGGCCGGTGCGACCGGGCTGCAGCGCCGACGCGTCCAACAGGGACCCGACCTGTCGCAACGGGTGCCGCAGGGTCCGGTACGGCCGGCCGCCGACCAGCGCACGGCCCTCGTCGACCGAGTCGAGGCCGAGGATCACCCGCATCGTGGTGGACTTGCCCGCGCCGTTGGGCCCGACGAAGCCGGTGACCTTGCCCGGTGCGACGGTGAACGTCATCCCGTCCAGCGCCACGGTCGGCCCGTACCGCTTGCGCAGCCCGGAGACTTCGATGGTTGCTTCCATGCCGGGAAGGCTAGGAGCGCGGCCCGGGTCGGGTCGTCACGCGGGAGAGCCGTCTCCGCCTCGCCGGCGCGGGGGAGGCGCATCCCTCCTGAGAGGGATGCCGGTGTCACCACCTGCGGTGACGCGTCGGCGCGGGTCGGCGACGACAATGACCCGGTGAGCGATGAGGGGTGGGCCCGGCGGTTGGCCGACGGCCCGCGCGTGCCGGGGGGCGTCGTGGCGCTGCTGGGCGCGGGCGCGGTGGGCGAGGCGGTGGCGCGGGCGGTGACCGGCGGCGCCGACCCGCAGCTCGTCCTGGTGCTCGGGGTGCTGGCCCTGGCGACCACCGCGCCGGCGGCGTTCCTGCGCCCGGCGCCCGCCGCGGTCGCGGTGACGGCGGCGGCCGTGCTGTCGCTCGGGTTGTTCCACGGCCTCACGGCGGCGGGCCTCGGCGCGCAGCTGATCGTGCTGTACCGGCTGGGACGGGTCGGCGGCCAGGTCCTGGCAACCTGCCTGGCCGTGCCGTACCCGGTGCTGGCCCTGGTGCGCGACGCGGACGCGATCACCGTGCTGGCGGCGTCGTCGGCGTTGGCGGCGGGGTGGGTCGGGGTCGCCCGGTGGGCGCGCGGCGAGGCGCTGGTGCACCGGGCCGCCCGGCAGGCCGTGGCCGGGAGCCTGCTGGAGCACACCGCGCGCGGCGAGCGGGCCCGGATCGCGCGCGAGCTGCACGACGTCGTGGCGCACCACATCTCGATGATCGCGGTGCAGGCGGAGACGGCCCGGCTGACCACGCCCGGCATGCCCGCCGCCGGCGCGCAGCGGCTGGCGGAGATCGGCGACACCGCGCGGGCCGGGCTGACCGAGATGCGGCGGTTGCTGGGCGTGCTGCGGTCCGACGCGCCGGAGGAGGTCGCGGACCGCCGCCCGCAGCCGGGGTTGCCGCAGCTCAACGAACTGCTCGACGACGTGCGCGACACGTCCGGCGCGGGCGCGCGGCTCATCGTCTCCGGCACGCCCGGCCCGCTGGACCCCGGTGTGGAGCTGGCCGCGTACCGGATCGTCCAGGAAGCCCTCACCAACGCGCGGCGGCACGCGCCCGGCGCGGCGGTCGACGTGGAGCTGCACTACACCGAGGAGGCGTTGCGGTTGCGCATCAGGGACAACGGGCCCGGCCCACGCGGCGCGGCGCCGTCCGGTGGGCACGGGCTGACCGGCATGCGCGAACGGGCGGCGGCCGTCGGCGGCCGGTTGCACACGGGCACGACGGCCGTGGGCGGATTCCTGGTCGAGGCGAGCCTGCCGACGGGGGCGGCCGGGTGAGCGCCGTCCGGATCGTGGTCGCCGACGACCACCAGGTGATCCGCACCGGGTACGCCGCGCTGCTCGACACGCAACCCGACTTCACCGTCGTCGGCACGGCGTCCGACGGCGGGGAGGCGGTGCGCGTCTGCCGCGAGCTGTCACCCGACGTGGTGCTGATGGACGTGCGGATGCCGGGCGTGGACGGCATCGAGGCCACGCGCCGGCTCGCCGACGGGCCGCGGGTGCTGATCCTGACCACGTTCGACCTGGACGAGTACGTCTACGACGCGTTGCGCGCGGGCGCCAGCGGCTTCCTGCTCAAGGACGTGACGGCGGAGCAGCTGTTCGACGCGGTGCGGGTGGTCGCGGCCGGCGAGGCGTTGCTGGCGCCGACCGTGACCCGCCGCCTGATCAGCGAGTTCGCCCGGCTGCGCCCCGAGCCGGCCACGTCCGGGACCGCCCTGTCCACCCTCACGCCACGGGAGACGCAGGTGCTGCGCCTGATCGCGGAGGGCCTGTCGAACACCGAGGTCGCGGCCCGGCTGGTGGTCACGGAGGAGACGGTGAAGACGCACGTGAGCCGGGTGCTGAACAAGCTCGGCCTGCGCGACCGCACCCAGGCGGTGGTCGCGGCCTACGAATCGGGCCTGGTCGTGCCACGCGCCCGGGGCTAGGTGTCGCCGGACGCCCGCGGTCCGGTGTCGTCGGGCACCCGAGGTCAGCGTCGTCGGGCGCCCGCCGTCAGGCGTCGGCGGCGGGCAGCACGAGCGACGCGGCGGTCAGGCGGGTGCCGCGGCCGGCCGTGCTCCGGGTGTGTTCCCAGCGCACCCCGGGGCACGGTGGCCGAGCGGTCAGCGGTCCACCCGTTGAGGTGGCAGCGCGTCGCCCACCAGGGCGAGGTTCTGGATCGCGGCCAGTCCGTACTGGGCGGAGGCGTTGGTCGACACGAACACCGCCTCGTCGACCGGGCGCAGCGCGTTCGGGCCCTCGACCCTGGTCGACCGCCACGGCAGCCCCGGGCCGTACCCGTCCTGGCCGGCGAAGAACTCGTCCCACGCCCGCCGCGCCAACGCCTCGTCACCGGTCCGCGCCGCCGCGTACGCGGTGAGGCGGGAGTGCATCTGGCGGAAGCCGACGTTCCACGAGCCGCCGACCTCGGCCTGCTGCTCCTCCCTGGTCGCGCCGTACAACCGGCAGTACTGCACCCACGCCTTCTCGAACGCGGGCCGGTCCAGGAGGTCGATCAGCTCGCCGCAGATCTCCGCCAACCCGAACACCGCCGACAGGTGCGACACGCTCACCTGCACCCGATCGGTGGCGAACCGGCCAGTCTCCAGGTTGTAGAGCGCCTCACCGGTGACGAAGCCGTTCTTCAGCGCCCCGATGTCCTCGACCGTGCCCAGCAGCTTCTGCCGCGCGACCGGGTCGCCGCCGCGTTCCCACTCCGTCAGCCACGCCGCCGCCAAGGCGCCCCAGTCCGTGCCGAGTCCGACCGCGAGCGCCTTCGGATCGGGCGTGTACGGCTCGGTGCGGATCTTGCGCAACGGGTCGAGCGCGACGAACGTGCGGTCCGCGTCCACCAGCTCGCGCAGCAGGTCGCCGACCCGCTCATCGGCGGTCAGGAAGTAGTAGAACCTCCGGTTCGCGGCCGTGCTGATGCGCAGCTGCTTGGCGCTGCACCCCCAGTGCAGCACGTTGTGCCTGGTGCCGAGGTCCTTCCACTGGCCAAGGTGGTAGACGTCGACCTCGCCGGTGTGCCGGGTCATCGCCTCGGCCATCCGGAACACGTCCGCCCGCCCGCTGCGCAGGTAGGCGTACCAGAGCCACAGGTCCGTGGACAGCTCCGAGTTGTCCCACGCGTACCCGCCGACGTCGTAGCGCCACTGGTGCCGGTCGGAGTCGTAGGTGTGCATCACGTCGCCGTAGTTCCAGAACCCGTACCAGCGGCGCTGCTCGACCTGGTCGCGGTGGTAGTCGAAGAGGAAGTCCAGCCGGTCCTCGATCGCCGCGCGCGCCGGCGTCGAGCGGTCGACCAACGACCAGTCGCCGAACACGCCCGCCGCCAGCAGGTGCTGCGGCGGCGCGACCAGCAACGGCGGCGTCTGCACGGCCTGCGCCATGGCGACCAGGCTCGCGTCGTCCGGCGTCGAGCCGACCGCCCACAACGTCAGCTCGCTGGTGCGCGCCACGCCGTACGCGGTGCCGAATCCCGGTTCGTAGTCCTCGTAGGTGATCTGGAGGCCCTCCAACTGCTCCGGGAACGTGTCCATGCCCAGGCCGTCGTGGTAGAACCGCAGGTCCATCGGCCGCGCGTCCGGCGACCACAGCCACACCGTCACCTCGGCCTCCTCACCCGCCGCGCCGCGCACGTCGAGCTGCGTCGGGTGCAGCTGCCAGAAGTTGCGCAGCCCGAACGCCAGGCCGCCGCTCGCGCCGCCGACGTACCCGAAACCGGGCGACCGCCGTCCCGCGTCCACGTCCACCCACGTGTGGCCGGGCTTGGTGCGCTTGCGGATCGCGTAACCGTCCGCGGTGAGCTGGCTGAGGCTGTAGTCGCCCCACGTCGGGATCAGGTTCAGCCTGCCGCTGACGCGGGTGTCCCAAGTGGACACCGGCGGCAGCTTCCGCCCCGCCACCTGGGCGCTGCGCACCGCCGCGCCCGGATCGCGTCGCAGGCCGGTGATGCCGCGCACGGCCTCGCGCAGCAACCCGCCCTCCTCGCCGCCGAACCGGACGTGCCGGTCGTGCGGCTCGTCCCGCATCGGCACCGCGAACCGGATGCCCAGGCCGCGCAGGTAGTCGTCCTCCGTGCCGTCCCACACGAACGTGTGCGTCATCTTGATGCTGTCCGTGCCCGCGAAGAAGTAGAACCGCACGGTGAACGGCAGCCACTCGCGCCGCTTCGCCCGGTGCACGCCGTCGACCCGCAGCACGGCCCGCACCGGACCGCTCTGCTCCACGATGACGTTCTTGACGGCGCTGACGAACTTCTCCCGCTTCGCGCCGCCGGTGTCCTCGTCCTCGTCGTGGTCCTGGCGCAGGCACACCAGGTGCCCGCGCCGCACGACCGGCTCTCCGCCGCGCGTGATCCGCTCGATCAGGTCCGCGCCGCTCTTGCGCACGGTCACCTCGATCACGCCGGTGCGGACGATGACGTGCTCCGCCCTGTCCTCCACCGTGACGGCCTGCGCCGGCGCCCGGGCCGGACCCGGTTCCAGCCGGTACCCGTCGGCGGCGGTGGGTCCGCTGATCGCGTGCGCGCTCCACTTCAGCGAGCCGTCCGGCCACACGCCGGTCGCCCAGGACTGCACCGGCACCTGCTCGCCCGTGGCCGTGACCAGCGAGAACGCCTGGTCCTTGGCGAACGCGCCGCGTGGCCACGGCACACCCCAGGTGGTGCCCGCGTGGGTGGCGGGCGCACCGCCTTCCAGCCACGTCAGCGCGGCCTGGCGCGGTGGCTCCGGCGCCGCCTGCGCCTGGCCCGCGCCGAACGGGAGCGCGTAGGCCGCGGCCACCCCGCCCAGGAAGGTCCGACGGTTCACCTGTGCCATCACGGGCCTCCGATCACCTGGAGCTCGTCGATGCCGAGGAAGCCGGTCGACGTGCCCGGCGCACGGCTGGTCATGGTGATCCGGACCCGCGTCGTGGTCACCGGATCGAACGTGATGCGGCTCGGCCCGCCGGCGCCCCAGTCGACGCGGACGTTCGACGCGGGCGCCCACGCGCGGCCGTCCCAGTGCGCCACCCGGACCGAGGCGGGCAGCTGGTGAGCGGCGTCCACGGCGAAGTGCGACGTCAGCCCGCCGACCTGCCGCTGTTGCGGCCACGCCACCGAAACCCAGTCGCTCGCGTGCGCCGACGACACCGCGGGCAGCACCTGGGTCGCCTGCTTGGCGTAGGAGTTCGACCACCGCGTGGTCAGGTCGCCGTCCACCATCGCCGCCGGCAGCGTGGTCGCCCGGCCGCTGTAGCTCGCGTCGACCACCGGGCCGTCGGCGATCGGCGGGGCCGCCCCGACCGCCGTCAACCCGCCGGGTCCCTTGGGACCGCGAGGGATGGCGAGCACGGACGTGCGGCCGGACCGCAGGCCCGGCGCCGTCGCCCGGATCGTGATGGGGCCGCCGCGCGCGTCCGACTGCACGATCGCCAACACCTTGCCGTGGAACGCGGTCATGCCGTCCGCCTTGTACGGCTCCACGCTCTCCGGCCGCCCGTTGTCCACGCCGACGAGCCGGCCGCCGGTGACGGAGAACGTGACCCTGTCCGCCGCGCTCGGCACGACCACGCCGTCGCGGTCGACCACGTCGGCGGTGACGTAGGTCAGCGACCGGCCGTCCGCCGTCACGACCTCGCGGTCGGGCGTCAGCCTCACCGCAGCCGCCGCACCGGCCGTGCGGACCACGTCCCGTGCGACCTCCTTGCCGTCCTCGCGCGCCACCGCGACCAGCTCACCCGGCTGGAACGGCACGGTCCACGTGAGGTGCAGCTTGCCCGCGCTGCCGTTCGGGCTGGTGTAGCTGCCCGGGAACGGCCCGGTGGTGACGTTCTTGTCGTCGTTGGACGGCTCGGTCGTCTCCAGGTACTCCTTGCCGTACGTGGTCTTCTTGCGGTCGAACTTCCGCACGCCGAGCGACGTGCCGTTCAGGAACAGCTCGACGGTGTCCACGTTCGCGTAGGCCCAGACCTGCACCGGCTCGCCCACCTCGTGGCCGGTCCAGTCCATCGGCGCGACGTGCACCATCGGGTCGGTCGTCCACTGGCTCTTGAACAGGTAGTACAGGTCCTTGGGGAACCCGGCCGTGTCCATCGCGCCGAAGTGCGAGGTGCGCACCGGGAACACCCCGTCGAACGGCGTGGGCTCGCCGATGTAGTCCATGCCCGCCCACAGGAACTGGCCGAGGAAGAACTTGCGGTCCCGGTCCTTCTTCAACCCGTACTCGCCGCTCAACGTCCAGGACGCCATGTTGTTGTCGTACGACGAGACCTCGCGCTTGCCGGGCGTGTGGTTCTCGCCGGTGTTGACCAGCAACGGGTCCTGGTACGAGCCACGCGTGGAGGTCGAGGACGACGACTCGGACTCGAAGATGAACTTGTCCGGGTACTTGGCGTGCAACGCGTCCACCGCGCCCGCCGTGTTGTAGTTCAGGCCCAGGCCGTCGAGCGCGCCGAGGATCAGGTCCGGACCGGAGCCCGTGGCCGGCACGCGGCGGTAGGCGTCCGAGCCGAACACCACCGGGCGGCTGGTGTCGATCGAGCGGATGTCGGCGGCCAGGCGCTGGGCGGTGTCCGGGCCGAACGGGACGTTCCAGAAGTCCGGGATCTCGTTGCCCACCGACCACAGCACCACGGCGGGGGAGTTCTTCGCCGCGTGCACCATCTCCTTGATGTCGGCGGAGCTGTTGGCGTCGAAGAACCGGCCGTAGTCGTAGGCGATCTTGGGCCGCCGCCAGGTGTCGAACGCCTCCACCATCATCACGATGCCCAGCTCCTCGCACAGCTCGACCTGTTCGCGCGACGGCGGGTTGTGCGAGGTGCGGAAGGCGTTGACGCCCATGCCCTTCATCAGCCGCAGCTGCCGCTCCAGCGCGTCGCGGTTCACCGCGGACCCGAGCGCGCCCTGGTCGTGGTGCAGGTCGACGCCCTGGATCTTGTGGTACTCGCCGTTGACGAAGAAGCCCTCGTCCGCGTCGAACCGGACCCAGCGGAAGCCGAACCGGGTGCTGGTGGCGTCCACGCGCCGGCCGGCCACCGTCACCTCGGTCTCCAGCGTGTAGAGGTGCGGGTCCGCCATGGACCACAGGGTCGGCTCCGGCACGCGGATGTCGGACTCGACGGTCGTGCCGGTGACCGCCGTGTGGTGACGTGCCACGACGCGTCCGTCGGAGTCCTTGACGCGGTACCGCACGGCGACGTCCTCGGCGGCGCGGCCGTTGACCACGTCGGTGCGGACGTGCGCGGTGGCGTGGCCCGAGGCCACTTCGCGCTCGACGTCCGGGGTGGTCACGAACGTGCCGTGCCGGGCGACGTGCACCCGGTCGGTGACGACGAGGTCGACGTGCCGGTAGATGCCGCTGCCGGAGTACCAGCGGCTGCTCGGCAGCTTGTTGCGCACCTTCACCGCGACGACGTTCGGGGTCCGGCCGTCCTTGTGCGCCGCGGCCAGGTCGACCGCGAAACCCGTGTAGCCGTACGGGTGCGCGGTGACCAGCGCGCCGTTGAGGTAGACCTCGGAGTCCATGTAGACGCCGCCGAACTCCAGCGAGACCTGCTTGTCGGCGGTCGAGCGCGGCAGCGTGAACGTCTTGCGGTACCAGCCGAGGCCGCCGGGGAAGTAGCCCGTGCCGCTGCCGGCCCCGGGCGTCATCGGCTGCTCGATCGACCAGTCGTGCGGCAGGTTCAGCACCCGCCACGCCGAGTCGTCGAAGCCGGGCTCGTCCGCGTCGGCGTACGCCGGTTCGTCGTCACCGGTGGTGTTGGCCAGGGCGAACTTCCACGACCCGTCGAAGCTCTCGTCGCGCGTCGGGTGGGCGGCCGGCTCACCCGCCGCCGCCGGGCCCGGCGCCAGGCCCGACCCGAGCAGGAGCGCGACGACCGCCGCCGCGAGCACACGCCTGTGTCTGTCCACCTGGACCCCGGTTCCACGCGTCGTGAATCGACAACACCGATCAGAGAAGTGCGCAGAGCAACAGAACGACACAGGATGCTGCCGCCCCGTGACGGCGGGTGTCAACCCTTCGGGAAAGCGCTTTCTTCCGCCGCGCCCATCAACCCGGGCGTTGAACTCGGGGCAGCCGAACGCAGGACCCGCGCGACCTGGACTCGGGGACCGCGTGTCGAACGCTCAGGTCCCCCCCGGGTCCGCCGTTCGGGTCAGGGGTGGGGAGTGCGGCCCAGGGTGCTCTGCCGGGCGATCAGCTTGTGCGCGGCGCGCACCTCGATGCCCGGCAACGGCCCGCTGCTGTCGATGCGCGCGAGCAGCCGTTCCACCGCCGTGGTCGCTATGGTCACCTTGTCCGGCGAGATGGTGCTGATCGTCGGGTTGGAGTAGCGGCCTTCCTCGATGTCGTCGTACCCGATGAGGGCGATGTCCTCGGGCACGCGCAGCCCGCGTTCCAGCACCTCGTGCAGCGCGCCGAGCGCGACCAGGTCGCTGTAGCAGAACACGGCGTCCGGCGGGTCGTCCCGGTCGAGCAGCACGCGCATCGCGCCGGAACCGTCGGCCCGGTTGAACCTCGGGGTGTGGATTATCAACGACTCGTCCACCGGCAACCCGGCCTCGGCGTGCGCCTGCCGGTAGCCGAGCGTGCGCAGCTGCGCCGCCTCGCCGGTCGGGTACGGCTGGTCGCCGATGGCCGCGATCCGACGCCTGCCCAGGCCGATCAGGTGCGCGGTGGCCTCGCGGGACGCCGCCACGTCGTCGATCCCCACGTGGTCGAACGTGCCGTTGGACGACCGCTCACCCAGGACGACCAGCGGCAACGTCGGGTCGCCCTCGTCGAGGTCCTCCTGGGCCAGCCCGAGCGGGCTGAAGATCATGCCGTCGAACAGCAGCGCCCGCGCGCCGCGCCGGATCAGCTCGCGCTCGTGCGCCGGGTCGCCGTCGGTCTGGTCGATCAGCACGTTGTAGCCGCGCTCGCGCGCCCTGGGGATGATGGCCTGCAACAGCTCCGCGAAGTACGGCGTGTCCAGGTAGGGCACGACCACGGCGATCTGCCCGGACCGGCCGTTGGCCAGGTTGCGGGCCAGCACGTTGGGCCGGTAGCCCAGCTCCGCGATCGCCCGCTCCACCTTCTCGCGGGTCCGCTCGGTGACCCTGGCGTAGCCGTTGACCACGTTCGAGACCGTCCGCGCGGACACGCCCGCGAGCTCTGCTACGTCACGCAGCGTGGCATCGCGCATCGTTCTCCTCCGTCGGACCGGCGCGGCGGCCCCACCGCTACAGCGCTGCAAAGGAGTGTGCACGCCGACCAACGCCGCGACAAGCCCCGACCGCCCGATGATCCACAACCGTCTCAAATCTCGTTTGGATTAAGTTCACGTGAGGTCTTGCAGCGCGGCAAAACGCCGTCCATAGTGCTTTGCAGCGCAGCAATACCGGTGCCACGGTGGCAACACGGTCGGTTCCCCCGAACCCGCCGGCCGTGGCGCGACACCCGGACCACGACCCCGAGGGCGTCGGATCGCACCTCGCGGGGTCGACGCACACCTTGTACGTCTCGCTCACGCACCGTGATCGCGGTCGCGCATGCACTGGCGCATGCCGCGACGGAAAGGCGCACTCATGCTCGGCACCACCTGGTTGGCGAAACTCCGAGGAGGGCTCGCCGCCTGCGGCCTGCTCGCCGTGGCCGCGTGCGGCGGGGCCGGCGGCGACGACGGCGGACCCGTGACGGTGTCCGTCTGGGCCTGGTACCCGGAGTTCAAGGGGGTGGTCGAGGCGTTCAACGCCAGCCACCCCGACATCAAGGTCGAGTGGACCAACGCCGGCACCGGGGCGGACCACTACGCCAAGCTGAAGACCGCGATCACCGCGGGCAAGGGCGCGCCGGACGTGGCGATGGTGGAGTTCCAGCAGATCCCCACGTTCATCATCCTCGACGCCCTGGCGGACATGGGTGAGCACGGCGCCAACGAGGACAAGGGCCTGTACGCCGACTGGGCGTGGGAGCAGGCCACCGACGGCGAGAAGGTCTACGCGATCCCGGTCGACGGCGGCCCGATGGCGCTGATGTACCGCAAGGACCTGTTCGACCAGCACGGCATCGGCGTGCCGACCACGTGGGCCGAGTACGCCGAGGCGGCCGTGAAGATCAAGGCGATCGACCCGGCCGCGCACATCGCGAGCTTCGGCAGCGACGGCGGCTGGCTCAACGGCCTGATGTGGCAGTCCGGCTGCCGCCCGTACGGCTACTCGCACACCACCGCCAAGGACCAGGTGAAGATCAACCTGACCGCGCCGGAGTGCGAGCGGGTGGTCGACCTGGTCGGCGACCTGGTCGACAAGGGCCTCATGGCCAAGGACCCGTTCTTCACCGCCGACGCCACCGCCGCGCTGGACTCCGGCAAGTACTGGACGTGGGCCGCGGCCGGCTGGACGCCCGGCTACCTGGCGGGCTCGTTGAAGAACACCGCGGGCAAGTGGGCGGTCGCGCCGATGCCGCAGTGGACCGCGGGCGCCGACGAGCAGGGCGACTGGGGCGGCTCCACGTTCACCGTGACCAAGCAGGCCAAGAACCCGAAGGCCGCCACCACCGTGGCGCGCGAGCTGTTCGGCAAGTCCGACGCGGCCTGGCAGATCGGCCTGGACAAGGCGTTCCTCTACCCGCTGGTCAAGGACGTCGCGGCGGACCCGGCGTTCACCGGCAAGGCCTACGACTTCTTCAACGGCCAGAAGGTGAACGAGATCTTCGTGCCGGTGTCGGAGAAGCTGGGCGACTTCCAGTTCACGCCGTTCCAGGACTTCGTGTACGGCGAGCTGAACGACCGCAGCGCCGAGGCCATGTCGGGCAGCAGGCCGTGGGGCACGGTGTTGGAGGAGACGCAGAAGAACGTCGTCGCGTACGCCGAGCAGCAGGGCTTCAAGGTCAGCAAGTAACGCTCCGGCGGCCCGTCGCGGCGAGCTCGACGCCGCGGCGGGCCCAGGCCAAGTCAGGAGGTTCACCGTGACGCGGTCCACGCCGATCGCGGCGCCCGAGGCCGACCACCCGCCGGCCGCCGCACCGGTCGAATCCCGGGCGCGTCAGCGGTCACGCCGGGTCACCGCGCACCCGGTGGCCGGGGCGCTGTTCGTGCTGCCGTTCTTCCTCGTCGTCGTCGCGTTCCTCGTCGTGCCGCTGGGCTACGCGTTCTGGCTCAGCCTGTCCAGCAAGAGCCTCGCCCTCGGCACCCGGTTCAGCGGCCTCGACAACTACGTGCGCGCGTTCACCGACCCGTTGCTGCTCGACGGCCTGCTGCGGGTCGTCCTGTTCGGACTCGTGCAGATCCCGATCATGCTCGGCATCGCGCTGGCGGGCGCGCTCGTGCTGGACGCCGTGACCACGAAGTTCGCCGTGGCGTTCCGGCTCATCGCGTTCATGCCCTACGCGGTGCCCGCCGTCGTCGGCGCGCTCATGTGGGGCTTCCTCTACAGCCGCACGTTCGGCCCGTTCGCCGACCTGCCGACGCTGGTGGGCGGCGACCCGATCGACTTCTTCAGCGTCTCGTTGCTGCTGGTGTCGCTGGGCAACATCGTGACCTGGGCGTGGACCGGCTACAACATGATCATCCTGTACTCGGCGCTGCAGGGCGTGCCGCGCGAGATGTACGAGGCCGCGGTGATCGACGGCGCCACGCCGGTGCAGATCGCGTTGCGGGTCAAGGTCCCCGCGATCAAGCAGGCCATCTCGCTGGCCGCGATCTTCACCGTCATCGGCACCATGCAGTTCTTCACCGAACCGCAGATCATGGCCCGGTTCGCGCCGCAGATCTCGGCCGGGTACACGCCGAACCTCTACGCCTACAACCAGGCGTTCGCCTACTCGGACTTCCACTACTCCGCCGCGCTGTCCTTCGCGCTCGGCTTCCTGGTGTTCGTGGTGGCCTACGCGTTCGTGTTCGTCAACAACCGCCGGCGGGGGAAGCGCGCATGAAGGTGAAGACCCGGCTCCCGCACCTGCTGATGGGCGTGGGCATCCTGTACTTCCTCGTCCCGCTGCTGTGGGTGCTCGTCGCGGCCACCAAGAGCCAGCCGGACCTGCTCGACAGCCCCGCGCTGTGGTTCGCCGAGTTCAACCTGTTCGAGAACATCGGGCTGCTGTTCCGCGAGGACGACGGCGCGTACGGCAAGTGGCTGGTCAACACGGCGCTGTACTCGGGCCTGAGCGCGCTGGGCGCGACGGCCCTGGCGGCGGCCGCGGGCTACGGCCTGGCGCGGTTCCGGTTCCCGGGCAAGCGGCTGTTCGAGACGGCGCTGCTGGGCATGATCATGGTGCCCGCCACCGCGCTGGTGCTGCCGACCTACCTTATCCTGTCCGAAGTGGAACTCGTCGACACGATGTGGGCGGTCATCCTGCCGTCGCTGCTCAGCCCGTTCGGCGCGTACCTGATCCGCGTCTACGTGGACGAGAGCGTGCCGGTCGAGCTGATCGACTCCGCCCGCATCGACCGGGCGGGCGAGCTGCGCATCTTCTGGCAGATCGCGGTGCCGATGATGCGGCCGGCCATCGTCACCGTCTTCCTGTTCACCCTGGTCGCCACCTGGAACAACTACTTCCTGCCGCTGGTGATGCTCAGCGACGCCGACCTCTACCCGCTGACCGTCGGCCTGACCACCTGGTTCAACACCGCGCAGCAGGAGGCAGGCACCCGCATGCTGTTCAACCTCGTGGTGACCGGCTCACTGCTGGCCATCGTCCCGCTCATCGTCGCCTTCGTCCTGCTGCAGCGCTTCTGGCGCAGCGGTGCGACGGCAGGCGCCCTGAAGTAGGAGCATCGTGCTCAACGCCTCCCTTTCCCTCAACCCCGACTACGTCATCGCGCCCGTGCGACGCCGGCTCTTCGGGTCGTTCGTCGAGCACATGGGCCGCTGCGTCTACACCGGCATCTACGAACCCGGCCACCCGACCGCCGACGAGGACGGTTTCCGGGGCGACGTGCTGGAGCTGACCCGTGAGATGGGGGTGGAGCTGGTCCGCTACCCCGGCGGCAACTTCGTCTCCGGCTACCGCTGGGAGGACGGCGTCGGCCCCGCCTCGCAGCGACCCGTGCGCCGTGAGCTGGCCTGGCACAGCCTCGAGACCAACGAGGTCGGCGTCGACGAGTTCGTCCGCTGGGCGCGCAAGGCCGACGTCGAGGTCATGTACGCGGTGAACCTCGGCACGCGCGGTGTCGCCGAGGCGCTCGACGTGCACGAGTACATGAACCACGACGGCGGAACGCACCTCTCCGACCTGCGCCGCCAGAACGGCTCCGAGAAGCCCCACGGCGTGAAGCTGTGGTGCCTCGGCAACGAGCTCGACGGCCCGTGGCAGCTCGGCCACAAGACCGCGCACGAGTACGGCAGGCTGGCCGCCGAGACGGCCCGCGCGCTGCGGCAGGCCGAGCCGGACCTGGAGCTGGTGGCGTGCGGCAGCTCCAGCTCGTCCATGCCGACGTTCGGCGAGTGGGAGTCCACCGTGCTGGAGCTGGCGTACGACGAGGTGGACCACATCTCGCTGCACGCCTACTACGAGGTCATCGACGGCGACGTGGACAGCTTCCTCGCCTCCGCCGCGGACATGGACCACTTCATCGACAGCGTGGTGGCCACCGCGGACGCGGTCGGCGCCCGGCTCAAGAGCAAGAAGAAGATCACGCTCTCGTTCGACGAGTGGAACGTCTGGTACATGAAGCGGTTCCAGGCCGAGCCGCGCACGGAGTGGGAGGTCGCGCCGCGGGTCATCGAGGACCAGTACGACGTCACCGACGCCGTGGTCGTCGGCAACCTGCTGATCTCGCTGCTGCGGCACAGCGACCGGGTGGCCGTGGCGTGCCAGGCGCAGCTGGTGAACGTGATCGCGCCGATCCGCAGCGAGCCGGGCGGCCCGGCGTGGCGGCAGACGACCTTCCACCCGTTCGCGCTGACCTCGCGGTTGGCGCGGGGTCAGGTGCTGCGGGTGGAGACGTCCTCGCCGACGTACCAGACCAAGCGCTTCGGCGACGTCCCGGTGGTCGACTCGGTCGCCACGCACGACGAGGAGACCGGCGACACGGTGGTGTTCGTGGTCAACCGGCACCGGACGGAGCCGGTCGAGCTGAAGGTCGCGCTGGCCGCGTTCGGCGACGTCGAGGTGGCCGAGGCGTGGACCGTGCACGACCCGGACGGCTCGGCCACCAACACCGAGACCGACCCGGACCGCGTGGTGCCGAAGCCGCAGACCGCCGACATCGCCGACGGCGAGCTGCGGGTCGTCCTGCCGCCCGTCTCGTGGACCGCGGTGCGGCTGGCGAAGGCGTAGCACGGGCGACACCGGTCAGGCCCACCGGGAACGGGGGCCTGACCGGTGCGGCGCCTCAGGCGCCGACGTAGTCCGCGAGGTGCTCGCCGGTCAGCGTGGCGCGCTTGGCCACGAGGTCGGCGGGCGTGCCCTCGAAGACGATCCGGCCGCCGTCGTGGCCCGCGCCGGGACCGAGGTCGATGATCCAGTCCGCGTGCGCCATGACCGCCTGGTGGTGCTCGATGACGATGACCGACCTGCCCGAGTCGACCAGCCGGTCGAGCAGGCCGAGCAGCTGCTCGACGTCGGCCAGGTGCAGGCCCGTGGTCGGCTCGTCGAGGATGTAGACCTCGCCCTTCTCGGCCATCTGGGTGGCCAGCTTCAGCCGCTGCCGCTCACCGCCGGACAGCGTGGTCAGCGGCTGGCCCAGCGACAGGTAGCCGAGGCCGACGTCCACGAGCCGGTCGAGGATCTTGTGCGCGGCCGGCACCCGCCCGTCGCCCGTCTCGAAGAACGACTCCGCCTCGATCGCGGACATCGCGAGCACCTCGGCGATGTCCTTGCCGCCCAACGTGTACTCCAGCACCGACGCCTGGAACCGCTTGCCCTCGCAGTCCTCGCAGGTGGACTCGACGGTCGCCATCACGCCCAGCTCGGTGTAGATGACGCCGGCGCCGTTGCACGTGGGGCAGGCGCCCTCGGAGTTCGAGCTGAACAACGCGGGCTTCACGCCGTTGGCCTTGGCGAACGCCTTGCGGATCGGTTCGAGCAGGCCGGTGTACGTCGCCGGGTTGCTGCGCCGCGAGCCGCGGATCGCGCCCTGGTCGATCACCACCACGCCCTCGCGGCCGGCCACGGAGCCGTGCACCAGGGAGCTCTTGCCCGACCCGGCGACGCCGGTGAGCACGCACAGCACGCCGAGCGGGATGTCCACGTCCACGTCGCGCAGGTTGTGGGTGTCGGCGCCGCGCACCTCCAGCGCACCCGACGGCGTCCGCACCGAGTCCTTCAACGACGCCCGGTCGTCCAGGTGCCGCCCGGTGAGGGTGTCGGAGCCGCGCAGCCCTTCGACCGTGCCCTCGAACACCACCTCGCCGCCGCCCGTGCCCGCCTTGGGCCCGAGGTCGACCACGTGGTCGGCGATCGCGATCACCTCGGGCTTGTGCTCGACCACGAGCACCGTGTTGCCCTTGTCCCGCAGCCGGAGCAGCAGGGCGTTCATCCGCTCGATGTCGTGGGGGTGCAGGCCGATGGTGGGCTCGTCGAAGACGTAGGTGACGTCGGTGAGCGACGAGCCGAGGTGGCGGATCATCTTGGTGCGCTGCGCCTCGCCGCCGGACAGCGTGCCCGACGGCCGGTCGAGCGAGAGGTAGCCCAGCCCGATGTCCACGAACGAGTCCAGGGCCCGCCGCAGGTTCACCAGCAGCGGCGCCACCGACGGCTCGTCGAGCTCGCGCACCCAGTCGGCCAGGTCGCTGATCTGCATCCGGCACAGGTCGGCGATGTTGCGGCCCTTGATCTTCGACGCGAGGGCTTCCTTGGCCAGGCGCGTGCCGTCGCACTCGGGGCACGTCGTGAACGTCACCGCCCGCTCCACGAACGCCCGGATGTGCGGCTGCATCGCGTCGACGTCCTTGGACAGGTACGACTTCTGGATCTGCGGGATCAGCCCGGAGTAGGTCAGGTTGATCCCGTCGACCTTGATCTTGGTCGGCTCCTTGTAGAGCAGGTCGTGCAGTTCCCGCTTGGTGTACTTGCGGATCGGCTTGTCCGGGTCGAAGAAGCCGCAGCCGCGGTAGATGCGGCCGTACCAGCCGTCCATGCTGTAGCCGGGGATGGTGAGCGCGCCGTCGTTGAGCGACTTGCTGTCGTCGTACAGCGCGGTCAGGTCGAAGTCGTTGACCGCGCCCATGCCCTCGCAGCGCGGGCACATGCCGCCGAGGCGGTTGAACGTCGCCTTCTCGGCCTTGGTCTTGCCGCCCCGCTCGACCGTGATCGCGCCGCTGGCCTTCACCGACGGCACGTTGAACGCGTACGCGTTGGGCGGGCCGATGTGCGGCGTGCCGAGCCTGCTGAACAGGATGCGCAGCATGGCGTTGGCGTCGGTGACCGTGCCGACCGTCGAGCGCGGGTTGGCGCCGAGCCGCTCCTGGTCCACGATGATCGCCGTGGTCAGCCCTTCGAGCACGTCGACCTCGGGCCGTGCCAGCGTGGGCATGAAGCCCTGCACGAACGCGCTGTAGGTCTCGTTGATCATCCGCTGCGACTCGGCGGCGATCGTGCCGAACACCAGCGAGCTCTTGCCCGAGCCGGACACCCCGGTGAACACCGTCAGCCGGCGTTTCGGGATCTCGACGCTGATGTCCTTGAGGTTGTTCACGCGCGCGCCCTGCACGCGGATCAGGTCGTGGCGGTCGGCGAGGAACGGCTCGGGCGACTGCGCTTGCGTCCTGGTGGCCTTGCTCATCGTGTCTCCATCCGGTGGTGCCGGGCGCGTAGGCGGTTGGGTGCGTAGGCGGGTGGGTGCGGTCGCCCCGCTCCTGCGGGCGTCGGAGCGGGGGCGGCACTCGCTGGGACGTGCGGGTCAGCGCAGCTGCTGGATGCGGATCAGGTTGCCCGCCGGGTCGCGGAACGCGCAGTCGCGCACGCCGTAGGGGTGCTCGGTCGGCTCCTGGACGACCTCGGCGCCGTCGGCCTGGAGCTTGTCGAACGTGCCGTCGAGGTCCTTGGTGGCCAGGTTGATCCCGGCGTAGGTGCCCTTGGCCATCATCTCGACGATGGTGCGGCGCTCCTCGTCGGTGACGCCGGGGTCGGCGGCCGGCGGGTGCAGCACGATCGACGTGTCGGGTTGGCCGACGGGACCGACCGTGATCCAGCGCATGCCCTCGTAGCCGACGTCGTTGCGGACCTCGAAGCCGAGGGTGTCGCGGTAGAAGGCGAGCGCGGCGTCCGGGTCGTCCTGCGGGAGGAAGGTCTGGTGGATGCTGATGTCCATGGCGGTCACGCTAGGTGGGGTCCGAAGCGGACGCTTCTCGATTCCTGACCGGTCTGGTGACCTGCTTGGCCACGCACGCGGGCATGCCCACCGTCTCGCCGGTCGCCTCGCGCCGGTACTCGCTCGGCGGCACGCCGACCAGCTCGGTGAACCGCGTGCTGAACGTGCCCAGCGACGAGCAGCCGACCGCGAAGCAGACCTCCGTGACGCTGAGGTCGCCCCGCCGCAGCAACGCCATCGCGCGCTCGATGCGCCGCGTCATCAGGTAGGAGTACGGTGACTCGCCGTAGGCGCGCCGGAACTGGCGGCTGAGGTGCCCGGCCGACATGTTCACGCCGCGCGCGAGCGCCTCCACGTCCAGCGGTTGCGCGAACTCGCGGTCCATCCGGTCGCGGACGCGACGCAACCGGGCCAGGTCGCGCAGGTGCTGCGTCGCGGCGGAGGTGCTGGTCACGTGCGCGATCGTGCCACATGACGGTGCGTGGAGCAGGCGGAAACCCGGTGTCACGCGGGCCCTTGATCGTGGCAGTCTGGCCGACGTGACCACGCGTGAGCTGATGTTGATCGGCGGCGGCGCCGGTGTGGGGAAGTCGAGCGTCGGGTGGGAGGTCTCCCAGGTGCTCCGGCAGCGGGGGACGGCGCACTGCCTGGTGGAGGGCGACTTCCTCGACCAGGTCCACCCCGCACCCGCCGACGACCCGCACCGCACCGGGATCACCGAGCGCAACCTGGCCGCCGTGTGGGCCAACTACGCCGCGCTCGGTCAGCACCGGCTCGTCTACACGAACACGGTGAGCGTGCTGGAGGAGCCGATGATCCGGCGTGCCCTGGGGGAGGGAGACGTCCGCTCCACCCTCGTGCTGCTCACCGCGTCGGAGGCGACGATCCGGGAACGCCTCGCGCGCCGTGAGATCGGCTCACAGCTCGCGCCGCACATCGAGCGGAGCCTGGCGATGGCACGCCTGCTGGACGCCGACGCGCCGCCCGGCACCGTCCGCGTCCCGACGGACGGCCGGTCCGTCGAGGAGATCGCGCACGAGGTGGTGCGCGCCGCCGCCTGGTGACGTCACGGCAGTGAGGCGGGCAGGCCGAACGCCGGGAAGTGCTCCGCGCCGACGAACGACGTGACCTCCCGGATCAGGTCGCCTCGCAGCGTCAGCACGTTGATCGCCCACGCCGCGTACGCGCCCGCGCCGTCGTCCCACAGGTAGCAGGCGACGGCGGGTTGGCCGTTGGCGCCGGTCGGCAGGTGCCGCCACGGCGGGCAGTCGCCCATCGGCACCCGCATGACGAAGTCGCGGACCGCGTCGATGCCGCGGTACCAGTGCGGGAACGGCGGCATCGACCAGGTGACGTCCTCGGTCAGCAGCGCGACCATGGTGTCGGCGTCACCGCGTTCCAGCGCGCCGGCGTAGTCGGCCACGACCTGCCGCAGGCGCGCGTCGTCGATGAGCCGCAAGCTCTGCTGCTGGGTGCGCTCGGGCACCTTCTCGGCGACCACCCGGCGGGCTCGGGCCAGCGCGGAGTTCACCGACGTGGCCGAGGTGTTCATCATGGCGGCGATCTCGGCCGCGGAGAACCCGAGCACCTCGAACAGCAGCAACGCCGCCCGCTGGTTGCCCGGCAGGTGTTGCAGGGCGGCGACGAAGGCCAGCTCGACGGCTTCGCGCCGCGCGTACCGCCCGGCCGGCCCGCCGTCGCCCAGGCCCTCGTCGGGGTACGGCCCGAGCCAGGCGACGTCGGTCACGGGCGCCTGGTCGACCACCGCGTGCTCGCTGGCCGGCCCGAGGTCCACCGGCAGCGCGCGCCGGCCACGGCTCGCCGCGGTGTCCAGGCACGTGCGGGTGGCCACTGTGTACAGCCACGAGCGCAGTGAGCTGCGCCCCTCGAAGCGGCCGAGCCCGCGCCACGCCCGGAGCAGGGCGTCCTGGAGGGCGTCGTCGGCGTCGTGGGTGGAGCCGAGCATGCGGTAGCAGTGGGCGTGCAGCTCCCGGCGCAGCGGTTCGACCAGGCGGGTGAACGCCTCACCGTCGCCTTCCCGGGCCCGGGCCAGGTCGGGCTCCTCGACACCGGTCGCGGAACTCGTCGCAAGAACTTCGCTCACGAGCGACGATTCTGCCCCACGTGGACGGTCACTACCGACGAACGAGCACTTCAGAGGAGTTCCAGGAGGATCCGCGATGACCAAGACCGCCACCACCGACACCCTGCGGGTGCCCGACGCGCTGCTGCACTACGAGGTGCGTGGCCGCGGACCGCTGGTCGTGCTCGTCGGCGCGCCGATGGACGCCAGGGCGTTCGAGCCGCTGGCCGACCTGCTCGCCGCCGACCACACCGTGCTGACCACCGACCCGCGCGGCATCAACCGCAGCAAGGTGGACGACCCGGACCGCGACGCGACGCCGGAGCTGCGCGCCGACGACCTGGCCAGGCTCATCCGGCACGTGGACGCGGGCCCGGCGACCGTGCTCGGTTCCAGCGGCGGCGCGGTCAGCGTGCTGGCGCTGGCGCAGGCGAACCCCGGGCTGGCGCACACCGTGATCGCCCACGAGCCGCCGCTCGACCAGCTCGTGCCGGACCGGGAGGACCTGCTCCGGCGGACCGACGAGATGGTCGCCACCTACCTGGCCGGCGACGCGCTGGGGGCGTGGCGGCAGTTCCTGGCCATCGCGAACATCCAGATGCCCGACGAGGTGGTCGAGCACATGTTCGGCGGCGAGCGCGACCCGCAGGACCTCGCCGACGAACGGTTCCAGTACGAGCACATGCTGCGGCCGACCGTCCGGTGGGAACCCGACTTCGACGTGCTGCGCTCGGCGTCGAGCCGGATCGTGGTCGGCATCGGCGAGGACTCGGGCGGCGAGCTGTGCGAGCGCACCTCGGAGGCGCTGGCCGCCGGCCTGGGCATCGAGCCGACCAGGTTCCCGGGCGGTCACATCGGCTTCGCCGACGACCCGGACCGGTTCGCCGTCCGGCTGCGCGAGGTGCTGGGGGAGGGCTGAGCGTCCCGGCACTCGGTTCCGGCGTCCGGAGCCGAGTGCCGGTGATCAGGTCAGGCCAGGTCGTCGAACTCCCCGGCCTTCACCCCGAGCAGGAAGGCCTTCAGCTCGGCCTTGGTGTAGGTCACGACCGGGCCGGCGTCGCCGAGCGTGGAGTTGCGCATCGCCACGCCGCCGTCAGGCAGCGCCGCCAGCTCGACACAGTCGTTGCCGCCGCCCTCACCGTTGCTGAAGCTGCTCTTGCGCCACGTCAGGTGCTCGGTCATCGCTCATCTCGCCTGAGTAGTCGGTTACCTGGCCGGATCCGGGCCGAAGGAGGCCGCTGCGTCCAGTATCAGGGCACGAGACGCCTGCAAGTCCAGCGCTGCGACCCGGCGGCGGTCCCATGCGACCCTATAGGCCTCGGTGGCAGTCCGGCGGTCGCGATAGAACGCCTCCACGTGACTGTCGATCTGGACCACGTCGCCCGTCGCCCCGACCGGGAACCGGAGCAGCGTGAAGGTGGAATCCAGGCCCGGGTAAGCCCCGGAAGCGATCGGTTGGATCTGGATCTCGACGTTGGGCAGCTCGCAGGCAGCCGCCAGGGCCAGGAGTTGTTCGCGCATGATCGCCGGTCCGCCGACCGGGAGGCGCAACGCGAACTCGTGGATGACCGCGCGGATCATGGGGGCGTCGCGCTTGGTGACGACTTGTTGGCGGGCTTTGCGCAGTTTGACCAACTCCTCGATCCGCCCGTCCGAGAGCAGTTCACCGTTGCGCAGCCACAGCTGCCGCATGTACGCCTCGGTCTGGAAGTACAGCGGGACGTAGCTGAGGGTGACCGCCATGATCTCGATGGCGTCGTTGCGCTCCAACTCCAGGAACGCGCGAGCCCTCACCGGCACGAACATCGGGAACTCGCCGCGCTTGGTGCTCGCACGGGCCTCGCGGGCCAGTTCGAGCAGCATGGCCAACTCGTCGTCCGCCACGCCGTACGCCTTGGCCAGGGTCTCGACCTCTTGGCGCTTGAACTTGAACTGGCCGGACTCCTTGCGGGTCAGCGTCGGACCGGTGACCTCGATCAACCCGGCGGCGCGGTCGCGGTGGACGTCGGCTTCCTTGCGGAAGCTGCGCATCGCGGCGCCGAGCTGCCGTCGTTGGCTGATCGCGCTGTCATCGTTCTTAGTCGCCAAGGCGCACTCTCCATCGTGATCACCACACGGCCGTCGTGCCACACGTGTTTATCGCACGTGCACCCATTTGAACACCGACTTCACCCGTTTGAACCGGCGGTGAAAACGTACGTACGTGCTTAATTCTGCCGGGAAGTGGTGGGTGAGCCACAGGTTCTCACGCCTGTGGTCGACACGATCGAGGAACCTGGTGGTGATGTGGTGAGCTGGGCGAGGGGCCGGATCGCGACGAGCGTCCGCATGGACGTGGGCGACGGTGTGCCGGTCGACCTGCGGGGCGGTCTGGACGACCAGGCGTTCCTGGCGATCGGTGACGGCATCGAGATCACCTTGCGCGAGTCCCACGTGCGCGCGCTGCGGGACCAGGCGACGGCGGCGCTGGGCGACATGGCGCTGGTCGAGGCCGCTGACCGGGTGGTGGACGCCGTCTACAACGCGGGTGCGCAAGCGCGTACCGCCGCCGTGCTGGCACGGGAGAAGGCCGAGACCGCCCAACGGGCAGGTGCCGGCGATCAGGCGACCGTGGCGTTCGAGGCCGCCCGGCACGCGGCCGAAGCGGCCGAGCAGGCCCAGGTCGCGGTGCAGGCGGCGGCCGAGGCGATGAGGTTCGCCGACGAGGCGGCGGAAACGGCCATGGCGGCGGCAGGGGCGGCGACCCAGGAGCCACCGGGACAGGACGCCGGACAGCCGGCGCGCCTGGTGTGACGTCCGGCTTCGGCGCTAGGCGGGCACGCGGGTGCGGCCGACCGTGACCGACAGGGCGGCCACCGCCAGCCCGGCCAGGCTCAACGCCACCCCGACCCACGCGGTGGAGGTGTAGCCCCAGCCCGCGCCGATAGCCAGCCCGCCCAGCCACGCGCCCGCGCCGTTGGCGATGTTCAACGCCGAGTGGTTGGACGACGACGCCAGCGACGGCGCGTCCGGCGAGGCGTCCATCAGCCGCACCTGCAACGCCGAGGCCAGCACCTGCGACACGAGCCCGATCAGGAACACGGTCGCGAACGCCATCACCGGCGAGGTCGCGGTCAGCGCGAACACCACGAGCACGCCCGTCACCGCGATCAGCGAGCCGAAGACGGTGCCCATGACCGAGCGGTCGACGAACCGGCCGCCGACCGTGGCGCCGATCGTCATGCCGAGCCCGAACACCGCGAGCACCCACGGCACGGCGGACGAGGACAGCGCGGTCACCTCGGTGGTGATCGGCGAGATGTAGGAGTAGACGGCGAACATGCCGCCGAACCCGATCATGCCGGTGAGCAGCGCGAACCACACCTGCGGCCGGCGGAACGCGCTCAGCTCGGCGGCCACGCTCGCGTCCCTCGGCGCGGGCACCCGCGGCAGCCACCTGGCCACCGCCAACGCCGTCGCGACCGCGATCGCGGCCACCGCGAGGTACGCGACCCGCCACCCGATCTGCTGACCGGCGGCGGTGGCGACCGGCACGCCGACCAGGTTCGCCACGGTCAGGCCGACCATGATCCGGGCGACCGCCGTGCCACGTCGTTCCGGTGGCACGAGGGTGGTCGCGACCACGGCCGCGATGCCGAAGTACGCGCCGTGCGGCAGCCCGGCCACGAACCGCGCGGTCATCAGCAGGGCGGTGTTCGGCGCGAGGGCGGACAGGCCGTTGCCGAGCGCCAGGGCCAGCGTCAGGGCGATCAGGAGGCCCTTGCGCGGCAGCTTCGCGGCCAGCCCGGCGATGAGCGGCGCGCCGACCACCACGCCGAGCGCGTACAGGCTGATCGCGTGGCCGGCGGTGGGGATGGAGATGTCGAACGTGGCGGCCATCTGCGGCAGCAGGCCCATGGTGGCGAACTCGGTCGTCCCGATGCCGAACCCGCCCAGCGCGAGCGCGAACATCGCCGCCCCGCCGCCCTTGCCACGACGAGTCACCGCGGACTCGACGGTCGCCGTCATGCGTCGCTCCTGTCAGCTGTCCCGAGTCGACAGTGACCGCGCGACGTGGATTCCTTAGCTACCGAAACGACTTTAGCGGTCCGCTCCGCCCAGCCCACCCCCGCCACCGCGTGCCACTGCTCACACGGCGGCGTCCGCGAGCCCGGGAATTCGCTGGTGAGCGCCGCGATCGGCGAGGCAGACTCCTCGACCGTGACCGCCGAGATCACCCGCCTGATCGGGCTCCTGAACGACGACTCGATCGAGGTCGTCCGGAACGCGGAGGCCGAGCTGATCTCGATGGGCGGCGAGGTGGTCCGGCCGCTGGCGGACGCGGTGGGGTCGCTGGACGCCTACGGGCAGCTGTGCGCGATCGAGGTCTTCGACCACTTCGGCGACCCCGCCGCCGGTCCCGCGTTGATCGGTCTGCTCGGCAGCGAGGACGAGGCGGTTCGGAGGTGGTCGACCTGGTCGGTCGGCGAGCTCCGCCTCCGGGAGGCGGTGCCGGCGCTGTCGGCCGCGCGCGAACGACTGCGCGCCGAGGGCGGGCCGCCGGACGGGGGCGAAGCGGTCGAGGTCCGTCGCGCGCTGACGCGGCTGGGCGCGCGGCGGGAGGTCTGGCCGCCGTTGACGGCGTCGTTGCGGACGACGGCGCGCGACCTGCCCCGGGCCTGGCCGTCGGACCGGCTGGCGGAGGTCGTCGACGACCTGGCCGACCACGACCAGGCGGTGCTGGGCTTCAGGCTGGCGCTGGTGTTCCCCGCGCACACCACCTGGGTCAGCCACGAGGGGCTCGACCTGCGCCTCGACGTCCGGAAGCCGTGGCCGCAGGTGGTCGAGGACGCGCGGGAGTCCGCGTTGGTCGAGGCGGCCTTCGTGGAGCCGCGGCCGAACCTGTTCGCGACCCTGCAGTGGATCGGTCGGGACGACGTGTGAACGCCGCCCCGACCGATCGCCCCGCTCCGTTGCCCCTGATCAGCCGCCCCGGTCAGGCGCCGGTCTGAGGCCCCACGTCCAGCGCGGTGCCGTAGAGGCGGGTCGCGGGGAACGTGATGGTCAGGCGGCGGTCCGGTGCGAGGTCCGGGCCGTCCGTCGTCTCCACCAGTTCCGCCTCGCCCTCCACCACCGCGAACGACCACACGTCCGGTCCGCTCACGTGCAGCGACACCTTCGGGTCGGCCCGCAGCTGACGGGCTTTCACCCGGTCGGCGGTGGTCGACACCCGGATCACCCGGTCCTCCGCGTCCCACTGGTAGAGCACGGTGGACAGGTGGGGGTGGCCGCTGCGCTTCACGGTGGCGAGCACGCCGAACCGCTGCCCGCCGATCAGGGCCACCAGTTCGTCGTCGGTCAGGGTGCGGGGCGCGGGGCCGGCGTTGACGGTCATGTCGATCTCCTTCGAGGAAGTCAGCGGGAACGCTTGCGCAGGACGAGGAGCGTGACCGCGAACGCGGCGGCCAGCAGCGAGGCGGCGACGGTGAACGCCACGTGGTACCCGGCGGTCAGCGCGGCCGGCTCGGCGGCGCCGGACGCCAGCTCCTCCTCGGTCCGCGCGGCGGCCAGCGTGGACAGCACGGCCACTCCCACCGCCATGCCGACCTGCTGCGTCGTGTTGAACAGGCCGGACACCAGGCCCGCGTCGTCGGGCTTCGCGTCGGACATGCCCAGCGACGCCAACGCGGGCAGCACCAGCCCGCCGCCGGCGATCAGCAGCATGACGGGCAGCAGGTCGGCGGCGTAGTCGGCGTCCACCGGGACCGCGGCCAGCTTGACCATCGCGCCGGCCAGCAGCGCCAGCCCGGCCAGCAGCACCGCGCGTTCACCGACGCGGGTGTTCAACCGGGCCGAGACGAACAGCGACACGCCGCCGATCGCGACCGCCGCCGGCAGCATCGCCAACCCGGTGGCGAGCGCGCTGTAGGCCAGCACCTTCTGCATGAAGAGCGCGACGATGATCTGGAACGCGAACATCGCGGACAGGGTGAGCACCTGCACCAGGTTCGCGCCGACCACGTTGCGCGACCGCAGGATCCGCAGCGGCATCAACGGCGTCCGCGCCCGGGCCTGCCGAACGGTGAACGCGGCGAGCAACGCGACCGACAGCGCGCCGAGACCGAGCGTGCGGGTCGCCGTCCAGCCGTACCGCTCGACCTCGACCACGGTGTAGATGCCGAGCATCAGGCCGCTCGTGACCAGCGCCGCGCCGAGCACGTCGGCGCCGGCGGACAGACCCGCACCCCGGTCGGCCGGCAGCACGCGGACCGCCAGCAGCACGGTGGCCACGCCGATCGGCAGGTTGATGAAGAAGATCCAGTGCCAGCTCAGCGCGTCGGTCAGCACGCCGCCGAGCACCTGCCCGATGGACGCGCCCGCCGCGCCGGTGAAGCTGAACACGCCGATCGCCTTGGCGCGTTCAGCCGGGTCGGTGAACAGCGTGACCAGGATGCCGAGTACGACCGCCGACGCCATCGCGCTGCCCGCGCCCTGCAGGAACCGGGCCGCGATCAGCAGTTCCGGCGTGCCGGCCGCGCCCGCCAGGATGGACGCGGCGGTGAAGACCGCGTTGCCCGCGAGGAACACCGTCTTGCGCCCGATCAGGTCGCCGAGCCGGCCGGCCAGCAGCAGCAGACCGCCGAACGCGATCAGGTAGGCGTTGACCGTCCAGCTCAGGCCGGCGGGGGAGAAGCCCAGGTCGCGCTGGATGGCGGGCATGGCGACGGTGACGACGCTGCCGTCGAGGATGGTCATCAGCATCGCGGCGGACAGCACGACCAGCGCCGACCAGCGGTTCGCGCGGGGTGTGCCGACCGGGGTGTCGTGCGGTGCGTCGAGCGAGGACGACATGGGTCTCTCCTGTTCCGGTGGGGACAGGAGGAACCGTAGCGGATAGTTTTGTTACAGACAATCTGTCGCGGACTTACCTCGTGCTCTCGCGGGCGCGACGGGCCGTCTGCGGTGCCGGGATCGGGGTCGACAAATGGTCGCTGACCAGCAGGTTCAGTGCGTGCAGGAGTGCTTCTCGATCTTTGCCGGGCAGTGACTCCAGGGCGGCCCGGTGCACCCCGTCGACGACCGCCTGGCTCTGCTTCGCCAGCTCGGCGCCCTTCTCGGTGACGGCGATGATCCGGGCCCGCCGGTCGGTGCCGGACGGCCGGCGCTCGGCGAGGCCGGCCTTCTCCAGCGCGTCCACCGTGACCACCATCGTGGTCTTGTCCATGTCGCCGATCTCGGCCAGCTGGATCTGCGTGCGCTCCTCCTGCAAGGCGTGGACGAGGACGCAGTGCATGCGGGCGGTCAGGCCGATCTCGGCCAACGCCGCCGCCATCCGGGTGCGCAGCACGTGACCGGTGTGGTCCAGGAGGAACGACAGGTCGGACTCGGTGCGGGCTGGGGCCATGGCGGACATGGCCCCAGTCTAGCTACCGGTACAACACTGGATTATCCGCAAGAAACCGAGTTCAGAGCGCCGGGTGGGCGTTGCGCAGCAACTGCTGGAACTGCGCCGAGTGCCAGTGGCCGGCCAACGGCGAGTCGCCCATCGCCCCGGTCGGGTCCGGGCTGGCGTTCGGGCGACCGTCGTAGGTGGGGTCGCACTCCCGGTTGAAGTTCTCGCCGTCGATCGGCACCGGGAAGCTCACGCCGTCCGACTCGCCCGGCGGTTTCATCCACACGTACGCGTCGACGTTCGGTCGGGGCGCGGCGACCGGGCGTTCGCCCAGGCCCGTGCCGGTCTGGTTGCACCAGTTCCAGATCCGGGCCCGGCGGTCGAGCCGGCTGGTGTCGACGTAGGTGTCCACGGTCGTCTCGTACCCCGGCTTGGTCGGCCGGTTCGGGCCGCCCCAGCCGTTGCGCGAGGTGTCGAGCAGCACGCCGACGTGCGGGTCGAAGCCCGCCGCGACGGCCTCGGCCCGGAAGAAGTCCACAAAGGACAGCTCGTCGATGAACGGGTTCCAGTCGACCCACCTGCTCTGCTGGATGTGCTGTCCGTTGATCACCGTCTTGACGATGAACTCCTCCCGCAGCGCCGAGTAGTTGGCGGTGTTGGCGATGAAGCCGTGCACGCTGCCGAGCCGGCTGCCGCCCGAGGTCGCCGCCTTCACCAGCAGTTCCAGCGTCGGCTTGCGGTTGTCGTCCCAGCCGATGTGGCCGTGGTGGCTGATGTCCAGGTAGTTGTAGACGTTGCGGATCGCGCCGAGCTTCGCCAGCGCGTACCCGATGCCCTCGGTGTACGAGCCGGCGGCCTTGACGTACTCGCAGGTCAGCGTGGCGTCGTAGCGCGGCTGGACGTGGGTGACGAGGTAGGGCAACGAGTTGGGCTCCACGACCGCGACCACCCGCAGCCGCGCGTACGCCGGGTCGGCCAGGATCGCGGCGATCGGGTCGATGAACTCCTGCTTGTAGCGCGGCAGCTCGTTCCAGGCCAGCTCGCCGTTGGTGGCCAGCCGACCGCAGTCGCGGCCGGGCAGGTTCCACAGCACGAGCTGCACCAGGTCGGCGTTCTGCCGCAGGGCTTCGTCGAGGTGGCCGCGCAGGCCCAGCTTCCCGTTGGCGCCCCGGACGGACGCGATGCTGCCGAGCCACACGCCGGTCGGCTGCTGGGCGACGGCCGCCCCGCCCGGCTCGGCGGCGGCGTGCGCGGACCACTCCGGGTTGACGTAGGGGCGGGCGCCGACGTACGGGTTGTCGACGCGTGGCGACCAGTGCGGCGCCGTGCTCGCGCCGGCGGGGGCGGTGACGACGAGCCCGGCGGCGATCGCGACCGCCATCAGCGCGTGGCCGACGCGGATGAGGGATCTCATGTACTGCTACCTCCGGTGATCACAACGATGTGAGGGAGGCGGTGTGCTGCCACCGTACCGTGCCGGGACGACTACCGGCCGTGATCACGATCGGGTGATCTTGGTGGAGGGTGGCGTCGAGGGCGTCCGGCCCGCAGTCGGGGGATCAGAGGTCGTCCACGCCGATCAGCCCGTCCTGGATCGCCCGCGCCACCAGCGCGGCCTTCGTCGGCGCCTCCCGCCCGATCAGCGCGTACTTGACCCGGATCCGCTCCAGGTGCGAGTTCACCGTGCTCAGCGAGATGCCCAGCCGCTGCGCCACGAACTCCTTGGACTCCGACTGGAACCACTCGACCAGCACCTCGACCTCGCGCGCCGACAACGCGGGCCGGTGGTCGGACCGGTCGCCCGCCAACGCGCCCGCCAGCGACGGCGGCGTGTACGACCTGCCCTCCGCCGCCGCACGGGTCGCCTGCACGAGGTGCTCCGCGCCCTCCGCCTTGGTCAGGTAGCACAACGCGCCCAGCTCCAGGCACTGCAACGCGATGTCGTCGTCGGCGCGCATCGAGTAGACGACGACCCGCCGACCCGCCTCGACCAGCCGGCGCAGGTCGCCGAGCACCGGCGTCGGCCCGTTGAGGTGCAGGTCGAGGATCACCACGTCGGCGTCCGCGCCCTCGCCGAGCCACGCCGAGCGCACGTCGTCCCCGCTCGCGACGACCCGGATCGGCGGCGTGCCGCAGGACAGCCAGTAGGCGACGCCCGCGCGCACCGCCGGGTGGTCGTCCACCACCACCGCGCTCAGTTCGTCCGCCATCTGGCCTCCATCCGCGTGTGCCGACCGTACGTGCCGCTTTCGACCTCCACCGGACCCGTCGTGGTTCCCACCTCGACGTCCGCGTCGGAGACCACCGCCACCCGCACCTCGTCCCCGGTGCGCAGCAGGCTCACCCGAGCGCGCTCCCGGGCCGCCGACAACGCCTCCGCCAGCGGCCCGGTCAGCCGCCGCCGCACGTCGGTCGGCACCGGCACCGGCGCGCCGCTGACCGCGAGCGACACGGCCACCCCGCGCCGCTCGGCGACGTGCACGCACGCCGTGACCTCGTGCACCAGCGGATCGGGCACGTCGTCGTTCTCGGCGAACAACCGCCGCAACTGCGTGGCCGCGAGCGCGCACCGCCGCCGGGTCTCGTCGGCACGCGGGTCGAGCACCCCGTCGGCGAGGCCCGCGAGCAGCGGCAGGGTGGCGCCGAGCTGTCCGGCGAACCCGGCGCGCAGGTCCTGCTCCCACTGCTCGGCCAACGCCGCACGGGTCGCCGCGCGCTCCCGTTCGGCGGCGACCTGGGCGGCCTGGCGCGCGCTGCGCAGCAGGACCCGGGACATCACCACGACCCCGAGCTGGACGCTGGTCATGCTGAGCGTGACGACGCCCGCGTTGCCGATCTCGGCCCGGTCCGGCGCGCCGTCGACCAGCCACAGGGCGATGGTGAGCACGAGGAGCGCCGCCTGGGCGGCGAGGAGCGCGGGCACGCGGTCCAGCAGCAACAGCAGCAGGTGCCACCCGACCAGCCCGTAGGACCAGTCCGCGGGGCCGAAGTGGGCGTGCGGCGGCAAGGTCGCGGTCGCCACCGCGGCCGCGGCCACCACCGCCACCACCCCGACCGCCACCACCGGCGGCGGCAACGGCCTGCGCCGCACCACCCACACCGCGCACAGCAGGGTGACCAGGGCGGGGACGGCGAACGCGACCCGCTCGGCCGGCTCGTGCTCGTTGGCGAGGAACGGGGCGACGCTGAGGCCCGGCTGCAACACGGCGGTGACGCCGAGCAGGATCAGCCGCAGGGTCGCGAACACGTCGCGCTCGGCCTCACGGCCCACGTCGGGCGCGGTTTCGGGGCTCAGGTCGCGCCCGGCAGCGGGGCCCAGGGCGCGCCTGGGTTCGGGGCCCAGGTTGCGCCCGGTTTCGGGGTTCACGTTGCGCTCGGTTTCGCGGTCGTGCCGGTTCGTCAGGTCGGCGGGGTGGTTCCGGCGCACCAGTCCGGGGCGGTCAGCCACGTGGCCACTCCAGCCGCACGGTGGTCCGGCCCGGCCGCGACGTCACCTCGGCGGCGCCGCCCACCGCCGCCATCCGCTCGACGACCGACCCGCGGATGCCGCGCCGGTGCTCCGACACCGCCCCGACGTCGAACCCGCGCCCGGCATCCGTCACCCGCACCTCGACCCCACCGCCGTTCGCCGTCACGTGCACCTCGGCCGCACCCGTGCCCGCGTGCCGCTCCACGTTCGCCAACGCCTCCCGCACCGCCCGCACCAGCGCCAACGCCACCGAAGCCGGCACGAGCGCGCTGTCCCAGCGCGCGTCGATGGCCAACGGGCTGTGCTCCACGACCGCCCGCAACGACGAGCCGACGTCCACCGCGCTGTCCCGCGGCACGCCCGACGTGCCGGTCAGCAGGTCGAGGTCCCGCCGCGCGTACCCGGCGACCTCGGCCGGGTCGGCGTCCCGCCCGTTCACCGCCACCACCAGGAACGTCGCCGACGCCGTGTCGTGCAGCAACGCCAGGTACTCGCGCTCACGCTTGCGCCGCTCCAGCGCCACCGCCTCGGCCCGCTCCATCGCGGCCCGCCTGGTCCGCAGCTCGTCCACCCGCCGCGACGACCGGCGCAGCAGCTGGAACGCCACCCGCGCCAGCACGCACTCCAAGAGCACCCGCAGCACCGCCGCGCCGTCGAACCCCGCCGCGGCCACGTACACCGCCAGCAGCACGGCCGTGGTCGGCACAGTGACCCTCGGCCCCCACTGCCACTGCACCGTGATCGCGGTGATCGTGAGCATGTTGAACGTCCACTGGCCCGTGCCGCCGATCTGCCCGTGCGCCGCGCACAGCGCGAGCACCCGCACGACCGCGAGCGCGAACGACAGCCGCGTCGGCCCGAAGTCCGCCACCGCGCCGATCAGCACCAGGCCGAGCAGCCCCAGCCCCAGCGGCAGGGCGTCGGTCGGCACGGAGAGCACGCCGAACACGCTGATCAGCGTCACGCCGACACCGCGGACGGGCCCGGCGAACCGCGCGATGGCGGTCAGGAGTTCGGTCTCGACCTGCCCCGGCATGCCGCGACCCTAGCCGCACGGTCCAGGGTGGACGGCAGGTGACGTGCCGGTCGACGGCACGGAGCGCTCCCGTGACAACAGCGGACAGAAAGCGCGCCGGGTCTTCCGGTCGGCCCGCCGCATTGGGTAGACCCTGGAGGCAGTCGAGAGGTGGGGGACGCGGTGCGGGTGCTCACGGCAGGGTTGGCGATCGTGCTGGCGGCAGGTCTGGCGACGGCGGTGGAGGCGCCGGCCACGGCGTCACCGGCGGTCGACCACGTCGACCCGCTGATCGGGTCGGCGGGCGGCGGCAACACCTACCCCGGCGCGGTGCGGCCGTTCGGGATGATCTCGTGGAGCCCGACCAGCACCCGCGGCGACCAGACCAACACCGGCGCGGCCAACGGCTACGCCTACGACGCCACCAGGGTGCGCGGGTTCAGCCTCACCCACGTCAACGGCGCGGGCTGCCACCCCGGCGCGGCGGGCGACGTGCCGATCATGCCGTTCGTCGGCGAGGTCACCGGCTCGCCGACCGCCGACGTCCGCGACGAGGTCTACGCCGCCGACTTCTCCCACGCCGACGAGTCGGCCACGCCGGGCCGCTACGCGGTGAAGCTGGCCTCGGGCGCGTCGGCCGACCTGAGCGTGACCACGCGGGCGGGCGTCGGCGACTTCACGTTCCCGCGCGACCGGCCCGCCGCCCTGCTGTTCCGGGTCTCCAACTCGCTCAACGGCAGCGAGGACGCCGAGGTCGCCATCGACCCGGCCACCCGCACGGTGTCGGGGTCGGTGCTGACCGGGGCGTTCTGCGGTCGTCGGGCCAACGGCGGCGCGAACAACAAGAAGACCTACTACCGGCTGTACTTCACCGCGTCGTTCGACCGGGCGTTCGCGGGCACCGGCACGTGGGTCGACGGCGCGCTCCAGCCAGGCGCCACCACCGCGAGCGGCGGCGAGGGCTACGAGACCGGCGCGGCGCGGCAGGGGCGCGGGTCGGGCGGCTACGTCACCTTCGACACCTCCCGCGACGACGACGTGCGCGTCCGGGTCGGCATCTCGTACACCAGCGCGGAAGCCGCACGGCGCAACCTGGACCGCGAGATCCGGCCCCACGACAGCGTGGACGACGTGGCGGCCGACGCGCGGCGGGAGTGGGCGCGGCAACTGCGCGCCGTCGAGGTCTCCGGCGGTACGGACGCGCAGCGCACCACGTTCTACACCGCCCTCTACCACGCGTTCCTGCAACCGAACGTGACCAGCGACGTGGACGGCACGTACCTCGGCAGCGACCGGCGGGTCCACCGCCTGGAACGCGGCCAACGAGCCCAGTACGGCAACTTCTCCGGCTGGGACCAGTACCGCGCCCACACCCAGCTCCTGGCCCTGCTCGAACCGGGGGTCGCCTCCGACTACGCCCAGTCGCTGCTCAACCTGGCCCGCCAGAACGGCGGCGTGTGGGACCGCTGGGTGCACGTCAACGGGCCCACGCACGTGATGACCGGCGACCCGTCCGCGCCCGCGTTGGCCGGCATGCACGCGATGGGCGCGCGGGACTTCGACGTGCGGTCCGCGTTCGAGTCGCTGGTGCGCCAGGCCACCGTGCCGCACCCCGACGGCCTGTCCGACAAGGGGTGCCCCGGCCAGTGCGAGGGGCAGCGGCCCAACCTGGCCGAGTACCTGCGCCTGGGCTACGCGCCGCAGGACACGTGCCACTGCTGGGGCGGCGCGGCGGAGACGTTGGAGGACGCCACGGCCGACTTCGCGCTGGCCGACTGGGCGGGGCGGCTCGGGCGTGACGACGTGCGGGCCGCGTTGCTGCCGCGCGCGGGCTGGTGGCGCAACACGTTCAACCCCTCGGCCGGTGGCGTCGGCTACCAGCAGGCACGGCGGTCGGACGGCACGTGGGTGTCGCCGTTCAGCCCGTCGTCGGACCTCGGGTTCGCGCAGGGGACGAGCTCGACCTACACGTGGATGGTGCAGCACGACGTGTCCGGGCTCGCGGCGGCGATGGGCGGGCGTGAGCGGGCGGTCCAGCGGCTGGACGCGTTCTTCCACAAGCCGGACGGCTCGTGGGCGACCGGCGGCGACGGCCTGCGCTACGACCCGACCAACGAGCCCGGCATCCACACCCCGTGGCTCTACAACGGGTTGGGGCAGCCGTGGAAGACGCAGGAGACGGTGCGCGCCATGGCGTCCCTGGTGTACCGGACGGGTCCGAACGGGCTGCCGGGGAACGACGACCTCGGCACCATGTCGGCCTGGTACGTGTTCGCGGCGCTCGGCGTGTACCCGCAGACGCCGAGCCGGGCGGAGTTGCTGTTGTCCAGCCCGATGTTCGTGAAGGCGAAGATCAACCGGAACGGTGGGCCGACGCTCACCATCAGCGCGCCTGAGGCGTCGCCGTCGAACGTGTACGTGCGTGGTGCGACGTTGGACGGGCGGGTGCATGGGAGGTCTTGGCTGTCGGAGGACTTCGTGACGCGGGGCGGGGAGCTGGTCGTGGACGTGGCGGCGGAGCCCGATATGGCGTGGGGTGTCGAGGATTTGCCGGTCGACCGCGGTTGATCACGCTCGGGTTGGGATCGGTGGTCACGCTCGGGTTGGGGGCGGTGGTCAGGTGCAAGTCCGGGGTTGGTGGTGGCGGGCGGTCGGGTCCGGCTCGATTTGACATGGGGCCCTTACGGGCACTCCAGGCAGGCCAAAGCCGGCAGGCCCGGCGGGGAAAAGCGTCCCGCCAGGCCTGCCGGCTTCGACCAGCCTAAAGCACCCGAACCCATGTCAAATCGGGCCTCTGAGGGTGCGCTGCGGGTCCGTTGGGGGGCACGGGCCCGGACGCCTGCCTCGTCGGCCCCCAGCGGTGGAGTGATGGTGTGAACACACTGGTGGCCTGTTTGGGATCGGGGGTTCGAGGTGAGCAGCCGATGAGGCCGTGGCGGAGCTACAGCTTGCGGACGAGGTCGCGGTTTACCCAGCCGATGTCGTCGGCGGCGGCGGTGGTGGCGACTGCCAGGTATTCGCGGTTCTCGGTTTCGTTGTAGTAGGTCCAGTCGCAGTAGCCGCCGACCACGTCGCCTCGGTACTTGTACTTCAGCCGGGTGCTGGAGTTGGTCGGCAGTTCCCACACGGAGATTCTGTCGGCGGTTACCTGGTACTGGCAGCTGGCGACGGTCGCCGCGTGAGCGGTCGGTGCTGGGGCCAGGATGCCGATGGTGGCGATTGTCGCCAGTAGCGTGGTCGCAGTCTTATGCATGACAACGTTCCTTTCTGGTACGGGTCACCGGTCGGGAGGTGGTCAGCCACGTCGGGGGGCTGCCTCCGGGCCGTTCCACTTCACGTAGTTCGCGGTGCTGCTTGAGGGCGGGGTCGCGTTCGCCTGGCCGGAGGCGGCGAAGTGGTTGAGCCGCACGTGAGTGATCGTGAGCCCGCCGCCGACACCGCGGGTCTGCTGGTAGCGCTGGCCGACGACGTTCTTGAACGAGGTGATCTCCAGCGGGGGCAGTCCGTGCCACTTGCCGTCGCTGCGCCGGGTTCCGACGAAGAACACGACGGTCGCTCCGGGGGTGAGACGGCGGCCGTCGAGGTAGACGGTGTGGATGGCACGCACGTAGCCGCCGCACCGGTAGAGCTCCGAATTCACCCGCATGTAGTACGTGTAGTGGCCGATGACGTTGTGGTCCCAGTTCGTCTCGGCGACCGCGAACGGGGTGGGCGCGCATCGGTCGCCGGCCGCGGCCTGGGCACTTGCTCCCGTCGTGGTCAAGGCGAGCGCAGCCAGGATCGCGACCACCGCCCTCCGCATCGAGTGGGGTTTCGGTCGAATCTGCATCAGCGAGAGTCCTTTCCTCGTCGAGCGTGGCGCTCCCGGAAGAAGCGCCCACCGAGAGGGTGGCCTGGCATCGCCGCAGGTAGGGAGCGAGTCGCGCGCGAGTCGTGTCCGTCGCGCTCAGCGACTGGAGTTCCGCGTCTGCATCGGCGAGGTGACCACGGTGGGCGCGTTCGAAATTCGGTGGAGCGGGGCGTGGTGGGCCGTTAACGTGCGGCGGAGTCACGTTGTCGAGGTGAGGACACACCGTTGTACATCCTGTGAGAAGGACCCAGAGCTGACTTGTCGCGCGTTGCGCCGATGCGCTCGCGCTCCCTCTGCTGCTCTCACAGAACCGGTGTATTTGCTGTGTCCGAAAATTGGTTGGTTGTGCCTACCCGCCTGCCGCTCGTTCGCCGCCGTTGTCACGTGTGCGCGTCCGACCGCTTCCGGGCGAGTGGGAAGTTCCGGGTCAACGCGAACCACAAAGTCCTCGACGCCTGGCTCCTGCTGCTCTGCGCGGCGTGCGGGGACACCGTGAAGCTCACGGTCCTGGAGCGGGTCAACGTGCGGTCTGTTCGACCCGGGTTGTTGAACCGGTTGCACGACAACGATCTCGGCCTGGTCGCCGACCTGCTCCAGGACCCCGTGGTGCAGAGTCGCAATCGCGTCGCCCTCGACTGGGACGACGCCTGGCGGCTCGACACCGGCGGATCGGATCACCTGGACCACGAGGTGGTGGACGTGTCGGTCCGGTTCGTGGCGCGGATCCCCGTTCGGCCGGTGCGCCTGATCGCTGAGGGTTTCGGTCTTCGGCGGGGTGAGGTCGAGAGGCTGATCGCCCAGGGGAAGGTCGTGTCGGCGGTTCGGTTGAGTGGCAAGCTCTCCGGCGACTTCACCTTTACCTTCAAGCGCTGAGCACTTCGGGACCAGGGCGCTGAGACCGTCGGGATCGGGGACTGCCCGGGTTGTTGACGGGGATGACACCTCGGTGCCGGTCTATGACTTTCGTCAGGGGTGGGTCCGGCCTGCGGGCTGATGTCCGGGTAGGGCGGCGATTTCTACGGTTCTCGGCATGAAGGCGATGTTGATCCTGATCGCGGTCGCGGCGGGGGCGTTCCTGAGCCCCGCCGCGCACGCCGCACCGACGTCCATCGACGACTACCTGGCGCAGGTCATGCACGACACCGGTTTGCCGGGGATGTCGGTGGTGGTGACCCAGGGCGACCGCGTCGTGCACGCCGCCGGGTACGGCGAGGACTCCGAGGGCGCACCCGTCACGGCGGACACGCCGATGCGGATCGCGTCGGTCAGCAAGTCGTTCACCGCGATGGCCGTCATGACGCTGGTGGAGGACGGCCGGATCGCGCTGGACGACCCGGTGGCCGACCAGGTGCCCGGCTTCACGATGGCGGATCCGAGGTTCGCCGACGTGACCGTCCGGCAGTTGGTGAACCAGACCTCGGGGTTCTCCGACACCACGATCGACGTGACCGCGTTGGAAACCGCCACCTCGCTGGGTGACTACACGGCGAAGCTGTCCTCCGGTTCGTTGGCGGCGGACCCGGGCACGCACTACGAGTACTGCAACGTGAACTACGACCTGGCCGCTCGGGTGGTGGAGGTGGCGAGTGGCCGGTCGTTCGACGACTACCTGAAGGAGCGCGTGTTCGGGCCGCTCGGCATGTCGCGCAGCACGGTGTCGACGGACGTCATCCGACCCGCCGACGGGTACAACTCGGTGTTCGGCGCGTGGCTGAGCAGGCCCGAGCTGCCGGGGTTCCACAGCGGCGGTGGCGGGGTCGTCACCACGGCGGCCGACATGGGCAAGTGGCTGATCAGCCAGAACGGCATCGGCACGCAGCTCGTGTCGGCCGAGGGACTGCGCGTGATGCACACGTCGTCCACTGTGGACGACTATGCCATGGGGTGGATTCCCGATCAGGGGCCGGACGGGGTGGAGCAGCTCGTGCACCCCGGGAACCTGTTCACGTACTCGGCCGTGCAGGCGATCGTGCCTGCCACGGGGCACGGGTTCGCGGTGCTGGTCAACAGCGCGTCGCTGCACGACGACACCTACGACATCCTCAACGGGCTGATCGCGTTGAGCCAAGGCCGTGATCCGGCGCCCGCGGGCGCCGGTCGGCAGTCGTTCGAGCTGGTGCTGGGCCTGATCGCGTTGGCGGCCATCGGTCTCGGGGTGCTGGGTGTCCGGCGGTCGGCGCGCTGGGCACGACGGCGCGCGGGTTCGCCGGTGTGGTCGGTGGCGTTGCGCTTCGTGCCGCTGCTCGTGCCGGTCGGCCTGCCGGCGGCCTATCCGGACCTCACCTCGATCCTGGTCAACGGGCGCACGGTCACGTGGGCGCAGCTGACCTACTTCGCCCTGCCGTTGACCATCACGGTGGTCGTCGCGGCCCTGGCCGGCGTGGCGACGGCGACGGCCCGGCTGCTCCGCCTGCGTGCGACGGTCCACACCGGATGACGCTCGGTAGGGTCCGCACCATGCGGAACGGCGTGGTCCTCGCGGCGCTCGCGCTCGTGGGGCTGGTCAACGGGCTGGCCACGGACGCGTTGCCGGTGTGGCGGCAGTTGCTCTACCCGGCGCTGGCCGTGCTGGTCTACCTGCACGGCCGGCACCTGCCGGTGCGCCGGGGCGAACTGGTCGTCGGCGCGGTGGCGGCGGTCGGGCTGGTGATCGCGGTGGTGCGGGTCTGGGAAGGTGTCGGCGCGCTGGCGAGCCTGGGCCTGTTCGTGGTGCTGCCGTGGCTCGCCGGCCGGTTCCGGCGGCAGCAGGCCGAGCTGATCGCGGTGGGACGGGAGCGGATCGTGCAGCTGGAACGGGCGCAGGAACTCGTCGCCGAACGCGCCCGGTTGCGGGAGCGGGCCCGGATCGCGGCCGACATGCACGACTCGCTCGGCCACGAGCTGACGTTGATCGCGCTGCGCGCCGGCGCGTTGGAGCTGACCGGCGACACCGAGTCCGCCCGCCGGGCCGCCGCCGGCCTGCGCGAGTCCGCGGTGACGGCCACCGACCGCCTGCGGCGCACCGTCGGCGTGCTGCGGGAGGGCGCCGCCCCGGTCGAGCCGCCGGACGAGACCGTGGAGGCGCTGGTGGACCGGGCCGCCGTCGCCGGCCTGCCGGTGGTCCTGACCCGGACCGGCGACACCACCCCGCTGCCGCCGCTGCTGGACCGCGCCGTGCACCGGGTGGTGCAGGAGGGGCTGACCAACGCCGCCCGGCACGCACCCGGCGCGCCCGTCGCGGTGGAACTGACGACGACCGACGAAGTGCTGGTCACCGTGGCCAACCCGGTCGACCGGACACCCGTCGGCGACGGCGGCGGCAGCGGCTTGGCCGGCCTGGCCGAGCGGGTCCGGTTGGTCGGTGGCACGCTGCGGTCGGGTGTGGTCGACGGCCGGTTCACGGTGACCGCCCGACTGCCGCGGGGAGGTGGGGCGTGATCCGCGTGCTGCTCGCCGACGACGAGGCGATGGTCCGCGCCGGCGTGCGGGCCATCCTCGACACCGACCCGGGCATCGAAGTGGTCGCCGAGGCCGTCGACGGGCGTGAGGCGGTCGAACTGACGCGAGCGCACCAGCCCGACGTCGTCCTGCTCGACATCCGGATGCCCCGCCTGGACGGCCTGGCCGCCGCCGCGGAACTGCGCCAGGCCATGCCGGAGGTCGCGGTGGTCATGCTGACGACGTTCGACGAGGACGAGTACGTCGCGCGGGCGCTGGGCGAAGGGGCCAACGGCTTCCTGCTCAAAGCCGCCGACCCGAGGGAACTGCTGATCGGCGTGCGCGCGGCGGCCGAGGGCGCCGCCTACCTCTCACCCCGCATCGCCCACCGCGTGGTCGCCGACCTGCGCGGCGGCCGCCTCACCCGCTACGACCAGGCCCGCAAGCGGGTCGACGCGCTGACCGGACGTGAGCGCGAGGTGTTGGCGCTGGTGGGGGAGGGCCTGTCCAACCAGGACATCGCCCGGTGCCTGACCGTCGCCGAGGGCACGGTGAAGGCGCACGTCAGCGCGATCCTGCAACGCCTCGAAGTGACCAACCGGGTCCAGGCCGCGATCCTCGCCTACGAGGCGGGGCTGACCACCGCCAGGTAGCCGTGCAGCGCGGCGGCGGCTTCGAGCATCGACCGGGCCCGCCGGCCGATCTCGGCCTCCCGGTCGGTGATCGCGGCGCGCAACGCGTCCGCGCCGCCCGAGCTGCGGAACTCGTCCATGATCGGCTTGATCGTCGGCAGCGGGTAGCGGCTCTGCCGCAGCGTGGCCACCAGGCGGGCGTCGCGGACGTCCGTCGGGCCGAACCGCCGGTGCCCGTCGGTGTCCCGCCCCGGCAGCAGCAGGCCCGCCGCCTCCCACACCCGCAACGCCGACGGCCGCACGCCGAGCCGTGCGGCCAACTCACCCACCCGCAACCCGGTCCGCGGCACGGTGTCCGGCGGGTGCCCGGCCACCGCCTCCAACGCCTCCGCCGTCGCCCGCAACGCCAGCCGCTGCCCGTGCGCCGCCGCGTGCTCGGCGTCCACCCGGACCAGCGCCTGGTCGGGCGCGCCGGCGTGGATCGAGCGCATGATGGCCTTGGCGGCGTCCCACCCGTACCCGCGACCCAGCGCCCGGTACGTCGTCAACGCCTGCCGGTGCCGCTCGTCGAACACCCGGTACCCCGCCGGTGAGCGTTCGGCCGGCGGCAGCACCCCGGCGTCGAGGTAGTTGCGCACCTGCTGGGCCGAGATGCCCGCGACACGGGCCAGATCCACCGGGCGAAGACCCACGGCAAGCACCCCACACGCGTTCAGGTTCAACGGGAATTTGAAGGTTGTCCGATGCCTTCCTCGCACAAGTCGCAGAAAGTCTCAACAGGGTACTTCAACGATACGGTTTAACACATGAAAACCAACGACAACCAGCGGGAACCGTCGGTTGTGCAGACGCGGGACCTGCGCATGCGGTACGGGTCCACCGACGTGCTGAAGGGCGTCGACCTGACCGTCGGACCGGGCGAGGTGGTGGCGCTGCTCGGACCCAACGGCGCGGGCAAGACCACCACCATCGAGATCCTGGAGGGCTTCCGCAAGCGGTCCGCCGGCGAGGTCCGGGTGCTCGGCGTCGACCCCGACGACGGCGACGAGACGTGGCGCGCCCGGCTCGGCGTGGTCCTGCAGTCGTGGCGCGACCACGGCCGGTGGCGGGTGCGCGAGCTGCTGTCCTACCTGAGCCTGTGCTACGAGCCGTACCGCGGGCGGGCGTTCGACCTCGACGACCTGATCGCGTCGGTCGGCCTGACCGACCACGCCGACAAGAGGATCGGCACCCTGTCCGGCGGGCAGCGGCGGCGCCTGGACGTCGCCGTCGGCCTGGTCGGACAGCCCGACCTGCTGTTCCTCGACGAGCCGACGGTCGGCTTCGACCCCGAGGCCCGGCGCGAGTTCCACGAGCTGGTGCGCGGCCTGTCCGGCACCACAATCCTGCTCACCACCCACGACCTCGCCGAGGCGGAGAAGCTGGCCGACCGCATCGTGATCCTGGTGGCCGGCCGGGTGGTCGCCGACGGCACGGCGGCGGAACTGGCCGCCCGGATCGCCGGCGTGGCCGAGGTGCGGTACCGGCTGGGCGGTGAGGAGCACGTGCTGTCCGTGGCCGACTCCACCGGCTACGTGCGGGAGCTGTTCGCCGAGCACGGCAAGGCGGTGGACGACCTCGAAGTGCGGCGCGCGAGCCTGGAGGACGTGTACCTGGCGCTGGTGCGCGAGTCCGAGCTGGTGACCGCGTGAACGCCCGGGTGGTGGCCGTGCGCGCGGGGGTGCGGCGCGGTCGGATCGAGTTCGGCCACACCATGGGCAACGCGGGCGAGCTGATGGGCTGGCTGTGGCTGCCGGTGGTGGCGCTGGTCGTGATGTACGCGTTCGGCGACGGCGCCGTGCCCGGCCTGGACTTCCCGCTCGGTGCGCAGGCCGTGCCGGGGATCCTCGCGATGAGCGCCGTGTTCTCCGGCCTGATGGGGTTGGCGATGACCCTCACCATGGACCGCGAGGACGGCACGTTGCTGCGGGCGAAGGCGACGCCGAACGGCGTGCTCGCCTACGTCATCGGCAAGGTGCTGGGCAAGGCGGCGATGACGGTCGCGGTGCTCGTGCTCATCCTCGTGCCCGCGATGCTGCTGTTCGACGGCCTGCGACCGGGTCGCGTGTCGACGTGGGTCACCTTGGTGTGGGTGCTCGGGCTCGGCCTGCTCGCCGTCCTGCCGATCGGGGCGATCGTGGGCGCGGTGTTCGGCAACACCCAGAGCCTCGGCTTCGTCACCTTGCTGATCATGGGTCTGGTGGTGGTGTCGGGCGTGTTCTACCCGATCACCGCCCTGCCGGGGTGGGCCCAGTGGATCGGCCAGGCGTTCCCGCTCTACTGGCTGGGGCTCGGCCTGCGGTCCGCCCTGCTGCCGGACGCGGTCGCCGCCGCCGAGATCGGCGGCTCGTGGCGGCAACTCGAGACCGTGATCGCACTCGGCGCGTGGGCCGTCGTGGGCCTGGCCCTCGCGTCCGTCGTCCTGCGCCGCATGGCCCGGCGTGAGTCGGGCTCGTCCGTCGCGGCCCGCCGGGAACAGGTCGCCCAGCGGTTCGACTGACCGGCTCAGCCGAACAACGTCGGCAGCTCGCCGCGCTGCAACGCCTGGAGCACCCGACCGATCCGCGCGCCCGGCGCGGTCGGCGCGAGCACCCGCACGACACCGGTCTGGTCGGCGGGCTGCTCGGCCGTCGCGCCGGGCAGCACCTCCGCCCAGGGCGAGGACTCGAGGTTCGTCCGCACGAGGTCCTTGAGCGCGTTGGGATTCTCGTCGGGCACGCACACGACCTCGGTGCTCTCGCCCGCCGGCGTCGTCCGCACCCCCGCCGCCACCGGCAACCCGTTCTTCGGCTTGCTGATCAGCGCCGCGGAGATCTCACCCAGGCACCGCGCCAACTCGCCGATCATGGGGTCGTCGGCCAACGACTGGTCCCCCGGCGGCTCGGTGACCCACTTCAGCGACTCACCGGCAGGCGAGTGCACCACCGAACCCGCCTCCACCCGCACCTGCTGGAACCCGGTCACGATCCCGGCCTCCGCCAACGGCCCGTCCGGGTCGATCTCGTTGTCCTCACCGGTCGTCCAGACGCCCGAACCACCACGTCGCCCACCCAACCCCGCGAGCTTGGCGTCCACCCCCGGCACGTCCACGTCCATGCGCAGCACCGCCGCCCACTTCGGCGGCTGCCCCACCCGCAACGCCGTGCTGGCCTTGGCGGGGTCGAACCCGACCAGCTCGGGCAGCACCCGGCTGTGCCCGGCCAGGTCGGAGTACCCGTAGCCCTGCAACTCCCGGAACCGCTGGGGGTCCTGGTCGACCAACGCCCGCACCGCCGCCACGTCCCCGTACTCGACCAGCACGGACGACTCGGCAGTGGCCCGCACCCCAGCCAGCGCGCCCAGCAACCCGGTCTCGGGCGTCACCTGCGGCACCTCTGCCTCCGCAGCGCACCCGACCACCAAGGCCCCCGCCAACGCCACGCCCAACGCCACGCTCGAACGCTTGTCCACCGACCGAATGCTAGATCCGAACCTCCTTCCGCACTCCTGTTTTAAGCGAAGGCAACCAGCCACAGCCCGCTACCAGTCCAGTCCAGCCATCAACCATGACACCAACGCCAGCACCAACCCCACCGCCTGCACGCGTCCCGCGCCACCCACCACTCCACTCCACCACTCCATCCCACGACGCACCGAGACCCTGCCCATGCCCCACCACCTCTCCACCCCACCACCGAACCGCTTCCACCCAGCCCTGTTCGCCGCCGGGCCGGCCGTTTTATCCGGCTAACGTGAGAAATGCGATTGGGGTTGTCACAGGTTGCACTCTTCGCCCAGTCGAGTGAGCCGCAAGCACGGAAACCACCACCAACGCCCTAACCAACAGCCCCACAACGGACCCGCAGCGCCCCCGCAGAGGCCCGATTTGACATGGGTTCGGGTGCTTTAGGCTGGTCGAAGCCGGCAGGCCTGGCGGGACGCTTTTCCCCGCCGGGCCTGCCGGCTTTGGCCTGCCTGGAGTGCCCGTAAGGGCCCCATGTCAAATCGAGCCGGACCCGAGCGTGACCATCGAACCCAAACCCCGCCCAAAACCCGCCGAGCCCTGCCCCCTGACCCCCAACCCCTCGAACCCCCACCCCTTCAACCCCCAAGTCACTCCCGAGGTATCTCCACCCCGATTTCCTCCCCCAACCGCGCCCCACCCACCAAGTCCAGCTCATCACCGCTCCAAAACCGCCCCGGGTCGTACCAATTGACCCGACGCCCGCTCGGCAGCAGCCCCATCTCCTCGTAAGTCACCGCCACCACCTCCGCGCAGTACGCCGTCTCCAACGTCGTGTCCGAAGACTTGCGCAAGTTCGGCAACCGCCCGCGCAACCACCGACTGGCCATCCTCGCCGTGGACGGGAACGGGGTCCCGTTGAGCCGTGCCACCGTCTTCAGCACCGCGTCGTCCTCCTCCCGGGTCGTCGGCCGGTCGAGTTGCCGCAGCCACGCCCGCTGCCCGTACTTGCGCGCCCACACCAGCACGGCGTCACGCAAGTCGTGCAACTGCACGCCCCGGTGGTGCGTGCCGGTCCACACGTCCGGCAGGGAGCGGCCCATTTCGGCGTGCCACATCAACGGCGGCAGGTCCTCGACGGCCACGGTCATGCCGACGTGGTTCACCGGGCTGTTCGTGGTCACCCGGATCGCCCGGTCGGCCACCGAGCTGCCGCGGAACAACCAGACGTCCCCGGTACGGGTGAGCTCGACCGCCTCGTCCAGACCGATCTTCGTTCCAGCCATCCCGGTAGCCTAGGCAGATGCGCTGGTGGAAGCTGCTCGGACTGGCCGGTGTCGCGGGTGTCGCGGCGACCGGGGTGGTGATCGCACGCGCGGAACGCAAGCGTCGCGCCTACACGCCCGACGAGATCCGCGAACGGCTGCACGCACGCGTCAACCAGGGGGAAGCGCCCAAATAGCCGGCGCCAGCCGAACCAGCGCCGACTGAGGAACCTGCGCCGATCAAGAACCTGCGCCGACCGAGTCCCGACCGAGTCCCGACCGAGTCCCGACCGGGTCCCGACCGAGCCCCAAGATCCCGAAGCCCCCGACCAATGGCGGGTTGACCGGGAACGGTCCCCACGACTGGGGTACCAGCATGCGATCCCTGTTCGCGGCCCTGCTGTGCGTGCTCGTCGTCGCGCCACCGGCCCACGCCCGCACCCGCCCGGTCGAGGACCTGGACGCGGCCACCGTCCCGCACCTGAACCGCCGAATGGACGCGGGCACCCTCACCTCGGTCGACCTCACCCGCGCCTACCTGCGCCGCATCGAGACCATCGACCGCAAGGTCCGCTCGGTCGTCGCGGTGAACCCCGAAGCGCTCGCCCAAGCCGCGGAGAGCGACCGGCGACGTCGGCTGGGGCAGGTGAGAGGCCCGATGGACGGCATCCCGGTGCTCCTCAAGGACAACATCGACACCAGGACCATGGGCAGCACGGCCGGTTCACGTGCCCTGCGCGTGCCGCCCCGGGACGACGCCGAGCTGGTGCGACGCCTGCGTGACGCGGGCGCGGTGGTCCTGGGCAAGACGAACCTGTCCGAGTGGGCGAACTTCCGCTCCACGTCGTCCACTTCCGGGTGGTCCGCGATCGGCGGGCAGACCAACAACCCGCACGTCCTCGACCGCAACCCGTGCGGCTCGTCGTCCGGCTCGGGCGCGGCGGTGGCGGCGTCGTTGGCGCAGGTCGCGGTGGGCACGGAGACCGACGGCTCGATCGTGTGCCCGGCCGGGCAGAACGGCGTGGTCGGCCTCAAGCCCACGCTCGGCCGGATCAGCGGCGACGGCATCGTGCCCATCTCGTCGCGCCAGGACACGGCCGGTCCGATGGCGCGGCACGTGGTGGACGCCGCGATCCTGATGTCCGTGCTGGAGGGCGAGGGCGTCGACTACGCGTCGGACCTCGGCGCGGCGACGTTGGACGGCAAGCGGGTCGGCGTGTGGCGCAAGGCCGGGCGCAACGCCGAGGCGGACCGGGTCGTGCAGTCGGCGGTGGACGTGCTGCGGCGCTCCGGCGCGGTGGTGGTCGAGGTGGAGTTGCCGTACCAGCAGGAGGTCGAGGCCGCCGAGTTCCCGGCGCTGATCACGGAGTTCAAGCACGACCTGGAGCGGTACCTGAAGACGCGGCCGGGCGTGCCGAGGACGTTGACCGAGCTGATCGCGTTCAACGAGGCCGACCCGGTGGAGCTGGACAAGTTCGGGCAGGAGTTGTTCGTCGAGGCGGCGAAGGCCCGGCCGGTCACCGATCCGACGTACGTCGAGCAGCGCCGGACCGCGACCGCGCTCGCCCGCCGTTCGATCGACGAGGTGCTGGCCGCGCACCGGCTGGACGTGATCGTGGCGCCGACGAACGGGCCGGCGTGGCGGACCGAGTACGGCGACGGTGACGCCTTCGAGCTGGGGTCGTCGACGCCGGCGGCCGTGTCCGGGTACCCGAACGCTTCCGTGCCGGCGGGCTTCGCCGGGCCGTTGCCGATCGGTGTGTCGTTCATGGCGGGCCACCGGGAGGACGCGACCGTGCTGCGGTTCGCCGCCGCGTTCGAACGGGCGGCGCACGCCCGCCGGGCGCCCGGCTACCTGGCCTCGTCGCCTTCGTGATGCGGTCCACCGTCCTTGGTGGAATGTTGGGTCCATGCGCGCGGTGGTGTTGGGAACGGGTCTGATGGGCGCCGGGATGGCGCGGAGCCTGCTGCGGTCCAAGATGGACGTCGTGGTGTGGAACCGCAGCGTGGCCAAGGCGCGCCCGCTGGCCGACGAAGGCGCGTTGGTCGCCGACGACCCGAAGAGCGCGGTCGTCGGCGCGGACGTCGTGCTCACGATGCTGTTCGACGCCGACGCGACCGCCGGGGTGATGGCCGAGGCGTTGCCGTCGGTCGAGCCCGGTGCGGTGTGGGTGCAGTGCGGCACGGTCGGCTTGGACGGTGTCGACCACTTGGCGGAACTGGCCACGACGTACGGCGTGCCGTTCGTGGACGCGCCGGTGCTCGGCACGCGCGCACCGGCCGAACAGGGGAAGCTGACCGTCCTGGCGGCCGGGCCGGTGGAGGTGCGGGAGTTCCTCGCGCCGGTGTTCGACGCCATCGCGCTGCGCACGGTGTGGGCGGGTGAACGGCCCGGGGACGGGCAGCGGCTCAAGCTGGCGGCCAACTCGTGGGTGCTGTCGATCACGGCCGCGACCGCGCAGGCGGTGGCTCTGACGCGGGGGTTGGGGTTGGACCCCGACGCGTTCTTGGAGGTGATCGCCGGTGGTCCGGTCGACAGCACTTATGCGCAGGTCAAGGGACGGGCGATGATCGACGGCGAGTTCACCGCGTCGTTCGGGGTTGACGGCGCGGTGAAGGACAGCGAGCTGATCGTGGCGGCGATGGCGGTGGCCGGGACGGATGATCGGTTGATGCGGGTGTTGCACGAGCACTACCGGGTGGCGGCGGGGCGGGTCGGGGAAGGGGCGGACATGGCGGCGGTGGTGGCGGCGTTCGGGTCTTGAGGTCGTCGCAGCGGATCTTGCCCGTCGAAACCCCGCCCTTGCCCGTCGAAACCCCGCTCTGCCCGTCGGAACCCCGCCGAGGCCCTTGACCGCGTGGACGCGGCCCTTGACCGCGTGGACGTGGCCCGGGAAGAAGTGCCTGGAAGAAGTGCACTGCCGACCACCGGCCTCCCACCCCGGGCCCGTAGCGTCAGGTGTCCTCCCAGACGGGGGTTCGGGTGATCATCCGTCCCAGGTTGGGGTCCGCGTAGCACTCGACGGTCCCCTCGGCGACCTTCGGCGACCGGATGTCCCTGTCGAAGAACTCAGCCCGCGCGCTGTCGCCTGGCTGAATCTGCTGGGTGACCGGCTCGCTGTTCATGCCGCCGACGATGACCCCGTCGGCGTTCCGCACCACCGCGGTCAGTTTCGGCCGCAGCGGGACGTCGTAGGTGTTGGTCACCTCGGCCGCGACCGTCTCGTTCCTGCCATTCGAGCCGACGACGACCGGGTCGCCCGTCGCCAACTCGGCGTAGGGAGCGGGTGGTTTCCGGTAGCGCTCGCCGTCCGGGGTGTCCAGCGCGGTGATCAGGGTGATCTTGACGTTCATGCCGGCGATGGTCGGGCGGTCGCCACCGGGGGCGGGGCCGGCGTAGCTCTCGCTGTGGCCGGCGCCCATCCTCCGGCCGGGTAGCACGACGCTGAACTCGTTGCCCGAGCTGGGCACGTCCGGGAGGGGCTTGCCTGCTTCGTCGGTGAACTCCACGGCGACCCGGACGGTGAGGGCCACCTCGTCGGAGACGTTCTCGATGACGTACCCGTAGCTCAGGTAGTCGCTCTCGACGCCGGGTTTTTCGACCTTGTAGGTGACGAACCCCTTGTCGACGACCTTGATCACCTCGTCGGCACTGGCGATGGTCTTCGGTTCGCCGGTATCGCCCTCGGCTGATGACGACCCGTCCCCGCCGCCGCACGCGGTCGTCAGGGCCAGTGCGGCGCACGCGAGCGCGACGAGCTTGCCGATGGTGGTCATCCCAGGTCCTCGAAAACGGGGTCAGTGGTGACGATCCACCCCATGACCGGATCCACGGAGAACTCGGTGGTCCCCGAGGTCAGCCTCGGCAGGTGGACCTGCCCGCTGAGGGTGGCCTGCGCGCGGGCACCCGGCTGGATCTTCTCCTCCATGGCGTTGTTGCCCAGACCGCCCACGATGACGCCGTTGGCGTCCCGCCTCACCGCGGTCACCTTCGGTTTCAACGGGACGCCGTAGGTGTTGGTCACGTCGACCGTGACCACCTCGTTGTCGTCGTTCTGGCCGGTGAGGGTCTCGACCGGGTTGCTCGCCCGCAGCTCCTGGTAGGGGGAGGGCGGGTCCCGGTGGCGCTTGCCGTCCGGGGTGTCCAGCGACCCGATCATCGTGACCTTGACCTCCATGTCGGCCACGACCGGGCCGTCGTACATGCTGTTGCCGCCCACGCCCATCTTCTGGCCGGGTAGTACCACGGTGAAGGAGCCGGCTTCTTCGGTGCCCGGGACGGGCTGTCCTGCTCCGTCGGTGAAGTCCGCCTCGACCGAGACGCTGAGGGCCACCTCGTCGGAGACGTTCTCGATGACGAACCCCCAGCTCAGGTAGTCCTGCTTGACGGACTTCCCGACGCTGTAGGTGACGAACCCCAGGTCGACCACCTTGATCACCTCGTCGGCACTGTCGATCTTCCTCGACTTGCCGGGGTCGGTGCCTGATGTCGGGCCGCCGGCCGGTGACCCGCTCCCGCCGCGATCGCCACACGCAGTAGTGACGGCCAGTGCGGCGATCACGACCGCGACGAGCCCCCTGCTTCGATACCCCATGGTGCCGGAACGTAGCGTCGCGAAGCGGGCGAGCGTGTCAGGCGTTCGCCCTACACACGACCGAAGCCACGTCCGACGCGACGTCTTCGCCCACTGCCACCGCCACCGTCTACATTCGACACTCGGCTGCCGAACCCCTCGTGAGGTCCGTGTCGGGTGGGTTCGGGATGGCGGCGCGGTTCCGACTGCGCCGGCCGGTGGTCGTGGTGTGGCGGGGGTTGGTGGTGTTGGGCCTGTCCGTCGTCGGCAGGTGGGAGTTACCGTCGAAGCGGGTACCAGTGGGTGACAGGTGCCGGTCGTGGCGGAGGTGGTGGGATGGGGTCCGGTGGGTTGGTCGCCGCCGCCGCGTTGGCCGGTGTGGTTGCCGCTGGTGCCGGTGGGCTCGCGGCGCCTGGCGATCCGGACGAGATCTGGCGCGACACCGGGCTCCGGGTGGTCGACAGGGCGACCCGCGCTGACGACGAGTGCGTTTCCCACTCGTTCGGGCAGGTGCAGGAGTTGTTGAAGGCCGTGCCTTGCGTGGCCCTCGACCGGATGCTGTTCACCCTCACGGACGACAAGGGTGGGACGGCGGTCGTGTTCGTCGCCTGGGTCGAGTTCGACGACCGCGACCAGGCCCGCGAGTTCAAGCGGCTCGAGGACGTCCACGGCACCGGTGACCTCACGCCGCTGTCCGGTTCCCTCCTCCAGGTCGCCGACGTCCCGTTCACCGCGCACAACTACGACTCCGCGGTGCTCGACGGCGTCACGGTGGTGATCGCGGAGGTGGAGAACGTCGCCGGTGGGTTCACCTCCGCGTACCTGGACGACATCGCGGGCGTTGCGGTGCTCACACCCCGCCCCTGATCCGTTTCCCGTCCGTCAACGCCCCGAACAGGGGATACTCCGCACGCACGGGCTCGTGCCCGGCCGCCGTCGGACCCGGGATCCGATCGGTGCGCGCGTGATCGGCAGAATGGGCGGGGATGGAGGTGCGAGTGATCCGGTGGGGCGTGCTGGTCGGCATGGTGGTGGCGCTGGTGGCCGCCCTCGCCGCCGCGCCCGGCGAGCAGGGCGCGGTGATCCGGCCCGTGGCCGAGTGCGCGGACCTGGTGCGCGACTTCGAGCTCCCCGGCACGCGTGCGCACGTGACGCAGGCGGAAGCGGTGGGGGAGGGCCAGGAGGCGGCGCACTGCTCCGTGCTCGGGTACGTCGAGCCGGAGGTCCGGTTCCACCTGAAGCTGCCGATCACGACCTACACCGGCCGTTACCTCCAGTACGGCTGCGGCGGGTTCTGCGGCGAGCTCGTGTCGCCCTCGTTCCCCGACTGCGGACCGGAGGTCGGCGGCGTCGCGGTGGCCGCCACGGACGACGGGCACGTCGGTCGCGGCACGGTCAGGTCGGCCGACGGCAGGCCCGCCGCCGCCAACCAGGCGGCCCGCGACGACTTCGCCTTCCGCGCGCCGCACGTGGTCTCGATGGCCGCCAAGCGGGTCATCGAGGACTTCTACGGCGACCCGCCCTCGTTCTCCTACTTCGCCGGCTGCTCCAACGGCGGCCGGGAAGGGCTGCTGCTGGCCCAGCGCTACCCGCACGACTTCGACGGCGTCATCGCCGGCGCGCCCGCGAACTACCAGAGCCCGCTGGTGCTCTACCAGGCGTGGCTGGCCCGCACGAACACCGGCGCGGACGGCCTGCCGGTGCTCACCGCCGACCTGCTGCCCGTGCTGCACGACGCCGTCATGAAGCACTGCGACCGCATCGACGGCCTGGTGGACGACCAGATCGAGGACCCGCGCCGGTGCGACTACGACCCCGCGCCGTTGCTGTGCCCGGCGGCCGGCGGCAAGTGCCTCACGCCCGAGCAGCTCGACGTGGTGCGCAAGCTGTACGCGGGTCCGAAGGACGCCCGCGGCAAGCGGCTCTACCCGGCCGGGCAGGAACGCGGCTCCGAGCGGGCCTGGGTGGACTGGATCACCCCGACCACCAGCCCCCGCGCCGCCACGTTCTCCGCGCTGCTCGCGGACAACTTCCTCAAGCACATGGGCTTCCCGGTCGGCTCGCCCGGCTCGTCGCTGGCCGACGTCGAGTTCACCGCCGAGGAGTTCGCCCGGCTCAACGTCGAGGGCGTGCGCGGCAACGCGATGAGCCTCGACCTGGACGAGTTCCGCGCGGCGGGCGGCAAGCTGATCCTCTGGCACGGCTGGAGCGACCAGGGCGTTCCGCCGCGCGCCCTGCTCGACTACTACGAACGGCTGGCGCAGCGTGACGAGGACGTCCGCTCCTGGGCCAGGGTGTTCATGGTCCCCGGCATGTACCACTGCGGCGGCGGCAGCACGCTGAGCGGTTTCGACCCGATCCGCGAGCTGCTGGCGTGGGTGGAGCAGGGCACCGCGCCCGAGCGCGTCATCGCCACCGGCCGGGCGGGCGACGCGGTCCGCACCCGGCCGGTGTTCCCGTACCCGCTGACCGCCCGCTACGACGGCACCGGCAGCGTCGACGACGCGGCGAACTTCGTGGCCGCCCCTCCGGCGGAGCCCACCCGGGACGCGGTCGACTGGGTGGGCGCCTACCTGTACGAAAAGCCTGGTCCGGCCGCTCCCTGACGTCCCGGCGGCCAAACAATCCGGACGTCCGGGTTTTGAAACCGCACGATCGGGCTACCCCGGACCGCGCCGAGTGGTCGGCGCCGACCAGGGACGGCGGGGGCGGGGACGGTGGTGCGGGATGGACTGGGAATTCGATGACGACAGCGCGGTGCGCGCGGTGCTGGCCTACGTCTCGGACGTGACGCGGGCGCTCGGTCTCAGCGGCGAGTGCTCGTGCGTGCAGTCCGACGGTTCCCGCCTGGGCGCCTACCTCGCGCTCGACGGCCACCTGCCCGGCTTCGCCGACCGCGACGTGGCGCTGCTGTGGGACGAGGACCGCGGCTGGTCGGTCGCGGTGGAGACCGACAGCGCCGAGCCGCCGTTCGTGCTCGCCAGGCTGCGCGGCCCGGTCCGGCCGGAACCCGCCGTCGTGGCACGCTGGGTGGACGGGCTCGGCCTCGTGCTGGGCGACGGCGAGCTGCTGGCCGCGAGCTAGGGCAGCACCGGCCCGCCGAGGGTGGCCTGGGCCTCGTCGAGGAGCGTCCGAACGCCCTGGAAGAAGCTGCTGGCGCGGTGCAGCGCCGTGTGGAACTGCTCGGCCTTCTCGTCCGACGCGCTGGTGAACACCAGCATCTCGGTCAGCTCCAACCGCCGGTTCACCGACGCGACCGCCGTGCGCCACCGGTGCAGCAGGTCGATCAGCTCGGCGTCGCGGTGCGGGCTCAGCGCGCCGGACGACAGCGCGGAGTCCACCGCCGACTGCACCAGCCTCGGGTACACCCGCCGCCCGCGTGAGCTCGACGCGCTGAACGCCTCGCCGTCGAGCGTCTCCCGGTTGCGGGCCATCTCCAGCCGGATCGACTCGATCGCCTGGTTGCGCTGCTCGCGCTGCGAGGCCCACCGCTCGGCGAAGATGCCGGTGATGCCCGCGAGCAGCGCCAACGAGTTCACCGCCGGTTCCCACCGCTCGCCCGGCGGCGACACGACGAACCAGCTCACGCCCAGCGCCATCGCCACCGCGAGCGCGCCGAACGTGAGGGCCGTGATCGCGATCCGGGTCATCGGGGGTCAGTTCCCCCAGATGACGTCGGCCACGTTGTCGTCCGTCCTCGGCGCGGGCACGGGCTCGCCGGGCGCGAGCAGCAGCAGGTCCATGCCGAAGCCCTGCGACGAGCGCGGCACGCCGAAGTCGGAGTGCGTGCCGGTGACCTTGCGCATCCCGGCCTCGCGCACGATCCCGTCCAACGCCTTCCGCGCGTACTTGCGGGTCAGGTAGAGGCGGATGGTGTCCCGGTCGGGGAACGGCACCCGGTTGCGGTCGGGCAGCATCATCATGATGTCGCCGCCGGTCTGGTTCTGGTAGACGACCTTCACCGCCAACGCCCGGTCGCCCTCGACCGCGCCCCGGAACTGCACCGCGTCCACGTTGATCGTCAGGTCGGTGTTGTGCAGCAGCGAGCTGGTCACGAACTCGCGGTAGGCGCGGCTGCGCGCGTACTCCTCGACCGCGTCCTGCGCCAGGTCGTCGTTCAACGCCTCGGTGGTGGCGACCTCCAGCAGGAACAGGTCCTGCGGCCGGACCAGCGCGGTGAGGTTCGCGAGCAGCTCGTCGTCGTGGTCGAAGTTCGCCAGCGTGTTGCCCAGCAGCGAGTACAGCACCGGCTCGTCGCCGACCAGCCGGTGGATCAGCTCGCGCAGCTCGGCCAGGTTGTCGCGGAGGGAGAAGTCGAGCTGCACCGGCACCACCCGGTGCCCGCGCAGGCCGACGCGGTGCGTGGCCTCCTGCGTGCCGAGCCGCAGCATCTCCGAGCTCATGTCGACCGGCACGTAGAGCAGGCCGGGGTTGCGCTCCAGCAGGTGCTCCAGGACCAGCCGGTCCTTGTGCCCGGTGCCGACGCCGAAGCTGACGTGGTGGAAGCCCTCGCCGATCCGGCCGCGCACCCGGCCCCAGCGGCGGGTGAACGAGTCCAGGCTCTGCTTCATCACCAGGTAGAACGGGTCGGCGCAGGCGTGCGCCCAGGCGATCGTCGGCCCGATGCCCCAGTAGGCGTAGCCGGAGGCGATCTGCTTGCCGTCGCCGCTGGTCGACGGCTTGCCGAGCAGGTCGCTGGTCAGCGCGGCCAGCTTGTCGCGCTGGTCCTCGCCGACGAGCACCAGCGACCAGGCGAAGTCCGACTCGTCGATGGCCCTGGCCAGGTCGCCGACCAGCCGCCCGTCGCTCGCCGTCACTCGGCCTCCTCCGCTGTGGGTCCGCACGGTGAGCCTACCGATCACCACCGACAGTCACGTGCTTTTCGCCGCGGCGGGTGCGCGGGCGGTCGCGCGCGGCCCGGACGGCTGTCCGGGACAGCTCCGGACGGCCGGACAGCCTGTGTCCGGGCCGGATCTGTCGCTAGCTTCACTCGCCATGGGGGGCGCGGTGCGGTTGTCGGTCCTGGGTCCGGTCGAGGTGGCGCACGGGGATCGGGTGATCCCGGTGCCGGGCCCGCAGCTCCGGTGCGTGCTGGCGGTGCTGGCTTCGGAAGCCGGTCGCGTGCTGCCGGTGGCGCGGTTGGCGGAGGCGCTGTGGGACGTGCCGCCGCCGACCGCCCGCGGCACGCTCCAGGTGTACGTGTCGAGGCTGCGCAAGCTGCTCGGCGGGCTGGGCGTGGCGCTGGTCGGCACGGGCGGCGGCTACCGGCTCGACGTCGACCCGGTGGACGTCGACCTGCACCGGTTCCGGGAGGGCGTGGCCCGGGCGCGGGCCACGGCGGACGTGGCGGTGCGGCGGCGGCTGCTCGCGACGGCGCTGGGGGAGTGGCGCGGCGCGCCGTTGGCGGACACGGCGGACGGCCCGCTGCGCAACCGCCTGGTGGTCGCGCTGGCCGAGGAGAGGCTGGCCGCGCTGGAGGACCGGCTGGAGGCGGACTTGGAGCTGGGGCGGCACCACGACGTGGTCGGGGACCTGACCGCGCTGGCCGCCGAGCACCCCGGCCGGGAACGCGTGGCCGGCGCCCTGATGCTCGCCCTGCACCGCTGCGGGCGGCGGGTGGAGGCGCTGGAGGTCTACCGGCGGTTGCGCGGGCTGCTGATCGAGCAGGCGGGCGTCGAACCGGGCGCGGACCTGCGCCACCTGCACCAACGGCTGCTGGCCGACGCCGACACCCCGGCCCCCGCCACCACGCCGACACCTCGCCAGCTGCCTCCGGCCGGTGACCTGGTCGCGAGGGAGGGCTACCTGGCCGGGTTGGACGCCCTGCTCGCCTCGCAGGCGGCGGCTCGGGCGGGGGACGGGCCGCTCGCGGCGGTTGCCGGTGGGGCGGCGGTGAGCCCGAGGGCGGGGTCGGGCGCTGGTCCGGTGGTGGGGGATGGGTTCGCCGGGCCCGTCGTGGTCGCGCTCGTCGGCACGCCCGGTGTCGGCAAGACCGCCCTCGCGCTGCGCTGGGCGCACCGCGTCGCCGAGCGGTTCCCCGACGGGCAGCTCTACGCCGACCTCGGCGGGCACGGGGAAGGCGAGCCGGCGTTGCCGCGGGCCGTGCTGGGCGAGTTCCTGCGCGCGTTGGGCGTGCACCGCGACCACGTGCCGGAGAGCGAAGCCGAGCGCTCGGCGCTGTGCCGGTCCCTGCTCGCCGACCGCCGCGTCCTCCTGGTCCTGGACAACGCCCGCTCCGCCGAGCAGGTCCGGCCGCTGCTGCCCGGCGCGCCCGGCTGCGCCGTCGTGGTCACCAGCCGCGCGGAGCTCGCCGGCCTCGCCGCCCGCGACAACGCGCACCCGGTCGCCGTCGTGCCGCTGTCGGCCGACGACGGCGTGGCGCTGCTGCGCGGTGTGCTCGGCCGACGCGTGGACGTCGAACCGGCCGCCGCCGCACGGCTGGTCGACCTGTGCGGCGGGCTGCCGCTGGCGTTGCGGGTCGTGGCGCACCGGGCCGTGCGCCGACCTTCGGTGACGTTGACCGCGCTGGCCGCGCAGCTGGCCGACGAGACCAGGCGGATCGACCTGCTCTCGCCCCCGGACGACCCGTCCGCCGCGGTGCGCGCCGTCTTCTCCTGGTCCTACCGGGCACTGACACCCGACGTGGCGCGCGTGTTCCGGCTGCTGGGCGCGTTACCCGGCGCGGACTTCGACGTCGAGGCCGCCGCCGCGGCCACCGGGTCGGACGTCCACCGCCCGCTCGCCGTGCTCGCCTCCGGCCACCTGGTCGAGGAGGTCGGGCTCGACCGCTACCGGCTGCACGACCTGCTGCGCGTGTACGCCGCCGAGTTGGCCGACCCCGACGAGCGCGACGCCGCCGTCGTCCGGGTGCTCGACTGGTACCTGGACCGGGCGGCGGCAGCGGTGGCCGCGGTCGAGACCGACGCGGGCGCCGGCGACCGCGACACCGCCGCGCGGTGGCTGGACGACGAGCGCCGCAACCTCGTCGCGGCCACCCGCCTCGCCGCCGCCTCCGGCCGGCACGAGCACGCCTGGCGCCTGCCGAACGCGTTGTGGCGGCACTGGTTCACCCTCGGCCTGCTGGACGACTGGACCGCCACCCACGAGGTCGCCCTGACGTCCGCGCGCGCCCTCGGCGACATCCGGGCACAGGCCGAGACGCTCAACGCGCTCGGCGTCGCCCACCAGACCTCCCAGCGGCACACCGACGCGGTGGACGCCTACGAGCAGGCGTCGGCGCTGTGGGAAGAACTCGGCGACCACGCGGGCGCGGCGCGGACGTCGACCAACATCGCCGTCGTGCACTACCTGGCCGGGCGCTACCGGGACGCGGTCGAGCAGGGCGAGCGGGCGCTGGCGCTGCGGCTCGGCCAGGACGACGCGTTCGGCGAGGCGGTCGCGCACACCGCGCTCGGCGGCTTCCACCTCCGGCTCGGCGACCCGGTCCGCGCGCTCGACCACGGGCAGCGGGCGCTGACCGTGTTCGAGAAGCTGGCCAACCGGTTCGGCGTCGCCGCCGCCACCCTCAACCTCGGGCACGTGCACCGGCAGGCGGGCGAACCCGACCGCGCGACCGCGCACTACCGCGACGCCCTGGTCCGGTTCCGCGAGCTCGGCGACCAGCGGCACGAGGGCGAGGCGTTGTGCGGGCTGGGCTCGGTGCACCTGGCGCGCGGCGGGCTCAGCCAGGCCCGCGACCACCTCGACGCGGCGTTGGCGGTCGGCGTGGTGGCCGACGACGTGCCGTTGCTCGGCGAGGTCCGGTACCAGCTGGGGCTGCTGCGCCTGGCGACCGGCGAGCCGGAACTGGCGTTGCGGCACTTCGAGCACGCCCGGCGGGCCGGCGGCCGGTACGAGCGGGCGCGCGGGCACCACGGGGTGGCGCGGGCGGAGTGCGCCGCCGGGCGGCACGGCGAGGCGGTGCGGTCGTGGCGCGCGGCGGCGGAGGGGTTCGCCGCGCTCGGCGTGCCGGACCGGGCGGTGCCGGACTGCGCGGTGTGCGCGGCGCGCGTCAGGTCGTGACGCGGGCCGTCACGCCCTCGTCCGGCGGGCGTCGGTCATCGGCAGGTTCCCTTGCACCGCAACGAGAACGGGGCCGCGGGCTGCTGCCCGCGGCCCCGTCGGGGGACTGCTGCCGCGCGTCACCGGGCTACCGGCTCGAGGACGCGGCCCGAGGCGGTCAGGTGCTCCCAGGTCCGGCCGCGCTGGCTGGGCGGCGCTTCGCCGTCCGCCGTGCACGTCGGGTACACCAGGCCGTAGGGGACGGGTTGGTGGAAGAGGTCTCCGCTGCGGATGTCGATCAGGTCCCGCGACTGCGCCATCACAGCCTCCCGTCGCGGAGGGGAGAGGGGGAGGTGCCCATGATCCTGCTCCTCGTCGAACCGGGTGGGGACGCTTCGGATACCCGCTGAGCTGCACTGATAAGCCCGATTCGTTGCGACGTAAGGGTGAAACCGCCGGTGTCGCTCAGTGCTGGTGGTGCGCGACCTCCTGCTCGGCGTCGTCGGCGGGCGGGATGCCGCGGTCGACGTGGTCGGCGTGGAAGAGCGCTTGCGCCAGAAGGGATTTCACGTGGTCGTTGGCGGCCGAGTAGTAGACGAACGTCCCTTCCCGACGGCCCTTCACCAGACCCGCGAGGCGCAGCTTGGCCAGGTGCTGGCTGACCGCGGTCGGCGCGGCGCCCGCCAGCTCGGCGAGGCAGGCGACGGAGGACTCGCCCTGCAACAACGCCCAGAGCACCTTGATCCGGGTCGGGTCGGCGAGCAGGCGGAACGACTCGGCGGCCAGGTGGACCTGCTCGTCGTTGGGCATGTCGAAGTCCGACAACGCGGTGTGCATGGGGGTAAGCCTACTTGGTTGCGTATCTGCGTGACTGCGCAGGTATGCTGCCAACGTCCCAGTCAGAGGTCGACCAGAGGCGGAACGGTGACCGACAGAACGCACGGACATGGCCACGGGCACGGTCACGGCCACGGGCACCGCTCGGCGGACCGCGTGGACAGCGCCCTGGAGAGCAGCAGGCGCGGGATGCGGGCGCTGGTCGTCTCGTTCGTGGCGCTGTTCGCCACGGCGGTCGTCCAGGCGGTGCTGGTGCTGGTCACGGGCTCGGTCGCACTATTGGGCGACACCGTGCACAACTTCGCCGACGCCCTCACGTCCGTGCCGCTGGCCATCGCGTTCGTGCTGGGCCGCCGGGCCGCGTCCCGCCGGTTCACCTACGGCCTCGGTCGCGCGGAAGACCTCGCCGGCGTCGCGATCGTGCTGGTGATCGCCGCCTCGGCGGTGTACGCCGGGTACGAGTCGGTGCGCGGACTGCTCGACCCGCAGCCGGTGCGGCACCTCTGGGTCGTGGCGGCGGCGGGCGTGGTCGGGTTCCTCGGCAACGAACTGGTCGCCCGCTACCGCATGCGCGTCGGCCGGGACATCGGCTCGGCCGCGCTGGTGGCCGACGGCCTGCACGCCCGCACCGACGGCTTCACCTCGCTGGCCGTCGTGCTGGGCGGCGCCGGCGTGGCACTCGGCTTCCCCGCCGCCGACCCGCTCGTCGGCCTCGGCATGACGGTCGCCATCCTGGTCGTCCTGCGCGACGCGGCCGGCGAGGTCTTCGGCCGGCTGCTCGACGCGGTCGACCCGGCGTCGGTGGACCTGGCCGAACGCGCCGCCGCGCAGGTCGACGGCGTGGTGCGGGCCGACCGGGTGCGGATGCGCTGGACCGGGCACGTGCTGCGGGCGGAGCTGGCGATCGCGGTGGACGCGGGGCTGAGCGTCGAGCAGGGCCACCGCATCGCGCACGAGGTCGAGCACCACCTCAAGCGCGCCGTGCCGCGCCTGACCGCCGTCACCGTGCACACCGAGCCCGCGACGGGTGGGGCCTGACTGCCGCCGGTCGAGGTGGGGACCATATAACCGGCTGAACACCTACCACTAAACCACTTCTGACCAGCAAAAACAAGACTTGTGCGCGCCATCGGGAGCCGTCACCCTTGCCACCATGAGGTGGGGACCTTCTGGTGAACTCAGCACTGTCCTGTGGATCGGCGGCGCGCAGTGGTCGGGCAAGTCGACCGTCGCCTGGCTCTTGTCGCGCCGATTCGGACTGACCGCCTACCACTACGACTTCCACGACGCCCGGGGCCACTACGACCGCGCCCTGGCGCAGGCCGGTCGCTACCCGCACCGGCACGCGTGGCAGACCCTCCAGGCGCACGACCCCGACACGACGTGGGTGCGGCCGTCGCCGCAGGAGATGGCCGAGCACAGCAAGCACAGCCACGCCGAGCGCTTCGGCATGGTGCTCGACGACCTGCGCGCCCTGTCCAGCGGCCGTCCGCTCGTCGCCGAGGGGTGGGGCCTGCGGCCGGAGCTCGTCGCGCCGCTGCTCGCCGACCCGCGCCAGGCCGTGTTCCTGGTGCCGACCGAGGCGTTCCGGCAACGGCAGCTGCGCGAACTGCCCAGGGCCGCCAAGGTGTCGGTCGCGGTGAGCGACCCGGAACGGGCGCAGGCCAACCGCCTCGAACGGGACCGCCTCCTGGCCGAGGACGTGGTCGACCGGGCGCGGGAGCACGGCCTGCGGGTGATCGAGGTCGACGGCCGGCTCAGCGTCGGCGGCCTGACCACCGTCGTGGCCGAGCACTTCGCCCCCTGGTTGGGCTGATCGGCTCCGTCATCGACCCCGCCGCCCGCGCGGCGGGGTCCACGGCGGCTACCCGAACACGAGTGCGGCCCACGGCACGATCACCAAGACCACCACGACGAACGTGATCAGCACCGCGATCCACACCAGGGTGCGGCGGATCGAGTGCAGGAGCACCACCGCCTCGGTCGTCGCCTGGGCGTGCGCGTCCTCGACCGTCCGGCTGTGGCGGATGCGGTGCAGCGACGCCTTGACCGAGTGGTGCTTCCAGGTGGGCGCGGTGCTGGGCGTTTCGTGCGCCGAGATGTACGGCTGGAATGGGCCGGGTTCCGGCGTGGTCACGACAGGCCTCCTGAAACGGGTCTCGGGTCTCAAGGCAGGGGAGGCATCTCCAGCGCCAGCGTGATCAACGAGTGCACGCGGTTCGCGATGGCCGTCAGCACGCCGTGCGCCTCCGGCGAGGCCGATTCCGCCGCCGTGTGCAACGCGCGCAGGTCCTCGCCGATCCGGTCCAGGATGGGGCCGACGTCGGCCTGCCGCGTGGTGAACGCGGTCGCGATCTCCTCCAGCGGCACGCCCTGCACCTCCAGCCGCCGCACGAGGTGGATGCGCTCCACGTCACCGGGCCCGTAGAGCCGGTAGTTGCCCGCCGTGCGCCGCGCGGGGGAGAGCAGCCCCAGGCTCGTGTAGTAGTCGACGGTGCGGATGCTGACGCCGGCGCGCGCGGCCAGCTCGCCGATCTTGAGCAGCACCTCCGCCACCGCTCACCTCCCGCGCACGTGACCTCGACCGATTCCACCCAAACCATACAGTGTCACGTGCTAGTGTGAGGTATGTCCGATGAAGGCTGCAGTAACCGGCCGGGTCAGGCCCGGCTGAACGACTCCGCGCCATGTTGATCCTCGCCGGCACGCTGGCGATCGTGCTGCTCACCACCGCCACCGGTTACTTCGTGGCCCAGGAGTTCGCCTACCTGGCCGTGGACCGGGGCCGCCTGCGCCAGCAGGCCGAGGACGGCGACAAGGCCGCCGACCGCGCCTACCGCGTCACGCAACGCCTCTCCTTCATGCTCTCCGGCGCCCAGTTCGGCATCACGGTGACCGCGCTGCTCGCCGGTTACGTCGCCGAACCCCTGTTGGGCGAGGGCCTGGCCGCCGTCCTCGGCGAGGAGAGCACGGGCCTGTCGCCCGCGTTGACCGTGCCGCTGTCGATGGCCGTCGCGCTCACGTTCGCGACCGCGGTCCAGATGGTGCTCGGCGAGCTGTTCCCCAAGAACCTCGCCATCGCGAAACCGGACGCCCTCGCCAAGGCGCTGAGCGCGTCCACCCTGGCCTACCTCAAGGTCACCGGCCCGGTGATCAGGCTGTTCGACGCGGCGGCGAACCGGCTGCTGCGCGCGGTCGGCATCGAGCCGGTCGAGGAGCTGCCGCAGGGCGCCACCCCGGACGACCTCAGGCAGATCATCGGCGAGGCGCAGGCGCTGGGCCACCTCGACCCGGAGCTGTCCCGCCTGCTCGACCGCGGCCTCGACTTCCGCGGCCTCGCCGCCGACCAGGCCATGACGCCGCGCGTCTCGGTGCGCGCCGTCCGCGCCGACGAGCCGGTGACGCGCGTGGTCGAGCTGCTGGACACCGGCCACTCCCGCTTCCCCGTCGTCGGCGACGGGCTGGACGACCTGCGCGGCGTGGTCGGGTTGGCCGAGGTGCTGACCGTCGCGCCCGAGGACCGCGCCACCACACCGGTGGGTGAGATCGCGTCACCCGCTCTGGTGGTGCCGTCGACGTTGCCGCTGCCCGCCGTGCTGGAACGGCTCCGCCTCGAACGCCGCCAGCTGGCGTGCGTGGTGGACGAGTTCGGCGGCTTCGCGGGCGTGGTGTCGTTGGAGGACCTGGCCGAGGAGCTGGTCGGCGAGATCCACGACGAGGACGACGTGGTGCGCGACACCGTGGAGCGGCGCGCCGACGGGTGGGAGGTGCCGGGCCGGCTGCGGATCGACGAGATCGCCGACGCCACCGGCATCGAGCTGCCCGCGCACGACAGCTACGACACGGTCTCCGGCCTGGTGCTGCACCGGCTCGGCCGGACGCCCGACGTGGGCGACGAGGTGGCGACCGGCGCCGTCCGCGTGCGGGTCACGGCCGTGGCGCGGCACGTGCCCAGCCGGGTCCTGCTCACCACGGGGGTGCCGCGATGAGCACCACCTGGTCGTTGCTCCTGTCGGTGTTCCTGTTGGCGGCCAACGCGTTCTTCGTCGCCGCCGAGTTCGCCCTGATGGCGGCGAAGCGGCACCGCCTGGAGGAAGCCGCCGAGACGAGCCGCGCGGCGCGCGCCGCGTTGGCGGGCGTGCGGGAGCTGTCGCTGATGCTCGCCGGCGCGCAGCTCGGCATCACGCTGTGCACGCTGGGGTTGGGCGCGTTGGCGAAGCCCGCCGTGGCGGACCTGCTCGACCCGCTGCTGCTCGCGGTCGGCCTGCCGGCCGGCGTGTCGTACGCGGTCTCGTTCACGATCAGCCTGGTGCTGGTGGTGTTCCTGCACATGGTGCTCGGCGAGATGGCGCCGAAGTCGTGGGCGATCAGCCACCCCGAGCGGTCGGCGCTGCTGCTGGCGATGCCGTTCCGGGTGTTCGCGCACGCCGTGCGCCGGCTGCTGAGCGGCCTGAACACCACCACGAACGCGTTGCTGCTCCTGGTGAAGGTGCAGCCGAAGGACGAGCTGACCCGCGAGCACCACCCCGACGACGTGCGGATGCTCGTGCGGCAGTCCGCCGAGCACGGCCTGATCCCGGAGGGCCAGCGGCGGCTGCTGACCCGGATGCTCCAGCTCCAGCAGACCACCGTGGCGCAGGTGATGGTGCCGGTGGAGCACACCGTCACCGTCGCCGAGCACCTCGGCGCGCGGGCGATCGAGGACCGCAGCCGCGCGTGCGGGCGCTCGCGGTTCCCGGTGACCGACGCCGACGGGCGGTTCGTCGGCCTGGTGCACATCCGCGAGGCCGTGCGGGCGACCGCCGCCGGCGCCGACACCCCGGCCCGCGACCTGATGACGACGCCGTTGACGTTGCCCGCCGAACTGCCGGTCGCCGGCGCGGTGACGAGGATGCGCGCGGAGCGGGCGCAGCTGGCGCTGGTGGCCGACGCGGAGGGCCGCGTCGTCGGCATCGCCGCGCTCGAAGACCTCCTCGAAGAGCTGATCGGCGACTTCGAGGACGAGACCGACCAACCGAACTGACCACGCCCCGGAGGGACACCACCCCATGTTCAAGCGGATGCTCAGCGCCTTCGGCGTCGGCGGACCGTCCGTCGACACCGTCCTCGACACGCCGCACGCCCAGCCCGGCCAGGTGATCACCGGGCAGGTGCGCATCCAGGGCGGCAGCAACGACGCCCGGATCGACCGGATCGTGCTGTCCCTCGTCACCCGGGTCGAGGTGGAGCACGGCGACCACGAGTACGGCGGCGTCTCCGAGTTCCTGCGCCTGGACGTGGCGCAGGACGTGCGGGTCTCGGCCGGTCAGCTGGTGGCGGTGCCGTTCCAGCTGCCGCTGCCGTGGGAGACCCCGATCACGGCGGTCGGCGGCCAGCCGCTGCCCGGCGTGACGGTGGGCGTGCGGACCGAGCTGGTGATCTCCGGCGCGCCCGACAAGGGCGACCTGGACCCGGTGCTGGTCGGGCCGCTGCCGTCGCAGGACCGGGTGCTCGACGCGTTCGGGCAGCTCGGCTTCCAGTTCCGCTCCGCCGACGTCGAGGCCGGCCGGATCCACGGCGTGCACCAGGAACTCGGCTTCTACCAGGAGATCGAGTTCTTCCCGCCGGCGCAGTTCGCGGGCCGGGTGAACCAGGTGGAGCTCACCTTCGTGACCAGCCCGCACGAGCTCGTCGTGGTGCTGGAGGCGGACAAGCGGGGCGGCGTGTTCTCCTCCGGCTCGGACGCCTTCGGCCGGTTCCACGCCTCGCACGCCGACGCGGTGAACACCGACTGGGCGGGCGCGATCGGCCAGTGGATGGCGCAGATCGCCGAACGCGGCGGCCACGCCGCCTACGGCCACCCGGGTCAGCACGGCCACCACGGTCACCACCGCGGGCCGGGCATGGGCGCGGTGGTCGGCGGTGTCGCGGCGGGCGTCGTCGGCGGCATGGTGCTCGGCGAGGTCGTCGACGAGGTGTTCGACGGCGGCGAGGACCTCGGCTTCGAGGAGTAGCTCCGATCGGGTGTGGTGGGGCGGCCTCCCCTCCGCTCCACCACACCGCTCTATCTCGCTCGACCCACGGCCCCCCGCACCGCAGGATGTGCGCATGGTCCCCACGCCGAAGCTGGTCGCGCTCCTGGCGGCCCTCGACACCGTCCCCTCCGAGGACGTGCCGGGCTGGGCCGCGCACTGGTTGATCGCGGGGTACGACGGTGACGGCCTGCGCGCGTTGGCCGGGCTCAGCGGCCAGGACCCTGGGGAAGTGCGCGACGTGCTGGCGGGAGCGCTGGCCGACTGCGGCGCGGCGATCCCGCCCGCCGACCTCGCCGCCGCCGCGCTCTCCTGCACCCGCGTCGCGCGGATGTTCGCCGACGGTCGCGCCGGGTCGCGGTGGGTGGCGCAGAAGGCCGCCGAGATCGTGGAGGACCTGTCCGCCGACGTCCGCGCGGCCCTGCCGATGGACCGGCTGACCGACGGGTCCGACGAGGCCGCGGTGTCCCGGGCCTGCGCGGACCAACTCGCCGCCTGGGGCTGATCGTCGGTCGTCCTTTGTGGACCGACGTGGCCCGCCGCGGGTCGGTCGCCTGCGGACCGCCGAAGGTTCGGGCAAAACAGCCGATCGGACGTTGTCGGCACGTTACGCGCACCCTACGGTCGGATCACGTCCGATCGAGGGCAACCCCTTTGGAGGCCTGCGGTGTCGCGGAAACAGGTTGGCGCCGTAATCGGCGCGCTCTTGCTCACCGGCTCCACCTTCCTCGCGGTCCCCGTCACGGCCGGCGCCGTCGACGACCGGCCGACCGCCGTGGTGTCGCTCGGCGACAGCGCGATGTCCGGCGAGGGCGCCGGGTCCTACGAGCCGGGCACCGCCGGCGAGAACGGCAACTGGTGCCACCGCTCCACCCAGGCCATGGTCCACCGCACCCGGTTGGCCGAGCGGACGTTCAACCTCGCGTGCTCCGGCGCGGACTCGGCGAACGTGTCCCTGGCCGACACCGTGCACTACACCGAGGGCTCCCAGGCGCGGCGGCTGATCGACATCGCCCGCCAGTACCGCGTCACCACCGTCGTCGTGCAGGTCGGCGCGAACGACGACGTGCGGTTCGCCGACACGATGGTCGACTGCGTGGCCGCGTGGGTGAACCCGTTCGGCGCGAGCTGCCGGTCCACGTTGGAGCGCGAGTGGCCCGGCCGGCTGGCCGGGATGGCGCCCAAGGTCGAGAACGCGCTGCGCGACGTCCGCACCGCGATGACCCAGGCCGGGTACGCCACCTCCTCCTACAACCTGATCCTCACCTCGTACGCCTCGCCGGTGACCGAGAAGATGGACCGCTACCTGCACGGCCCGCAGGGCTGCCCGCTGCGCCTGGCCGACGCGGGCTACGGCCGCACGACCGCCGTGCCGCAGCTGTCCGAGGCGCTGCGCGGGGTGGCGACCCGGTCGGGCGTGAAGTTCCTCGACTTCTCCCGCGCCACGGAGAACCGCGAGGCGTGCAGCAAGGGCGAGAGCTCCGCGGGCGAGTGGCAGCGCAGGCTGACCGTCGACCCGTACGCGTTGGTCACCGGCGGCCTGGACGCCATCGGCCTGCACCTGGCCCAGCAGTCGTTCCACCCGAACGCCGCCGGCCACGAGCAGCTCGGCCGCTGCCTCACCGAGTTCGTCAACGGCGGCGCGGGCTCGGCCCGGTGCCTCGCCGGCGCCGACGGGAACCTGCACGCCGTCGCGTAGCAGGCGCTGACCACCGGAAACCGCTCTCGCCCCAGCCGGGGTGAGAGCGGTTTCCGCGTCACACGCAACCCCGATGATCCCCCCGGCGTCATATGGGTAAATTGGCGAGACCGGACAGGGGAATCGCTTTGGGGGGACCGGTGTCGAAATCTGCCTTCGTCCGCGTGTGCGGACTGGCCGCGGCGGTACTCGCCGCGGCCTCGTGCACGTCGACCGGAGCCGAGCCGGTCAACCCGGAGCTCGCGCCGCGCGGCACCGTGCAGACCACGGCCACGCCGACCAGGCAGGACCTGACCAACAAGGTCAGCCTGACCGGCAAGGTCACCATGAACCCGCTGTTCGGGATCGTGGCCCCGGTCGCCGGCCAGGTGCGCTACTGGACCGTGGAGGAACCGACCGCCACGCCGACCAGGCCCACCCGGATCGCCACGGTCTGGACGGACGGCAAGCCCACCAACGTCGACGTGCCCGCCGGCTCCACGTTCGGCGGACGCCTGGTCGACGACCGGGCCACCGTCACCGCGGGCATGCCGATCGCCTCGGCGAAGCACGCGGGCTACGGCATCGTCGCCGAGATCGACGGCGAGCAGGCCTACCGGATCTCCGAGGCCGCGCAGGGCACCGTGCAGGCGCAGATCAAGAACGGCCCCGGCCCGTTCCCGTGCACGCTGCTCGGCACGATCGCCGCACTGCCCGTGGGCACCGTGCCCGCGCCGCCGCCCGCGCAGCCCGACCCGGACGACACCGACGCGACCGGCGCCAACACCCCCGCGCCGCCGCCCCAGCAGCAGCCGCGGGAGCCCGACACCTCCTCCGAGCCGACCGGCCTGCGCCTGGTGTGCACCGCGCCCGCCGACGTCAAGATGGTCAACGGCGCCGCCGCCACCCTCGAACTCGTCACCGCGTCCGCGCAGAACGCGCTGGTCGTGCCCGTCGAGGCGGTCGCGGGCGGCCAGGGCAAGGGCAAGGTCGACGTGGTCGGCCCCGACGGCGCCAAGGTGACCACCGACGTCGAGCTCGGCCTCACCGACGGCAAGGTCGTGGAGATCAAGTCGGGCCTGACGGGCGAGGAGACGCTGGCCGTGCCCGGACCGAACCTGCCACCCGGCGAGGGCGCGGGCCAGGTCGAGCCCGGGGCGGGCCGCAAGTGACCACGTCACCCCTGCTCGTGCCGCCACCCGTGGCGTCGCCGCCGTTGATCCACCTCACCGGCCTGACCAAGACCCTCAAGGGCCAGGACGAGCCGCGCACCATCCTCGCGGGCGTCGACCTCACCGTCCACGCGGGCGACAGCGTCGCCATCCTCGGCCGCTCCGGCTCCGGCAAGAGCACCCTGCTCAGCCTGATCGGCCTGTTCGACCGACCCGACGGCGGCCAGTACCTGCTGGGCGACCGCGACATCACGAAGATCCCCGAACGCAAGGCCGCCGCGCTGCGCAGCGCCGAGTTCGGGTTCGTGTTCCAGCGCTTCTTCCTGCTCAAGCACCTCACCGCGGCGCAGAACGTGGCCATGGCGCTGGTCAACGGCCAGGGCTGGCTGCCCAGGCGCAAGCGCAAGGCCAAGGTGCTCGCGGCGCTGGAGCGCGTCGGCATCGGCCACCTGGCCAAGCACAAGCCGCCCCGGCTGTCCGGTGGCGAGCAGCAGCGCGTCGCCATCGCCCGCGCCCTGGTGCGCGAACCGCGGATCCTGCTGGCCGACGAGCCGACCGGCGCCCTGGACACCGAGACCGGCAACCTCGTCGTGGAAGTCCTGCGCCAGGCCACCGACGTCGGCTGCGGGCTCGTGCTCGTCACCCACGACCACGACCACGCGGCGAAGATGGGCCGGGTGCTGCACCTGTCCGACGGCCTGCTGCGCCCGGCCGGGCAGCGGGTGGTCGCGTGATCAGGCTGTCGGGCAGGCTCCGGGCGTCGCTGATCATCGGCGGCCAGGGCATCCGGGCCCGCAAGCTGCGCACGTTCCTGTCGATGGTGAGCCTGTTCCTCGGCGTGCTGGCCGTCGTCGTGGTGCAGGCCGGCGCGGAGATCGCGAACCGGGCCATGCTCGCCGACGTCGAGCTGTACCAGGGCAAGGACGGCACCCGGCAGATGTACCTGTCGCCGGAGGGCCAGGCCGTGCCGGTGGCGTTGGAGGTGCTGAAGGGCCGCACCGACGCCGTCGCCATGACCAGCGCGCGGGCGATCATCGGCGAACCCGGCGTGAAGCCGATCAACGAGGGCGGCGGGCCGATCGACCAGCCCGGCGGCCCCCCGATGACGTGCGACGAGAACGGCTGCCGCCCGCTCGACGACGGCAACGCGACCGCGCCGCAGGGCCAGGCGATCGAGCTGCAACTCGTCGGGCTCACCGGCGACATCCGCCAGTTCCGGCCGTTCCGCCCGGCGCAGGGCCAGTGGCTCGACTTCGGCGGCGCGCCGTCGCTCGCGCCCCGGCTCGTGCTCAACCTGGAGGCGGCGAAGGCCTTCAGCCGCTACCAGGTGCCGGCCGAGATGAGGGTCGACGGCGCGGACGCCAACCCCACGCCGCAGTTCATCGGCGTGGTGGACGACGGCGGCTACCAGCCGACCGCCTACGTGCGGTCCGACGAGCTGCTGAACTGGCTGCCGGTGACCAGCATGAGCGGCGGCGACACGGGCCCCGGCCTGCAGGTGCTCATGACGCCGATGGCGATCGAGGTCGAGCACGTCCTGCGCGCCAGGCTCGTCGCGGCGGGCACGCCCGAGGACCGCATCCACGTCCAGACGGTGGAGACGCTGAAGCGCATGTCCACCGAGCTGGCGTTGATGCGCTGGATCTTCCTCGGCATGGCGGCGCTGGTGCTCATGATCGGCGTGGCGGGCATCCTCAACGTCGGCCTGGCCACCGTCGGCGAGCGCATCGAGGAGTTCGCGCTGCGCCGGGCCGTCGGCACGCCCCGGCTGTTGCTGGCGGGCATCGTGCTGGCCGAGACGTTGCTGACCGGCCTGCTCACGGCGGCGTTGGCGATCGGCGCGGGCGTGGTCGGGCTCAAGCTCGCGCTCGTGGTGTTCGGCTCGCGGTTCCCGTCGCTGGAGGGCACGGCGTTCCCGTGGCAGGCGGGCGTGGCCGGTGTGGTCGCGGGCCTGGTGGCCGGCATCCTCGGCGGCCTCGTCCCGGCGCTGCGCGCGGCCCGCATCCCGATCTCCACCGTCATGCGGGCGTAGCCGCACCGGTCGTGCGGGGTCAGGGCGCGGCGGTCCACGGCCGCAGGCCGAGCTGTTGCGCCACAACAACCCGGTCACCGCCGACTCGCCACACCAGCAGGAAAGGAAGACGGGGCACGTCACCGATCGTCGCACAATGACGGGAAGTTGCCCGACCGCGCATTCACGAGATATGCTCACGCCCGTGACTGCCGGGTCGGCCTTGAGCCACGAGCGAGAGAGTCACCCGGCCAAGGTTTGACCGCCGGGTGGGCCAGAGGCCCGCCGCACACCGGGGATTCCCGGGTTTCCGCGCACGTAGCCGCGACGCACCCGCACCCCGTTCCCCCCACACACCAGCGCATCGGCGCACTGGCGCGCGCACGCGTGCCACCGCGCGGGACCGTCGTGCCCGCGCGCCTCCACAAAACCTTCACCGAAAACCACGGCGCAATTCACCCGTGGTGATCCGGTCATGCCCAAAATCAGGAGACGAACCGCAGATGGATTTCCACCAGCAGGTGATCGCCGAGTTCCGCGCCAACGCGGGCCACGTCGGCGGTCCCTTCGAAGGAGGCAGGCTCATCCTGCTGACCACCACCGGCGCGCGGACCGGCGCACGCCGCACCCACCCCCTCGGCTACCTGCCGGACGGCGACCGGATCGTCGTCATCGCGTCCGGCGGCGGCTCGCCACGCCACCCCGGCTGGTTCCACAACCTCGTGGCCAACCCGGTGGCGCAGGTGGAGGACGGCGTCTTCACCTACGAGGCCAAGGCGACCGTCCTGACCGGACCGGAGCGCGACGAGCTGTGGGAGCGGGCCGTCGAGTCCGACCCGGGCTGGGCCGAGTACCAGGCCAAGACGTCCCGGCTGATCCCCGTGGTCGCGCTGACCCAGGTCTCCGGCGGCCCGCCGAACGCGACGAGCTGGGGCGCCGCGCTCAAGCTCGTGCACGGCGCGTTCCGCCGGGAGCTCGCCACCATCCGCCGGGAGGTCGCCGCGTCGAAGCCCACGCTCGGCGCGCAGCTCAAGGTCAACTGCCTGACCGCGTGCCAGGGCCTGAGCTTCCACCACACGTCCGAGGACACCGGCATGTTCACGATGCTGCGGGACCGGTACCCGGAACTCGCGCCCACCCTCGACCGGCTCACCGAGGAGCACGAAGCGATCGCCGCCCTGCTGGCACAACTGCGGCAGACCCTCGAACGCGGCGACGCGACGACCCTGCGCGCCGACGTCGACCGGCTGATCGGCGAGCTGGAGGCCCACCTGACCTACGAGGAGGAGCAGTTGATCCCCTTCCTCGACGCCTGACGGAGTCCCCGGCGACTTCGTGACAACCGATCGTCCGCGTGAGGACATGAAGTAAGTGGAACCCCGTGTCTTAGTCTCGCGCGGCAGGGCTTCACCGATGCGGCCAGTCCACGTCAGGTTGAATGCTCATGTTCCCCATCCACCGAGCAAGGAGATGTCCGTGGGTAGAGCAAAGGGCTTGGGGGCCCTGTTCGCCTCGCTGGTCGTCGCGGCGACCGTGGTGAGCGCGACGGGAGGTGCCACCGCCGCGCCCTCGGCACGCGCCACGCTGAACCCGGCGGCGGTCGCGGAGTCCGTGCGGTACCTCGTCGACAACTACGGCGTCAGCGAGCGGGAGGCGCTGCGCCGGCTCGAGCTCCAGCACGAGGCGGTGCGCCTGGACGGCGTGCTGCGCCGGGAGAACGCGGCCGAGTACGGCGGCATGTGGCTCGACCAGGAAACCGGCGAGCTGGTGGTCGCGCTGACCGACCCGGCCGCCGCGAACCGGCTCCTGGCGGACCTGCCCGACCGGGCGCACGTCCGCACGCAGGCCGTGCGGCACTCGTTGGCCGACCTGACCGCCGCCAAGGACCGGATCGCCGCCAAGGTGGGCGCCGGCTCCGAGGCGGTCTACCTGCCCGCGGTCAACGAGCGCGACAACGAGGTCGTCCTGTGGGAGCGCTCGTGGGTCGCGCGGGAGAAGGTCGCGGTGGCCAAGGACGCCGAGGTCGCGCACGAGAGTGACGCGGCACGTCGGGCGGTGGCCGAGGAGTCCGGCGGGACCGGCGTGGCCGTGCGGTCCAAGGTCCTGCCCAAGCCGAACCCGCTCGCGGCCACGTTCCCCGACCAGGGCGCCTGCCACCCGCTCGCGTGCGTCAACTACGGGCCGATGCGCGGCGGCCTGCGGCTGGACATGAAGCGCGACAACGGGACCTGGGGCGGCTGCACGGCCGGCTTCAACCTGCGCTCCACCGGCGGCGGCCACCCGGGCAAGGCCTGGGTGCTGACCGCGGGCCACTGCATGGCGACCAAGACCAACAACACGCCGACGCAGCACAACGGCGTGCCCGTGCTCCAGCAGCACGGCATCGAGAGGAACTCCTACCCGTACGACTACGCGGCGCTGCTGTACGTCGACACCCCGACCCGCAACACCTGGCTGGAGAACCACACCGGCCGCAACCGGGTGCTGAAGTACTGCTTCAACGGTGGGACGGACAGCAACGCCGACACCCCGTGCGGCGTGCAGGAGACGTCGGCGGACGAGTACATCACCGGCACCCACACGCTGGCCGAGGTCAAGGCCGGCTGGGTCGTGTGCGCGACCGGCTCCGCCTCCAACGCGATCGACTCGCCCGGCGCGGTCGACAGCGGAGCGGGCAAGGGCTACAAGCCGGGCACCCGCTGCGGCCGCGTGCTGTCGACCGACGTCGGCATCAACACCGACATCTGCGCCCGCCCGGGTGACAGCGGCGGACCGCTGTTCAGCCAGGTCGACCACACCGCGTTGGGCATCCTGGAAGGCAACCAGCAGTCCCGCACGGGCGCGTGCGTCTCCGGCGAGCTGAACAACTACGTGCCGGTCGAGACCATCCTGACCGACATCCACACCCGCTACGCGAGCCTGCGGTCGACGTTCTCGGTGATCACCACCGCGAACGGCTGACCCGTCCCGCGCCTCGGCCCGCCTCCCTCGACTCGGGGGGAGGCGGGCCGCTCGCGCGGCTGCGCACCGCTCTCGCTCAGTGCCGCCGTCACGCAGTCGTCGCCGTTATGCAGTGGTCGCCGTCATGCAGTCGTGGGCGCGAGCAATCCGGCCACCAGCAGCACGCACACCAACAGGGCCACCAACCCGACCGCGATCACGTAGTGCCGCCACGTGGCCCGGCCGGGCATCCGCCGCAACACGACCCCCACCGCCAGCAACGCCGTCAGCGCGATCGGCAGCAACGCCCGCCACGCCCGGTCGAACGAGAACGGCAGGAACGAGTCCGCGCCGTACAGCGACAGGATCAACGCGGGCAACCCGAGCCCGGCCGCCGCCGCGGCCGCCACCATGTTGAACCGCTGCTGCGCCTCACCATCCTGCGCCACCGCGAACGTCGCCATGCTGCTCAACAACGCCTGCAGCCGCGCGACCTCCTCGGCCAACTCGACGTCCATCGCCTCGCAGTGCCGCAACGCCGCCCGATGCGTCTCCGTCCACGGCCGGGTGGAACCCACCACCTCGCCGCGGTTGTGCCGATACGTGTCGACGTCCCACAACGCGATCCCAAGCCCGTCGCGCACCGCTTCGCGGGCGTGGTCACGGGCCCGGCTCAACGCCATCGACAACTCGATCACCTGCGCCAACAACGACCGCAACGCCGTCGACCGCCGCTGCGCCAACAAATCCGCGACCTGCCGCTCCAGTTCGTACCGCAACCCGCGCAACCGCGTCACCTCGTTGCGCGACGCCTCGGCGAACGCCTTCGCCACCGTCACCACCGCCATCCGCGGCTCACCGTCGACCAGGTGCGCGGGCTCCGCCAACGACGCCACCACCTCCGCCTTCAGGCGCCCGACATCCGCCTCCGCCCCACCACTCCCACCTCCAGCCCCCTGCCCATCCCCGCTCCCGCCCCCGCCCCCGCCTCGGGCCCCACCACCACCGACCTCCTGCTGCCACCCACCACTCTCCCGCCACACCGCCTGCACCACGAACGCCACCGACGTCCCACCACCGGCCTCCACCACAACCCTCGCCCCACCAACCACAACCCGCCGCTCACCACGCGCACCGATCAACCGAACCAACGGCGGCACGAGCAGCACCCCACCCCCGGCCCGCCGCGCCGCCCCACTCCCATTTCCACTCACCACCTCATCCGCAACCACACAAGACACCACCGCCCGCAACCCGTGCCCCTTCTCAACCGGATCACCAGCGAACAACAGCGAGGTCGACGGCATAAGTCGATCTTAGTTCCGGCCCCACCCGCGATCGCCCGAATCGACGGAACCGGGCGGAACCTGGCACAGCTCGGCCGAACCGGGCCCACACGACGAACCTGCCCACACGACGAACCGGGCCCACGCAACTCGGAGGGCCACGACCGCGACGTGGTGGCTGCGGCGCACTCCCACTCCCGGGCCCGCGAACCCGTGCTCCCCACCCCAGGCCCGCGCACCCCGTGCTCCCCGCACCCCGTGCGGGTCTGTCAAACGAGCGGTTCTGTCGCTGTTTGAGTGATCAACTTGTTGGGCTGCTCGACGCTGCGTGCCGTGTGCCTGCGATCATGGTCGGGGTGTGATCGCGACTGGTGGGAAGCCCTGCTGCCGCACCTTGCCGGTGTGGTGGTCGAGCGGGTCGAGCGGACCTCCGCAGGTGTGCGGGTCTGGGCGTGCACGACGGTGAAGGCTGCCGCTTGCCCGTCCTGCGGTGTGCGGTCGAGTCGGGTGCACAGCCGCTATGACCGGAAGCTGGACGACACGCCGGTGGCCGGTCGGCCGGTGATGCTGCGATTACGGGTGCGCCGGTTCTTCTGCGACGACCAGGGTTGCGCGGTGGGGACGTTCGCCGAGCAGGTCGACGGTCTGACCGTCGGGCACGCGCGGCGCACCCTGTTGTCGCGCACCGCGTTGGAGCGCATCGGATTGGCGTTGGCGGGTAGGACAGGGGCACGTCTGGCCGTCGGTCTCGGGCTGCCGACGAGTCGAAGCACGCTGCTGCGGTTGGTGCACGACCTGCCCGATCCACCGGTCGGAGCGGTGCAAGTGCTCGGGGTCGACGACTTCGCCCTGCGGCGTGGTCGCCGCTACGCGACCGTATTGATCGACGCGGTCACCCACCGCCGCGTCGATGTGTTGCCCGACCGCAAGGCAGCGACCCTGGCCGCATGGTTGGGCGAACATCCCGGCGTGGGCATGGTCTGCCGGGATGGCTCGGCCACCTACGCCGAGGCTGTCCGCCAGGGCGCTCCGGACGCGGTCCAGATCGGTGACCGATGGCATATCTGGAACAACCTCGTCGCGGCGGTGGAGAAGACCGTGACCGCCCACAGCACGTGCTGGTACGTCGGGCCGCAGCGGCGCACCAAGGTCGCGGAGGAGCGGACCCTGCAGCGGCACGCCGCGGTCCACGACCTGCTCGGCCAAGGCGTCGGACTGCTGGACTGCGCACGACGACTCGGCATATCGCTCAACACGGTCAAGCGCTACGCCCGCGTCGCCTCGGCCGAGGATCTGCGGCGTCCGCCGCCCTACCGGCGCAGCATGATCGACCCCTACCGCGACCACCTGCGCCGTCGTCTGATGCAGCAACCTGACATCCCGGTCACCCACCTGCTCGCCGAGATCCGCACCCTGGGCTACCCCGGCAGTGCCAACCTCCTGGTCCGCTACCTCAAACAAGGCCGCGCCGAACCCGAGCGCGTCCCACCCTCCCCGCGACGCCTGGTCACCTGGCTGACGAGCAAACCGGAGAACCTGCCCGAGCATCATCGCCGCCATCTCGACGACCTGATCACCAGCTGCCCGCCGATGACGACGCTCGCCCGGCGGATCCGCGAGTTCGCCGTGCTCCTCACCCGCCGTCGAGGCCAGGGCCTCGATGCCTGGATCGACGCGGTCCTGGCCGACGACCTGCCCGCCCTGCACCGCTTCGTCCACGGTCTGCGCAAGGACAACGACGCCGTGGTCGCGGGACTGACCCTGCCCCACAGCAACGGCCCCACGGAAGGAGTCGTCAACAAGATCGAGCTGCTCAAGCGGCAAACCTACGGAAGGGCGAGCTTCGCCCTGCTGCGCAAGCGAATCCTGCTCAACCAGTAACGCCCTCGGGTCCGTGGCCTTCACCCCAAGTCGTTGATCACGCAATCAGCGACAGAACCGCTCGTTTTACAGTCCCCCCCGTGCTCCCGCGAGGTCCGCTTTGGCGCCTCGTGACGCTCGGCGGTGCTGGGTGACGCCCGGCGGTGCTGGCACCCTGAGGCTGCTGGCACCCTGACAGTGGTCGTGGTGGGTGTCGTGGCTGTCTCCGTGACAGGCCGCCCGCCGTGCCTTGCCGCCTCCTTCTTTCCCGGCAACGTCAATGGTGTGTTCAAAGTTTCCTGACGACGTAACCCATCAGGGTGAACTCAGGGTGGTGGATGGAGGCGGTGTGGGTGGGTGGGGAGAGGTGGGTTGAAGGTAGGTCCTTAGCTTGCACGAAATTGTGGAACGTGCAAGCGCGTGCGTTCCCGCCGTCGGGTGAAATGGGGACGGCGGGAACGAAGGGGCGCGCGGGTAGGACAAGGTTAAGAGCGGGTGCGGCCCACGTAGAGGTTGCGGGCGCGGTAGTAGGTGTCGGTGGTTGGGCCGGTGGTGCCGGAGGAGCCCTCCATCTGCAGGTTGATGATGATCCACATTGGCTTGCCGACGAAGTTGGCGCCCCGGTGCTGGCCGACCCACGTCCCGTCGAGGTAGTAGTGGATGTCGACATCGGTCGCGCTGACCTTGGCGATCCACGCCCGGTAGGTGTGCCAGGAACCGGGCGACGACACCGGGCGAATGGTGTTCGACCAGCCACCCGAGGCGTTCTTGTAAGTGTTGAACCAGTTCCGCGCGTCACCCTTGTACTCCAGGATGTCGCTCTCCGGCGGCCACGAGTTCGCACCCGTGAGCCAGAACGCGGGCCACGTGCCGCGCGTCGACGGAGCCTGGAACTCGCCGCGCACCTCCCAGTTCGGGAACTGGTCGTTGACCAGCACGTGCTGCCGGGCGTGCACCGCACCGGAGTGGTACCGGATCGGCAGGTGCGGGTCGGCGGAGCTGTTGCCCTCGTCCCAGTTGATCCGGGTCGCCCTGATGACCAGCGTCGACCCTTCCAGGAACACGTGGTTGTGGTCGGACGCGCTCGCGTACATCCGCGCCGTGCCGTTGTGGTCCGAACCCCACGGGTAGCGGTAGTTCCAGACCGACTCCAACGTGCTGTAGCTCGCGAACGATCCGTTGATGACGGTCTCCCAGGCGGCGGCCCGGCCGAGGCCGGACGTGCCGAGAGCGGCCAGTCCGGCGCCGCCCGCCACCAGGAGACCACGTCGACTCACTGTCACGGGAAAGCCCTTTCCTCGACGACGTTGACGAGGCGGTGTCACTCCCGAACCTAGAGATCAGCCCGGTGTCACGTCAACGGATGCCCCAAGGGCCGCAAGGGGTGCGGACTGTCCACTGTGGTCACAGCACACCACTGTGGCTGGTTGATTACTCACTTGAGGGAGGCAGGGGATCAGTAGTGGCGGATGCCCTTCGACAGGGTTCGGGCCCACGGTGCGTCGATGTCGTCCGCCTGCGCCGCCACCACCAGGTGGCACAGCATGCCCATGGCGAAGAACTGCTGCACCTGCTCCTCGCTGCCGCCCGACACGCTGCGCACGTACTCGACCGTCCGCGCCACCCCGCGCTGGAAGACCTCGCGCACGGCCGGTTCGGAGATCGCGGCGCACTGGGCGTGCATCTGCACCAGCAGGAGCGTGTTCTCCGCGGAGATCAGGTGGGCGTAGGCGTCGCCCATCGCGTACAGGACGTCCTCCGGTGCGCTGCCCTTGGCCTCGGCGACCCCGTCGGCGAGGCTTTCCCTGACCCGCGCGAAGCTGTGCTCCACCACGGCCAGGAACAACGCCTCCTTGTCGGGGAACAGCCGGTAGACGTAGGCCTGGGAGATGCCGGCGGACTTCGCGACCTCGCCGGTGGTCGTGCCGTAGTAGCCGCGGGCGGCGAACGCGCCGATGGCGGTGCGCAGGACCGTCTCCCGACGTTCCTCGGCGGTCGACAGGCGGCGTTCACTCGATGCGGCAGGCACGAGTGTAATCAACCACTCACACCTGTGGAAGTCAAGTCGGGACGCTCGCCGGTGCTCAGAGCCACGACCGGCAGAACCACGCCCTACCACGGACCACACCGGAAGAACTCCCGTCGATCGACGGATTGTGAGCAGGCCGTTCGCCACGCACGATGAGTCGCCGGCAGAGGGGCCGGCTGGATAGTTCCCTGCGATCTCGACGTCCGGCCACCCTGCGAGCACGATCCCGGCCGGGCGCGGGAAGGACCAACCGTGCGCGACACCGTGAGAAGGACGCTTGCCCTCGGTGTGGGCATCGTCGCCGCCCTGGCCGCCTTCGGGGGCCAGGCGATCGCCGCCCCGCCGCCGCCGGACACCGTCAACCCCACGCCGATGGTCGTCGGCGGCACCCAGGCCGCCAAGGGCGAGTTCCCCTGGATGGTGCGGCTGTCCATGGGCTGCGGCGGCTCGATGCTGACCGACCAGCTGGTGCTGACGGCGGCGCACTGCGTCAGCCGCACCGGCAACAACACGTCCATCACCGCCACCTACGGCGTGGTGGACCTGCAGGACACCACTCGCGTCACCCGCACGTCCACCTACGTGCACCGCGCGCCCACCTACGGCACGGCCACCGGCGGCGACTGGGCGATCATCAAGCTGGCCAGCCCGATCACCGGCGCGGCGCTGCTGCCGATCGCCACCACCGCGGCCTACAACACCGGCGTGTTCACCGTGGCCGGCTGGGGCGCCACGCGGGAGGACGGCGGCCAGTCCCGCTACCTGCTCAAGGCGAACGTCGACTACATCGACGACACCACGTGCAAGAACTCCGACCCGTACTACGCGGACCTGATCCCGGCGGCCGAGCTGTGCGCGGGCAAGCTCGCGGGCGGCGTCGACACGTGCCAGGGCGACTCGGGCGGCCCCATGTTCCGCCGCGACAACAACGGCGCGTGGGTCCAGGTCGGCATCGTCAGCCACGGCAACGGGTGCGCGCGGCCGGACAACCCCGGCGTCTACACCGAGGTGAGCACGTTCGCGGCGGCCATCAACCAGGCGGCGGCCGACCTCGGCGGCACGCCCCAGCCGCCCGGCAAGGTGTTCGAGAACCTGGACAACGTGAACATCCCGGACGCGGGCGCGGCGGTCTACAGCAACGTCACGGTGAGCGGCATCGCGGGCAACGCGCCCTCCACCCTCAAGGTCGGCGTCGACATCAAGCACAGCTACAGCGGTGACCTGGTGATCGACCTGGTCGCGCCGGACGGCTCCACCTACCGGGTCAAGAGCTCCAGCGGCTCCAGCACGCCCAACGTGGTCGCGACCTACACCGTGAACGCCTCCTCCGAGGTTGCCAACGGCACGTGGCGGCTCAAGGTCCAGGACGTCTACAGCCAGGACACCGGCTACGTGGACGCCTGGCGGCTCACCTTCTGACCTCACCACCCGACGACCGCGCGCCGAGCACTCGGCGCGCGGTTTGTCATAGGTGTGCCAAAAGTCGTCCCGGAAATACGCGTCCGCGTGCCAATCGTTCGCCATTTCCCTTTCTGTGTCTCGTCCATGCAGGTCACGGGCCGGGTAATTGTCCGAAAATGACAATTTCCCGGCCCGTCCGCGAATGGTCATCCGGCAGTCTTGCGCAAGTGTTGCGGCCTGGTTAATTTCCCCTTGCAGCACGTCTGCGAACCATTCCACCCCTTAATTGCCGACGTGCGCTCGGCGTCAGGGAGGACGTTTCCGTGAGACACAGCAGACCAGCCCTCGGGCTGACGAGGCTCGGCGTGGCGGCCATGGTCGTCGCGGGCCTCGCGATCGGCACGGGCACCGGTTCGGCCGCCCAGGGCGACCTGACCCAGACCTACAGCTGCCCGTTCCCCCTGATCGGCGACCAGAACGTCTCGGTGAACATCAAGACCACCCAGCCCGGCACGGTCGTCGCCGGCGCGTTCACCCCGCAGCTCGACATCACCGCCGTGTCGAACGCGGGCCCGACGGCCACGCAGGGCTTGCGGCTCGTCGGCGCCGAGACGATCCGCGGCACCGCCCGCGCCACCTCGAAGGTCACCGCGCCCGGCGACCAGGGCGCGCTCACCGTGCAGGTCGCCGCGGACGTGCCGGACCAGCCGATCCCGGCCGTCGGCAACGACCTCGTGCTCGACGCCGTGGGCTCCGCGCCGGGCCTGCGCTTCGACCAGCCCGGCGCCGCCACCGTCGAGGTGACCGACCTGGTGCTGGAGATGACCCCGCTGCGCGCCGACGGCACGCCGACCGACCTCGGCACGTTCGTCGCCGACTGCACGCCGACGCCGGACCAGGACACCGTGCTGCAGACCTACACCGTCTCGGGCGCCGCCGTCACGCCCGAGACACCGGCCGGCACGGGCGGCACGCCACCGCTGCGCCAGGTCTACACGTGCCCGTTCCCGTTGATCGGCAACCAGAACGTCACCGTCGACATCGACACCGACCTGCCGGCGGAGATCGGCGTCGGCGAGTTCACGCCGCAGCTCGACATCACCGCCGTGTCGAACGCCGGGCCGACCGCGACCCAGGGCCTGCGGCTCGTCGGCGCGGAGACCATCCAGGGCACGGCGGTCGCGACGTCGCTGGTCCGCACGCCGGGCGGCCACCTCGCCGTGGCGGTGCCGGCGGCCGTGCCGAACCAGCCGATCCCGCCCAGCGGCGACCTGGTCATCGACGCCGCGGGCGCCGCGCCCGCGCTCCGGTTCGACCAGCCGGGCACCGCGACGCTGTCCGTGCACGACCTCGTGCTCACCATGACCCCGAAGAAGGCCGACGGCACCGACACCGGTCTCGGCACGTTCGTCGCGGACTGCACGCCGGTCGACGCGGCCCAGCGCACCGTGCTGCACACGGTCACCGTCACGTCGGCGCAGGACACCGAGGCACCCACGGCCCCGTCCGGCCTGACCGCCGGCGCGACCACGCCGACCAGCGTGCCCCTGTCGTGGGACGCGGCCACCGACAACGTCGGCGTGACGGGCTACGACGTCTACAACGGCGACACCCTCGCCGCCACCGCGGAGGGCACCGGCGCCACCGTCGACGGCCTCACGCCGGACACCGAGTACACGTTCACCGTGGTGGCGAAGGACGCGGCGGGCAACCGCTCGCCGGCCGGCCCGCCCGTCACCGCCCGCACCCAGCCGCGGCCGGACACCGAGGCGCCCGCCGCACCCGGCAATCTCCGGTCCACCGCCCAGACCGAGACCAGCGTCGCGCTCGCGTGGGACGCGGCCACGGACAACGTCGGCGTCACGGGCTACGAGGTGTTCAACGGCGCCGCGTCCGCCGGCGGCACGACCGGCACCACGGCCACGGTCGACGGCCTCACGCCGGACACCGAGTACAGCTTCACGGTCGTGGCGAAGGACGCGGCGGGCAACACGTCGGGCGCGAGCGCCGAGGTGAAGGTCCGCACGAAGGCGAGCCAGGGCCCGCCGGTCGTCGAGCACGGCTACGGCCTGACCGGCGGCACGAGGATCAAGGCCGCCAACGGCACGGTCGCCCTCACCGGTGGCATCGCCGCCGCGCTCGACCTGTCCACCGGCGCGTTCGACGCCGACCTGACGCTCGACCCGGCCACCGGCCGGTTCAAGGCCTTCGGGTTCGTGCCGGTCAAGGCGAAGCTCCAGTTCGCGCAGGCGGCCAAGACCACCGGCACCCTGGCGGCCGGCGTGCTCAGGTCGACCTCCAGCGTGACCGTGAAGCTGCCGCACGTCACGGTGCTCGGCATCCCCGTCAGCACCGGCCCGGACTGCCGCACGAAGACACCGGCGTCGATCCCGCTGGAGTCCGGGCCGGGGTTCGACCCGCTCGCGGGGGGCGTCCTCGCGGGGGTCTACACGCTGCCGGCGCTGACCGGCTGCGGCCCGCTCACCGGCCTGATCAGCGGGCTGACGTCGGGTCCGGGCAACACCATCGAGGTGACGCTGTCGCCGCGCCCGCAGCGCTGACGCCCGGCACCCGGGCGAGCGGCCCGTCCGGCACCCGGGCGGGCCGCTCGTGGCGCGAGGATCGCACAACTGAAGAAGCACACCGGCGGCCAACGCTGTCAGAGTCGCCGGATGACGCATGCGGTGGTGTTGGGCGCGAGCATGGGTGGGCTGCTGGCGGCCCGCGCGTTGGTCGGTTTCTACGACCGGATCACGGTGGTCGACCGCGACCCGTTGACCGAGGACGCCGTGCACCGGAAGGGTGTGCCGCAGGCCAAGCACTTCCACACGATCCTGCTGCGGGGCAAGCAGGCGCTGGACGTGATGTTCCCCGGCCTGACCGACGAGCTGGTCGACGCGGGCGGGTTGCGCGTCGGCTTCAACGTCGACGCGCGGTTCGTGCTCGCGGGCCACACCTTGGCCCGCACGGACACCGGCGCGTCCGACATCCAGACGACCCGGCCGATGCTGGAGGGCGCGGTCCGGGCGAAGGTCGCGGACTACCCGGGCGTGCGGATCATGTCCCGGTGCGACGTGGTCGGGCCGGTGTTCGAGCGCGGCCGGGTGGTCGGCGTGAAGGTGACCCGCGACGGCGCGGAGGAGGTGCTCGACGCCGACCTCGTGATCGACGCGATGGGCCGGTCCGGCCGGGCACGGGCGTGGCTCGCGTCCCTGGGCCTGCCGACGCCCGAGGAGGACCGGATCGACGTCGACATGGTGTACGCGAGCCGGCTGGTGCGCCCCACCGCGCCGTTCCCGGACAAGCTGGTGCTCCTCGGCCCGGTGCCCGGCCGGCCGACCGGGTTCGCGTTCGCCGCGCAGGAGCACGGCCAGTGGATGATCACCCAGGTCGGCATGGCGGGCGACCACCCGCCCACCGACGAGGCGGGCTTCCTGGCGTTCCTCAAGCGGTCCGCGCCGCCGGACGTGCAGGACGCCGTCGCCGCCTCGGAGCCGATCACCGAGATCCGCACGCACCGGTTCCCGGCCAGCCTGCGCCGCCGCTACGAGCGGTTGCGGGAGTTCCCGCCCGGCCTGCTGGTCTTCGGCGACGCGATGTGCAGCTTCAACCCGATCTACGGCCAGGGCATGACCGTCGCGGCGCTGGAGTCCGAGGCGCTGCGGAAGTGCCTGCAGGACGGTGAAGGCGACCTGGCGCGGCGGTTCTTCCGCGCGTCGGCCAAGATCATCGACCCGGTGTGGCAGCTCAACGCGCTCGGCGACCTGGCGCTGCCGGAGATCCCCGGCCACCGGTCGCTGTCCACCAAGGCGCTGAACCGGTACGTCGCCAGGATGCAGCGCGTCGCCACGCACGACCCGGTGGCGGCCACCGCGTTCATCCGCACCATCGGGCTGCTCCAGCCGCCGTCGTCGATCCTGCGCCCGGACGTGCTGGCACGCGTCCTGGTCGGTGGTCTGCGCCGCGGCTGAGCCGACCGGCCCGCCGGCCCGGCTACCTTGGGCGCCATGCTGCTGCCGTTCGCGATGTTCGCGGTGAGCGCCGTCTACGTGACCGCGGGTGTGATCGGCCGCCGCGTGCAGCCGCGCAACCGGATCGGGCCGCTGTTCGTGCTCGTCGGCGTGGGCTGGCTGCTCGACTACACCGTCGAGGGCGGGTCGTTCCTGTTCCAGCTGGCCTGCAAGGTCTGGCCGGCCGTGCTCGGGCACGCGCTGCTGGCGTTCCCGACCGGCAGGCTGCGCACCACGCCGCGCCGGCTGGTGGTGGCCGCCGGGTACGCCGAGACGCTGGCGCTGGCCGTGGGGTTCGAGTTCGAGCGCCAACCGTGGGCCGCCGCGATCGTGGGCGCCGAGACGCAGATGACCGCGGTGGTCGGCATCGCCATGCTGGGCCTGCAACTGCACCGCTGGCGGGTCAGCAGCATGGCGCAGCGGCGCACGCTGACCGCGATGCTCGGCGCGGCGGCGGTCGCGATCATCGGGTTCGTGGTGTGGGAACCGGTGGAACGCGCGGGCCTGCAACCGCCGCTGGTGGTGCTGATGCTGGCGTTGAGCGGCATCCCGTTCGCGTACCTGGCGGGGTTGCTGCGCCGGCGGATGGACCGCGGCGAGGTGGCCGACCTGGTGGTGCGGCTCAGCGGCGACAGCAGGCGCGCCGGCGTGCAGGAGGCGCTCGCCGCCACGCTGCACGACCCGAGCGTGCGCGTGGCGTACTGGGTGGCCGAGCAGGAGCGGTACGTGGACGTGGACGGGCGGCCGGTCGCGCTGGACTCCGTGCACACCAGGGTGGACCGCGGTGGCGTGCCGGTCGCCGTGCTGCTGCACGACCCCGTGCTCGACCTGGAGCTCGTGGACGCCGCGTGCGCCGCCGTCGGCCTGGCGCTGGAGAACGAGCGGCTCACCGCCGAGCTGCGGGCCAGGGTCCGGCAGCTGGCCGAGTCGCGCGCCAAGGTGCTGCGGGCCGCCGAGGACGAGCGCCGCCGGCTGGAGCGCGACCTGCACGACGGCGTCCAGCAGCGGCTGCTGTCGGCGGTGATGACGTTGGGGCTGGCCGAGACCGTGCCGCCGGAGCGGACCCGGGCGCTCGCCGCCGAGGCCAAGCAGGCGGTGCTGGCGACCATCGACGACGTGCGCGCGGTGTGCCAGGGCATCCACCCGCCGGTGCTCACCGAACGCGGCCTGCACGGCGCGGTGCGCGAGCTGACCGCGTTGGCCGAGCCTCGGGTCGACCTGACCCTGGACCTGCCGGAGGACGTGCCGCCGTCGGTCGAGACAACCGCGTACTACGTTGTCGCCGAGGCGTTGGCGAACGTCACCAAGCACGCCGAGGCGTCCCGGACCAAGGTCGCGATCAGCGGCCGGGGCGGGCGGCTGGTGGTGGAGGTCGACGACGACGGGCGCGGGGGAGCGGACCCGGTGCGCGGCACGGGCCTGCGCGGCCTGGGCGAACGGGTGGAAGCGAACGGGGGGACGATGCGGGTGGTCAGCGCGGCGACGGGCACGAGCGTGCGGGTGGTGCTGCCGTGCGGGTCGTGATCGCGGAGGACTCGACGTTGCTGCGCGAGGGGTTGGCGCGGCTGCTCGCCGAGGCCGGTTTCGCCGTGGTGGCGGCGGTCGAGGACGCGTCGGCGTTGACGGCGGCGGTGGACGAGCACCGGCCCGACGTGGCCATCGTGGACATCCGGATGCCGCCGACGCACACCGACGAAGGGCTGCGGGCCGCGGTGGCGTTGCGCCGCCAGTACCCCGGGACGGGGGTGCTCGTGCTGTCGCAGTACGTCCGGGTGAGCTACGCGGCCGAGCTGCTCGACGCGGGCGCGGACGGCGTCGGCTACCTGCTCAAGGACCGGGTGTCGGACCTGGCCGAGTTCACCGCCGCGATCCGGCGGGTGGGCGCGGGCGGGTCGGCGTTCGACCCGGACGTGGTGAGCAGGCTCCTGGTGCGGCGGCGCGACGACAGCGACGACCGGCTGACCGACCGGGAACGGGCCGTGCTCGCGCTGATGGCGGAAGGGCGCACCAACCAGGCCATCGCGCAGCGGCTGTTCATCGCGGAGCGGACCGTGGAGAAGCACTGCACCAGCATCTTCACCAAGCTGGACCTGTCCGCGAGCCCTCACGACCACCGCCGCGTCCTGGCCGTCCTGCGCTACCTCAACGCCTGAAAAGGTGCGGTTAACCGCACCACGCGGTGGTGCTGGCACGATTCCCGGGCCACCCCCGGCGCGGGCACGCTCGTCCCCATGACAGTGGGGCGCGAAGCAGAAGTTGCCGACCTGGCGGGGAGCCCGACGACGAGCGGGCGTCCCCGCGCCGACTACCGCACGGACCTGATCACGGTGCTGCTCGGCACCTGGTTCTCGATCGGGCTGTTCCTCGACGCGTGGGCGCACTCCAACGTGCCCGAGCTCGAGTCGTTCTTCACGCCGTGGCACGCGGTGTTCTACTCGGGCTTCGCCGCGACCGGCGCGTGGATCCTGTGGGTGCTGTGGCGCAACTACCAGCAGGGGCTGCGCGGCCTGGACGCGGTCCCGATCGGCTACGGGCCGGCGGTGATCGCGCTGCCGGTGTTCGCCGCGGCGGGTGTCGGCGACTACCTGTGGCACACGTTCATCGGCATCGAGCAGGGCATCGACATCCTGTTCAGCCCGACCCACCTGGTGCTGATCTCGTCGATGGTGCTGATCCTCACCACGCCGCTGCGCACCCTGTGGAGCGACCGGGACGTGGTGAGCCCGTCGCTGCGGCGATTCCTGCCCGCCGGGCTGGCCCTGGGGTTCACCACCTCGCTGGTGCTGCTGTTCGCCGGGTACGCCGACGCGACCGTGTTCACCACCGAACAGGTGATCAGGGCGTTCAGCTTCGAGAAGGGCGCCAACGGCGCCGGCCGGGCGGCCGAGCTCGCCGCGTCGATCATGTTCACCAACCTGATCATGATCCTGCCGCTGCTGCTGGCCGTGCGCCGGTTCCGGCTGCCGTTCGGCGCGGCGACCCTGCTGGCGTTCGTGGTGATGCTGCTCAGCACCGCCGTCGCCAACTACACCAACATGAGCATCGCGATCGGGTTCCTGGTGTCCGGGGTGGTGATCGACGTGCTGCTGCTCAAGCTGAACCCGTCGGAGAGCAGGCTCAAGGAGTACCGGATCTTCGCGGCGGCGGCGTCGTTCGTCACGTGGGCGGTGTTCTTCGCGGCGGCCATCATCGAGCAGGGCACCACGCCGAGCGTCACCGAGATGTGGACCGGGGCGCCGGTCATGGCCGCGCTGCACGGCGTGCTGATGGCGGTGGTGCTCGTGCCGACCGCCCGCCGGTGAGGGCGCTGCTCGCGGCCCTCGTCCTGGTGATCACCACCGCCGGCCCGGCCCAGGCGCACGCGGGCGGCCTCACGCCGCAGGACCACCTGAGCCGGGTCACCGGGATCGAACCGCCGCTGCCCGGCGTCACGGCGGCGATGGTCAACCACGGCACGCAACTGGAGATCCGCAACGGGAGCGCCGTCGCGATCACCGTCGGCGGCGCCGGTGAACGGACCGCGGAGCACGCGATCGGGCCGGGCGAGACCTACCGCTACCGCGACGAGCGCACCACCGCTCCGCAGTGGGAGGTGCCGCTCGGCCACGCGGTGATCAAGGGCCAGGTGGACGTCGTGCCCGGCCCGAACCCCTTGTGGTGGCTGCTGATCACGGCCGCGCTCGCCCTCGGCGGCTACTTCCTGGGCCGCGCGCGGGCGCTGCTCGCGGTCGGCGTGGTCGTGGTGACGGCCGCGCACGGGTGGCACGCGGTCGGCGCGACGCTCGCCGTGACGGGCGGGTCGTTCGTGCCGCTGCTGCTCGGCGCGAGCGGCGTCGGCCTGGTGGCGTGGCCGCTGGCGGTGGTCGCCGTGGTGGCGGCGGTGCGGCGCAGGCCCGCGACGGCGTTCGTGGCGGCCGTCGTGGGCGCGATGCTGGTGGTGGCCGGGATACCGGACTTCGACAGCTTCCGGTTCTCCCGGCTGCCGTTCGCCGGTCCGGCCGACCTCGACCGGCTGCTCGTGGCACTCACCCTGGGCGGCGGCCTCGGCCTCGCCGCAGGCGGATTCGACTACCTCAGAAGGACTGGATCGACCACATGAAGACCGTTCACGCCCTGCTGCTCGCGCTGCTCGTGCTCGCGGGCTGCTCGTCCGGGCCCGAGGCCGCGCCGCCCGCCGCCGGCCCGCTGGTGCTCGACCTCTCGGTGGACCAGGCGTCACCGCAGCGGGTGGAGGCGGTGCGCGGGCAGGCCGTCGAGCTGACCGTCACCAGCGAGCAGCCGGTGGACGTGCACGTGCACGGCGTCGACGTGCTGGCCAAGGCGGAGAGCGGGAAACCCGCCGTGCTCAAGTTCACCGTGGACCGGACGGGCACCTACGACGTGGAGGCCCACCCGGACACGCTGCTCGTGCAACTGGTGGTGCGGTGACCGTCCTCGCCCACGGCGTCGGCGCGCGGCACGACCTGCCGCTCCCGCTGGACCTGGTGCTGCAGGGCGCGGCGGTCGCGCTGCTGGCGTCGTTCCTGGCGCTGGGCCTGCTGTGGACGAAGCCCCGGTTCGACGCCGCCGAGCCCGCGCCCGACCGCGACTGGTGGCCGGTGCGGCTGCTGGTCGCGGTCGGGCTGGTGCTCGTGCCCGCCGCGGCGTGGCCGCACCTGGTGTTCGTGCTGGTGTGGGTCGGCGTGCCGGTGCTGTCGATGCTGTTCGGCCCGGTGTGGCGGGTGCTCAACCCGCTGCGCCTGGCCGCCCGCGTCACGCTCGGCCGCGCGTACCCCGAGCGGCTCGGCCACTGGCCCGCCGCGCTCGGCCTGCTCGCGTTCACCTGGGTGGAGCTGGTCTCGCCGGACGCGCTGCCGTGGTTCCTGGTGGCGCACGCGGTGGTGAACGTCGCCGGCGGCGTGGTGTTCGGCCGCACGTGGTTCGAGCGCGCCGACGGGTTCGAGGTGTTCTCGACGCTGCTGGGCCGGCTGTCGCCGCTGCGCGGCAACCCGTTCCGCGCGCTCGTCGCCACGCCCGTGCGGCCCGGTCTGGTCGCGGTGGTGGCGGTGCTGCTCGGCTCGACGGCGTTCGACAGCATCGGCTCCACCCCCGCCTGGGAACGCCTGTCCGTGCCGGACACGGCGGGGCTGGTGGCGGCCGTGGCGCTGGTCGCGGGCAGCTACCTGCTGGCGTGCCGGTCGTTCGGCGGGCAGCTCGCCCACTCGATGGTGCCGATCGTCGCCGGGTACGTCGTGGCGCACTACTTCTCGCTGCTCGCCGTGGAGGGCCAGCGGGGCGTCGCGCTGCTGCTCGGCCACACCGGCTTCACCCCCGACGACACGCTCGCCGCACCCGTCCTGGTGGCCTCGGTGCAGCTCGGCGCGGTGCTCGCCGGGCACCTGCTGGCCGTGGTGTCCGCGCACGACCGTGCGCTGCGGCTGCTGCCGGCGAACCGGCACTTGACCGGTCAGGTGCCGTTGTTGGTCCTGATGGTCGGCTACACCTCGGGCGGTTTGGCGCTGCTGTTCGCGGGCTGAGCGGATATTCTGAGGGCCCACGACGGTCTGTCGTGATGCAAACAACTCGATCGGGCTAATGGGTTAGCTCGATGAGCTGGATTTCGCCGCATTCTGGCGGCTTCCAGCTGGCGCTCCTGCTCGTGCGAGGTGAGCGGGTCACCTGAGAGATTGGGGTTTCCTGGCACTCGGATGAACGCACTTCTCACTGGATCGGGTCGATCACTAGCTTTCGGGTGAGTGAAATCGGCGGATCTGTGGAATTCATCCCGAGTGACGAAAGGGTGTCGATGAGCATTTACCTCACAGGTCTGCTGTGGGTCGGCGGTGCGGCCATCGTGGCCGCCGTCCTGGCTTACTTGATCCGCAAGTACGGCGAGCTGGAGGGGCGCTCGGCGAACAACGAGTCCGCCGGGCAGGTCTTCACGATCGTGGGCGGCCTGCACGCGGTCCTGGTGGCGTTCGTGCTCATCGCCCTGTTCGACGCCGTCGCCCAGGCAGGTGAGGCCGCGTACCGCGAGGCGGACGGGCTGGTGGCGGCCACGTGGGCGAGCGACTCGCTGTCCCCGGAGACCGGCGAGCAGGTGCGCGACCTGTCCCGCGACTACGCCGCCACCGTGATCGACGACGAGTGGCCCGGCATGACGCAGGGCACGTCGTTCGAGTCGAGCGGCTGGTCGCAGCTCGACCAGCTGCGCCGGGTCGTGGCCGATGCGCCGACGACCGACGAGTGGCAGGTCGACCGCAAGTCCGAGGCCGCGAACCAGCTGTGGCAGGTGTACCAGGCCAGGCAGGAGCGGCTGGACGCGGCGGGCGGCGGGGTCAGCTCGGTGGTGTGGTTCGTGCTGATCGCGGGCAGCGTGCTGGCCGTGTGCCTGCCGCTGCTGTTCGGCGGGGCGCGCATCCGCACGCACGTGCTCATCGTGGCGACCCTCGCCGCGACCATCACCCTGCTGCTGTACGCGATCTACCAGCTGCAGAACCCGTTCGGCGGTGGCGCCGGGGTGAGTCCCGCGGCGTTCGAGGCCGCCGTGGAGCGATTCGGATGATCGAGGCGCTCGCCCAGGTCGTGTGCACCGCCATCCAGGTCGAGGCGGAGGCCCACGGCCCGTCGACCGTTTTCCGGGTGCGGCTGCCGTCCGGCGAGACGTCCTCGCTCACCACGCTCGACGTGCGGCTGAACGCCATCGGCTTCTCCTCCGAGCAGGACCTCGTGTACGGCGTGGACCACCACGGCAGGCTCGTCGCCCTCGACCGGACCGGCCGGGTGGTCGGGAAGGCGCCGCGCCCCTCACCCCTGCTGCGGAACGCGACGGCGGGCGTGGTGGTCGACGAACGGCTGGTCGTGCGCGTGGGTCCGTGGCTGAACTCGGTCGACATCGACCGGAACAGCCCCACGTTCGGGCACGTGCTGCACCAGGCGTGGTTGTGGCCGGCGGAGGGGACGACGGTCGACGACTTCGACCTCAACCCGGACGACGGCCTGCTCTACGGCGTCGCCACGCACGCCCACGGCTACGGCGTGGTGGTCAGCATCGACCCGGACACCGGCCGGACGAGAGCCGTGCCCGGCGCCGGCCGGTTGCCCGGCGGCAGCAGCTACGGCGCGGTGACCCTCGCGCCGGACGGCGCGCTGTACGCCACGAACAACAACCAGGGCGGTCGCAGCACGTTGTGGCGGGTGGCGCTGGACGGCTCGGGCGTGGTCACGGAGATCTCGTCCCGGAAGGCACTGCACACCATCGACTCGTCGGGCTGCCTGACCACGATCCCGATCCCCACCACGACCACGACACCGCCCACCACCACGACCACCACACCACCCACGACGACCACCACCACACAACCCACCACGACGACCACTACGCCGCCGACGACGACCACCACCACCACACCGCCCACGACGAGGACGACCACGCCACCCACGACGACCAGGACCACCACGACAACCCCGCCACCGACGACGACCACCACCATCGCCCGGACGACCACCACCACGACAACGACGACGACCACCACCACGACCACCACGGTTCGCCCCGCACCCGCGGTGCCGCCGCGGCCGAACGTCCCGCCGCTGCGGACCACCCCGCCGCAGAACCCCCCGCCTCCGCCACTGCCCCCGCCCGCGGAACCGCCCGTGGAACCGCCGCCGCCTCCACCGCCGGCCGACCTCGAGGCGCCGGACCGGCGGGTGGAGACGTTGGCGCCGACCGACAACACCGTCCGCGACCAACGGCGCTGGGGCCTGGCCGCGATGGTGCTGATCCTGGCCGCGGGCGCGCTCGCCCGCCAGGCCGCGAGCAGGCGCCGGTAGGTCAGACGGCCAGCATCCGGCGCACCTCCTCGTCGTGCAGCTCCTCCACCGCGCCCGCGCGCACGACCTCGCCCGCGTCCAGCACCACGAAACCGTCGGCCAGCCGCAACGCGAAGTCCAGGTACTGCTCCACGAGCAGCACGGTCAACCCGACCTCCCGGTGCAGCCGGTCGATCGCCGCCTCGATCTCGTCGATCACCGACGGCTGGACGCCCTCCGTGGGCTCGTCGAGCACCAGCAGCCGGGGCCGGGTGATCAACGCCCGCGCGATCGCCAGCTGCTGCCGCTGACCGCCGGACAGGAGACCCGCCGGCCGCTTGAAGAACTGCCGCAACGCCGGGAACACGTCCAGCGCCTCGTCCACCGCCGCCGGGTCGCGGTGCCCGGTGGCCTCCAGCGTCACCCGCAGGTTCTCCCACACGGTCAGCTGCGGGAACGAGACGTGACCCTGCGGCACGTACGCCATGCCCGCGCGCACCCGCAGGTGCGTCGGCAGCCGCGTGATGTCCTGCCCGTCGAACGTGATCCGGCCGGCCGTGGGCGTGAGCGTGCCCATCACCGTCTTGAGCAACGTCGTCTTGCCGACCCCGTTGCGGCCCATCACGCACACCAACGACCCGGCGGGCACCTCCAGCCCCACGCCGAACAGCACCCGCGCCCGCCCGTAGGCGGCGTCCACCCCGGACACCGACAGCATCACGTGACCGCCTTCCCCTTGGCCCGACCCAGGTACACCTCGCGCACCCGCGGGTCCTCCTGCACCTCGGCGACGGAACCCTCGCGCAGCAGGCGACCCTGGTGCAGCACGGTGACCTTGCGCGCGTACCTGCGCAGGAACTCCATGTCGTGCTCCACCACGACCACCGTGTGCGTCGAGGCGATCCGGTGCAGCAGCTCGCCGGTCCGCTCCCGCTCCGACCGGCTCATGCCCGCCACCGGCTCGTCCAGCAGCAGCAGCTTCGGCTGCTGCACCAGCAGCATCCCGATCTCCAGCCACTGCCGCTGCCCGTGCGAGAGCACACCGCCGGGCTTGTCGGCGGACGCCGTCAGGTCCGCCGCCTCCAACGCGGAGGCCACCGCGTCGGACACGCCGCGCCGCCGCCGCAGCAACGACCGCAGCGGCAACCGGAAGCTCGCCGCGAGGTCGAGGTTCTCCACCACGGTCAGCTCCTCGAACACGGTGGCGGTCTGGAACGTGCGGCCGACGCCCATCCGCACGATCCGGTGCTCGCGGCGCCCGACCAGCTCCTGGCCGCCGAACCGCACGCTGCCCGCCGCCGGCGCGGTCAGCCCGGTGACCACGTCGATCAGCGTCGTCTTGCCCGCGCCGTTCGGCCCGATCAGGAACCGCAGCTCGCCCTCCTCGACGGTGAGGTCCAGCCCGTCGATCGCCGCGAACCCGTCGAACACCACGCGCAGCCCGCGCACCTCCAGCAACGCGCTCACGCCAGCACCTCCACCGGACGCCGCCGTGCCGCCACCCGGTCCCGCGCCGACTCGACCAGGCCCGCCAGGCCCTTCGGCGCGAACACCAGCACGAGCACGAACAGCCCGCCCTGCAGGTACAGCCAGCCCTCGGCGAAGTCCTCGCTGAACAGCGTCTTGGCGTAGTTCACCGCGATGGCGCCCGCGATCGCGCCGGCCAGCACGAACCGGCCGCCGACCGCCACCCCGACCAGCAGCTCCAGCGACGGCACGATGCCGAGCAGCGCGGGGGAGATGATGCCGACGACCGGCACGAACAACGCGCCCGCCAGACCGGCCATCACCGCCGAGACGGTGAACGTGATCGCCTTGACCACGGCCGGGTCGTAGCCGAGGAACCGCACCCGGTCCTCGCCGTCGCGCACCGCCACCAGCAGCCGCCCGAACCGGCTGCGCACCAGCAGCTTGGCGACCAGGAACGTCACGCCCAGGACGAGCGCCGTGACGGCGTACACGGCGCGCTGCCCGTTCGGGTCGGTGAGGTCCAGCCCGAAGAACTGGCTGAAGTTCGTCATCCCGTTCGTGCCGCCGGTCAGGCCCTGCTGCCCGACCAGCAGGATCACGAACGCCGCCGCCAACGCCTGGGACAGGATCGCGAAGTACGCGCCGCGCACCCGTTGGCGGAACACCAGCAGCCCCAACAGGAACGCCACCAGCCCCGGCACCAGCACCACCGCCGCCAGCGCGAACACCGGGTTGCCGAACGGCTTCCACAGCGCGGGCAGCTCCTCGACGCCGCTCCACACCATGAAGTCCGGCAACCCGGCCGACCCGGCCTCCTTCAGCTTCAGGTACATGGCCATCGCGTAGCCGCCCAGGCCGAAGAACACGCCCTGCCCGAGCGTCAGCATCCCGCCCTGACCCCAGGCCAGCGCGATGCCGACCGCGACGATCGCGAAGCACAGGTACTTCGCCAGCAACCCGAGCCGGAACGGCGAGAGCGCGAACGGCGCCAACGCCAGCAGCACGACGCACACCACGAGGGAGATGCGACCCCACGTCATACCAACGCCCTCCCCTTCAGCACGAACATGCCCTGCGGCCGGACCTGGAGGAACGCGATGACCGCCACGAACACCAGCACCTTGGCCAGGCTCGCGTCCGTCCAGAACTCCAGGTAGCCGTTGAGGAACCCGAGCGCGACCGCCGCCAGCACCGCGCCGCGCAGCTGGCCGAGCCCGCCCGCGACCACGACCAGGAACGCGTCCACGATGTAGAAGGTGCCCAGGCTCGGGCCGACCGGGCCGACGAGCGTCAGCGCGACACCCGCCACCCCGGCCAGCCCCGAGCCGAGCAGGAACGTGAACCGGTCCACCCGCCCGGTGGCGATCCCGCTGTACGCGGCCAGTTCCCGGTCCTGCACGACCGCCCGCATCCGACGCCCGGCCGGCAGCCTGGTCAGGTACAGCCACACCCCGACCACGCACAGCACGGCCAGCACGACGATGAACACCCGGTTGTACGGCAGGCGCACGCCGAGCACGTCGACGCCGCCCACCAGCCAACCCGGCGCGGTCACCTGCACGTTCGGCGCGCCGAAGACGTCACGCGCCAGCTGTTGCAGCACCAGGCTCACGCCCCAGGTCAACAACAGCGTGTCCAACGGCCGCCCGTAGAACCGCCGGACCAGCGACCACTCCAGCAGCAGCCCCATCACCCCGGCCACGGCGAACGCGACCGGCAGCGCGATGAGGAACGACTGGCTCGTGTCACCCAGAAGAGATGAACTCTGCAACAGGTACGCGGTGTAGGCGCCCGCCATGATGAACTCGCCGTGCGCCATGTTGATCACGCCCATCTGGCCGAACGTGAACGTCAGGCCGAGCGCGATGAGCAGCAGCACCGCGGCGATGCTCAGCCCGATGGGCAGCTGGTTGACCAAAGCGCCCATGTCAGCTCAACCCGCCCGCCCAGTCGTAGCTCTTCAGGTACGGGTCCGGCTTGATCGGACCGGGCGAGGACCACACCTCCTTGATCTGGCCGTCCGCCTGCACCAGGCCGATCCGCGCGGTCTTGGCGACGTGCTGGTTGTCGCCGTCGATGGTGGTGGGGCCCTCGGGCGCCTCGATCGTGATGCCGCCCGCGGCCTTCCGCACCGCCTCGACCTCCGTCGTGCCCGCCTTCTTCACCGCCTCCGCCCACAGGTGCACGGCGTTGTAGCCGGCCTCCATCGGGTCGGACGTCACCTTGTCCGCGCCGTACTTCGCCTTGAAAGCCTTGACGAACGCGTCGTTCGCGGGCGTGGTGGTGGTCTGGTAGTAGTTCCACGCCACCAGGTGCCCGGCCACGTTCTCCGGCCCGATGCCCTTGACCTCCTCCTCGGCGACGCTCACCGACACCACCGGCGTGGTCTGCGGCGTGATGCCGGAACCGCGCAGCTGCTTGAAGAACGCCACGTTGCTGTCGCCGTTGAGGGTGTTGAACACGGCGTCCGGCTTCGCGTCGGCGATCTTGTTGACCAGCGTGCTGTACTCCGTGTGGCCGAGCGGCGTGTACTCCTCGCCCAGGACCTCGATGCCCTTGGCGGCGGCGTACGCCTTGATGATCTTGTTGGCGGTGCGCGGGAACACGTAGTCGCTGCCGACCAGGAACATCTTCTTCTTGCCCTGCGCCGCCAGGTAGTCCAGCGCGGGCACGATCTGCTGGTTCGTCGTCGCGCCGGTGTAGAAGATGTACGGCGAGCTCTCCAGGCCCTCGTACTGCACCGGGTACCACAGCAGCGCCTTGTTGCGCTCGAACACCGGCAGCATCGCCTTGCGGCTGGCGGAGGTCCAGCCGCCGAAGACCGTCGCCACCTTGTCCTGCGAGATCAGCTTCTGCGCCTTCTCGGCGAACGTGGGCCAGTCCGACGCGCCGTCCTCGACGACCGGGACGATCTTCCTGCCCAGCACGCCGCCCTTGGCGTTGATCTCCTCGACGGCCAGCAGCTCCGCGTCGCGCACGGTCACCTCGCTGATGGCCATGGTGCCGCTCAGCGAGTGCAGGACGCCGACCTTGATCTCGTCACCGGAGGCCCCCGCGCCACCGCCGGGCTCGTCGACGCAGGCCGTCGCGAGCAGGGCGGGCAGCAGGAGGGCGATCAGTCCGCGGCTGAGGGTTCTGGAACGCACCGGCGGCTCCTTTCGGGCAGGTGGAACCGAGAAGCTATGAACCGCGTGTTGCGTGCCGGGCGCGGGAGGTTACGTTCGTGTGGCCAAATCCGCACGGTATGGACTTGTGACCATCCGCGCTCACCTTGCGCGGTCGTCGTGTCATCCGTTCGGCCGTCACCCATCGTCCGAAGGTGCGACACCGCCGGACACCTTCGACCGACGAGCGCCGAGGGCTTCTCGTCCTACGTTCGCCCGGTACCTAGTTCGGGGAGGCGGGTCATGGGCGGACGAATCGTGGCGCTCGACGTGCTGCGCGGGGTGGCGATCCTGGGCACGTTCGGGACCAACGTGTGGGCTTTCACGCACCCGCAGGGGGTGACGGGCTTCCTGGCCGGTTTCGGCTCGGGCGCGGGCGACACCGCGACCGCACTGCTGCAGATGATCACCAACGGGAAGTTCCTGGGCCTGCTGTCGATCATGTTCGGCATCGGCCTGGCGATCCAGCACCGCTCCGCCGGTAGGCGGGGGCAGCGGTGGCCCGGGTGGTACCTGTGGCGCTCGGCGCTGCTGCTGTTCGAGGGCCTGCTGCACTACGTGCTGGTCTTCGAGTTCGACGTGCTGATGTTCTACGCGGTGGTGTCCGTGCTGGTCGCCTACCTGGTGGGGCGCGGCCGACGGGTCCAGGTCGGCTGGATGGTCGGGATGGGGGCGGTGAACCTGGGAGTCGTCGGCCTGATCACGCTGGCGCTGCTGACCGGCGCCACGACGGTCGGGGATCCGGGGTTCGTGCTCGCCACGGACAGCTGGTGGGACGGGGTCCAGGCGCGGATCGAGCACTTCGCGGTCTTCCGGGCCGAGGGGTTCCTGGTGCTGCCGCTGAGCGCGCTGCTGTTCCTGGCCGGCGCTCGGCTGTTCCAGGCGGGCGCGTTGGAGGACTCCGCGCGTGGCGCCCGCATCCGACGGCGGCTGGTGGTGTGGGGCCTCGGGGTCGGCGTGCCGCTGAACGTCACCACCACGCTCGCCGGCGCCGACTGGTTCGCCGTCGACCGCTACGTGTGCGCGCCGCTGGTCGCGTTCGGGCTGCTCGGCGCGATCACCGCGCTGGTCCACCGGATGCGGGCCGAGGCCGGTCCGGTGCGCCGCGGCGTGACGGCGGTCGGTCGGGCGGCGTTGAGCTGCTACGTCGCGCAGAACGTGATCGCGTCCGCGCTCTGCTACGAGTGGGGCCTCGGCCTGGCGCGGCGCTGGGGTCACCTCGGCCCGTGGTTCACCGGGGCGGTGTGGCTGGTGGTCGCCGTGCTGCTGGTCGTGGGCGCGTCGTGGTGGATGCGGCGGTTCGAGCGCGGACCCGTGGAGGCGGTGTGGGACTGGGCCTACCGGGCGCCACGCCGTCGGTCGGCCAATACGCTGGCGGTATGAGTCCCCTCGACGTGGACACCAGGGTGCTGCGGTACTTCGTGGCCGTGGCCGAGCGCTTGAGCTTCACCGGGGCGGCGCGGGCCCTGTACGTCTCGCAACCCGCGTTGAGCAGGCAGATCAGGCAGCTGGAGACGGACCTGGGCGTCGAGTTGTTCGTGCGGACCGGCCGGGAGGTCCGGCTGACCGCGGCGGGCGGTGACCTGCTGCCGTTGGCGCGCCGGGCGCTGGCCGAGTGGCGGGACGCGGTGCGGTCGGCGCGTTCCGCGGCGGCGGCCGAGGCGAACGTGCTGCGGGTCGGGTTCGTCGCGTCGGGCGGTGGCAGCGTGGCGCGACGGGCCCGGGCGGCGTTCGCCGAGCAGCGGCCCGACGTGACGATCGAGCCGAAGCGGTGCGACTGGGGCGGCGAGCCGGACGCGTTGCGGCAGGGGCTGGTCGACGTGGCGTTCGTGTGGCTGCCCGCCGACACCGACGGCCTGCGCACCCACGTGGTGGCGACCGAGGCGCGGTACGTCGCCCTGTCCCGCGACCACCCGTTGGCCGCGCGCGAGTCGGTGGGCATCGCGGACCTGGGCGACGAGCCGCTGATGTGGACGCGCAAGGCGCCGAAGGCGTGGGTGGACTGGTGGGCCGTCAACCCGCGGCCGGACGGCCGCGAACCCGTGTGGGGACCGGAGAACGACAACGCGGACGAGATGCTGGAGCACGTCGCGGCCGGTGCGGCGGTGTGCTTCGGCCCGGAGTCGATGGCGGAGTACTACGCGCACCCCGACCTGGCGTGGCGGCCGGTGACCGACATCGAGCCGCTGCGGGTGGCGATCGGGTGGGCGCCGGAGACGGCCCGGCCGGTGGTGCGCGCGTTCGTGGAGACCACGGTGCGGCTCCGCTAGCCCTCGTCGCTGAAACACTGTTATGGTACGTGCCCGGGCGACTTGGGGGGTGCCGTGGTCGAGCAGCAGTGGCCGGCAGTGCGGGACGTGCTGTCGGACGTGACGGGTCGGTTCGCCGACCTCGTCGCATCGTCGGACCCGAGCGCGCTCGCCACCGCCGACTGGACGGTGGCCGACACGGCGGCGCACGTCGTCGCCATCGCCTCGATCTACACCACGTTGCTGGCGCCCGGCGGCGGGGAGGTGGCCGACCGGAGCCTCGCCGAGCACATCCCCGCGGTCACCGTGGACACCGTCGCCAACCTGAACGACCTGGCCCTGCGGCGGTTCACCGAGCGCGACCCCGCCACCCTGAGCGCCATGCTGCGGTCGATGGTGGCCACGATCCTGGAGGTGACGACGGAGGCCGACCCCGAGCGGACGGTGCCGTGGCTGGGCGCGTCCCAGGTGCCGATCGCGGGCGTGCTGGCCCACCTCGTCAACGAACTGCTGGTCCACGGGTGGGACATCGCCCGGGGCGTCGGCACGCCGTGGTCGATCCCGCCGCGTGAAGCCGCGTTGTTCTTCGACCTGTTCATCGTCGGCATGATCCGCAACGACGTCGGCGGCGTGCTCGACGGCGAGCCGCCCAGCGACCGCCGCGTCGCGGTGGCGTTCCGCTCACCCCACACGACCCCGGTGACGATCGTGCTGCACCAGGGCCGGGTGTCGATCGGGGAACCGGGCGAGCCGGTCGACGTGCGCCTGACCTTCGACCCGGCGGTGCTGAACCTGGTGCTGTTCGGCCGCGTCAGCCGCGCCCGCGCCGCCGTGACGGGCAAGCTGCGGGTCGCCGGACGACGCCCGTGGCTGCTGCCCGCGTTCCTGCGCAAGGTGCGGCTGCCGACGAACTCCCTGCCCCTGTCGGCGGGCTAGCGGCTTCCCGGGTGACCCGTCATCGGCGAAGCCCAGGTCCGCCGCCAGGCCCGCCAGGTCGCGCTCACCGCCCTCCAACCGCTCCACCGCGCGCCCCACCCGCACCCGGTTGCGGAACCTGGTCAGGGACGCGCCCACCTCGCGGTTGAACGCGCGGCTCAGGCGGTAGGGCGACACGCCGAGCGCCTCCGCCAGGGGCACCACCAGCCCGGCCGACTCGGGCGCGTCCGCCAGCACCGCCTCCCGTGCCGCCGCGACCACCGCGCGCGCCGCCGGAACCGGCCGCGCCGCACGAGCACGACCACGTGCCCGGACCCCAGCGAACCGCCCCGCCGAGGACGGAAGCCTCGGCGGGGCGGTTGCTCACGCGATCACGGGTAGTTGACGACGTAGCGCTGCTGCGTGGCCATGTTCGCCGCGCCGCCGACGCCGTTCACGACGTTGTCGATCGTGCCGACACCGCCGAGCGACACCGTCACCAGGTCGTGCAGCCGCACGCCCGACCGGTTGGGCACCTCGAAGCCGTTCGCCGTCCGGATGCTCGGGTCGGCCTGGTTGAAGGCGTACACGCCCATGCCCCAGCCCTCGTGGGTCGTGACGTGGTCGCCCACCTTGTACCCGGCCCAGCCCAGCTTCGAGCCGTTCATCCACGCGGCCTGGTTCGGCGGGTCGTACGGCAGCTCGTTCTGGTAGAAGTACGTGCGGCCGCCGTTGCCGTTCCACACCGTGTTGTACTCCTGGTAGTGCTCGACGAACAACCCGTACGCCGTCACGTTGTCACCGTTGACGACGACGCCGTTGCGACCGGTGTTCGCGGTCCAGCCGGTCGGGCCCGTGCCGTGGTCGGCGCGCCACACCCACGTGTGGTCGACGATCACGTGGTCGCTGTTGATCTCCAGCGAGGTCGTCGCCTTGCCCGCCTGCGGACCGCCGACGCGCAGGTACACGTCGTGCATCGAGGTCGGGTTGGCGGCGTGCGACGCCGACGAGGTCGTCGGACCGAGCTGGAGCAGCACGGGGGAGTTCTGCACACCGGCGTCGACCAGGAACCCGGCCAGCTTCACACCGTCCACATCGGACACGGCCATCGCGGCCTTGCCGGTGTCGGGCGACAGCGTCGCCAGGCCAAGGCCGAGCACCACGGTGTTCGGCCGGGTCACGTTGATCGTGTCGGTGAGGCGGTGCACACCCGGCGTCAGCAGCAGGTGCTTGCCCTGCGCCAGCGCCGCGTTCGTCGTCGCCACCGGCGTGCCGGGCTTGACGATGAAGAAGTCGGCCAGCGAGATCGACTGGCCGGCGGGCGCGCCCGCTTCCCAGCTCGTGCCGCGGGCGTTCTGCCGCAGCGCCGGGACGAACACCTTGTACTCGCCGTTCTCGAAGTACAGGAACGGCTTCTCGCGCACGACCGGGCTGGTGTCGACGGTGGTGTGCGAGGGGTTCGGGAAGTGCTGCGCGGGCGCGCCCTGCGTGCCGACGAACACCATGTTCCACACCGAGCCGCTCCAGCCGCCCGCGAGGTTGCTGTTGCGGGTCAGGAACTGCTGCTGCGAGCCGGAGACCGCGACACCGTCGATCTTGCTGTCCACGATCAGACCGCCGGACGCCCAGCCGTCGCCGCCGTTCCACAGGTGGATCTGGCCGCTGAGGTGCATCCGCCGGTAGGACGCGGCCTGCGAGACGGCCCACCGCTCGATCTGCCCGGCCGGCAGGTTGACGTGCAGGTTCTCGGCCTGGCGCCAGAAGTTCTGGGTGGCGTTGCCGAGGTTGTTCGGGTTGTCGCCCTGCTGGAGCCAGTCCGCCTCGACGCGCACGTGGCCGTTGAGCCGCACGTCGTCCGGGCGCAGGCCGAGGCCCGCGACCTGGGTGTAGAAGCGGAGGTTGACGTCCGCGTCGTACACGCCCGGCTTGTACAGCACGGCGTACCGCTCGGAGCCGAACTGGTTGGTCTTCATCTGGGTGGCGATCTGGTCCAACCGCGACTGCATCGCGGCCCGGTCGTAGCCGGGGCCGTAGACGAGCACGTTGGGACCGAAGTCGGGGTTGCGCGGGTCGGTGGGCGGGATGACGGGTCCGCCGGTCGTCTCGGTGTTGACTGCCAGCTCCCACAGTGAGTAGCCGTAGCCGGTGGCGCGCGCCGTGCCGTGGACCCGCAGGTAGCGCCCGGAGCCCGCGACGGTCAGGTTCTGCACGCCACCGGTGCCGGTGGTGGTGGAGTAGACGGTGTTCCAAGTGGACGCGTTGTCCGACAGCTGCACCTGGAACGCCCGGCCGTACGCGGCCTCCCAGGTCAGGGTCACGCGGCAGACCTGCTGCGTCGAGCCGAGGTCCACCTGGACCCACTGCGGGTCGGCGAACGCGCTGGACCAGCGGGTGCCGGTGTTGCCGTCGACCGCGGCGGCGGCAGGGGTGCCGCCGTTCTCGACGGAGGATGCGGTCGCCGGGCGGTTCAGCGCGGCGTTGGTCGTGCCGCACTCGGCGGCCTGCGCGGACTGGGTGATCACGGGGCTGAGCACCGCGGCGAGGCCGAGTGCCAGCGCGGCGGTCAGGACCCGTGACAGGGAACGGGGAGAGCTCATTGTCCTACCTGACGAGGTAAGGGGCGCGAGAAGGCCCGGAGCCGTGCCTCCGTGGCACCGGAGGCGCTGAGAGAGCGCTCTCTCGGAGCGTAACGCCGATGTCGCGAAGACGTCAACGACGGTTCAGGCGGAATCGCGCACGACGAGCGAGGGTTCGAAGATGACGGATTTGGGGCGCAGTCCCGGTTCTTCGACGTGGTCCAGCAGCAACCGGGACATCCCGGCCGCCATGTCCTCCACCGGTTGCCGCACGGTGGTCAACCTCGGTCGGCACGACAGCGCGGGGCTGCTGTCGTCGAAGCCCACCAGCGCCACGTCCTCCGGGACGCGCCTGCGGTGCTTGTGCAGCACCAGCAGCGCGCCTTGCGCCATCAGGTCGTTGGCCGCGAACACGCCGTCGATGTCGGGGTGCTCGGCGAGCAGCCGTTCCATCGCGGCCTCGCCGCTGATCGAGGTGAACCCGCCCTCGGCGATCGGGACGTACGGGAAACCGTGCCGCGCCATGGCGTCGCGGAACCCGGTCAGCCGGTCCTGGGACGCGGGCACGTCCAGCGGGCCGGTGATCGTCGCGACCTGCGTGCAGCCGCGGTGCACCAGGTGGTCGGCGGCGAGCTTCGCGCCGGCCTGGTGGTCGAGGTCGACGTAGCTGATCGGCACGGGCCGGGCCGGGCGCGCGAACAGCACGGCGGGCAGCTCGGCGTCGACCAGGCGGGTGGGCAGCGGGTCCTCGGCGTGGGTCGAGACCAGCAGCGCGCCGTCCGCGCTGCCCTGGCGGAGGAACGACAGCACGTCCTCGCGGGCCGGTTCGGTGTCGGCGACCATCAGCACCGGGTGCACGCCGCGCGTGCGCAGGAAGCCGAGCACGCCGCTGGCCACCCGGCCGAAGAACGGGTCGGAGAACACGCGTGCGGCGAACGCGTCCTCGTCGCCCGGGTCGCCCGCGCCGGACACCACCAGCGCGATCGTCCCGGCCCTCTTGGTGACCAGGGAGCGCGCGGCGCGGTTGGGTGCGTAGCCGGTCTTGTCGATGGCGGCGCGCACGACTTCCTGGATCTTGCGGTCGACGTTGCGGGTGCCGTTGATGACGCGGGAGACGGTGGCGCGGGACACGCCGGCGACCCGCGCCACGTCTTCCAACGTCGGCGGGGTCGTCGGCGATCTGCTCATGGGGGTCATTGTGCCACGGGGGTGGAGAGCGCTCTCCGTAGTCTGGCTCTGTTCGGCTCGATTTGACATGGGGCCCTTACGGGCACCCCAGGCAGGCCAAAGCCGGGCAGGCCTGGCGGGAAAAGCGTCCGCCAAGCCTGCCCGGCTTCGACCAGCCTATGGCACCCGAACCCATGTCAAATCGGGCCTAGGTGCGGATGTTCCGGGTCCGTTGTGGTGCCGTTGTGGGTGGTTGGGAGAGGGGATTGGGGGGTGGTTGGGGTCAGAGGTGGTGGTGGAGGGTGAGGGGGGTGTTGCCGGAGGAGGGGCCGATCAGCAGGGTGAAGGGGCCTGGTTCGGTGGTCCAGCCGGTGGTGGTCCAGTGTTGGTAGGCGCGTTGGGGGATGGGGATGTCCACCTCGACGGCTTCACCTGGGGTTGCGGTGGCGTTGGTCCAGGCGGCCAGTTGGCGGTTGGGGCGGTCGATGGCGCTGTCCGGTCGGGTCACGTAGACCTGCACGACCTCGCGGCCGGGGCGGGTGCCGGTGTTGCGGAGGCGGACGCGGAGGCCCGATTCGGTGGTGGTGGCGGCTTCGTAGGCCCAGGTGGTGTAGCCGAGGCCGTGGCCGAACCAGTAGGCGGGGTTGGCCTTGGCGCGGTGCCAGGCGCGGTAGCCGAGGTGGAGGCCCTCGTCGTAGCGCAGGACGCCGTGGTCCGGTCGGACGTTCGAGACGGGCAGGTCCTGTTGGGTGGCGGGCCAGGTGGTCGGTAGTCGGCCGCCCGGCTCGCGGAGGCCGAAGAGCACGTCGGCGAGGCCGTGGCCGGCTTCCTGGCCCGGGAACCAGGTCAGCAGGACGGCGGCGACCTCGTCGCGCCACGGCAACTCGACCGGGCCGCCGGAGTTGACGACGACCACCGTGCGGTCGTTCACCGCGCGCACGGCGCGCACCAGCTCGTCCTGACGGCCGGGCAGGGCGAGTGACGTGCGGTCGAAGCCTTCGCTCTCGATCTCGTCCGTGGTGCCGACGACGACCACCGCGACGTCGCTGGTGCGGGCCAATCCGACCGCACGGGCCAGTTCGTCGTCGGCGCTCAGGCGTGGTGGGTCGGCGGCGAGGACGGTGGCGGTGCCGGTGTGGTCACGCAGCTCGCGGCGTGCGACGAGGTCGACCGTCGTACCTGCTCGGAGGTGCGCGGTGGCTTGTCGGTACGGCGGGGTGAGGTGGATGACGGCCGGGTCGTCCGTGTCGAGCGGGACGTCGTCGTCGATCAGGCGGGCGCCGTCCAGGTCGACGGTGAGGCGGCCGAAACCGGCGGCGGAGATCGTCCAGTCGCCGGTCACGTCCACGTCGAGCCTGCCGTGGATCTCGACGGTGCGGGCGCCGTCGACGAGGGGCACTTCGAGGATGCGGCCCAGGAACCGGTGTTCGGCGGACAGCTCGGCGTCGTCGGCGTCGAGGAGGCGGACCAGCACGCCCGGCTCGCCGTGGTGCGGGTGCCGGGTGTTGGCGGTGGTCAGGGGCGCGGGGCGGTCCTGGAGGCGGACGCCGGCGGTGTGCACGACCTCGGCGACCTCGTGGAGGCCGTCCAGGAACGACACGACCGACTCGGGGTAGACGCCCGCGCTGCCGCCGCCCTGGATGCGGGCGGTGGCGGCGTTGGGGCCGAGGACGGCGACCTTGGTGCCGGGCGTGAGCGGGAGGACGCCGTCGTTTCGCAGCAGCACGGTGCTCGCGGCGACGGCTTCGCGCAGCAGGTCCAGCGGGGCGTCGACGTGGGGTCTCCGGGCGGTGGCGCCGTTGAGGGCGCCGACTCTTGAGGCCAGGCGGAGCAGCCGTTCGACCTTCAGGTCCAGCGCGCTCTCCGGCACCTCGCCGTTCTCGACGGCGGCGGCCAGGTCGTTCCACGGGCTCTCCGGGCCGGGCATGGCGAGGTCCTGGGCCGCCCGCGCGGACGGCGCGGTGGACCGGATCGCGCCCCAGTCGGAGACGACCAGGCCGTCGAAGCCCCAGGAGCCCTTGAGCGGCTCGTCCAGCAGCGGGTTCTCCGACATGGTGACGCCGTTGACGCCGTTGTAGGCCGACATCACCACCCACACGCCCGCTTCGACGGCGGCCTCGAACGGGACCAGGTAGACCTCGTGCAGGGTGCGATCGTCGACCTCGGCGTCGAGCGTCATGCGCTCGGTCTCGGAGTCGTTGGCCACGTAGTGCTTGGCGGTGGCCGCCACCCCGCCGCTCTGCACGCCGGTGATGTAGGCCGCGCCGATGCGGCCGGTGAGCAGCGGGTCTTCGGAGTAGCACTCGAAGTGCCGGCCGGCGAACGGCGAGCGGTGCAGGTTGAGCGTGGGCGCGAGCAGCACGTCGACGCCCTTGCGCCGCGCCTCGGCCGCCAGCAGCACGCCCAGCCTCCGCACCAGGTCGACGTCCCAGGTGGCGGCCAGCGCGGTGGGGGAGGGCAGCGCGAGCGAGGTGCTGCGCTCGTCCCAACCCTGGCCGCGCACGCCGATCGGCCCGTCCGACACCACGATGGACCGCAGGCCGATGTCCGGCTCCTCGTGCGTCCGCCACCCCGTGGCGCCGGTCAGCAGCCGGACCTTGCGCGTCACGTCCAACTTGCCGACCAGCAGACCCAGATCCGGCTCGTCCACACCCAACCCCTTGCCTCGGAGAGCGCTCTCCCGCCCAGCGTCAGGCCACCCGGCCCGCTCTGTCAACCACCTGCGGTCAGAACGCGCGCGTCCGGCGGTCGGGCACGCCGAGTTCGACGCTCAGCTCGGGCGCGGACGGCTTGCGCGGGTCGGCGGCGCGGTCCAGGAGGGCGGCGACGGGGAGGGTGGCCGCGCCGACGGCGACGGCGTCCGGGCCCAGGCGGCCCAGCTCGATCGAGATCTGCTCGTACGGGTGCCGCAGGGCGTGCGCGCGGGTGGCCGCCACGATCCGGTCCAGCTGGTGCGCGCCCAGCGCCAGCCCGGCCCAGCCGCCCAGGACGATCCGCTCCGGGTTGAACAGGTTCACCAGGTTGGCGATGCCCGCGCCCAGGTAGCCGGCGGTCTCCTCGAGCACGCGGGCGGCGGTCTTGGAGCGGGGCGCGGCGTCGATCAGGGCCGCCACGGTCGACTGCTCGTCACCCGCCGGCAGCTCACGTCCCCGTGCCTTGCGGTACCGGTCGAGGATGCCCTCGGCGCCCACGTAGGCCTCCAAGCAGCCCAACGCGCCGCACCGGCACGGCCGGCCGCCGTAGACGATGGTCGTGTGGCCCCACTCGCCTGCCGAGCTGGTGGCGCCCCGGTAGACCCCGCCGTCGGTGACGACCGCCGCGCCGACACCGGAGCCGATGAGGGCTATGACGACGTGCTTGGCGCCCCGTCCCGCGCCGAACCACATCTCCGCCTGGCCCTGCGTCTTCGCCCCGTTCTCCACGTACAGCGGCCAGGCGGAGGAGGACGCCGACGCGACCAGCTCCTCCAGTCGCACGCCGTCCCACCCGATGGTGGGCGCGTGCACGACCGCGGTCGCGCCCTGCTCCACCGTCCCGGGTACGCCGATCCCGACCCCGAGCACGGTCGACGCCGGCACGCCCGCCGCGGCGACCACGTCCCGGACCGACGACGCGATCAACGACGCCACCGCGGCGGGCGACGAGGGCGACAGGGCGTGGTCGAGGGCGGCCAGCTGGGTCAGCGCCAGGTCGAACAGCTCGACCTTGATCCCGGTCTCGCCGACGTCGACCCCGACCACGTGCGCGAACGCGGGGTTCACGCGCAGCAGCACGCGCGGCCGGCCGCCGTCGGAGTCCACCGAACCGGCCTCGACCACGAGCCCGTCGTCGACCAGCTCGCCGGTCACGTTGGACACCGTCGCCGCCGACAGCCCGGACAGCCGGGACAGCTCGTACCTGCTCAACGGCCCGTCGAAGAACAGCGTCGACAGCAGGGTCGAACGGTTCTGCCGACGCAGGTCGCGGACGGTGGTGCGCTTCGGTGCCACGCCACGGACCTTAGTTTGCGACTTAAAATTAGTCTAAGTTTGTAACCTGTTCGTGATTGACGTGACTTGGCTCACCGGGGTTGAGTCTGCATCGACACGAGGACGCGCCCAGCGTCCCAGCCGCGATGGCACGCGCGGCCCGCACTCCCGAGCGCTCGCCCTTCCCCCGCCCGACAAGGAGAACCCATGCGACTCAGGCGAACGTCCGCCCTCGCCGTCGCGGCAGCACTGCTGTTCTCGGCAGCCTGTTCGACCTCGAACCCCGGCGCGAACAGCACGAACGAAGGCGTGCTGAACGTCGGCATGCCGAACGGTCCGCAGACCGAGAACAACAACCCGTTCCTCAACACGTCCGCGGCCAGCTCGCTCGGCTACCGCCGGCTGCTCTTCGAGCCGCTGGCCATGGTCAACGAGACCAAGCCCGCGGAGAAGCCCAAGCCGTGGCTGGCCACGGACTGGGAGTGGACCGAGAACTTCCACAAGTTGAGCCTGACCATCCGCGACGGCGCGACGTGGTCGGACGGCAAGCCGCTGACCGCCGAGGACGTGGCGTTCACCTTCGAGCTGCTGAAGAAGAACCCCGGCCTGAACGTCGACTCCGTCCCCTACGACAAGGTCACCGCCTCCGGGAGCAAGGTCGAGGTCGAGTTCCCGAGGTCGCAGTTCGTCAACCAGAAGAAGATCCTCGAGCAGCTGATCGTGCCCAAGCACATCTGGTCGACGATCGCGAACCCGAGCACGGACACGGTCAAGAGCCCGGTCGGCAGCGGCCCGTACACGCTCAAGTCGTTCACGCCGCAGACCGTCACCCTGACCGTGCGCGACTCGTACTGGCAGGAGCTGCCGAAGGTCAAGGAGGTCCGCTACACCTCCTACAGCGACAACAACGCGCAGACCACGGCCCTCGCCACCGGCGCGGCCGAGTGGAGCTTCGTGTTCATCCCGAACTACGAGGCCGTCTACACCTCGAAGGACCCCGAGCACTACAAGCTCTACTTCCCGCCGGTGCTCGGCATCCACGGCCTGTGGTTCAACACCAAGGTCGCGCCGTGGGACAACCCGGCCCTGCGCCGCGCGGTCAACATGGTGATCAACCGGGACGACATCTTCATGCAGGGTGAGGCGGGGTACTTCTACCCGAAGGTCGACAACATCACCGGCATCCCGACGCCCGCCGGCGACTCCTACATCGCGCCGGAGTTCAAGGACAAGATCGTCACGGTCGACGTGGAGGCCGCCAAGAAGGAGCTGACCGCCGCCGGCTTCACCTTCGACGGCGACAAGCTCAAGGACCCGTCGGGCCAGCCCGTCACGCTGAAGATGACCGTGCCGTCCGGCTGGTCGGACTACGTGACGAACCTGGAGATCATCAAGGACAACGTGTCCGAGATCGGCATCGAGGCCACGGTCGACCTGCCGAACGCCGACGCGTGGAGCAAGGCGCTCGACACCGGTGACTTCCAGGCCGCGCTGCACTGGACCAACAACGGTCCGACGCCGTACGACATCTACGAGAACATCATGAACGGCGCGCTGTACAAGCCGATCGGCGAGGGCGGCATCAACGGCAACTACGGCCGTTACGAGAACCCCGAGGCGACCGCGCTGCTCAACGAGTACGCCAACGCCGCCGACGACGCGGCGCGCACCGCGGCCCTGCACAAGATCCAGCAGATCCACGTGCGGGACATGCCGGTCGCCATCACCTCCGCGGCGAACGCGGGCGGCCAGTACAGCACCAAGAACTGGGTGGGCTGGCCCGACCAGTCCAACCAGTACGCGCCGCTGCAGCCCACGCTGGAGAACGCGCTCGACGTCGTCCTGCACCTGAAGCCGGCCGCATGACGACGAGCACCGCACCGTCGGCCTCCGGGACCACTGAGGTGGTCCTGGAGGCCGATGGCCTGACCAAGCACTTCCCGGTCCGCAAACGCGGGCGAGAGCTGCTGTCCCGGACCGTGCGCTCGGTGCGCGCGGTCGAGGACGTGACGCTCAGGCTGCACCGCGGCCGGGTCACCGCGCTGGTCGGCGAGTCCGGCTCGGGCAAGTCGACGGTGGCCCGCCTGCTGGCGCAGCTCTACCCCCAGACCTCCGGCTCGATCCGGCTGCGCGGCGAGCCGGTCAAGACCAAGGGCGGTAAGCGCTTCCGGGCGTACAGCAAGCGCGTCCAGATGATCTTCCAGGACCCGTTCGCCTCGCTGAACCCCGTGCACACCGTGCGCTACCATCTGACCCGCGCGCTGAAGATCCACGGCAACGCGGGCAAGACGCCGCGGGAGCTGGAGGAGGCGCTGGCCCACCTGCTGACCCGCGTGCAGCTCACCCCGCCCGAGCGGTACGTGGACAAGTTCCCGCACGAGCTGTCCGGCGGCCAGCGCCAGCGCGTGGCCATCGCGCGCGCCCTCGGCGCCGACCCCGAGGTGCTGCTGGCCGACGAACCGGTGTCCATGTTGGACGTCTCGATCCGGCTCGGCGTGCTGAACCTGCTGCGCGACCTCAAGGAACGCCTGCACCTCGCGATCCTCTACATCACCCACGACATCGCGTCGGCCCGCTACTTCGCCGACGAGACGTTCGTGATGTACGCCGGCCGCGTGGTCGAGGGCGGCGACAGCGAGACCGTGACCCAACGGCCCGCGCACCCGTACACGCAGCTGCTGATCGACTCCGCGCCGGACCCCGACCGGCCCGCCGCGCAGGAGAAGGACGGCGGCACGGGCGAGCCCCCGTCGCTGATCAACCCGCCCGACGGCTGCCGGTTCAACCCGCGGTGCCCGTCCGCCATGAAGGTCTGCGCGGAGAAGGTCCCGCCGCGGTTCGCCATCGGCGACGGGGACGGGCACTTCGCGGCCTGCTGGCTCTACGGCGACGGCCTGTCCGACGGTGACAAGGTCGCGCTCCGCGTCCTGGAGGCGCCGTGAGCTACCTCCTCAAGCGGATCGCGTTCTACCTGTTCACCGCGTGGGCCGCGATCACCATCAACTTCTTCATCCCGCGCGTCATCCCCGGCGACCCGGTGCAGGCGCTGATCACGCGGTCGCGCGGCCAGATGACCACCGAGGCCGTGCAGTCGCTGTACGTGCTGTTCGGGCTGGACAAGGACGCGAGCCTGGTCGAGCAGTACTTCACCTACCTGGGCCAGCTGCTCGGCGGCGACCTCGGCCTGTCGTTCACCTACTTCCCGTCGCCGGTGTCGCAGGTGCTCGGCGACGGCCTGCCGTGGACGCTCGGGCTGGTCGGCATCACCACCGTGCTCGGCTTCCTCATCGGCACCGCGCTGGGCACCGGCATCGGCTGGCGGCGCGGCTCGTGGGCCGACGCGCTGATCCCGGTGACCACGTTCGTGTCGTCCATCCCGTACTTCTGGCTCGGCCTCATCGCGATCGCGCTGCTGACCGGCCCGGACAGCTTCTTCCCCGCCTCCGGCGCCTACGACAACGGCCTGGTGCCCAACCCGGACCTGGAGTTCGTCGGCAGCGTGCTGCGGCACGGCATCCTGCCCGCGTTCACCATCCTGATCTCGTCCATGGCGGGCTGGATCCTGTCCATGCGCAACATGATGGTCACGGTGGCCTCCGAGGACTACGTGACCGTCGCGCACGCCAAGGGCCTGTCCGACCGGCGCGTGATGCTGTCCTACGCGGCGCGCAACGCGCTGCTGCCGAACGTCTCCGGCTTCGCGCTGTCGCTCGGCTTCATCGTCGGCGGCACGCTGCTGGTGGAGATCGTGTTCTCCTACCCGGGCCTGGGCCTGCAGCTGTTCCAGGCCGTCGGCGCCAAGGACTACCCGCTCATGCAAGGGATCTTCCTGATCATCACGCTGTCCGTGCTGCTGGCGAACTTCCTCGCCGACGTGGCCTACCTCGCGCTCGACCCGCGCACCCGACGGGAGGGCTGAGCCGTGACCGTGGTTCCCGCCACCGGGACCGCCACCCCGGTCGCCGCGCCCGTGAAGCGCCGCAGGCTGCGGTTCGTGGCCAACCCCAAGGCCACCGTCGGCCTGGTCATCCTGGGCTTCTTCGCCCTGGTCGCGATCATCGGGCCGTGGATCGCGCCCTACGACCCGTCCGGGCGCGGCAACGACCTGCTCCAGGCGCCGTCGGCCGCGCACTGGTTCGGCACCACCCACCTCGGCCAGGACATCTTCAGCCAGGTCGTGGTCGGCACGCGCAGCGTCATGGTCGTCGGCTTCGTCGCGGGCGTCGTGGCCACGATCCTGTCGATCCTGGTCGGCGTCACGTCCGGTTACCTGGCGGGCGCGGGCAGCGAGGCGCTCTCCGCGCTGTCCAACGTGTTCCTGGTGCTCCCGGCGCTGCCGCTGATGATCATCATCACGTCGACGCTGCCGGAGACGGGCACGCTCACCATCGCCCTGGTCATCGGCCTCACCTCGTGGGCCTGGGGCGCACGCGTGCTCCGCGCGCAGACGCTGTCGCTGCGCGGCCGCGACTACGTGGAGGCCGCGCGGGCGACCGGCGAGAAGACGTGGCGGATCATCCTGTTCGAGATCCTGCCCAACCTCACCGCGGTCATCGCCTCCGGCTTCGTCGGCACGGTCATCTTCGCGGTGACCCTGGAGATCACGCTGGCGTTCATCGGCATCGGCGCGGGCGGCGACTGGAACTGGGGCACCGTCCTGTACTGGGCGCAGAGCCAGCAGGCCCTCGCTCAGGGCGCGTGGTGGTGGTTCGTCCCCGCGGGCCTGGCCATCGCGCTGCTGGGCACCGCCCTGTCGCTGGTGAACTTCGGCATCGACGAGTTCGTCAGCCCGCGCCTGCGCGGCGGCGGCAAGACCAACGTCAAGACCGCCGACGGCCACACGGTCCGGATGCGGGTCGGCTTCACGCCGGTCCTCGCGACGAAGGCCCGGTCCGAGGGAAGGGAGACGCCGTGACCGACGCGGTGCTGGAGATCCGCGGCCTGAACGTGGACTACGGCCTCGGCGAGGAGGCCGTGCACGCGATCCGCGACGTGGACCTCACGCTGCACCGGGGCGAGGTCCTCGGCCTCGCCGGCGAGAGCGGCAGCGGCAAGTCGACCCTGGCCTACGGCCTGACCAGGCTCCTGCCACCTCCGGGCGTGATCACCGGCGGCGAGGTGCTCTACCACCCCGACGGCGGCGACCCGGTCGACGTGCTCCGGATGGACCACGCCGCGCTGCGGAGGTTCCGGTGGGCCGAGACCGCGATCGTGTTCCAGGGCGCGATGAACTCGCTCAACCCGGTGCACCGGATCTCCACCCAGCTCACCGACGTGATCAAGGCGCACGACCCGCGCGGCAGCGGCGCGTCCCGGCTGGCCCGCGCCCGCGAGCTGCTGCACCTGGTCGGCATCTCCGCCGACCGGCTGGACAGCTACCCGCACCAGCTCTCGGGCGGCATGCGGCAGCGCGTGATGATCGGCATGGCGCTGGCCCTGGAGCCGAAGGTCGTCATCATGGACGAGCCGACCACCGCGCTGGACGTGGTGGTGCAGCGGCAGATCCTGCGCCAGCTCGTCGAGCTGCGGGAACGGCTTGGGTTCTCGGTCGTGTTCATCACCCACGACCTGTCACTGCTGGTCGAGTTCTCCGACCGGATCGCGATCATGTACGGCGGTCGGATCGTGGAGGAGGCGGCCTCGGCCGACCTCTACCGCGACCCGCTGCACCCCTACAGCCACGGCCTGCTCAACTCGTTCCCCGCGCTGCGCGGACCGAAGCGCGAGCTGACCGGCATCCCCGGCTCACCGCCCGACCTGCGCGCCATGCCCGCGGGCTGCGCGTTCCACCCACGCTGTCCGCACGCAATGGAGCGTTGCGGTGTGGAGGTCCCGGTGCTCGGCGTTCCCCCCGAGAAGAACCACGCGGCACACGAGGGGCCCGCCGACCGCACCGTGGCCTGCTGGCTGCACCCCGTTCACGACAACGGGCTCTGAACCCGTTCACGACAACGGGTTCCGACTCCAGAGGAGATCAATGGACACCACGGCGCCGACCGTCGGGCTCGACCCCGCGATCGACACCCTGCCCGCCTCGTTCCGCTGGGGCGTGGCGACTTCCGCGTACCAGATCGAGGGGGCCCACGAGGAAGACGGTCGGGGACCATCCATCTGGGACACCTACTGCCGCACACCCGGCATGGTGCACAACGCCGACAACGGCGACATCGCGTGCGACCACTACCACCGCATGCCCGAGGACGTCGCGCTGATCGGCTCCCTCGGCGTGGACACCTACCGGTTCTCCGTCGCCTGGCCGCGCGTGCAGCCGGGCGGCAAGGGCCCGGTCAACGCGCCCGGCATGGCGTTCTACGACCGGCTGGTCGACGAGCTGCTCGGCAAGGGCATCACCCCGTGGGTCACGCTCTACCACTGGGACCTGCCGCAGGAGCTGGAGGACGCGGGCGGCTGGCCGGTGCGCGACACCGCCTACCGGTTCGCCGACTACTCGATGCTCGTCTTCGACGCGCTGTCGGACCGGGTGCGCCACTGGACCACGCTCAACGAGCCGTGGTGCTCGGCGATGCTCGGCTACTACGAGGGCCGCCAGGCGCCCGGCAGGCAGGACTTCGAGGCCGCCATCCACGCCGTGCACCACCTGCTGCTGGGCCACGGCCTGGCCACCCGGCGGATGCGCGAGGCGGCCACCGAGCCGATGGAGTTCGGCATCACGCTCAACATGAGCCACGCGAGCCCCGCCACCGACAGCGCGGCCGACCACGACGCGGCCCGCCGCGCGGACGGCCTGTCCCGCCGGATCTACCTCGACCCGCTGGTGCGCGGCCACTACCCGGCCGACGTGGTGGACGACCTGGCCGCGCGCGGGGTGAAGATCCCCGAGGAGCCGGGCGACCTGGAGGTCATCAAGCAGCCCATCGACGTGCTGGGCGTGAACTACTACTCCAGCTCGAAGTTCTCCGGCGTGGACGAGGACGGCAACACCGCCGACGCCGACGGCGTGCCGGTCTGCCGGGAGGTCCGCTACGGCCGCCCGGTCACCGCGATGGACTGGGAGATCGTGCCCGAGGGCTTCACCAACCTGCTCGTGCAGATCGGTGAGGAGTACCCGGGCGTGCCGATGGTCATCACGGAGAACGGCGCCGCGTTCGACGACAAGGCAGACGACAGCGGTTTCGTGCAGGACGACGACCGCACCGCCTACCTGGAGTCGCACATCGCCGCCGTGGCCAAGGCCCGCACGGCGGGCGCGGACGTGCGAGGGTACTTCGCATGGTCGCTGATGGACAACTTCGAGTGGTCCTACGGCTACGACAAGCGGTTCGGCCTGGTGCACGTGGACTACGACACCCAGGTCCGCACCCTGAAGAGCAGCGCGCTGTGGTACCGGGACACGATTCGCCGCGTCCGGGGCAGCTGATGGAACGGCCGAAGGGCCGGAGGGGAGTTCTCCCTCCGGCCCTTCGGCTTTTTCCGTCAGCGCCGGTAGACGCCGAGCTCGTAGAGCGAGTAGCCCCACCCGGTGCCGCGCTGCGTGGCGTGCAGCCGCACGTACCGGCCGGTCGCCGTGACGTCGATCGAGTCGACGCCGCCGTTGCCGGTCGTGGTGCCGTACACCGGACGCCAGGTGGCGCCGTCGTCGGACACCTGGATCTCGTACGCCCGGCCGTACGCGCCCTCCCACACCAGCTGCACGTGCTGGAACGTGGTCACCGCGCCGAGGTCGACCCGCAACCACTGCGGGTCGGACCAGTCGGTGGCCCAGCGGGTGCCCGCGTTGCCGTCCACGGCGTTGGCCGGCGGGAACGGCGCGCCGTCGCCCACCTGCTGGTAGGACGACGCCGCGGTCGGCTTGCCCCGCGCCACGTTCACGCCCGCCGGCTGCGGCGCGACCACCCGCACCGACTTCGTCTCGATGCCGATGTTGCCGCGGCCGTCCTCGGCCATCACGTACACCTTCCACACCCCGAGCCGATCGGGCGCGGTGACGGTCAGCCGGTTGCCGTCGACCTGCACGGGCGTGAAGCCCAGGCCGCCGCTGTTGTCGACGTACTTGCTGTTGAACGCCGCCGACCAGGTGATCGGGTCGCCGTTCGGGTCGCTCACGGCCACGTCGACGGTCAGCCGCGCGCCGGCCGGGACGCTGGTCGGCAGGTTCATCGCGGTGATCACCGGCGGGGTGTTGGCCGGGCTCGCGCCGCCGAACGCCCGCTGCACCGCGTAGAACGACAGCCGCTTCTTGCCCGCCGGGGTCAGGTTGAACCACACCGCGCCGAAGTCGTACTCCGTGCCGTAGTGGAACAACGTGCCGCCGAACGACACCCCGGCGTGCCCGGTGATGCAGTCCCACGCCCTGGTGTAGCCGTCCCGCTTCTGCACGTCCGTCGGCTCGCTGGGCACGCCGTTGACGTCGTCGGGCACCTCCCACTCGCCGGCCGGGCCGGCCTCGGTGAGGATGTACGGCTTGGTGTGGCCGCCGTTGATCCAGTCCTGCCGGACCTGGCACACGTTGCCGTAGGAGTTCACCGAGTACAGGTCGAGGTCGGGCGCGTGCGCCTTCAGGTAGGTCCACGCGCCGGTCCACGCGTCGGTGTTGGTGACGGGGTGGTTGGCGTCGACGGCGTGGATGGCGCGCGCGGCCTCGTTGACGTACTTGGCGTACGCGACGCGCTGGTTCTCCAGCTCCGCGCCGGAGTAGCAGTTCTGCAGGCCCAGGATGGACTCGTTGCCGACGTTCCACATGAGCACGCCGGGGTGGTCCTTGTAGGTGGTCACCCACTGCCGGATGGTGTTGAGCATGTCGGACTTGTAGGTGGCGTCGGTGACGTAGTCGACGCAGCCGCCGGAACCGGGGCCGCCGCCGGGCTGCAACCAGAAGCCGTTCATCACCCTGATGCCGTTGGCCGCCGCCGCGTCCAGCAGGGGCCTGGTGGAACCGTCGGTGCCCCAGGTGCGCAACGTGTTGACGCCCATGGACTTCAGCTCCGGCATGTACCGGGCCGCGTCCGCCGCCGGCGGGCCCCAGGTGAGGCCCTTCACCGTCCACGGCCGACCGTCCACCACGAGCTGCCAGTTGCCCTGGGAGCCGGTGACGTGCACGCCCGTGCCCGGCGGGGGAGTGTCGCCCTGCGTGCCGAAGACGCGGAACTCCCACAGGGAGTAGCCGTAGCCGTTGGCGCGCTGGGTGCCGTAGACGCGGACGTACCGGCCCGACCCGGTGACGGCGAAGCCCTGCTTGCCGCCCGTGCCGGCGGTCGTGGTGTGCACGGTGGTCCAGGCGTTGCCGTCGGCGGAGACCTGGACCTGGAACGAGGTGGCGTACGCGGCTTCCCAGTCGAGCTCGACTCGGCTGAGGGTCGAGGCGGCGCCGAGGTCCACCCGCAGCCACTGCGGGTCGCTCCACGCGCTGGCCCACCTGGTGCCGGCGTTGCCGTCCACGGCCGCCGACGCGGGTGTGCCCGCGCCCTCGGTCGAGGACGCCGTGGCCGGCTTGCCCTGGGAGAGCAGCACGGGTGCGGCGTTCGCGGTGCCCGGGACCACGGCGAGTCCTATGAGCAGCGCGAGTGCCGTGCTGACGGATCGGAGGCGGTGCATGGCGTCTCCTGCCGGATTGTCGGATCGAGGTGCGGGAGAGCGCTCTCTCAACCCGGCTTGAAGTGTTACGAACTGACTACGGATCTGTCAATGCGCCGCCCCTTGACACCTCGGTGGCGGGCGGGCAACCTCAATCGGGAGAGCGCTCTCCCAGCCACGTTCCCACGTCGGCAGGAGGACAAAGGTGTCCCGAACACTCCGCACCCTGGCCGCGACCGCCGCGGCCGGCCTACTCGCGACCGCCCTGACGGTCGTCACCCAACCGGCCCAGGCCGATGAGCTGGTCACGCACCACGAGTTCCAGGCCAACTGCTCGGTCACCGCGCACCGGCCGGACGACCCGATCGTCTTCCCCGGGCTGCCCGGCGCGTCGCACATGCACACGTTCTTGGGCAACAGCTCCACCAACGCGAGCAGCACCACCGCGTCGCTGAAGGCCGGGCAGACCAACTGCAAGACCCCGGACGACAAGTCGGCGTACTGGTTCCCCTCGCTCTACAACGGCGACCAGCTGGTCGTGCCCGACTTCCCCCAGGTCATCTACTACAAGTCGGGGATCCTGAAGTACCAGGAGGTCCGGTCGTTCCCGGCCGGGATCCGGTTCGTGGTGGGCAGCCCCACGGCGACGCAGGAGCAGTTCCGCACCGCGCCCGGCGCGGTCGAGGGCTGGGAGTGCGGCAACAGCGCCCACAACTGGGACTTCCCGTCCTACTGCCCGCCGGGCAGCCAGCTCAACGTCCGCTACCAGGCCCCGAGTTGCTGGAACGGGCGCGAACTCGACTCGGCGGACCACAAGTCGCACATGGCGTACCCGGACCGGGCGACGCTCGTGTGCCCGGCCACGCACCCGGTGCCCGTGCCGATGCTGGAGTTCAAGATCGCCTTCCCGGTGTCGGGCGACATGTCACGCGTGCGGCTGGCCAGCGGACGCGGCTACACCTGGCACTACGACTTCATGAACGCGTGGGACGGCCCCACGTTGCAGGCGCTGGTCAGCCACTGCGTCAACGGCGGCCTGCAGTGCGACCCGCGCGGGTACGACCAGTACAAGCCGCACCGGGGCGCCGCCCTCGGGCCGGACTACCGGCTGCCGCGGTGACGACGATCCCGTCCACCCCGGGGCGCTTCCGAGCGCTCTGGGGTGCCGCCCTGCTGGTGCTGGCCGCGTGCGCGCCGGCGCCGACCCCCGCGCCGCCGGCCCCGGCGTCGCCGTTCAACGCCACCGACACCGCGTGGATCCAGCTGATGATCCCGATGAACGAGCAGCTGCTGCCCGCGCTCGCCCTCGCGCCGCCCGAGCTCGCGCCGTTCGCGGCGGAGCTGGCCGAGTCGCACGGGCGGGAGCTGGCCCAGCTCAAGCGGTTGCGCGAGCGCGCCGGGCTGTCGGGCGACAACCCGCACGCCGGCCACCAGATGCCCGGCCTGGTGTCGGAGGCGGACCTGGCCGGCCTGCGCCTGGACCCGGCCGGCCTGCCCGCGAAGCTGCGCGAGCACCTGGAGCAGTCGGCGCTGCTCGCGCGCGGCGAGCAGGACAGCGGCGCGGACCGGGAGACCCGCGACCTGGCGGCGTCGATCGGCGCGGCACGGGCGGCGCAGACCGAGCGCCTGGCCGCCGCGACACCGGGCCACGTTGGGCAACACCGGAGAAACCCGACGCCTCCCGACCGGGCGGACTCGCGCGTAGTTTCGGAATCATGAGTGCTGCGGAACGCGGACGGGTGCGGGTGGAGACCGGGACCAAGCGGGTCCGGGCCTTCCTGGCGGGCGAACTGGTCGTGGACACCACGCGGCCGGTGCTGGTGTGGGAGATGCCCTACTACCCCACGTACTACTTCCCGGCGGAGGACGTCCGGGCTGACCTGGTGGCGACCGGCGAGGTGAAGCGGTCGCCCAGCCGGGGCAACGGCCAGTTGTTCGACGTGAAGACCGGCTCGGCGTCGGCGGCGGGCGCGGGGCTGCGGTACCCGGACTCGCCGCTGGAGGCGCTGCGCGGCCTCGTCCGGCTGGACTGGGACGCGATGGACGAGTGGTTCGAGGAGGACGAGCCGGTCTACGCCCACCCGCGCGACCCCTACACCAGGGTCGACGCGCTGCAGAGCAGCAGGCACATCCGGGTGGAGGTCGGCGGCGTCGAGGTCGCGAACTCCCACCGCCCGGTGATCCTGTTCGAGACCGGGCTGCCCGCCCGCTACTACCTGCCGATGACCGACGTCCGGCTGGACCTCCTGCGGTCGACCGACCTGAGCACGAGCTGCCCGTACAAGGGCACCGCCGAGTACTGGTCCGTGGTCGTCGGCGACCAGACGCACGAGAACGTCGTCTGGGGCTACCGCAACCCGCTGCCGGAGAGCAGGCCGCTCGCGGGTCTGGTCGCGTTCTACAACGAGAAGGTCGACACTTACGTCGACGGCGTCCTGGAGGAGCGGCCGCGCACCCACTTCGCCTGAACGCCTCCCACGATTCCGGGGCGCCGCCCGGACGGCGGATGGTAGTGCCTGATCAAGACGGGAACGCTAGCGCCCATGGACGTCTTCCCCTCCACCCCGAGGGCACACCGGAACCCCGTGGTCGTCGCTCGGAAGATGGCTCTGCTCAAAGCGCCCCACCTGGCGAAGTTGACGGAGTTCGCGCAGCGCATCGCCACCGAGCGCAAGGCCGACGTGCCGCTGTTCGACCCGGCGAGCGGCGGCGTGAACGCCAAGGTCCTGCTGCTGCTGGAGTCGCCCGGGCCCGCGTCGTCGGGCTCGGGCCTCAACTCGCCGGACAACGACGACCCGACCGCGGCCAACGTGTTCGCCGCGATGGCCGAGGCGGGCCTGTCCCGGCGGGTGAGCCTGAGCTGGAACGTGGTGCCCTGGTACCTGTCCGGCCGCGAGCCGTCGCCCGCCGACCTGCGCGCGGCGGTGCCGTACCTGGTGGAGCTGCTGCGGATGCTGACCTCGCTCAAGTCGGTCGTGGTGCTGGGCAGGCCCGCGGGCACGGGCTGGACGCTGTCCGGCCGCGGCCACAAGCTGAAGGTGTTCAACGCGCCCCACCCGTCGCCGCTGTCCATCAACCGCGACCGGGCGGGCCGGTGGCCGCAGCTCGTCGAGGCCTGTCGGCAGGCGGCCAAGGCGGCCGACTGAGCGCTCAGCCGCGCCCGACCGCCCGCCCGACCCGGTCGTGCAGCTCGCGCAGGTGCCGGACCAGCTCGGGCGGCTCGTGCACCTCGAACTCGCAACCCAGCTGCACCAGGTGGAACGCGAGGTACTCCACCGTGTCCGAGAAGTTCCGGAGCACGCACGTCCGCTCGTCGACGACCTCGACGTCCGCGCCGGGGAACCTGGCCCGCACGTCACGGGCGGGCAGGTGGACCGTCGCCACGGCGGTGTAGGTCGGCGCCCGGCTGAGCATGTGCTCCGCCAGGTAGGCGGCCGGGTCGTCGGAGGGCAGGGTGCGCGGCGCGAACCGGGCCCCGGTGGGGGACAGCGCGGTCATCCGGTCGACCCGGAAGAACCGCCAGTCGTCGCGCTCCGGGTCGAACGCCACCAGGTACCAGCGCCGCCCGGACGGCACCAGGTGCAGCGGCTCGACGTGCCGCCTGCTCTCCGCGCCGTCCGCCGCCGAGTACCGGAACCGCAGCCGTTCCCGGTTCGCGATGGCGGACGCCAGCACGGTCAGGTGCTCGGGGTCCACCGTCACCCCGTCGGCGCCGAGCACCACCGGCAAGGTCGCCGCGCCCAACGCGGCCACCCGCCGCCGCAACCGCGACGGCAGCACCTGCTCCAGCTTCGCCATGGCCCGCAGGGACGCCTCCTCGATGCCCGCCACGGTCTGCCGCGCCGCCGTGCGCAACCCGACCGCGATCGCCACGGCCTCCTCGTCGTCCAGCAGCAGCGGCGGCATCGCCGTGCCCGCGACCAGCCGGTAGCCGCCCTCGGCGCCCATCGACGCCTCGACCGGGTAACCGAGCTCGCGCAGCCGGTCGACGTCGCGGCGGATCGTGCGCGGGCTGACCTCCAGCCGCCGCGCCAGCTCGCTGCCCGGCCACTCGCGGGGCATCTGGAGCAGGGACAACAGGGAGAGCAGCCGGCCCGCGGTGTCGGTCACCCGACCTAGCTTCGCACGCCGAAGACGTCCATCAGCTCCGCCGGCGCGACTTCCTCGAGCTGGGCGTACGTGCACGACTCGGGCGTGCGGTCCGGGCGGAAGCGGACCAGCCTGCTCGTGTGCCGGAACCGCCGTGCCTGCAGGTGCTCGTAGCGCACCTCGGCGACCAGTTCCGGCCGCAGCGGCTCCCAGGTCAGCGTCTTGGTCGGGTTCCACCGGCTCTGCGCGCCGGGCGTGGCGGCGTCGATCGCGGCCCACTCCGCCCACGGGTGGTCGGCCAGCGCGTCCTCCCGGTACGGCGCCAGCTCCGCCAGCAGCTCACGGCGGCGCGCGGCGGTGAAGCTGCTGGCCACGCCGACGTGGTGCAGCGAACCCGCGTCGTCGAACAGCCCGAGCAGCAGCGAGCCGACGCCGACCCCGTCCTTGTGCGGCCGGAACCCGGCCACCACGCAGTCGGCCGTCCGCTCGTGCTTGACCTTCCACATCACCCGCTTGTCCTGCTCGTACGGCAGGTCGGTCCGCTTGGCCACCACGCCGTCGAACCCCGCGCCCTCGAACCGGGTGAACCAGTCCTCGGCCTGGTCGGGGTCGTCCGTCGCGGGGGTCAGGTACAGCCCCGGCACGTCCCGCAGCACGCCCTCCAGCAGCCGTCGGCGTTCGGCGAACGGCACCGCGGTCAGGTCCCGGTCCTCCAGCGCGAGCAGGTCGAACGCGACGAACGCGGCCGGCGTGTCGACGGCCAGCTTGCGCACCCGCGACGCGGCCGGGTGCAGCCGCAGTTGCAGCAGGTCGAAGCTCAACCCGTCGGGCGTGACGATGACGATCTCGCCGTCCACCACGCACCGCGGCGGCAGCCCCGCCAGCAGCACCTCCACCACCTCGGGGAAGTACCTCGTCAACGGCCGGTCGTTGCGGGAGCCGAGCTCCAGCTCCTCGCCGTCGCGGAACACGACGCACCGGAACCCGTCCCACTTCGGCTCGAAGACGAGCCCGGGCTCGCGCGGCACCGCGTGCACGGCCTTGGCGAGCATCGGCCGCACGGGCGGCATCACGGGGAGGTCCACGGGCCCGAGCGTAATTCGAAGTGGAGGAATTCACCGTGGTGCGGAATCGAGGGCCGAAGTTGTCCGCAATGCGTCTTAGGGTGGTGTCACCACTGAGGCGAAAGGCAGACCAGACCATGAACACCACCCTCTCGACCGAGCTCACCGACCTGCTGACGAGCCTGGACAGGCACCGCGGGTTCCTCCGCGTCACGGTGCGCGGGCTGAGCGACGAGCAGGCGCGGCAGACGCCCACGGCGAGCGCGCTCTCCCTCGGCGGCCTCATCAAGCACGTCCGCGCCGTGGAAGAGGGCTGGATGCGCTTCGCGGTCGGCGGCGCGGAGCTGATGGAGAGCGTGCCGGCGGACTGGGAGAACGGCTTCCGCATGCTGGAGCACGAGACGCTGGCCGGGCTGCTCGCGGACTACGAGGAGACGGCGGCGAAGACCGAGCGGCTGCTCGCGGACCTGGACCTGGACACCGCCCACCCGCTGCCCGTCGCGCCGTGGTTCGAGCCGGGCGTCTCGTGGACCGTCCGCCGCGTGGTGCTGCACCTGATCGCCGAGACGTCCCAGCACGCCGGGCACGCGGACATCATCCGCGAGACCCTCGACGGTCAGAAGACGATGGGCTGACCAGGAGGACACCATGACACCCGACCCGACCACCGCGCGGCCCGGCCGCCCGCCCGTCGTCGACCCGGCCACCTGGCAGGCCGCCCGCGACGAGCTGCTGGTCCGCGAGAAGGCGCACACCCGCGAGGGCGACGCCCTCGCCGCCGCCCGCCGCCGACTGCCGATGGTGGAGTTCGACGGCGCGGTCGAGGTCGTCGGACCCGACGGCCCGGTCCCGTTCCTGGACCTGTTCCAGGGCCGCGACGAGCTCGTGGTCTACAAGCACATGTGGTACGACGGCGCGCCGCACCAGGGGCAGTGCGAGGGCTGCACCACCACGGCCTGGCACCTGAAGGACGCCGTCTACCTCAACGCCCGCGGCGTCTCGTTCGCCGTCCTGACCACGGGCCGGTGGGACGAGGTGGCCGCCTACGTCGAGTTCATGGGCTACACCCAGCCCTGGTACTCGGTGCGCGACCTGGCCGCGCCGGTCGGCGACAGCATGGGGCACCTCACCTGCTTCCTGCGCGACGGCGACCGCGCGTTCCTCACCTACTCCACGACCGGCCGCGGCAACGAGCGGGTCAACGGGTCCCTGGGCCTGCTCGACCTGACGCCCTACGGCCGCGGTGAGGCCTGGGAGGACAACCCCGACGGGTGGCCGGCGGGCCGGGACGCGTGCTGGTCCTGGCGCGCGGACGCGGACGGGACCGCCACCTGGGGCCCGACCAGCCGCCCCGTGCCGCAGTGGACCCGTCCCGGCGCGCTCCCGGTCGACACCCTCGGCCGGGAGCGGCACCACCACTAGGGACGGCGGTCAGAAGCGGCAGTAGCGGCGGATCAGGTCGGCGTGCGAGGGGTAGAGCGGGGCGAGGGTGTCGGCCTCGCCGAAGCTGACCACGTCGTCGTTGTAGGGCGGCACGACGACCGTGCCGACGATCGACCAGTCCCCGTCCGGCTCGGAGGCCTGCCACACCCCGGCGGGCACGACCACCTGCGGCCGTTCGCCCGCGGCGAGGTCCGGGCCCAGCACCGGCGTCGTCACCGTGCCGTCCGGGTGCAGCAGCAGCATCCGCAACGCCGCGCCGCGGTGGTAGGAGTAGATCTCCAGGTGGTCCAGCCGGTGCATGCCGGAGAACTCGCCCTCCCGCAGCAGGTAGTAGATCGCGGACGCCTCGGGCGAGCGCCACGACTGCGCCCACCACCCTCCCTCGACCTGTAACTCGACCATCCCCAGCGTCTTGATCACGTCCTCGATGCTCATGTCAGCTCCGCCTCCACCGATCCGTGCACCACGACCATCCCCTTGCCGAGCCGCTTCGCCGTGTACATCGCCGCGTCCGCCGTGCCGAGCAGGTCGTCGGCGGTCAACGACGGGTCGAACGCCTCGCGGTGCGAGATCCCGATCGACGCCCGGATCACGTGCGAGCCGTTCGCCGTGCGGTGCGGCTCGTCCAGCGCGCCGAGCACCCGCCGCCCGATCTCCTCCGGCGGCTGCGGGTAGCCGTCGACCAGCACGCCGAACTCGTCGCCGCCCAACCGCGCCACCACGTCCTGCGACCGCACGCAGGCCTGCAACCGCGACGCCACGATCCGCAGCACCGCGTCGCCCTCGGCGTGGCCGAAGTTGTCGTTGACGTCCTTGAACCCGTCCACGTCGATGAACAGCACCACCACCGGCGACGTCCCGGCCAGCGCCGCGTCCAGCCGCTCCCGGAACAGCGCGCGGTTCGGCACCCCCGTCAGCGGGTCGTGGTAGGCCTGGTGCCGCAGCCGTTCCCGGCTCTCCCGCAGCTGCTCCAGCAGCTTCACGTTGTCGATCAGCGTCAGCAGCTGCCGCGCGATCACCAGCAGCACCACGCCGAGCCCGACGTAGATCTCCAGCGGGTTGAGCCGCACGCCGGTCGCCGTGCCGACCACGATGAACAGGCCCGTGACCAGCATCGGCAGGTACGGCACCAGCAGGTGCAGCAGCTCGCCCGCGCGCAGCCTGGCCGCGCCGACCCGCTCCCGCGCGGCGTTGCTCGGCGCGATGGAGCTGAGGAAGAACAACGCCGGGCACACCATGAACCCGATGTCGGCTGCCGTCGGGATGGCCGTGGCGCCCTTGCTCACCAGGTACGCGAACACCCAGCCCGACGCCGACTGCGCCAGGCCCGCCAACGCGATGAACAGCACCGGCAGCTGCCGCACCGAGCGGTGCGTCCACGACGACACCAGCAGCACGACCAGCATCACCAGGTAGGCGGCCGGGTGCGCCACGACGGTCGCGAAACCCGGGCCGGAGGTGGCCCACGCGCGGACCATCGACTCCAGCAGCGACACCCACGTGAGCACGAACAGCGAGCCGACCACGATCAGCCCGTCCAGCGCGACGACCAGCTTGCTGCGGTGGCCGGGCAGCTTGCCCGACCCGCCGTGCGCCAGCACCAGGACCGCGCACAGCGTCAGCCCGGGCACGAGCATGAACCCGATCGGCGCCAGCGTGGACGAGGGCAGCGCCACCCCGAGGAACACCTGGCCCCAGATCCACACGGCCAGCCCGACGGCCAGGCTCGCCATCGCCGCGACCATCCACAGCCGCCAGCGGCGCGCCACCCCCTGCCGCGCCCGCGCGGCCCGCCAGTACGACACCATCGCGGCGACCGAGGCGAGCAACTGGGTGAACTTGTCGATCGCGACGGACGTCGGCCGGTCGAGCACCCCGGAGACCACGAGGCTGACGACGCAGACGACCAGGGCGCAGACGGCGACGGAGACGACGCCGAACCGCCTCAGGGTCATGGCACCCCGCTCATGCCGCCACTGGAGTCGATCAGTTGACCGAGCCACTGTAGTGACCTCGTGACGCTGTGTCGATCGGGGGGTGCCTGTTCGTCACCGTGCGCGTGTCACCGGGCCGTCCGCCGTGATCACCCTCTAAGGTTCGAACTGGTGTTCGTCGGCGGTTGAGGGGACCAGCGTGCGCGTGTTCGGAGTCGACCCCGGCCTGACCCGGTGCGGGTTCGGGGTGGTCGACGGCGGTCCCGGCCGGACCGTGCGGCCGGTCGCCGTGGACGTCGTGCGCACGCCCGCGGACGAGGACCTGGCGCGGCGGCTGCTCCAGCTCTCCGACGCGGTCGAGCAGTGGCTGGACCGCTACCAGCCCCAGGTGGTGGCCGTCGAGCGGGTGTTCAGCCAGCACAACGTGCGCACCGCGATGGGCACCGCGCAGGCGGGCGGCGTGGTGGCGCTGTCGGCGGCCCGCCGCGGCCTGCCGGTCGTGTTCCACACGCCGAGCGAGGTCAAGGCCGCCGTCACCGGTTCCGGGCGGGCGGACAAGGCCCAGGTCACCGCCATGGTCACCAAGCTGCTCGGCCTCAAGACCGCGCCGAAGCCCGCCGACGCCGCCGACGCGCTCGCGCTGGCCATCTGCCACCTGTGGCGCGCGCCCATGCGGTCGCGCCTGGAGGAGGCGCAGGCGAGGGCGGCTGAGATCGCCCGGACGCACCGCGCCAAACTGGCACAGGCCGGTGCGAGGGCAGCGGCCGCACCGGGCAAGGCCACACCGATCGACAAGCGGGAAGCAGGTAAGGGTCAGTGATCTCGTCACTGCGCGGGCAGGTGCTGTCCATCGGGCTCGACCACGTCGTCGTCGAGGTCGGCGGCGTCGGCTACGCCGTGCAGGCCACCCCCGCCACGCTGGCCACGCTGCGCCGCGGCGAAGAGACCCAGCTGGCCACGGCGCTGGTCGTGCGCGAGGACTCGCTGACCCTCTTCGGCTTCGCCGACGCCGACGCCCGCGAGCTGTTCGGCCTCCTGCAGACCGTGTCCGGGATAGGGCCGCGGCTGGCGTTGGCGACACTGGCCGTGCTGGAGCCGGACAAGCTGCGCGCCGCCCTGGCCGAGGGCAACATCACCGTGCTCACCCAGGTGCCCGGCATCGGCCGCAAGGGCGCCGAGCGCCTGATCATCGAGCTGCGCGACAAGGTCGGCCGGCTCGAGCCCGCGCCGAGCGCCACCGGCGACGCGGGCCAGGTCCGCGCGCAGGTCACCGAGGCGCTGCTCGGCCTCGGCTTCCCGGCCAAGCAGGCCGAGCAGGCCGTCGACGCCGTGCTGGCCGCCGACGGCGCGCTGGGCACGTCCGAGGTCCTCCGCCGCTCCCTGGCCGCCCTGGGCCGCAAGCGATGAACCACGACGAGGACGACACCCTCAACCCGCTGCCGGATCCCGCCGAGCGGGACCTCGAAACCACCCTGCGGCCGAAGGACCTGCACGAGTTCGTCGGCCAGCCGAAGGTCCGCGAGCAGCTCGAACTGGTCCTCCAGGGCGCGATGCAACGCGGCTCGCCGCCCGACCACGTGCTGCTGTCCGGCCCGCCCGGCCTGGGCAAGACCAGCCTCGCCATGATCATCGCGGCCGAGCTGGGCGCGTCCCTGCGCATCACCTCCGGCCCCGCCCTCGAACGCGCGGGCGACCTGGCCGCGATGCTGTCGAACCTGGTCGAGGGCGACGTGCTGTTCATCGACGAGATCCACCGGATGGCCAGGCCCGCCGAGGAGATGCTCTACCTGGCGATGGAGGACTTCCGGGTCGACGTGGTCGTCGGCAAGGGCCCCGGCGCGACCAGCATCCCGCTCGACATCGCCCCGTTCACGCTGGTCGGCGCCACCACCCGCTCCGGCGCGCTGACCGGGCCGCTGCGCGACCGGTTCGGCTTCACCGGGCACATGGAGTTCTACAGCCCCGAGGAGCTGGAGCTGATCCTGCGCCGGTCCGCCGGGATCCTCGGCGTCGACCTGCGCGAGGACGGCGGCCGGGAGATCGCGGGCCGGTCCCGCGGCACGCCCCGCATCGCGAACCGGCTGCTCCGGCGGGTTCGGGACTACGCAGAGGTGCGCGCGGACGGGGCGGTGACCCTGGAGGTCGCCCGGGACGCCCTGAAGGTCTACGACGTGGACGAACTGGGCCTGGACCGGTTGGACCGGGCGGTCCTGGGCGCGTTGGTCCGTTCGTTCGGCGGCGGCCCGGTCGGCGTCTCCACGCTGGCCGTCGCGGTGGGTGAGGAGCCCACCACGGTCGAGGAGGTCTGCGAGCCGTACCTGGTCCGGGCCGGGATGCTGGCGCGCACGCCCCGTGGTCGGGTCGCCACCGCCACGGCGTGGCTGCACCTGGGCCTGCAGCCGCCGCCCCGGGCGCCTGGGGAGGCCACCCGATCCCTGTTCGACGACGCCACCGAGTGATCGGTATTACTCACCTGGCACAATCGGCAGCGGCACCCCAGAAATTCGGACGTACCGGGCGCTGATCGCGCCCGCCCCGTCCGGTTGATCGGAGAATGATGGACCTGTCCTCCTTGATGTTCCCGCTGCTGCTCGTGCTGCTCGCGGTGCCGCTGTTCCTCAGCGCCCGCAAGCAGAAGCGGGCCGTCGCCGAACAGCAGGCGCTGCTGAACTCCCTGGAGCCGGGTGACCGGGTCATGACCACCTCCGGGCTGTACGCGACGGTGGCCGGCGTGAACGACGAAGACAACACGATCGAACTCGAGATCGCCGACGGCGTCGTCACCACTTGGCTGCGCCAGGCCATTCGCGAGAAGGTTGTCGTGGACACCGAGACCGACGCGGTCGTGGACGACGTCGAGGATGTCGACGACGTCGTGGACGAGACCGCGGACGTCGACCGCGCACAGCAGGAGAGCAAGAAGTAACCAGAAGTAACCAGCGGAGGCCTCGCCTGGAGCCGGCAACTGTCAACGTGCCGACTCCAGGCAGTGACGCGCAGCTCACACCATCAGGGGTACGCTGCGGCCTCGCTGACCTTGTCAACTATCAGGAGACGGACGGACCGTGGCACCTCCGGCCGGGCAAATCCGCCCCGCGAAGTACCTGGGCGCATTTGTCCTCATCGTGGTCGCGCTGTACTCCCTGGTGTTCTTCACCGGGAACGGCAAGGCGACCCCCAAGCTCGGCATCGACCTCCAGGGTGGCACCCGTGTCACGTTGACCGCCCGGGCTCCTGATGGGAAGACGCCGTCGGAGGAGTCGCTCAACCAGGCGCGCACGCTCATCGAGACGCGCGTCAACGGTCTGGGCGTGGCCGGTCCCGAGGTCATCCGCGACGGCACCAACCTGGTGATCACGGTCCCCGGCTCCGACAGCGAGGGCGCGAAGCGCCTCGGCCAGACGGCGAAGCTCAACTTCCGCAAGGTCATCGGCTCGCCGGTGCCCAACGCGCCGGAGCCCGAGCCGACCAGCAGCGCGCCGCCGACCACGTCGGGCTCGGCCGCGCCCCCCGCGAGCGAGGGCAAGGAGCCGACCGAGACCGCGAACTCCGTCGCGCCGACCACGACCGCGCAGGGCCGCCCGGCCCCGGCGTTCGAGGGCCAGCCGACCACGACGCCGCCGGCCGACACCACGACGCCGCCCGCGGACCCGAACGCGCCCGCCGGTGAGCAGCCGCCCACCGAGCCGCAGGTCGACTGCCGCGCGGTCTTCCAGGGCCAGTACTCCGACGACCCGACCAGGGCCATCGAGGAGTCCCGCACCTGCCGGCAGGACCCGCAGCTGACCACGCTGGACGCGCAGACCGTGTCCCAGGCGCTCGCCGCGTTCACCTGCCCCGCGGTCGACCCGCTGATCGGCAACGACGACCCGGCGCTGCCGCTGCTGACCTGCGACCAGGACCGCACCGAGAAGTACGTGCTGGCGCCGGTCACCCCGCCGACCGACGGCAGCGTGAAGGACGACGACTTCAGCCTGTACTCGCGGCTGAGCGGCGAGGACATCGACAACGCGGTGTCCGGCACCGACCCGCAGGGCGCGGGCTTCGTCGTCGACCTCACCTTCAAGGGCGAGGGCGGTGACAAGTGGGGCAAGTTCACCTCGGCGAACGTCTCCCAGCAGGTCGCCGTCGTGCTGGACACGCAGGTCGTGTCCGCGCCGAACATCAACGAGCCCATCCTCGGCGGCTCGACGCAGATCAGCGGCAAGTTCAGCCAGGCCGAGGCGAACAGCCTCGCCAACGTGCTCAAGTACGGCTCGCTGCCGCTGTCGTTCGAGGCCTCCGAGGCCGAGACGGTGTCCGCGACGCTGGGCCTCGCCTCGCTGAAGGCCGGCCTGATCGCCGGTGGCATCGGCCTCGCGCTGGTGTTCGTCTACTGCTTGTTCTACTACCGCCTGCTCGGCGTGCTGACGATCCTGTCGCTCGTCCTGTCCGGTGTGATCGTCTACGCGGTGCTGGTGCTGCTCGGCCGCTGGATCGGGTTCACCCTCGACCTCGCGGGCATCGCCGGTTTCATCGTGTCGATCGGTATCACCGCGGACTCGTTCGTGGTGTTCTTCGAACGACTGAAGGACGAGATGCGAGAGGGCCGGACGTTCCGGTCGGCGGTGCCGCGCGCCTGGGTCCGCTCCCGTCGCACGATCCTGTCCGCGGACATGGTCAGCTTCCTCGCCGCGGCCATCCTGTACGTGCTCGCCGTCGGCCAGGTGAAGGGCTTCGCGTTCACCCTGGGTATGTCGACCGTGCTCGACCTGGTCGTGGTCTTCCTGGTCACGCACCCGCTGGTCAGCATGATCTCCAAGTCGAAGCGCCTGTCCAACCCGAAGCTCTCGGGTCTGGGCGGCGCCGTCCAGGCCGCTGTCGACGACCGCGCGCCGTCGGGTGCGAAGAGCACCGCTGTGAAGGAGGTCTGACGTGACCGAGGCGAAGAAGAGCAACGTTTTCCATCGGCTCTACGTCGGCAACGGCGCGTTCGACATCGTCGGCAAGCGCAAGCGCTGGTACGTGATCTTCGGCATCATCCTGCTGATCTGCGTCCTGTCGATCGTGTTCAAGGGCTTCAACCGCGGCATCGACTTCACCGGTGGCACGCGGATCCAGATGCCCGCGATCAGCTCCTCCGGCACGATCGGCGTCGAGCAGGCCAAGGAGTCGTTCGAGAAGGCCCTCGGCAAGGAGCCGGCCGCCACGCAGACCGTGGGCACCGGCGACTCGGCGACCATCCAGATCCGGTCGGAGACGCTCGACGCCGACCAGGTCCTGAAGCTCAAGACCACGCTCAACGAGGACCTGAAGCCCAACGGCGGCGTGGACGCCATCAGCGACAGCGCCGTGTCCGCCTCGTGGGGCGGTGAGATCACCAGCCAGGCGCTGATCGCGCTGCTCGTGTTCTTCGTCGCGGTGATGATCTTCCTGGCGCTGTACTTCGAGCTGTCGATGGCGCTCGCCGCCCTCGTCGCGGTGCTGCACGACGTGGTGATCACGGCGGGCGTGTACTCGATCGTCGGCTTCGAGGTCTCGCCGGCCACGGTCATCGGTCTGCTCACCATCCTCGGTTTCTCGCTGTACGACACGGTGGTGGTGTTCGACAAGGTCCGGGAGAACACCCGCGGTCTGCTCGGCCTCACCCGCCGCACGTTCGCCGAGGCCGCGAACCTGGCGGTCAACCAGACCCTGATGCGCTCGATCAACACCTCGTTGATCGCGGTGCTGCCGGTGCTGGGCCTGCTGGCGATCGGCGTCGGCCTGCTCGGCGTCGGCACGCTGAAGGACCTGGCGCTGGTGCAGCTCACCGGCATCGTGATCGGCGCGCTGTCGTCCATCTACATCGCGACCCCGATCGCGGTGGACCTGAAGATGCGCGACGCCCGGTACAAGGCGCAGGCCGCCCGGGTGCAGGCGCGTCGGGACAACCTGGCCCGCCGTGCCGCCGCGACCGGCGAGGCGACCGGCGAGGTCGTCAGCGGTGGCGACATCGTGGAGTCGACCGACGACGAGTCGCTGCAGGCCGAGTTGCGCAAGGAGAAGGCCATGGCGGCCGCGGCGGGCGTGCCCGCGCGGACCGGCAAGGCGAGCGACGCGCGACGCCGCCCGACGGGCAAGAAGCACCGTTGAAGCTCGACCGCGCCCTAGGGCTGCTGCGTGAGGTCCCGGACTTCCCCCTGCCGGGGGTCGTCTTCCGGGACCTCACGCCGGTCCTCGCCGACCCGGACGCGCTGCGCGCCGTGGTCGACGCCCTCCAGGACAAGATCCACCCGGACACCCAGGTAGTGGCCGCGATAGAGTCGCGCGGCTTCCTGCTGGGCGCTGCTCTGGGCTATGGCTGGCACTACGGCGTCGTGCCGCTGCGCAAGCCGGGCAAGCTGCCTTCGGTCGCGCACCGCGTGTCCTACGACCTGGAGTACGGGACGGCCACGCTGGAACTGCCGGCGGAGGCCATCGTGCCGGGGCAGCACGTCGTCGTGGTGGACGACGTGCTGGCGACCGGCGGCACCGCCGCGGCGGCGTGCGAGCTGGTCGAACGCGCCGGTGGCGTGGTCACCGGTATCTCGGTCGTGCTGGAGATCCCCGGCTTGGGCGGCCGCGAGCGCCTGGCCGGCCGTGACGTCAACGCCCTGCTGACCGTCTGACCTGCTGACCGTCCGACCTGCTCCGGGTTCACGCCGCGAGGGCGGTGGGTGGTCGGTGGAGGAGGTTCTGGCGGGGTAGTCGGGCGGGGTCGACGTGGCGGGGTGGGATGAACGCCGGCACTCCGCCGGTCATGGTGATCCTCCAGCGTGAGTGGTGGACCAGGCTGTGGTGGGCCCGGCAGAGCAGGACCATGTTGGCGAGGTCGGTGTCGCCGCCGTCGGCCCAGTGCCGGACGTGGTGCGCGTCGCACCACTTCGGTGGTCGGCCGCAGCCCGGGAACGCGCATCCCCGGTCCCTGGCGTGCAGTGCCTTGCGCTGCGCCACGCTGACCGTGCGCTTCGTCCTCCCCAGGTCCAGCACCTCGGAGCCGGCTCCGAGCACGACCGGGATGACCTTGGCGTCGCAGGCGATCCGCCGGGCCTGGGATGCGCTCAAGAAGTGGTCGCCGTCGAGCACCGCGTGCCCCGCGCCGCGCCGCAACGTCTCGAAGTCGAGGGTGACGCTGATGTGGGGGCGTTCCCCGGCTTCGGAGGGCAGGTCACCCGACCGCGAGGCCAGTGACACGAGGTCGCCGAACGCCTCGCCCCACCGGTGCGCCCGGTCCTTCGGGCCGTCCGGGCGAGGGGCGGCGAGTGGTTCGAGCATCGCGGTGAACCGGGCGCCGGTCTCGGCGGACAGTTCGCCCCAGAACTCCAGTCGCCCGCCGGGCAGGTCTCGCACGTGCAGGGTGTCGGCGGGTTCGGCGGCGGGTTCGTCCCACTCGTCGGCCGCCTCCTGGTCGATCCGGTCCCGGATCCGGTCGGCCAGCCGCCGCACCGCTTGGGGTTCGACGGAGCGGGCGGCCTCGACCAGGATCGCCTCGGAGGAGTCGGGCAGCTTGAGCGTGGTGATCGCCCGGGTCAACTCCCGCAGATGAGCATCGGACAACTCGTGCTCGGCCAACGCCGCACCGACCTCCGGGTGCGAGGGCGGCAGCGGTTGGCCGGTGGGGGTGATCGAGGGCAGGAACAACGCGACCTGCGCGATCCACTGCTTCATCTCGGCGGGGTTCGCCCGTGCCAGGTGTCGGAACGAGTCCACGTCGTAGCCGCACCGGAGCACCTCGGCCAGCAGTTCCAATCGCCGCCGGTGCAACGCCCGCAGGGATGCCTCGACCGAGGCGACGGCGGCGAAGAGGCCGTCCTCGGTGAGCAGCGCGGGCGATGTGTCCATGACCAAATGATATTCGAACGAGCATTCGGCCGGCATCGCTCGATCAAGTGAAACCGTTGCAGCATAAAGACTTTCGCCTACCAGTGGGCGACGCCGAAGTCGCCGATCACGAGCAGGTCCGGCTCGGGCGGCTCGGTCGAGGAGTGCACGGCGGTCTGGAGGGCTTCCGCTTCGAGCACGAGCGCGTCGGCCCCCGCGATGGTGAAGTCGTCGGCTGCCCGCTTGAACCAGAGCAGCGCCGATTCGCGGTCGCCCTGGGCCAGCCGGGCCCGTCCGAGCAGCACGCGGCACTCGCCGCGCTCCTCGGCGATCCCGGTGTCGGCGTCGTACTCGGCGTAGAGCTCGTCGGCCCGGGTGAACTTCGCGACCGCGTTGTCCAGGTCGCGCGTCAGGAGCGCGTGCGCACCGAGTTCGCGGACGGCCCACGCGACGCCGGCGTTGTTCTCGCACGTGAAGTGCATCTCGACCAGTTGGACGAGGCACCCGGTGATGGCGTCGGCCATGCCGCGGGCACGGTAGATGCTCGCCAGCAGGTCGAGGGCGAAGGCGTGGTGGGCGAGCCGGTCCTCGGTGGCCAGTTCGAGGCAGAGGTCCCGGCGGATCCCGACCGCGCGCGTGGCCATGGTGGTGGCGGCTTGGAAGAGGCGCATGCGGGCGTAGACCTGCGCGGCGACCTCCAGCGGGACGGCGGCGGACTCCGAGAGGGGGTGGCGCTCGGCGAGGGCGAGGGTCGCGCGGTGCACCTCCAGCGTGGCTGCCAAGCCGTAGCTGTGCGGCACTTCCAGCCACTGGCAGCGGAGGCGCTCCGCCACTTGGTCTACGTTCTCCGTCATGCGTGCCACCCTATAGTTTGCGGCGGGCAAACTTCTGGCAAGCAATAGGGTGAACTCTGCGTGCAAGTCGACTACGCACAGTGGCTAAGGTGATCGTCATGGCGGTAGGAACCACGCGTGCCAAGCGAAGGCTCGGCCGACACGTCAAACCGATCGTGGAACGGGCAGGACTCAAGCCCGCCGAGGTCGCGGACCTGGTCAAGACGTCGAAGGACACGGTCAACCGACTGCTGTCCGGCGACCACCTGCCGCGCTACCCGACGTTCCTGGCGATCATGATGGTCCTCAAGGCGACCGATGAGGAGCTGGGTGAGGGCACCGCGCTCTGGGAACGCGCGAACGTGGACGCGGTGGTGGTCGAGCACGCCTCCGCTCTCTCGCCGGGTTACCTGCGGTTCCGGATGGACGAAGGAGAGGCGACCGCGGAACGCTCACTCGACCCGACGATGATTCCGGGAATCCTCCAGCTCGGCAGCTACGCCGAAGAGATGGGTCGAGGCGCTCCCGCGTTGACCGCGGGCAAGGGGTGGACCGCCCAAGCGGCTGCCGAGCGTGGTGATCGCCAAGGCTTGCTCTCCCGTGCGGTCAACCCGCTCCAGCTGCACGCGCTGATCGACGAAGCGGCGCTGTACCGCGTGGTCGGAGGCCGTGAGCTGATGTATGAGCAGTTGACGCACCTGTTGACGGTCGCCCAGCAGGACAACGTCACCCTTCAGATCGTCTCCTTCGACACCGGTGCCTATGGCCCGCAGTTCGGCGCGTTGACCCTGCTCGACTACCCCGAGCCCGAGGAACCGCTCTCGGTCTACGTGGAGGGCCACAGCGGGATCAAGGTCGTGGAGAATGAGCGGATGGTGAGCAGGCTGGTCGAGGCTTGGGACGACGTGGCCCGGCTGGCGCTCGATCCGAAGCAATCCGCGAAGTGCATCCGAGAAGTGAGGGACGCCAGGTATGCCTGACCAGCAGGATCGGTGGCGGAAGTCGACCTACAGCTCCACCCAGCCGGACTGCGTCGAGCTGTCCGTGACCGTCGAGTCGACCGCCGTTCGGGACAGCAAGCAGCCGGAAGCGGGGCAGTTGAGGTTCCCCCGGACGAGCTTCGCGGCGTTCCTGGCGGGTCTCAAGAGCGACCAGACGGCGGGTTCAGGCTGGTGAAACCCGACCGGTCGCGCTGATTGACAGGTGCTGCTCGTCGTGTGAACTGCACCGCTCATCGGCTCGCCGCCGGGGTGAGGCCCGCAACGGAGTTATCCTCGGTTCCTAGACCCGAGGAGCGTGGTTGAGCCAGGACACCGAACCCGCCCAGACGTCGCAGCCCGTGCCCGCACGGCCGCCGTCGGCGACGAGGCGCGTGCGCGCGCGGCTGGCACGTCGGATCACCGCCCAGCGCGCCGCGCCGGTCAAGCAGGTGCTCGAACCGCTGGCCGCCGTCCACCGCGACCTGCACCCGAAGGCCGACCTGGCGCTGCTCCAGCACGCCTACGACGTGGCGGAGGAGAAGCACCGCCCGCAGCGGCGCAAGTCCGGCGACCCCTACATCACGCACCCGCTCGCCGTGGCGACGATCCTGGCCGAGCTGGGCATGGACACCACCACGCTGGTCGCCGCCCTCCTGCACGACACGGTGGAGGACACCGACTACTCGCTGGACCAGCTGCGGGTCGACTTCGGCACCGAGGTCTCGCTCCTCGTGGACGGCGTCACCAAGCTCGACAAGGTCAAGCTCGGCGCGGCGGCCGAGGCGGAGACCATCCGCAAGATGGTCATCGCCATGGCCAAGGACCCCCGGGTGCTGGTCATCAAGCTCGCCGACCGGCTGCACAACATGCGCACCATGCGGTTCCTCCCGCCGGAGAAGCAGGCCCGCAAGGCGCGCGAGACGCTGGAGGTGCTGGCGCCGCTGGCGCACCGCCTCGGCATGGCGACGGTGAAGTGGGAGCTCGAGGACCTGGCGTTCGCGATCCTCCAGCCGAAGAAGTACGACGAGATCGTGCGCCTGGTGGCCAACCGCGCGCCGTCGCGCGACACGTACCTGGGCGGGGTGATCACCGAGCTGTCCCAGCAGATGGCGGCGGCCCAGATCACGGCCAAGGTCGAGGGCAGGCCCAAGCACTACTACTCGATCCACCAGAAGATGATCGTGCGCGGTCGGGACTTCGACGACATCCACGACCTGGTGGGCGTGCGCATCCAGGTGGACGAGGTCCGCGACTGCTACGCGGCGATGGGTGTCGTGCACGCGCTGTGGCAGCCGATGCCGGGCCGGTTCAAGGACTACATCGCGCAGCCCCGGTTCGGGGTGTACCAGTCGTTGCACACGACGGTCATCGGACCGGACGGCAAGCCGCTGGAAGTGCAGATCCGCACCTACGACATGCACCGGACCGCCGAGTACGGCATCGCGGCGCACTGGCGGTACAAGGAGACGCGCGGCACGCACAGCGGCAAGGGCGTCGAGGTCGACGAGATGGCCTGGATGCGCCAGCTGCTCGACTGGCAGCGCGAGGCCGCCGACCCCGGCGAGTTCCTGGAGTCGCTGCGGTTCGACCTGGCCGCGCGGGAGATCTTCGTCTTCACGCCGAAGGGCGACGTGGTGACGTTGCCGACCGGGTCCACGCCGGTCGACTTCGCGTACGCCGTGCACACCGAGGTGGGTCACCGGTGCATCGGCGCGCGGGTGAACGGTCGGCTCGTCGCGCTGGAGCGCAAGCTCGAGAACGGCGAGGTCATCGAGATCTTCACCTCGAAGGCGGAGGGCGCGGGCCCGTCCCGCGACTGGCTGTCGTTCGCGGCCTCGCCCAGGGCCAAGGCGAAGATCAAGCAGTGGTTCGCGAAGGAGCGCAAGGAAGAGGCCATCGAGGTCGGCAAGGACGCCATCGCGAAGGAGGTCCGACGCGTCGGGCTCCCGTTGCAGAGGCTGGTGTCGGCCGACTCGATGGGCGCGCTGTCGAAGGAGCTGCACTACCCCGACGTGTCGGCGCTGTACGCGGCCGTGGGGGAGGGGCACACGTCCGCGCGGCACGTCGTGCAGCGGCTGGTCGCGCAGCTCGGCGGGGTGGAGCACGCCGAGGAAGAGCTGGCGGAGCGGTCGACGCCGTCCACGGTGGCGCGGCGGCGGGTCACCGGCGACGCGGGTGTCGTCGTCAAGGACGCGGCCGACGTCTGGGTCAAGCTGGCGCGCTGCTGCACGCCCGTGCCGGGTGACGACATCCTCGGCTTCGTGACCCGCGGTGGCGGCGTGTCGGTGCACCGGACGGACTGCACCAACGCGGACGAGCTGCTCAAGACGCCCGAGCGGCTGCTGGACGTCGAGTGGGCGCCGTCGTCGTCCTCGGTGTTCCTGGTGGCGATCCAGGTGGAGGCGCTGGACCGGCACCGGCTGCTGTCGGACGTGACGAAGGTGCTCGCCGACGAGAAGGTCAACATCCTGTCGGCGTCGGTGACGACGTCGCGGGACCGGGTCGCGGTGTCGCGGTTCTCGTTCGAGATGGGCGACCCGAAGCACCTCGGTCACGTGCTGAAGGCGGTTCGCAGCGTGGAGGGCGTGTACGACGTGTACCGGGTGACGTCGGCGTCGTGACCGGGTGACGTCGGCGTTCTGACCGGCCGACCGCGCCTACGCGTCCGACGCGTCCGACGCGCGGGGCTCGTCCACGGCCAAGGGCTCCTTCTCGGCCTTGGCCGCCAGGAGCAGCACCAGCAGGCCCAGCACGACGGTCGTCACCCCGAGCGCGACCTGGACCCCGGTGATGGCCGACAGCCCTCCGACCGCGGGCCGCATGAGCGCCATCCCGACGTAGCTCGCCCCGATCACCTTCGCCTGGTCCTTGACCGAACCCCGCCCGGCCGCGCTCAGCGCCAACGGGTGGGCGGGTTGCAGGCCCAGCCCGGCCATGGCCAGGCCGATCGCGACGACCGTCACCGAGTCCGACCACGTCGCGGCCACCATGCCGACGATCCCGACGGCCGCCGTGACCCGCAGGACGACCGTCGCGCCGTAGCGGTCGGCCAGCGGACCGCAGACGAAGAGGATGACGGTGGCGCCGGCGATGAAGGTGACGTTCCCGATCCCGTACATCGTCGGCGGGGCGCCCAGTTCGCGGAACACGAGGCTCGCCCAGTCCATCACCGCGAGCTGCATGCCCAAGCCGGCGGCGGCCAGCACGCACAACGCCGTGACGGGCACCTTCCGGCTCGGAGCGGCGTTGCGCACCGGGGTTCGCCGGGGCGCGGGCAGGTACCGCCACACCGCGAGGACGATGAAGCACCCCGCGAGCCCCACCGCGATGGCGTACGGGCCGACGCCGGTCCGCCCGGCGGTCGCCGCACCCGCGCTCGCGCCGAGCAGCGAGCCCAGCGCGGCGGGGATGTCGAGGAAGGTGATCAGCGTGCGGCCGGTCTGCTTCTCGGCGTCGGTGGCGGAGCGGGCCATGCCGAGGTCCAGCAAGGCGTTGACCGCCCCGCTGGCCAGGAAGGCCGCGAACAGCATCGTCCACGAGCCGGCCAGGCCGATCAGCGGCGTCAGCACGCAGAACGACAGGGCTCCCAGCCGGGCGGCGGCCCGTGCGCCGTAGCGGTCGGCGAGGCGGGGCGCCAGCGTGAGGACGACCGCCGTCAGGCCGACCGCCTGGCCGAGGAGGGCCAGCGCCAGGCTCTCGGCGGACAGGCCGAGGGACGTCACGATCTCCGCGTAGCGGGGCGCGAGCGCCGCCGACAGCGCCGTGTTGACGAAGTACAGCCCGCCCAGCGCGATCATCGGCCACAGTGCGGATCGCTGCTTCACAGCCCCCTCCGGTGGCCGGCGCTCCTCACGATCGGGTTCGTCACCCGGTCGGCCGTGAAGCCGGGAGACCTCTCGGCGATGCCGGCCAGATCCCCCTTGTGCTCCCGGATCTTCTCGAAGACCCGGTCCAGCCACACCGGGAAGTCGGGGTGCCGGAGGAACTTGTTGTGGATGAAGATCGCCCGGTCGTGCACGAGCGTCGAACCGGGGTAGGAGAGCTCCGCGCCACCGACGCAGGTGCTCCACGCCGGGTCCTGGTGAGTGGGGGTGAAACCCGCTTCCGCCCAGATGCCCTCCGCGGTGAGCGCCAGCCGGAGGTCGTCCGGCGTCAGGCCCCACTCGTCCTCCAGCGCCTCGGTGCACAGCATGTAGAGGCAGAAGAAGGGCGGGTACTCGGCGTCGACCGGAGGCACCCACAGGACCGGTGTGGGGAACCGCCCGCGATCCCGCACCAGGTCGGTGATGACGCGCCGGTTCTCCCGCACCTGCAACCGGTAGTGCAGCGCTCGCAACCACTGGACGAGCATCAGCACCGCCGGCTGCTCGCCCATCCGCTGGTTGCCGGCCGGGACCGGTCCGAGGTCGGCGGCCGGGATCGGGTCGCCGCGCTCGGGCCCGTTGCCGCAATCGGTGTCCGCCCGGACGAGCGCCGCCAGGTACGGGTCCGTGGCCACGACCATCCCGCCCTCGCACGACGGGGTCGCCTTCCCCTCGCCGTGAGCCGAGATGGAGGCGGTCGGGGCCGGTCGGCCGTCGTAGCGGGCCGCGCCGCCCAACGCGTTGTCGTGGTGCACGGCGACGTCGTGCCGCTCGCCGAGTTCGACGATCTCCTCGATCGGGCCGAAGTTGCCGTACATGGTCGCGGGGACCACGGTCAGCACGCGGTCGGCGTGGCGGTCCAGGTAGTCGGCGACGACCTCGCTGTCCATCGTGGCGTCCGGCCGTGCGTCGATCGGCACCAGCGTCGGCGTGCGACCCAGTTCTGCCGCCACGCCCAACCGGACGCCGTGGTGGGCCGAGGCGTGGGTCAGGTCGGCGACGAGCACCTCGTCACGCCCGTCGGCCCACTCCAGGCCACGTCGGCGCAGTTGTGCGCGGAGGCCACTGGCGATCGCCAGCGTGCCGTTGGGCTGGCCGACGCCGTAGCGGTACCCCGTGGTGTCGGCCACCACCTGCTCGAGGATTGCCCGCCACTTCGCCGGGACGTGGCTGAACCCCACCCACTGGCCGCTGTCGGTGACCTCGGTGAGCGCCGCCGTCTCGATCAGTCCGGACAGGGGCCAGATCGGGGCGTCCTCCGCTGTGACGACCGGGTCGCCGCCGAGGGCTGCCGGCATCGTGCTCATGACTCCACTCCTGTCTGTGCGTTGTGGGCGGACTTCGCGTTGGGGACGGACTTCAAGAGCCCGCGATGGGCAGCCGCTCCTCGACCGGGCCGCCGATCGCGATCGACTCGCCGGACCGCGCCGACACCAGGGCCAGGTCCACCATGCGCTGGAGCGTGACGGCTTCGTCCGCGGTGACGACCGCGGTGCTGAGCCCCAGCGCGGAGTCCCTGAAGTTGGCCAGCTGGTCGCGGATCGCCTCGCGGACCAGTCTCGGCCGTGCGCGGGCGAGCGGCGCGGCGGAGCCGTGGAACCGGGGGAGCAGGTCCGGCGCCATGGCGGTCTGGTGCGTCGGCATGGGCAGCCGCAGTCGTCCGAGCGGCCCTTCCACCTCCAGGTGGGTTTCCTCTCCGACGAGGGTGTGGGACGCGTACGCCACCGCGACGGTCGCGGTGGACCCGTTGCCCATCCGAACGGTCAGCGAGGCGTTGTCGGTCGCGTCCCTGTCCGGTTCCGGCGGCACGTGGTTCCAGGTCGTGGCCTCGACCGCGACGGGGTCCGGGCAGTTCATCAGGTACCAGGAGAGGTCGAGCACGTGCACACCCAGGTCGGTCAGGGCGCCTCCCGCGCTCTCCCGGAATCCGGCCGGGCTCCACTGCGGGAAGCCCCGGCGGCGCAGCCACCTGCCGGTGATCCTGAGTGGCTGACCGACCGCCCGGACGATTCCCACGCAGTCCCGGAAGACGTGCCGGTACAGCAGTCCGTAGGTGAGGACCAGTCCTCGCTCGTCGGCCGCCTCCGCCATCCGGGCGGCTTCTGCCACGTTGGTCGCGGGTGGTTTTTCGCACATGACGTGCTTGCCCGCCTGAAGGGCTTCCAGGGTGAGCGCGCAGTGCGACGCCGGCCAGGTGCAGATGCTGACGACGTCCACCGCGTCGAGCAGTTCGCGAAGTCCGAGTTGCCTGATGCCGAAGGTCGCGCACATCCGCTCGGCGCGCGGGGCGTCCCGATCGTGTGCCGCGACCAGTTCCACTCCCGGTATTTCCTGGTACGCGGACGCGTGGTTGTGCGCCATCTGCCCGCATCCAATGATTCCGGCTTTGAGTTTCTTCACGGCTGGCGTCCCGATCCTATCGAGTCGGCGAGTGTGCTATTCGTTTCGCGTGTTCGTGGACCTTCCGCACCGCGACGGCGTACGACTCGACGAAGTCGTCGCTCAACGCGGCGGCGTGTTCGATGACCAGGACCGACTCGTACAGGCGTGCCGCCACGGGGCAGTCGTACCGGCTCGGGTCGAGTTCGTCGGTCCCGTGCACGGTCCCGATCAGCGGGTCTTCCGCCGGTTGGTACAAGCGCGAGCGGTTCAACGGTTCGTAGACCCGTGACACCTCGACGTCCAGCTCGGCCGTGAGGGCCTGCGCCAGCAGGTCCGGGGACAGGCCGCCCCACTGTTCGCGGGGGTAGCGGGCGGCCCACTTGTAGGTCGGGGCGACGACGTCCGGCTGAGCCGGGAACGGGTCGACCCCGGGCAGGCTCGTCGCGAGGTCGTCGAGTCGGCGCCAGACCTCGGTCCGCGCCGCCTGGCGCGTCTCGAACTCGTCGAGCTGCGCTCGCGCGAGAGCCGCGGACAGGCCGGGCAGCCGGTCGTTGCCGGCGGGGATCCCGATGGCGTCACCGCAGGGCCGGCCGCAGTTCGCCAGCGAGCAGAGCTGCTCGGCGAGCAGGCCGTCCCGCGTGGTGATCATGCCGCCTTCGCCGCAGGTGAGCGTCTTGCTGGCCTGGAGGCTGAAGGTGCCGGCCGTGCCGATGACGCCGACGGGCTCACCCCGGTAGCGCGCACCGTGCGCGTGCGCGCAGTCCTCGAGCAACGCGATCCCGCGCTCGTCGGCGATGCGCTTCAGCTCCCCGAGGTCGGCGACCCGGTTGTACAGGTGCACCGCGATGATCGCGAACGTCCTGTCGTCGACGAGCGCCTCGACCGAGGACGGGTCCAGGCAGAGGGTCTGCTCGTCGACGTCGGCCAAGCGCGGCACGAAGCCCTTCTCGAGCGCGGCGGTCGCCGTGGCGCTCCACGTCAGGGCGGGGACGATCACGTTGTCCCCGACTACCGGCTTCCTCAGCCCGAGCCGTCGCGCGTGAGCGGAGATCGCGGTCAGCGCCAGCGCGATCGCCCTGGTCCCGTTGCTCACGGGGATGCTGTGGAAGTCGTTCGCGCCATTGCCGTGGACCTGGGTGAATTCCCGGGAGAGGGCCTCCTGCTCCGCGCCCAGCGACCCGACGGGCAGCAGGAGCGGCTCGGCTTCGCACGGCGCGCTGAGCGCCTGGGACGCGGGTTGGAAATCCGCCGCCCGCAAGTAGGAGTCGACGCGCGACCGGTCCGCACCGGTGATTATCGGCGTGCGCGTGGCCGATCCCGGATCGCGGACCGGGGGTCCGCCGAGGGCGACCGGGAGTTCGTCAAGATTTCTCATGGTCAGTCCCGGAGGTCGGAATTTCTGCCAAGGTGCGCCGGCGCGCCGATCACTTGGTCGGCATTCACGCCGGGCGGGCTGTCCGAATTGGACGCAGAGGTGATCTTCGGTCCCCAGACCTCGTCCTTGGCTTCATGACGAGACAGTGTTTCCCCGCTCCCGAACGGCACAAACGCCACTGCGGGATTCGTTTCTGCCCGGTCCGCTTGGAATACGCGAAACGCGCTGATCAATTCCCGCGCGATCACCGTCATTTCACGTCGCCTGGTATGGAGAAAATGTCCTGCCCGGACGCGCGAAGCGCCCGCGGCCCGATCCTCCTTCAAGGACCGGGCCGCGGGCGCGTCAGCGAAACGTAAGGGGCCGGTGGGACCATCCGAGGATGTCGGCCTCACCGGGGCCGACGGGGAAGACGAAGGGGCCCGCTACTCCTCTCCCGAGTAGCGGGCCCCTTCGTGTCCGGGTGGCTGCCGTCGCAGGGGTTAAGCGACCGCGACCGACTCGAACTTGACTTCCTTGTTCGGCTTGCCGCCGCCGGGGCTCGGGTCGAACGCGCCGTCGTGGCCCGCGCGGGCCACCTCGTCGATCAACTTGAGACCGGCCTCGTCGAGGCTGCCGAAGACGGTGTAGTCGGGCGACAGCTGGGCATCGCCGTAGACGATGAAGAACTGGCTGCCGTTGGTGCCCTTCTGCGTCGCCTGGTCGAGGCCGGCGTTCGCCATGGCCAGGTAGCCGCGGCCGTAGGTCAGCTCCGGCCACGTCTCGTTGTCGAACGTGTAGCCGGGGCCGCCGGTGCCGGTGCCCGTCGGGTCGCCGCACTGCAGCATCTGCAGGCCCTCGGTGCCGATGCGGTGGCACGTGCTGCCGTCGTAGTAGCCCTGCTTGACCAGGCTGACGAAGCTGTTCACGGCGCACGGCGCCAGGGCGCGGTCCAGGGTCAGCTTCAGCTCGCCGATGTTGGCCTTGATCGTGGCGGTGGCGGTGCCGGTCGCGGGGGCGCTCGCCTCGGGGGCCTTGGTGCCCTCCTTGGACGCGGGCTCCGTCGACGGCCGGTACTCGCACGTGGCCGGGTCCGCGATGGGCGTCGGGCGCGTGGGCAGCGCCTTCACCTCGGTCGGGATCTCGATCGGGGCCGGGGTGGTCGAGCTGGCGGCGGCGTCGTCGCCGGTGCTGCTGAAGTCGGTCGTGGCGAGGAAGTACACACCGCCCGCGATGACGACGACGGTGACCGCCGTCGCGACGACCGCGATCACCCGGCGCCGCTTCGCGCGCTCCGCCCTGCGGACGAGCTGGCGTTCCAGCTTCCGCTTGGCCTGCTCGCGGCGCTGCACGTTGGTCGGCACCTGCAACCTCCCTGATCTCTGCGTCGACGGCGACGATCGGTCAGCAGTCTAGGGGGCGGGTATGTGACTGGTGTATGCCGGATAGGCTGCTCGGCGTGGTCCACAGCGATCCGTTGTCGATCCGTTGCCGTCGAGAGGTGATCCCGTGCTGGTGATCGGGTTCCCGACCGGCGCTCTGATGGCCAACTGCTTCGTGCTGGCCACGGGCGCGGGCGGGCCGTGCGTGGTGGTCGATCCGGGCCAGGGCGCGGCCGAGCGGGTCGCCGAGGCGTTGCGCGAGCACCGGCTCTCCCCGGTCGCCGTGCTGCTCACGCACGGGCACTTCGACCACACGTTCTCCGTCGCGCCCGTCTGCGACGGCAACGACATCCCCGCGTGGATCCACCCCGACGACCGCGAGATGCTGGCCGACCCGCTCAAGGGCATCAGCGCGCAGTCGCGGGCCTCCTTCGGCGGCAACCTGGAGATGCGGGAGCCGCGCGAGGTGCGCGAGCTGACTGACGGCGCCGAGCTGGACCTGGCCGGCCTCCGGCTGACCGTCGACCACACACCCGGCCATACCGGCGGGTCGGTGATGTTCCGGACCGGCACCGAGGAGGGCGGACGGCTCGTGCTGTCCGGCGACACCCTCTTCGCGGGCTCCATCGGACGCACCGACCTGCCGGGCGGCAACCACCGCGAGATCCTGACGTCGCTGCGCACGAAGGTGCTGACGTTGGCCGACGACACGGTGGTCCTGCCCGGCCACGGACCGACGACGACCATCGGTCGCGAGCGCGTGAGCAACCCGTTCCTGCTGGAACTGGCCTCACCGGGCGCGCCGGCCGCACCGCACCGAGGACTGTAGAGACCCGTGACGACCCCCTTCGCCGCGCCCAAGGGCGTTCCCGACTACTTCCCGCCCACCTCGGCGTCGTTCCTGGCGGTGCGCGACACGTTGGTGGAGTCGGCGCGCCGCGCCGGCTACGGCTACATCGAGCTGCCCGTCTTCGAGGACACCGCGTTGTTCGCGCGGGGCGTCGGCGAGTCGACCGACGTGGTCAGCAAGGAGATGTACACGTTCACCGACCGCGGCGGGCGGTCCATCACGCTGCGGCCCGAGGGCACGGCGGGCGTCATGCGGGCCGTCATCGAGCACGGCCTCGACCGGGGCCAGTTGCCCGTGAAGCTCGCGTACGCGGGCCAGTTCTTCCGCGCCGAACAGCCGCAGGCAGGTCGTTACCGCCAGTTCCACCAGGTCGGCGTGGAGGCGGTCGGCGTCGACGACCCGGCCCTGGACGCCGAGGTCATCGCCATCGCCGACGCCGGCTTCCGGGCGCTGGGCCTGACCGGCTTCCGCCTCGAACTGACGTCACTCGGCGACTCCACGTGCCGCCCGCAGTACCGGGAGAAGCTCCAGGCGTTTCTCGCCGAGCTGCCCCTGGACGACGAGACCCGCCGCCGCGCCGAGCTGAACCCGCTGCGCGTGCTGGACGACAAGCGCCCCGAGGTCCGCGAACTCGTCGCCGACGCGCCCCTCATGGTGGACAACCTCTCCGCCGAGTCCCTCGCCCACTACGAGCAGGTCAAGGGCTACCTCAACGAGCTGGGCGTGAAGTTCGTGGAGAACCCGCGGATGGTCCGCGGCCTCGACTACTACACGAAGACGACCTTCGAGTTCGTGCACGACGGCCTGGGCGCCCAATCCGGCATCGGCGGCGGCGGTCGCTACGACGGCCTCATGGAACAACTCGGCGGCCAACCGCTGTCCGGCGTCGGCTTCGGCCTCGGCGTCGACCGCGCGCTGCTCGCCTGCCAGGTGGAGGGCGTCACGCCGGGCGACCAGACCCGCTGCGACGTCTACGGCGTGCCGCTGGGCGAGGCCGCGAAGTCCCGCCTGGTCGCCCTCTCCGCTCCTTTGCGCGCCGCCGGTGTGCGGTTCGACCTGTCCTATGGTGGCAAGGGCCTCAAGGGCGCGATGAAGGGCGCCGACCGCTCGGGCGCGCGCTTCGCCCTCGTCCTGGGCGAGCGCGACATCGAGGCCGGTGTCGTGCAGGTGAAGGAGTTGTCGTCGGGCGACCAGCGCGAGGTGCCGCTGGCGGACGTGGTGATCTCAGTGCTGGAGGCGTTGGGCCGGTGAGCGAGCGGATTGCCCTTGACCTGCTTGACCCGAAGTCGGTGCGCAAACGCGCGCGGACGGTGGCCATCGGCGCGCTGATCGTCGCCGCCGCGTTCGGCGGGTTGCTCGGGCTGCTCGCCGGCCGGACCGCCGGGCTCGTCGCGGCGGCCGTCTTCGCCGTCCCCCTCCTGCTGCTGGCCTGGTCGGAAGCCAGGAGACGGGTGTGGCTGGAGGGCCACGTCCTCTCCGTCCGCGCCTTCGGCACGCGTTCGGTCGACCTGCACACCGCCGACCAGCTGGACCTGCTGGTGACCGACGTCCGAGGCGCCCGCACCGTCGGCCTCTTCGTCCGCGGCGGCGGCAAGGCGATCAACCTCGCGCTGGCCATCTACGCCGGGACGGGCGGCCGCGAACAGGGCGTCCTCCCACTGCGCAAGCTGGCCGACGTGCTGGCCGGCCGAGGCGACCCCCCTGGCCTCGTCTTCTCCGAACTCCTGGTCGCCCAACTGCGCGCCGAGGCCCGGGGCCTGGCCGCCGCCGACCGCCCGCTCTACCAACTGGGCTCCAAGGCCCCGACCGGCCGCCTCGCCCAGAAGCTGAACCCGGAAGCCATCTCCCGCTTCGTCTCCACCCTCGACCAACCCTGACACCACCACACGTCCACTGGCACGCCCTGCCCACGCCCTTCCCCAAAGGAAGGGCTTCGTGTCATCCCGCCGACCTGGCTCCGCCCTACCGCGCGTGTCAAGGGGGGCGCTGTTCACCGATGCCCGCACCGTCCACTGATGTCGCCCCCCTTGATACGTGTGGTAGCCCGTAGGGAGGTCGGTGGGATGACACGAAACCCGACCAACAACGGACCCGCCGCCGAACCACCCACCGGCCCGTCATCCTGCTGATCTGCCCGTCCGGCGAGGACTCTTTAAAGCACCTACTCCACCCTGCCCATCCACCCTGCCCTCCCACCACCCTGCCCATCCGCCTTAATCGTCGGGCAATCCCCACGTGCCCTTGGGCGGCGCGGGGGACTGGGTGGCCGTCGCGTCGGTCGTCGCCGGCGCGCCGCCGATGAACCGGATCAGCGAGTCGTCGTGCTCGACCCGCCCCGGGAACGGGTCACCGGCCGTCAGCCGGGTCAACGCCGCCACCGGCAGCTCGACGTGCGACCCGACCAGCACGAAGTTGCCGAACCGCCTGCCCTTGAACACCGCCGGCTCCGCCAGCACGCACACGTGCGGGAACACCGCGCGGACCGTCGCGGCCTGGGCCCTGGCGAACGCCAGCTTCCCGCCGTCACCGATGTTGGCCGCGTAGACGCCACCGGCCCGCAGCGCCCGCGACGCCAACGCCACGAACTCCACCGACGTCAGGTGCGCGGGCGTCCGCGACCCGGCGAACACGTCCGTCACCACCAGGTCGAACGCCGCCTCGGGCGCCTTCTCCAGCACCGCCCGCGCGTCGCCGTTGCGGATCCGCAGCCGCCAGTTCCGGTCCAACGGCAGCACGCCCCGCACCAGGTCGACCAACGCCGCGTCGATCTCCACCACCTGCTGGCTGGACCGCGGTCGGGTCACCGCGATGTACCGGGGCAACGTGAGCGCGCCGCCGCCCAGGTGCAGCGCCCGGATCGGCTCGCTGCCCGGCGCGACCAGGTCGGCGACGTGGCCGAGCCGCCGCAGGTACTCGAACTCCAGGTGCCCGGGGTCGTCCAGGTCCACGTGGGACTGCGGCGTGCCGTTCAGGCGCAGCATCCACGCCCTCGGCACGTCCGGGTCCGGGATCAGTTCCGCGATGCCCGAGTCGACCTCACGGCTGATGGTCTCGTCGGCTTTCCGGATCCGTCCCACCCGACGATTATCCCGGTAGCGACTGCGTGCGGCGCTTGCGGTCCGGCAGGCGGTCGACCAGCCTGCCCAAGCGCTCGGTCGTGCCCTGCAACGGCCCGAGCGCGGCGGCCAGCACGCGGATCGACTCGTCCAGCTGCCCGGTGTTGCCGGCCAACGTGGCGATCCGGGGCTCCAGCTCCGTCAGCTGCCGCTGCACCGCCTCCAGCTGGTGCAACGCCTCGGGCATCTCGTTGGCCAGGAACGTGGCGAGCTGCTCCAGCCGTTCCAGCGTGCCCCGCAGCTCCGCGACCTGCGGCAACGCCTGCGCCAGGGGCGTCAGCTTCTCCAGCGCGTCGGCGATCCGCGGCAACGCGAGCACGCCCGACACCAGCCCGGTGGCGACACGGGCGGTGAGACCCAACACGGTCCGCAGCATGGCGGTACGGTACCGATCCGTGCAGCTCGCCGCAGATGTCCTCACCGCGCTGGTCGCGGCCATCCACCTCTACATCGTCGTGCTGGAGATGTTCCTCTGGAACACGCCGCGCGGCCGTGCGACGTTCGGCACCACGCCCGAGTTCGCCGCCGAGTCGAAGGTGCTGGCCGCCAACCAGGGCCTCTACAACGGCTTCCTGGCCGCCGGGCTGATCTTCGCGCTGATCGCCCGGGGCGACACCGGGTTCGCCTTCGCCGTGTTCTTCCTGGTCTGCGTGATCATCGCGGGCCTGTACGGCGCGGCGACGGTCAGTCGTCGGATCCTGGTCGTGCAGTCCGTGCCCGCCGCGATCGCGTTGCTGCTGGTGGTGCTGGCGAGGTAGCCGGGCGGCGCCACGGCCCCTTCGCCGGGTCGTAGCCGGTGCGCAGGTCGCCCCTCACGTGCTTGCGCCACAGCGGATCGGCCGCGGTCCGACCACCCGCGTCACCGGCCTCACCCGACCGGTCCGGCTGGCCCGACCGGTCCGGCTGACCCGACCCGTCCGGCTCACCCGACGCGGGCACGGAGACCGGCTCACGGCCCGCCACGAACGCCGCCAAGGCGGTCGTGATCGGCACCGCCGCCACGAGCCCGATGCTGCCCACCAGCGTCCGCACGACCTCCTGCGCCACCTCCTGCGCGGTCAAAATCTCGCCCAGGCTCCGGCCCGACAGCGTGAACGCCAGCAGCAGCGGCAGCGCCGCGCCCGCGTACGCCATGACCAGCGTGTTCACCACCGACGACAGGTGGTCGCGGCCGATGCGCGACCCCGCCGCGTACAGGTCGCGGAACCCCAGCGACGGGTTCGCCCGCCGCAGCTCCCACACCGCGCTGGTCTGCGTCACGGTCACGTCGTCCAGCACGCCGAGCGCGCCGATGATCGTGCCCGCCAGCAGCAGCCCGCGCGTGTCGATGCCGTGCCCGAGCAGCGACACCAGGTTGGCCGTCTCCTGGTCCAGCCCGGTCAGCTTGCCGAACGCCGAGAACAACGCGCCCAGCACGCAGATCAGGGCCAGGCTCACCAACGTGCCCAGCACCGCCGTGGACGTCCGCGCGGACAACCCGTGCGTCAGGTACAGCACCACGAACATGATCAGCCCCGCGCCGACCACCGCCACGGTCAGCGGGTTCTCGCCGGCCAGGATCGCGGGCAGCACGAACAGCACCAGCACCACGAAGCTCAACGCCAGCGCGCCCAGCGCCGCCAGCCCCTGCCACCGCCCCAGCAGCAGCACGGCCGCCGCGAACAGCACCGCCAGCAGCAGCAACGGCACGCCGCGCTGGAAGTCGGCCAGCTGGTAGGACGTGCTGTCGTTCGGGTCGCCGCCGCCGTAGGACAGCACCACCGCGTCGCCCACGGTGAACGTCGGCGTGCCCGGCTGGTCCGGCACCGGGATCCGGATCTCCCGACCGGCCGCCGCGCCGTCGCTCATCTTCACGGTCACCAGCACGCACCCGGTGGCGCCCGGCTCGCCCGTGTCCGGACCGCACCCGCCCTGCGCCACGGCCGTCACGTCGCCGCGCACCGGCACCTGCGCGAGCCCCGCCTCCGCGCCCGTGCGCTGCTCGTGCCCGAACGGGTACAGCAGCAGCGCGCCGACCACGGTCGCGAGCACGAGCGGCAAGAGCAGGACCAGCAGCAGCTTCCGCACACGTCGGGAAGCAGGCCCGACGGGGCCGTGCCCATGGCCGTGTCCATGGGCGGCGATGAGGTCCTTGGCGCGCACGCGCACATACTGCCCGCCCACCCCGGTCGTCCGCATGTCGGACAGTTCGGTGCGAATTTCGGGGTGAGCCCTTCAACCGCGCCCCGGTCGGTGCCACGCTCGCCGCGTGACCACGAACTGGACACCCACCCACGGCCGGTCCTTCGAGCCGGTCCCATACCGACCGGCCAGGATGCCGGTCGACGAGTCCCTGCGCACGGCCGCCGACCTGCGCGCCCGCATGGGGGACCGCCGCACGGTGCGCATGTTCTCCGCCGATCCCGTGCCCGACCGGGTGGTGCTCGACGCCATCGCGGTCGCCTCCACCGCGCCCAGCGGCGCCCACCAGCAACCCTGGACGTTCGTGCTGGTCAAGGACCCCGCGGTGCGCCGGCGCATCCGTGAGGCCGCCGAGCACGAGGAACGCGTCTCCTACGCGGGCAGGCTCGGCGACGAGTGGCTGGACGCGCTGCGCCCCCTCGGCACCGACGACGTCAAGCCGCACCTGACGGACGCGCCGGAACTCGTCGTCGTGTTCGAGCAGCGGTACTACCTGGAGCCCGACGGCACCCGCCGCAAGCACTACTACGTGGACGAGTCGGTCGGCATCGCGGTCGGCATGCTGCTGACCGCGCTGCACCTGTCCGGGCTCGCCGCGCTGACCCACACGCCGTCGCCGATGAAGTTCCTCGGCGAGGTGCTGGGCCGCCCGCGCAACGAGAAGGCGTTCGCGGTGATCCCGATCGGCTACCCGGCCGACGACTGCGTGGTGCCCGCCCTGGTCCGCAAGTCACTGGACCAAGTCCTCGTCACCGTCTGACCGCCCTCCGGGTCACCAGCCGACCGCCCTCCGGGGTTGATGCCGACCCGGCCGCGTCACCGACCGGGCTCCGACGGATCGGCCTGGGGCAACGGATCGGCGAACCGGAAGTGCGCCGCCACCGCCTCCTCACACGCCGCCACGGCCTGCCGCAGCCGCTCCTCCGGCGACCCCGTGACCAACCGCCACGGCACACCCCGCCGTGCCAACCCGACCCGGAACAAGTCCGTCATCCACTCCCGCAGGTGCTCGCCGTCCCGCCACCCGTCCTGCTCGAACGGCACGCCGACGTGATCGGTCAGCAGGTACAGGGCGGGGCGGCGGGCGTCCGGCGCGATGTCCGGGTGCGGCGCGCCGAGGTACCGGTGACCCCACACCGTCGCCGCCCACGCGTCGTTGTCGCACACCAGTACCGGTCCGTCCACCGCCGCGTCGGCCGACTCCTGCTGCCTGCGCGCCACGTCCTGGAAGTCGCCGACCGTCCACACGAGATCGTCGACCCCCGCCTCGGGGTCGAACGCCCGCGCAGCCGCCAGCTTCAGCTCGGTGTGCTCCCGCCCGTACTCGGGCACCCACGGCGCGGCCAACGCCTGCGCCAACTCCCGCGACAACGTCGTCGTGCCCGTGCTCTCGGCTCCCACCACCACGACCCGCGCGCACAACCCGACCCTGGTCGCCCGCGCGAGCCACCCCCACTGCCCGCGCGGATCGGCCCGCACCGCCGTGCCCGACACGGGAACGGCGCCGCGGTCGAGGTCCACCAGCACGTGCCGCGCGCCGAGCCGCTTGGCCATCTCGTCGCCGTACCGCTCGCTGGAGAACACGACGTCGACCGCCGCCGACGCCGGGTCGCCGTCCAGGATGGCCCGCCGCGCGAGCACCGCCCGTGCCACGCCCATGTGCAGTTCCCACACCACGTCGCTGTGGAAGTCCATCGGGTGGTCGTCCACGTCGCCGAGCACGACGAGACCGGGCGTGCCCGCGTGCTCGGCGCGCAACCACGACACCCGGTCGGCGACCGGGATGGACTCGGCGCCCGACGCCAGCACGGTCACGGTCGTGCGCCGGCTCCGCGCGGCGGCCGTGCGGATGAGGTGGTGGTGACCGGCGTGCGGGGGGTAGAACTTGCCGAGCACCAGCGCGTGGTCGAAGTCGGTCACGCGGCCACCGCCTCGTCCTGGCGCAACGCCTTCGTCCAGTTGCGCAGGCCGAGCACGCACAGCGCCATGAAGCCCACGTAGAGGACCGCGGTCAGCCACAGGCCCTTGTAGGCGTACAACGGAACGTAGATCACGTCCGCGGCGATCCACAGCCACCAGCACTCGACCTTCTTGCGGGTCTGGCCCCACGTGGCCAGCAACGAGAGCACGGTGGTCGCGGAATCCGCCCACGGCACGGTCGAGTTGCTGAACGTGGTGAGCACCCACACCAGCAGGAGGGTGCCCGCCACGCCGGCGGCGAGGAGCCACCACCACTGCTCGCGCGTGGTGCGACCGACCGGCAGCGGGGTGTGCTCGACGCCGCCGCGCAGCCAGGCCCACCAGCCGTACAGCGCGAGCGCCACGTAGACGACCTGGAGGCCCGAGTCCGCGTACAGGCCGCTGGTCGCGAACAGCACGAGGAAGGCGGGGTTGTTGAGGATGCCGATCGGCCAGTTGAGCGGGTTCTGCCGGGCCACCAGCCACACGCAGAGCGCGCCGGTCACGAAACCGGCGACCTCGCCCCAGCTCGTGGCGACGCCGGCGAACGTGAACGCGGTGGTGGTGAAGGGCCACAAGATGACGTCCAGCACAGACACAGGCACTCCGTTTGACCCTTTTTCGAACACGTGTTCGAATGTGGACATGCGATGGGACGGGCAGAAGGACGGGGCGGACCGGCAGCAGGCCCTGCCGGGATTGCCGGGGCTGGTCCGAAGCGTACGAACTCCCGACTTCGCCGACGTCGTGTTCCACGAGGTGAACGCCAAGTCCGTGCTGAACAAGGTGCCCGGCGGCGGCCTGCCGTTCGGGTGGACGGTCAACCCGTACCGCGGCTGCACGCACGGCTGCACGTACTGCCTGACCGGTGACACGCCGGTGCTGCTGGCGGACGGCCGCACCAAGCCCATCGCCGAGCTGGCCGTCGGCGAAGAGGTGTTCGGCACGGCGAACGGCCGGTTCGTGGTCACCCGCGTGCGGGCGCACTGGAAGACCTCCAAGCCCGCCTACCGGGTCACGTTGAGCGACGGCACGCAGGTGGTGGCGGGCGGCGACCACCGGTTCCTCACCGACGAGGGGTGGAAGCACGTCACGCCCGGCCGGTGCGACGACTTCGAGGAGCGGCCGTTCCTGGTCAAGGGCGCGCGGCTGGTCGGGACGGGCCGGTTCGCCTCGCCGCCCGCGCACGGCGACGAGTACCGCGAGGGCTACCTGTGGGGCGCGGTGCGCGGCGGCCTGCCCAGCCACCCGGACGTGCTGGGTCGGGTGCGCGAGTTCGCCGGCGGCCGGGCGCCGCGCGAGCAGGACCTGGTGCGGTGGCCGACCACGCCGGGTGAGGAGTGGTCGAAGGGGTTCCTGGCCGGTCTGTTCGACGCGCGGGGCAGCTCGACGGGCGGCGAGCTGGTGATGTCCAGTTCGGACAGCGCGGTGTTCGAGGCGGCGGTGCTGGCGCTGACGCGGCTGCGCGTGTCGCACGTGGTCGAGGTGCGCGGTGTGCGGATCGTCGGCGGGCTGGCCGAGCGGCTGCGGTTCCTGCACCTCGTCGGACCGGCGATCGGGCGCGGCAACGCCGTGGAGGGCATGGCGGTGCCCTCCACGTCCCGGCTGGCGGTGGTGTCGGTGGAGTCGCTCGGCGTGACGCGGACGTTGTACGACATCACCACCGGCACCGGCGACTTCGTGGCCAACGGCCTGGTCAGCCACAACTGCTTCGCCCGCAACACGCACACCTACCTCGACCTCGACGCCGGGCGCGACTTCGACACCCAGGTGGTGGTGAAGGTCAACGCGGTGGAGGTGCTCGAAGGCCAGCTGCGGTCCAAGCGGTGGCGGCGCGAGCACGTGGCGATGGGCACGAACACCGACCCGTACCAGCGGGCCGAGGGCCGGTACGCGTTGATGCCGGGCATCATCCGGGCGCTGGCCGACTCCGGCACGCCGTTCTCGATCCTCACCAAGGGGACGGTGCTCGCGCGGGACATCCCGCTGCTGGAACGCGCCGCGTCCTCGGTGTCGGTGGGCATCGGGGTGTCGCTGGCGTTGCTGGACCGCGAGCTGCAGTCCGGGCTGGAACCGGGCACGCCCAGCCCGCGGGCGAGGCTCGAGCTGGTGCGCCGGGTCCGTGACGCGGGGTTGCCGTGCGGGGTGTTCGTCGCGCCCGTGCTGCCGCGGCTGACGGACTCGGAGGAGCAGCTGGACGCGTTGCTGGCGTCGATCGCCGAGGCCGGCGCCACGGGCGTCACGGTCCTGCCGCTGCACCTGCGGCCGGGCGCGCGCGAGTGGTTCGCCCGGTGGCTGGTGCGCGAGCGGCCGGACCTGGCCGACGACTACCGGCGGCTGTACGCGCGCGGATCCTATGTGGACGTCCGGTACCGGCGGTGGCTGGCGGCGCGCGTCGAGCCGTTGCTGCGGCGGCACGGCCTGGACCCGCGCGGCGGCCGTGACGCGGTCGGCGTGCCCGGCGACGACGAGGGCGTGTGGCCGGCGGGCAGCCTGCCCGCCTCGACGCCGACCGGCCCGGTCGTGCAGGAGCAGCTGACCCTCCTCTAGCGCACCGCCTGCGGGAACCGCAGCACGCCGTCCGGGTCGTAGCGGCGGGCGACGGCGCGCAGCCGGGGCAGGTTGTGCCGGTAGCCCGTCTCCGCCCAGTCCTCCTGCCGCGGGTCCAGGTAGTTGATGTAGGTGCCGGCGCCGACCAGACCGGCCAACGCCGACTGGACGTCGTCGACCTCGCGGGTGACCAGCTCCGGCGGCAGGTCGCCGACGGTGCCGAAGACCTCGACGGACGTCGGCGCGCCGCGGTGGGGGTAGGCCGTGTCGGTGGGGCCGAGCCGGTCGATCGCACCGCCGAGCGCGCCCACGATGAGCAGCGCGCTCTCCTTGCCCCGCACCGTCTCCGCCACCGCCGCCGGGTCGTCCCACATGCCGTCGGCGATGCGTGAGGACGCGCGGAAGGCGTTGCGGGGCGGGTGCCCCTGGGTCATGATCGCGATCGCGGTCGGGTAGTCGACCTCGGCGTGCTCCAGCGGACCGTCGACGCCCAGGCCGGCGAGGTCCCCGTGCAGCAGGGCCGCGGGGCCGATCGAGCAGCCGGTCAGGTCCACCGAGCCGTCGGGCAGGACCACGCAGGTGCTGGACAGGCGGTCGGGGACCCCGGCGCTCCACGGCTGCCAGGCGCCGAGCAGGTCCGCCGCCGACCCGGCCGGGAACCTCAGCCGGAACACGGTCAGCACCTCCGGCGCGGGAGCGGTGGCGAACTCGAACGAGGTGACCACGCCGAAGTTGCCGCCCCCGCCGCCGCGCAACGCCCAGAACAGGTCCGGCTCGCGGTCCTCGGAGGCGGTGACCAGGCGGCTGTCGACGGTGACCACGCGGGCGGCACGCAGCCGGTCGCACGTGAGGCCGAACGCGCGGTCGACCCAGCCGAGGCCGCCGCCCAGCGTGAGACCGGCGATGCCGACCGACGGGCAGTTGCCCAGCGGCAGGCACCGGCCGGCGGCGGCGAGGGCCGCGTAGACGTCGCCGAGCCGTGCGCCCGCGCCGATCACGGCGGTGCCGTCGGGCCGCACGTCGACGCCCGCCATCGGCCCTAGGTCGACCACCAGGCCGTCGTGCGGGGTGGAGTAGGCGGCGTAGCTGTGCCCGCCGCCGCGCGCGGCCACCCGGATCCGCCCGCGCCGGGCCTCCTCCAGGCACCGCTGCACGTCCTCCGCGCGCACGCAGCGGGCGATCGCGGCCGGCCGGTGGTGGTCGAACAACGAGTTGAACGGCAGCCGCGCGGTGTCGTAGCCGTCGTCGCCCGGCACCAGCAGCTCGCCGGACAGGTGGGCGCGCAGCCGTGCCCACCTCCCGGGCCGAGCCGCCGGCGCGCCGTTCGCCGCCACCGGCCCGCCGGCCGCCACCACGCCGCCCGCAGCCGCCGCCGCGCCCGCCCAGCGCAACACGTTCCGCCGTGAAACCGCCACTCCGGCCTCCTCCTCAGCCCGCCCTCATCGAACAAGGCGGCCGATCACGGCGGAACCGCTGTTCGGACGGCTGAGGAGGAGCCGGTCGACCTCCCCGGGCTACGCGGCCTTGAGTGTGCCGCCGTCGATGACGTAGTCGACGCCGGTGATCCAGGACGCCTCGTCGGACACCAGGAAGGCCACCAGGTTGGCGATGTCCTCCGGCGTGCCGGTGCGGCCCAGCGGGATGCCGCCGATCATCCCGACCAGCGCCGCCCGGGCGTCGTCGAGACCGCCGCCGGTGCTCGCGGCGAGGTCGCCGAGCACCGCGTCCACCGCCGAGGTCTCGGTCATGCCGGGGGAGACCCGGTTGACCCGCACGCCCTTGGACGCCACCTCCTCGGCCAGCCCCTTGCTGTAGTTGGACAGCGCCGCCTTGGCGGCCGAGTAGTGCATCAGCGGGCCGACGGGGACGTGCGCCGCGGACGACGAGATGTGGACGATCACGCCCGAGCCCCGCTCGACCATCCCGGGCAGCAGCGCGCGGTCCAGCCGGACCGCGCCGAGCAGGTTCGTCTCCAGGATCTCCTGCCACGCCTTGTCGTCGATGTCGCGGTACCCGCCCGGCTTCGCCTGGCCGCCGCCCGCGTTGTCGATCAAGATGTCGACCCCGCCGAGCTGCTCGACCGCCTCGTCCGCCAACCGGGACGCCGAGTCCGGGTCGGCCACGTCCGCGGTGGTGAACAGCACGCCCGGCGGCAGCTCCGCGCCGCCCGCCGAACGGGCCGTGGTCAGCACGAGCGCCCCCTCGGCGGCCAGTTTGCGCACGATCCCAGCACCGATGCCCCGCGTGCCGCCGGTGACCACCGCACGCCGTCCCGCCAACCTGCCCGAGTTATTTACCATGAGGTACACAATTCGGGTTCTGTACCGATCGGTCAACAACCTGTGACCCCTCTCACCGGCGAGGATCGAGTACCGTACTGACAGGTCCAGAATCGAGGTGGCGGATCGATGGCCGGTGGACGTCCACGCGCGTTCGACGCCGACGAGGCGTTGGACCAGGCGCTCCGCGTGTTCTGGGAACGCGGCTACGAGGGCGCGGCCCTGTCCGACCTGACCGAGGCGATGGGCATCAACCGCCCCAGCCTGTACGCGGCCTTCGGCAACAAGGAGTCCCTGTTCCGCAAGGCGCTCGACCGCTACACCGAGCGGCAGGCCGTCCACGTGCGGGACGCGCTCGACCAGCCGACCGCCCGTGCCGCCGCCGAGCGCATGTTGTGCGGCGCCGCCGACGTGTCGACCCGGCCCGGCTGCCCGACCGGCTGCCTGAGCCTGCAGGGCGGCCTGGCCATGGGCGAGGACGCCGTGGCGACCCGTGAGCGGTTGGCCGACTGGCGTCGGACGGGTGAGGCCGGGCTGCGTGACCGCTTCGAGCGGGCCAAGGCCGAGGGCGACCTGCCCGCCCACGTGGACGCGGCGGACCTGGCCAAGTTCGTCGTGCTGGTCGCGCAGGGGATCTCGGTGCAGGCGGCGGACGGCGTGGACCGCGAGCAGCTGCACCGGATGGTCGACATCGCCCTGGCCGCCTGGCCGACCTGACTCTGCTCGAACCCGAAAACTGCTGGTCGAACTCCTCTGCGGGCCTGGCGCGACCCTTGTCGTACGGCGTACGGTACAATGTACGGCATGAGTGCTGTGCCGGGTAGTGGAGCGGGGTTCGTGCCGACCGACGAAGACGTGGCGAGCGTGCTCGCGTGGTTCGAGCAGTGGGACGCCCTGGCCGTGGCCAAGGACGTCGAGGCGATGGCCGACATGGCGCTGTTCCCGGTCAACGCGGTGACCGGCGGGTCGGCGCAGTCGTGGGACCGGGCGCGGTTCCTCACCGACATGAGGGCGGCCCTGGGCGACGGCGACGTGCGGATGGAGTCCGTCCGGACGCCGGTGTTCATCAGCGCCGACCTGGTGTTCGTGATCACCGACGCGACCATCACCGCCGATGACTTCTCGCAGGTGGTGAGGTACGGCGACCTGTTGGTGAAGACCGACGGCAAGTGGCTGTTCCAGACCATGGCCCAGGGCGGGTGGTAGCCGGGTGGTCCCTCCGCGCCGACTAACAATCAGTCTTGACTGTTTGTTAGTCGGCGCGGAACACTCGCTGCCATGGCCACCGACACCGGGCAGCGGGAGACGAGGCGCCAGGCCGACCGCAGCCGCGAGACCCGGCGCAAGCTCATGCAGGCCACGGTCGAGTGCCTGGTCGAGCGCGGCTGGGCGGGCACCACGACGACCGTGGTGGCCGAGCGCGCCGGCGTGTCCCGCGGCGCCCAGCTGCACCACTTCCGCACCCGCGGCGAGCTGGTCGCCGCCGCGGTCGAGCACTTGGGCGCGGAGAGCGTCCTCGACCTGAAGGCGCGTGCGCGGCAGGTCGACGAAAGCTCGCCAGAAGATCAGATCGCTGCCGTGGTCGAGCTGATCGCCGACTTCTACGCCAGCGACCTGTTCACCGCCGCCCTCGAGCTGTGGGTCGCCGCACGCACCGATCCCGACCTCAAGACCGTGGTGGTGCCGCTGGAGGTCCGCCTCGGCCGCGAGACGCACCGCCTCGCCGTCGAGCTGCTGGGCGCCGACGAGGCGAAGCCGGGCGTCCGCGAGACCGTGCAGCTCACCCTGGACCTGGTGCGCGGCCTCGCGCTGGCCAACCAGCTCACCGACGACCGCAAGCGACGGGGTCGGATCATCCGGCACTGGGCGCGGATGCTGGAGGACTCGCTGTGATCACCGGACTCCTGGACGACCTGCGCGCCGAGAGCCAGGTGCTGGACGACCTGGTCGCGCCGCTGCCCGACTGGGCCGTCCCGACGCCCGCCGAGGGCTGGACGATCGCCCACCAGATCAGCCACCTGCGCTGGACCGACCGCGTGGCCGCGCTCGCCGCCCGCGACCCCGACGCGTTCACCGCCGCGTTGACCCGGGCCACCGCGGACATGGTGGACGAGGGCGCGCGGGAGCCGATCAGCCTGGACGAGTGGCGGGCGGGCCGCGCCGAGCTGGCCGAGGCGCTCGCGGCGCTGCCGCCGGGCGTGAAGATGCCGTGGTTCGGGCCGCCGATGAGCGCGGCGTCCATGGCCACCGCCCGGCTGATGGAGACCTGGGCGCACGGCCAGGACGTGGCCGACGCGCTCGGCGTGACCCGCGAGCCGACTCACCGGCTCAAGCACGTCGCGCACATCGCCGTCCGCACGTTCGGCTGGTCGTTCCTGGTCAACGGGCTGCCCGTGCCGCAGGCGCCGGTCCGGGTCGAGCTGGTCGCGCCCGACGGCGAGGTGTGGTCGTGGGGCCCGGAGGACGCGGAGAACCGGATCACCGGTCCCGCCCTGGACTTCTGCCTGCTGGCCACCCAACGGCGACACCGCGACGACCTGGCCGTCACGGCGGTCGGCGAGGCCGCCCGCGCCTGGGTCCCGATCGCGCAGGCGTTCGCGGGTCCTCCCGGACCGGGCCGCGGTCGCCGGGAGCGGCCGTGATCCGCGTCGGCAACGCCTCCGGCTTCTACGGCGACCGGTTCTCCGCCGTCCGCGAGATGCTCACCGGCGGCGAGCTGGACGTGCTGACCGGTGACTACCTGGCCGAGCTGACCATGATCATCCTGGGCCGCGACCGGATGAAGGACGCCGCCCTCGGCTACGCCCGCACGTTCCTGCGCCAGCTGGAGCAGAACCTGGCCGACGCGCTGGCCCGCGGCGTCAAGATCGTCTCCAACGCGGGCGGGGTGAACCCGGAAGGGCTGGCCGAGGCGATCGACCGGCTCGGGCTCGGCGCGAAGGTCGCCTACGTGACCGGTGACGACGTGCGCGACCGGTTCCCGGAGTCGTTGACCGCCAACGCCTACCTGGGCGCGTGGGGCATCGCCGAGTGCTTGAGCGCCGGGGCGGACGTGGTGGTCACCGGCCGGGTCACCGACGCGTCGCTGGTCGTGGGGCCTGCCGCCGCGCACTTCGGCTGGGGCCGCGAGGACTTCGACGCGCTGGCGGGCGCGACGGTCGCCGGGCACGTGCTGGAGTGCGGCGCGCAGGCCACCGGCGGCAACTACTCGTTCTTCACGGCGATCGACGCGACCAGGCCCGGGTTCCCGATCGCGGAGATCGAGGCGGACGGCTCGTCGCTCATCACCAAGCACGACGGCACGGGCGGCGCGGTCACCGCGGACACCGTCACCGCCCAGCTGCTCTACGAGATCGGGCCGCCCGCCTACGTCGGACCGGACGTGGTCAGCCACTTCGACACGATCCGGCTCGACCCGCACGAGCGGGGTGTGCGGATCTCCGGGGTGAAGGGCTCCCCGCCGCCGGACACGCTCAAGGTCTGCCTCACCACGCTAGGCGGGTTCCGCAACTCGACCACGTTCGTCCTGACCGGGTTGGACGTCGAGGCGAAGGCGGACCTCGTGCGGCGGCAGGTGGAGGCGGCGATCGGGCCGGCGGAGCTGACCTGGACCTTGGCGCGCACCGATCACGTCGACGCGGACACCGAGGAGACGGCGAGCGCGCTGCTGCACGTGACCATCAAGACGGCGGATCCCCAGCGGGCCAAGGCGTTCGCGCGGGCGGGTGTCGAGCTGGCGCTGGCGTCGTACCCCGGCTTCTACGTCACGGCGCCACCCGGTGACGGCACGCCGTTCGGCGTCTACCGGGCCGCGTACGTGCCGCGTTCGTCGGTGCCGCACCGGGCCGTGCTGCCGGGTGGGAAGGTGGTCGAGGTATGAGCGCTTCCCCGAAGAAGGTGCCGCTGGGTGTGATCGCGGGTGCGCGCTCGGGCGACAAGGGCGGTGACGCGAACCTCGGCGTGTGGGTGCGGACGGACGCGCAGTACGAGTGGCTGCGGGCGGAGCTGACCGTCGAGCGGCTGAAGGAGCTGCTGCCGGAGGCGGGCGAGGTCGACCGGTACGAGCTGCCGAACCTGCGGGCGTTGAACTTCGTGCTGCACGGCCTGCTCGGCGAGGGCGTCGCGTCGTCCACCCGCTTCGACCCGCAGGCGAAGGCGCTGGGGGAGTGGCTGCGCTCCCGGCACGTCGAGATCCCGGAGGACTTGCGGTGACCGCCACGTCGGACCTGTTCGCCACGCCCGAGCGGCGCGACCTGCGCGCGGTGGTGCGGAAGTTCACCGAGCAGGAGGTCGTGCCGCACCTGCCGGACTGGGAGCGCGCCGGTGAGCTGCCCCGGTCGTTGCACCGCAGGGCGGCGGAGATCGGGTTGCTCGGGCTCGGGTTCCCGGAGGCGGTCGGCGGCGCGGGCGACCTGCTCGACACCGTCGTGGCCACCGAGGAGCTGATCCAGGCCGGTGGGTCGTCCGGGCTCGTCGCGGGGTTGCTCACGCACGGGATCGCGTTGCCGCACATCGTGGACTCGGGTGACGAGGGGCTGATCGACCGGTTCGTGCGGCCGACGTTGGCGGGTGAGCTGATCGGGTCGCTCGCCATCACCGAACCGGGTGGTGGTTCGGACGTGGCGGCGCTGCGCACCACGGCCCGTCGTGACGGTGACTCCTACGTGGTGAACGGGACGAAGACGTTCATCACGTCGGGTGACCGGGCGGATTTCGTGACGACGGCGGTGCGGACGGGTGGTCCCGGGCACCAGGGCGTGAGCCTGCTGGTGATCGAGAAGGGCACGCCCGGGTTCGCGGTGGACCGCCGGCTGGAGAAGATGGGCTGGCACTGCTCGGACACCGCCGAGCTGTCCTTCGTGGACGCACGGGTGCCGGCGGCGAACCTGGTCGGCGCCGAGAACGCCGGTTTCGCGCTGATCATGCGGCAGTTCCAGGTGGAGCGGATCTCCTTGGCCGTGCAGGCGTACGCGACGGCCCAGCGCTGCCTGGACCTGGCGTTGGCGCACACGCGCCGGCGCGAGACGTTCGGCAAGCCGCTCATCGCGCGCCAGGTGATCCGTCACCGGCTGGTGGAGATGGCGCAGCGCATCGACCTCGTGCGCACGTACACGCGCGAGGTCGCGGTGAAGGTGCTGGCCGGCGAGGAAGCCGTGGCGCAGGTGTGCTTCGCGAAGAACGCGGCCGTGGAGGCGTGCTCGTTCGTCGTGGACGCGGCGGTGCAGATGCACGGTGGCGCGGGTTATCTCCGCGTTATGGAGGTCGAGCGACACTACCGGGACGCGCGGATCCTCGGCATCGGGGGCGGTGCGACCGAGGTGATGGCGGAGCTGGCGGCACGACGATTGGGGTACACGGCATGACTGCGTTGCGCACGGCGGTGGACCGCCGGTCGGCGGGGTACGCCGAGAACCGGGAGGCGTTGCTGGCCCGGCTCGCCGAGCTGGAGGTCGAGCAGGCCAAGGCGCTCGCGGGCGGTGGGCCGAAGTACACCGAGCGGCACCACAAGCGCGGCAAGCTCCTGGCGCGGGAGCGGATCGAGCTGCTGGTCGACCGGGACAGCCCGTTCCTGGAGCTGTCGCCGCTGGCCGCGTGGGGCACCGACTACCCCGTGGGCGCGAGCGTGGTCACCGGGATCGGGGTGGTCGAGGGCGTCGAGTGCGTGATCGTGGCCAACGACCCGACCGTCCGGGGCGGTGCGAGCAACCCGTGGACGTTGCGCAAGACGTTCCGGGCCAACGACATCGCGGCGCAGAACCGGCTGCCGCTGATCGGGCTGGTCGAGTCCGGCGGCGCCGACCTGCCGAGCCAGAGCGAGATCTTCATCCCGGGCGGGCGGGCGTTCCGCGACCTGACCCGGCTGTCGGCGGCGGGCGTCCCGACGATCAGCACGGTGTTCGGCAACGCGACCGCCGGCGGGGCCTACGTGCCGGGCATGTCGGACCACGTGGTGATGATCAAGGAACGCTCGAAGGTGTTCCTCGGCGGGCCGCCGCTGGTGAAGATGGCCACCGGCGAGGAGTCCGACGACGAGTCGCTCGGCGGCGCGCGGATGCACGGCACGACGTCCGGGCTTGCCGATTTCGTGGCCGAGGACGAGGTGGACGCGCTGCGGCTCACCCGGCGCGTGGTGGCCCGGCTGAACTGGCGCAAGCTCGGTCCCGCGCCGCGGGCCGTCGAGCCGCCGCTGCACGACGAGGAGGACCTGCTCGGCCTGGTGCCGACGGACCTGCGCGTGCCGTTCGACCCGCGTGAGGTGATCGCCCGGATCGTGGACGGGTCGCGGTTCGACGAGTTCAAGCCCGACTACGGCGGCAGCCTCGTGACGGGGTGGGCCGACCTGCACGGGTACCCGATCGGGGTGCTGGCGAACGCGCGCGGCGTGCTGTTCAGCGAAGAGGCGCAGAAGGCCACGCAGTTCATCCAGCTGGCGAACGCGAGCGATACGCCGTTGCTGTTCCTGCAGAACACGACCGGGTACATGGTCGGCGCGCAGTACGAGCAGGGCGGGATCATCAAGCACGGCGCGATGATGATCAACGCCGTGTCGAACAGCCGCGTGCCCCACCTGACCGTGGTGATGGGCGCGTCGTACGGCGCCGGCAACTACGGCATGTGCGGCCGGGCGTACGACCCGAGGTTCCTGTTCACCTGGCCGAACGCCAAGTCGGCCGTGATGGGTCCGAAGCAGCTGGCCGGCGTGCTGTCGATCGTGGCCCGCCAGGCGGCCGCCGCGAAGGGCCAGGACTACGACGAGGAGCACGACGCGGCGATGCGCCGGATGGTGGAGGGGCAGATCGAGCAGCAGTCCGTGGCCGCCTTCCTGTCCGGCCGCCTCTACGACGACGGCGTGATCGACCCCCGCGACACCCGCACCGTGCTGGGCCTGTGCCTGTCGGCGATCCACAGCGGGCCGGTCAAGGGCGCGGACCGCTACGGCGTTTTCCGGATGTGAGGACACGATGATCCGCAAGCTGTTGATCGCCAACCGGGGCGAGATCGCGTGTCGGGTGATCCGCACCTGTCGCGAGGTCGGCGTGTCGCCGGTGGCCGTGTTCTCCGACCCCGACGCGGGTTCGCCGCACGTGCGCGAGGCCGACGCGGCGGTCCGGTTGCCCGGCGCCAGTCCCGCCGACACCTACCTGCGCGGCGACCTGGTGGTGGCCGCCGCCCTCGCCGCCGGCGCGGACGCGGTCCACCCCGGGTACGGGTTCCTGTCCGAGAACGCCTCCTTCGCGCGCGCCGTCCTCGCCGCCGGGCTGACGTGGGTCGGGCCGGACCCCGACGTCATCGACGCGATGGGGTCGAAGGTCGCGGCCAAGAAGAGGCTGGCGGCGGCGGGCGTCCCCGTGCTGCCGGAGCTGGACCCGGAGTCCGCCGGCGAGTTCCCCTTGCTGGTCAAGGCTTCCGCCGGCGGTGGCGGGCGGGGGATGCGGGTGGTGCGGTCCGCCGCCGAGCTGGCCGGGCAGGTGGCCGCGGCCCGCCGCGAGGCCGAGTCGGCGTTCGGCGACGGCACCGTGTTCTGCGAACCGCTGCTGGAGCACGCGCGGCACGTCGAGGTGCAGGTCCTCGCCGACGCGCACGGCACGGTGTGGGCGTTGGGTGAGCGGGAGTGCTCCATCCAGCGCCGCCACCAGAAGATCATCGAGGAGACGCCGAGCCCGGCCGTGACGCCGGAGGCCCGGGAGCGGCTGTTCGAGGCCGCCACCAAGGCCGCGGAGGCCATCGGGTACGTCGGCGCGGGCACGGTGGAGTTCCTGTTCACCGACGACGGCTCGTTCCACTTCCTGGAGGTCAACACCCGCCTGCAGGTGGAGCACCCCGTCACCGAGGAGGTGTTCGGCCTCGACCTCGTCGCCTGGCAGCTCGCCATCGCCGAGGGCGCCCGCCTGCCCGCCGAACCGCCCGCGCCGAACGGCCACGCCGTCGAAGCCCGCGTGTACGCCGAGGACCCCGCGCACGACTGGCGGCCCGCGAGCGGCACCCTGCACCGGTTCGCGGTGCCCGACGGCGTGCGCGTGGACAGCGGCGTGGAGGACGGCAGCGAGGTGGGCGTGCACTACGACCCCATGCTGGCCAAGGTGATCGCCTGGGCGCCGACCCGGCCCGCCGCGATCCGCAAGCTGGCCGCCGCCCTCGACCGGGCCGAGCTGCACGGCCTCGTCACCAACCGGGACCTGCTGGTCCGCACGCTGCGGCACCCGGCGTTCGGCGCGGGCGACACCCACACCGGCTTCCTGGACCAGCACGGCCTCACCACCCCCGAACCGGTCGACGTCCGGCCCGCCGCGCTGGCCGCCGCCCTCGCGCTCGCCGAACGCAGGCGTACCGGCGCCCTTCCGCTGGGCTGGCGCAACCTCGCGTCCCAACCGCAGCGGGCCGTGTTCGAGCACGGCGACGAGGCGGTCGAGGTCGACTACCGGCACACCCGCGCGGGCGTGGAGACGAGCCTGGACCTGACGGTCGTCGCGGCCGCGCCGGACGCGGTGACGCTGGAGCGCGACGGGGTGCGCACGACCTACCCGGTCGCCGTCTACGGGGACCGGGTCGAGGTCGGCCCGACGGGGTCGGGCGCGGTGTCGTTGAGGCTGCGGCCCCGGTTCCCCGAGCCGCGGGCCACCCTGGCCGAGGGTGCGACCGTCGCGCCGATGCCCGGCACGGTGGTGCGGGTCGCGGTCGAGCCGGGGCAGCGGGTCGAGGCGGGCGCGGAGCTGCTCGTGCTGGAAGCGATGAAGATGGAGCACCGCGTGCTCGCCACCACCGGCGGCGCGGTCGCGGAAGTGCTCGTGCGGGCGGGGCAGCAGGTCGACGCGGGCGACGTGCTCGCGGTGGTGGCCGACGAGCCGCGCCCCGAGTCGACCGGAGGGACGGGCGGGGCATGACGATCAACTTCACCGAGAGCGAGGAGCGGCAGGCGCTGCGCAGGGCCGTCGCCGACCTCGCCCGCAAGTACGGCCACGAGTACTTCACCGCCAAGGCGAAGGCCGGCGAGAAGACCGACGAGCTGTGGGCCGAGGCGGGCGCGCTGGGCTACCTCGGCGTGGCCGTGCCCGAGGAGTACGGCGGCGGTGGCGGCGGCATCGGCGACCTGGCCGCCGTGTGCGAGGAGCTGGCCAGAGCGGGCTGCCCGCTGCTGCTGACCGTCGTCTCGCCCGCCATCTGCGCCACGATCATCGCCCGCTTCGGCACCGCCGAGCAGAAGCGGAAGTGGCTGCCCGGGTTCGCCGACGGCACCACCAAGATGGCCTTCGCCATCACCGAGTCCGACGCGGGCTCCAACTCGCACAAGCTCGCCACCGCCGTCCACCGCGACGGCGACGAGTGGGTGCTCGCCGGCGGCAAGTCGTTCATCTCCGGCGTCGACGAGGTCGAGGCGGTGATGGTCGTCGCCCGGCACGTCGACGCCACCGGCCAGCGGCTGCTCCCCTCCTTGATGATCGTGCCGACGGACGCGCCCGGCTTCACCTACCAGCACATCCCGATGGAGGTGCAGTCGCCGGAGAAGCAGTTCACCTGCTTCTTCGACGACGTGCGCCTGCCGCTGGACGCGCTGGTCGGCTCCGAGGACGCGGGCTTGGCCCAGCTGTTCGCGGGGCTCAACCCGGAGCGGATCATGGCGGCGTCCTTCGCCACCGGCATGGCCCGCCGCGCACTCGACCAGGCGAGTGAGTACGCCCGCACCAGAACGGTCTGGGACACGCCGATCGGCGCGCACCAGGGCATCGCGCACCCGTTGGCGCAGTGCGCGATCCAGGTCGAGCTGGCGAGGCTGATGACCCAGAAGGCCGCGGCTCTCTACGACGCTGGGGAGGACCGGGCTGCTGGTGAGGCGGCCAACATGGCCAAGTACGCGGCGGGGGAGGCGGTGGCGGGGGCGGTGGACCAGGCCATCCAGGTCCACGGCGGCAACGGGCTGTCGGCCGAGTACGGACTCGGCGCCATGCTGGCCGCGTCCCGGTTGTCCCGCATCGCCCCGGTCAGCCGGGAGATGATCCTGAACTTCGTGGCGCAGCACACGCTGAGGTTGCCGCGCTCCTACTGAGTCAGGTCCAGTCCCAGCGCAAGCCGACGACGCCGGGCCCGAAGTCCAGCGCGACCGCGTACGCGTAGCCCCACGTGTCCACCGGGGTCTCGCGCACGTCGGTCGGTTCTCCACCGGTCAAACCGGTCGTGAATTGCTCGCACCGCGCGGGTCGGCACCGCGAGTCGTACCGGACCTCCAGGACGTACTCGCGAACGGGGTGGCGGAAGCGCCGCGAGTGGGTGTTGTCGAACGTGGGGTGGTGCGGCGCGACGTGGATCAGCTCGTACTCGACGGCCGTCCGCTCGCCCCGGCGCAGCGGGCGGTCGAGCAGCAGTTCCGCGACCATCAGACCGTTGCGCGGGTCGGCGGAAACCCGCCCCAGTCTGCACGAGCGCAGGGTGCCGATGACCGGCAGCGGGTCGCCGGGCAGCCGGGTGTCGTAGCCGAGCAGCACGCGGTCGACGCCCGAGCGCTCGGCCCGCAGCACCTGCCGCGACCGCACCCGGCGGGTGCTGCCGTCCATCGCGAGCTCCACCTGGTCGCGCAGGCTGAGCCGGGTGAGGTCCTGGTCGGTGCTGGTGTCGATGTCGGCCAGCAGTTCCGCGATGGTCGCGTAGTCGCTCTCGCCGACCCAGCCCTCCGGGCCGGACACGCGGGAACGGGGTCGGGCCTTGCCGCGTGGCCGCGGCGGTCCGAGCAGCGAGCTGAGCCCGCCCGCGCCGACGTCCAGGATCTCCTCCAGGTGGCTGACGGCGGTGAGCGAGTCCGGTCGTTCGGGCCGCCTGCGGCCGGACTGCCAGTAGCTCAGCGCGGCGATGCTGACCGCCACGCCTCGCGTCCGCAGCTTGTGCTGGATGCGTTCCAGGCTGAGCCCTTTGGCGCGGATCGCCGCACGCAATGCGTCCGCGAAGGGGTCGGCCCCCGCATCGATCCGTCGGGGATCGCGCGTCCGCGATTCCGGTCCGACGACTGGCGTAGGCATCTTCGCTCCGTTCTCCCAAGGACAAGGCGAGCGACGTTATCGTGCGAAATCGCCGGGGCGGTACAGCCGATCGGGTTTCCCGCCCTGAATTTGACCGAATCGGACCCGCAAATCCGGTCGGCTGTGGAATCCTTGAATTCTCATTAACAGCGTGGTGCGCCGGGGGTGTGAAGATCCCGGCTACCGCGATCGCCGCACCGCGCTCGGTCATTCGGTCCTGTCCCGGTACGCGCCCCGGCCCATGGCCTCGCGCACCTGGGGTGATGCACGGCACACTCCTCCCGGCGCGGGCTTCGACACCGGTCGCAATCCCCGGCGCCCGCGACCGTTCACGACCGAGGGCGGAACCCCTATGCCGAAGCTCACGTTGACCACCGGGGCAATACTCGGGTCACCGGTGTCGTCGCTGGTGGCGGACCCGGGGTCGGCCGGCGGGGGTGTCATCCGCCCGGTCCGCACCGCGGATCGCCGGTCCAACGGTTACATAGTCACCCCGGAGAACTTCTCCGTGTTGGCGTCGAACACGCCCACCTCTCGTTTCGATCGAGCCGTCGGCCGTATTTTCTCCACAGCGTTGAATCGCTTCTCAATCACGTTGTCCGGCGCGCCGCACGTGCATCTCCGCCGTAGTGCGGTTCCGGCCGGGTTGACATCGCGCCGACCTCCGTGGTGGTTCCCCGAACCGACTCCGGCACGGACACCCACCGCCCGCGCCGAGTTCGGCACACTGGCAGCCCCGCGCGTGATCCGCGCCGGGGACCCCCTTACCCCGCAGAGGAAAGCGCTATGCGAAAGCTCTTACCGGGCGTCGCCGTGGCCGCCTTGACCGTCACCCTGCTCGCCGCGCCCGCCCACGCCGAGGGCGCCGTCCTGCACGCCGGCTCGTCCACGGCGGTGCCCGGCAGCTACATCGTCAAGCTCAAGGACCTCGCCGCGGCCGACGCCGTGACGAGCCGGCTGGCCGGGCGGGTGACCCGCGAGTACCCCGCGTTCGGCGGCTTCGCCGCCTCGCTCACCCCGGCGCGGGCCCGCCGGCTCGCCGCCGACCCGGCGGTGGCGTACGTCGAGCAGGACCAGGTCGTGCGCGCGCACACCACCCAGACCAACGCGCCGTGGGGCCTGGACCGGATCGACCAGACCGCCCTGCCGCTGGACACGACCTACGGCTACACCTCCACCGGCGCGGGCGTCACCGCGTACGTGATCGACACCGGCATCCGGGTCACGCACGCGGAGTTCGGCGGCCGGGCCGCGCACGGCCACGACGTCGTGGACAACGACTCCGTCGCCCAGGACGACAACGGCCACGGCACGCACGTCGCGGGCGTCATCGCCGGCCGCACGTACGGCGCGGCCAAGGGCGCGCGGGTGGTGGGCGTGCGCGTGCTCAACGGCCAGGGCAGCGGCACGGTCGCCGGCGTCATCGCGGGCGTGGACTGGGTGCGGCTGAACGCGAGCCGCCCCGCCGTGGCGAACTTCAGCCTGGGCGGCGGCGCGTCCACCGCGCTCGACGACGCGGTGCGGCGGCTGATCGCCTCCGGCGTCACCGCGTCCGTCACCGCGGGCGGCAGCAACACCGGAGTCGGCTCCACCTCGCCCGCCAGGGTCGCCGAGGCGATCACGTCGGGCGCCCACACGCAGACCGACGCCAGGGCGCCGTTCTCCAACTACGGACCGGGCGTGGACCTGTACGCGGCCGGCGTCGGCATCACGTCGGCGTGGCACACCGGCGACACCGCCACCAACACGCTCAGCGGCACGTCGATGGCGACCGGGTTCGTCACCGGTGTCGCCGCCCGGTACCTCCAGGTCGACCCGGGCGCCCTCCCCGCCCTGGTGCAGACCGAGCTGACCCGCCCCGGGCCGGTGCCGTGGGGCGGCCGGCTCCTGCACTTCCCGCCCACGCGCTAGCAGCCCACCCTCCTCACCCTGCGAAGGAACAGCCATGCGCACACTGCTGTCCGGCCTGGGCGTCGCCGCCCTCGCCGCCGTCACCCTCACCGCGCCGGCGCACGCCGAAGGCGCCGTGCTGCACGCCGGCTCGGCCACCGCCGTGCCCGGCAGCTACATCGTCAAGCTCGAGGACGTCGCCGCCGCGGGCGCGGTCGCCGCCCGGCTCGACGGCCGGGTCACCCGGGAGTTCCCGTCGCTGCACGGCTTCGCCGCGACGATGACCGCGACGCAGGCCCGACGCCTCGCCGCCGACCCGGCGGTGGCCTACGTCGAGCAGGACCAGGTCGTGCGGGCGCACACCACCCAGACCAACGCGCCGTTCGGCCTCGACCGGATCGACCAGCGCGCGCTGCCGGTCGACGGCACGTACAGCTACACGTCGACGGGCCTGCGCACCCGCGCGTACGTGATCGACACGGGCATCCGGGCCACCCACACCGAGATCGCGGGCCGCACGTGCCCCGGCTACGACGCGGTCGACAACGACACCGTGCCGCAGGACGACAACGGTCACGGCACGGCCGTCGCGTCCCTCATCGCGGGCCGCGTGAACGGCGTCGCCAAGCAAGCGGTGGTGTGCGGCGTCCGGGTGCTCAACGGCTCGGGCGGCGGCACGACCGCGGGCGTGATCGCGGGCATCGACTGGGTGGCGCGCAACCACGTCAAGCCCGCCACGGCCAACCTCAGCCTGGGCGGCGGCGCGTCCACCGCGATGGACGACGCGGTGCGCCGGCTCATCGCCGCGGGCGTCACGGCGTCCGTCACGGCGGGCGGCAGCGCCTCCGACGCGGCCAACTACTCGCCCGCCCGCGTCCGGGAGGCGCTCACCTCCGGCGCGGCCACCAGGACCGACACCCGGGCCACGTTCTCCAACTACGGCTCGGTGGTCGACGTCTACGCGTACGGCATGAACATCACCGTCGCGTGGAACACCGGCGACACCGCCACGAACACGCTCAGCGGCACGTCGTTGGCCACGGCGTACGTCACCGGCGTGACGCTGCGGTTCCTCCAGCTCAACCCCGCCGCCACCCCCGCGCAGGTGCACTCGGCGGTCGTCTCCGAGGCGACGCCGCTGTCGTGGGGCCGACTGCTGTACTGGTCGCCGACCCGGTGACCTACTGCTCGGCCAGGTGAGCCGGCGGCGCCGACGACGGGGCGAGCTCGTGGCGCATCACGAGCTCGCCGCCGTCCACCTCGCCGGTGTCGGTGAAGCCGAACGCCGCGTACAGGCCGCGGGCCACCGCGTTGCCGGGCACCACGCTCAGCACCAGCTCGGTGCGGCCCTCCGAGCGCGCCACCTCGGCGATCGCGGCCAGGCCCTTCCGGCCGAGGCCGCGGCCCTGCGCGCGCCGGTCGACCATGAACCGGACGATGTGCAGCGCCTCGGGCCGGTCGCGTTCGAGCAGGGTGAAGCCGACCAGCTCCTCTCCGCTGACCAGCGCAAGAGGTTGCAACTTCGGGCGGTGGATCCAGGCGTCCGCGATCGACTTGAGGTTCGTCGCGACGAACGCCCGCTGCTCCTCATGGACCTCCAGGCCGATGACGGCCCGGTAGTTGTCCTCGGTGACCGGTTCCAAACGCATGTCCGGACGGTAGCGCCGCGGTCACGCGACCGCGCCCGGATTATGGGAACACGCAGGTCAGGCGGTTTATTGACGCTGAGCGCTCAACTGGCAAATGTTCACACTTCCGAGTTAACACCCTGGTTGCCTACGGTGATGACTGTCAGCGAGGGCAAGGTGGCCCAACGTCACCCCCGAGCCCTGCACAGCTCCTCGGGGTGGGTTGGGGTCACCGTCGAAGAACGGAATCCCGCATGCGACAGTCACGACAGGTCCGGTTCCTGGCCGGGGTCGGGGCGACGGCGCTCGTCGTCACCGCGTCCTCCCTGTTGGCCGCCCCGGCGCAGGCCGCCGAGGGCGAGATCCGCGCCGCCGACGCCGCGAACAAGGTCCAGAACCACTTCATCGTCAAGCTCAAGGACGGCTCGGCCGCGTCCGCCCAGAGCCTGGCGGACCAGTACGGCGGCCACGTCGACACCGTCTACCGCAGCGCGCTGAACGGCTTCGCCGTGTCGCTGCCCGAGCAGGCCGCCAAGCGGCTCGCGGCCAACCCGGCCGTCGAGTACGTCGAGCAGGACCAGGTCTTCACGATCCAGGCGACGCAGACCAACCCGCCGTCGTGGGGCATCAACCGCGTCGACCAGCGCAACCTGCCGCTGGACACGTCCTACAGCTACACCTCGACCGGCAGCGGCGTGAACGCCTACGTCATCGACACCGGCGTCCGGATCACCCACACCACGTTCGGCGGTCGTGCGCGCAACGGGTACGACGCGGTCGACAACGACAGCGTCGCGCAGGACGGCAACGGCCACGGCACGCACGTCGCGGGCACCATCGCGGGCAGCCAGTACGGCGTCGCCAAGGGCGCGACGATCTACGGCGTGCGCGTGCTGAACAACGCCGGCAGCGGCACCCTCGCCGACGTGATCGAGGGCATCGACTGGGTGACCGCGAACCACGTCAAGCCGGCCGTGGCGAACATGAGCCTCGGCGGCGGCGTGTCCACCACGATCGACGCGGCCGTGCGCCGCTCGGTCGCCGCCGGCGTCACCTACGCCGTCGCGGCGGGCAACAGCAACGCCAACGCGTCCAACTACTCCCCGGCCCGCGTGGCCGAGGCCATCACGGTGGGCGCGACCACCAACACCGACGCCCGCGCCAGCTACTCGAACTACGGTTCGATCCTGGACATCTTCGCGCCGGGCTCGTCGATCACCTCGGCGTGGCACACCAGCGACACGGCCACCAACACCATCAGCGGCACCTCGATGGCGACCCCGCACGTCGCCGGCGCGGCGGCCCGCTACCTGCAGGGCGCCCGCACGGCGACCCCGGCCCAGGTGTCGAGCTACCTGGTCGGCCAGTCGACCGCGAGCAAGGTGACCAACCCAGGCAGCGGTTCGCCGAACCGCCTGCTCTACCTGGCGCCCAGCGCCTGATCCGCATTACGCCCGAACCGGGGCCGTCCCTGCGGGGGCGGCCCCGGTCGCGTGTCCTGACCTGCGCGTTCAAGGTTTGCTCACCGTTCGTTCAGCGCCCTCTGCGCATACTGGTGCCGCGGCGGCCCACGGCGTCCATAGGTGGTGGCGCAGGGGGGAGGGCCGCCGCGTTCACACGTAGATCGACAGCGCCAGCGACACCACCCAGCAGGCGCCGATCACCTGGAGCACGTGGTCGCGCAGGGCGATGCGCTCGGGCTCTCCCGCGCCACCGTCGTCCACGTCGACCGCGTACCGCAGCACGGCCACCACGAACGGCACGATCGACAGCATCGCCCAGCCGGAGTCGTAGTCGGCGCGCTCGCGCATCTCGAACGCCCACAGCGAGTAGGCCAGGATCATGATCGCGGCGGCGGTGGCCCAGACGAACCGCAGGTAGCTGGCCGAGTAGCGGCGCAGCGACGCGCGGATCTCCGCGCCCGTCCGCTCGTAGAGCACGATCTCGGCGTACCGCTTGCCCGCCACCATGAACAGCGAGCCGAACGCCGTCACCAGCAGGAACCACTGCGACAGCGGGATGCCGGCCGCGATGCCGCCCGCGATGGCGCGCAGCAGGAACCCCGACGCCACGATGCACAGGTCGATCACCGGCTGGTGCTTCCACCCTAGGCAGTAGCCCAGTTGCGCGGCGCAGTAGACGCCGATCACCACGGCCAGCGGCGGGCCGGAGACCAGGGAGACGGCGACGGCCGCGACGAACAGCGCCGTCGCCGCCACGTACGCCGTGCGCGTCGAGACCACGCCGTCCGCGATCGGGCGGCGCCGCTTGGTCGGGTGCGCGCGGTCGGCGTCCACGTCGATCGCGTCGTTGACCAGGTACACCGCGGAGGCGGCCAGGCAGAACGCGACCAGGGCCAGCCCGGTGTCCAGCAGCACCGCCGGCTCGCCCAGGCGGTTCGCCGCGAACGGCGCGGCCAGCACGAGGAAGTTCTTCACCCACTGGTGCGGCCGGACCGCGCGGACCAGGCCGGTGATCGCGCCGGTGCCTCGCGCCGTGGTGCTGCCCGGTTCACCGGTCTCGTTCAGCTCGCCGGTGTCGCTCTTCTGACCGGTGTCGCTCATCTCGCCGCTCCGTCCAGCTTGCGGCCGACCAACCGCCCGAGCACCGCGCCCAACGCCGCGCCCGCCGCGACGTCGGTGGGGTAGTGCACGCCGAGCACCAGCCGGGACAACAGCATGGGCGGCACCAGCACCGGTTCCAGCCGGCGACCGGTGAGCCGCGAGAACAGCACCGCGGCGGCGGCGGTCGACACGGCGTGCGCGGACGGGAAGCTGAGCCGGCTGGGCGTGCCGGCCAGCACGGCGACGGACTCGTCGGCCGGCCGCTGCCGCCGGACCACGCGCTTGACCGCGATGGCGACCGCGTGCGACCCGGCGACCCCGGCGGTCGCGACCAACCAGTCCCGCCGCCGCCCCCGGTCCACGGCCGCGCCCGCGAGCCCCAGCGCCAACCACCCCGCGCCGTGCTCGCCGAACCACGACAACCCGCGCGCCGACGCCACCACCAGCCGGTGGCCGAACGCACCCTGCACCTGGTTCAGGACGGTGATCTCGGCAGACCTGGCGGCCCTCCGGCGATCGGTGGCGGGGCGAGCGGTGGTGTGCGCGGTGGTGTGGGCGGTCATCCCGGCACCTGCCCGGGGCGGAGGGTGGTGCCGCAGTGGCCCCGGGGCGCGGCGAGCCGCACGCCCTCGGCCCGGGCCAGGTCGGTCCGGAGGTAGTCGCGCAGCCGCGCCAACCGCGCCGCGTCGGGGACGGCGTCGCGGCGCACCCAGTCGCGCGCGGCCGGCCCGGTCGAGAGCAGGTGGTAGTCCGCCGCCATCCTCGGGTCGTCCGCGATGCCGGTGAGCCGCGACCACTCGCCGTGCGAGTGGATGAACGTCGGCTTCACCCGGTCGAACACGTAGTCCCGGACGCCGGCCATGTCCCGCGCGCCCCACAGGTCCGCGAGCCTCGGCTCGGCCAGCCCGACCAGGTCGACCACCGCCAGCCTCGACGTCAACGCGGTGCCGCCGATGTCCGGCAGCACCACGGTGGGGCGCGCGGCGCCGAGCACGTCCGCCAGCCCGTTGAACCCGCGCCCGAACGTCTCGGCCACCAGGCACATCGGCACCGTCGGGTCGGCGCGGAACTCCCGCGCCGAGGCGGTGAACCGGGCCGCCGTCGGCAGCACCGCGACGGCCAGGACCACCGACAACACCGCACGCCGCCGGGCCGTCCCACGCCCCAGCACCCGCGCCACGGCGAACACCGCGACCAACGCGCCCAGCACCCACACGGGCGTGGCGAACCGCAGCTGCCCCATCCAGTCGGGCTCCAGCACCGCGAACGCGAGCAACGACAAGCCGAACGGCACCAGCAGCGCGACGAGCGCCGACCCCAGCCGGGAGCCCCGTGCCAGCGCCAGCCCCACGCACAGCGCCACCACCAGCACGGCCAGGGCGCCGGCGTACTGCACCACCTCGCCGACCCGGGTGAACCCCGCGAGGGTGGGCGGGGCCTGGCTCTTCGCCGCCGCCGGCAGCGCCAGCCACCGGCCGAACTCCACCCGCCGCCACGCCACGTAAGCGCCGAACGGCACCAGGAACACCGCCGCGGACAACGCCACCGACCGCACCGCCGCCGCCGACCCGGCCCGGCGCGCCGTCAGCAGCACCAGCAGCGGGTACGCCCCGGCGTAGATCAGCCCGTCCGGCCGGGTCAACGCCGCCAGCGCGACCAGCGCGCCGGCCACCGCCGCCACCCGCCCGGACAGCAGCCGGTCGTCCAACACCGCCGTGCACAGCACCACCGCGAGCCAGCACGTCGCCAGCGCGTACAGCGGGTTCTCCAGCCCGGAGAACACCCAGACCACGAACGACGGCACGGCCGCCAGCACCGCGCCGAACGCCACCGTCACCAGCCCCGGCCGGCGGAACACCCGGCGCGCGGCCGCGTGGCACGCCAGCAGCACGCCCGCGCAGCACAGCACCGCGAGGACCTTGGGGAACAGCACGTAGTCCGGCACGCCGAAGATCGCGCCCCGGTCGAACAACCCGACCAACCGGCCCAGCGCGAGCAGCGCCAACCACGCCGGGTTCGAGTACGCCTCGGTCGGCTCCGCGCCCGGCTGCAGCACCGAGCCCGCGCCGTCGGTGATCGTGCGCGCGTACGCGAACGTGATCGCCGCGTCGTCGACCAGCCAGTGGCCGTACAGCGCGCCGTGCGAGGCGATCAACGCCGTGCCGCCCGCCACCGGCAGGACCCACCGGGCGCGGCGCGCGGGTCGTGCGGCGGGCGCGTGCCCGGTGACGCGCTCGGGCGCGGTCGTCGCGGTCACGTCGGCAACCGCCGGAACACGGCGCGGGGCAGGTGCCGCAGCGCCGACATCACCAGCCGCAGCGGCGCGGGCGCCCACACCAGCTCGCGCCGGTCGCGGACCGCGTTCACGACCACCTGAGCCACCTGGTCCGCGGTGCTCGACAACGGCGGCGGGCGCAGGCCGTCGGTCATCCGGGTGTGCACGAACCCCGGCCGCACCACGGTGACGGTGACGCCGTGCGGGCGCAGCGCCTCGCCCAGCCCCTGGTAGAACGCGTCCATCCCGGCCTTGGTCGAGCCGTAGGCGAAGTTCGACCGCCGCACCCGCTCGCCCGCCACGGAGGACAGCGCGACGATCACGCCGTGCCCCTGCGCGCGCAGCCGCTCGGCGAGCCCGACGCCGACCGACACCGCGCCGGTGTAGTTGACCTCCGCCAGCTCGACCGCCGCCTCGTGGTCCTGCCAGGCGCGCTCGGCGTCGCCCAGCACCCCGAACGCCACCAGCGCCACGTCGATCCCGCCGTCGGCGAAGGCCTTGTCCAGCACGGCGGGGTGACCGCCGACGTCACGCGCGTCGAAGTCCACCGCCGTCACCGGCACGCCCGCCGCCGCCAGCTCCGCCACCGCCGCGTCACGCCGGGGTGAGGGCCGGGCGGCGAGGACCACGCGCGGCTTGCGGGTGGCGGTGTAGCGCCGGACCACCGCCAGCGCGATCTCGGACGTGCCGCCCAGCACGAGCAGGCTCTGGGGTGTGCCCACCGCGTCGATCACAGGTTCAACCTCCTGGACATGTCGGACGCGAAGACGCCGTCCGGGTCGACCGAGGCGCGCACCGCGCGCCACTCTTCGAATCGGGGGTAGCCGCGGCGGACGGCCTCGGCCGTGGTCCGCGACTCCTTGGCCAGGTAGTGCCGCCCGCCCGCGTCGAGCACCAGGCCGTCCAGCTCGTCGCACAGCTCGGCGAGGCCGGGCCGGATCGGCAGGTCCACGCACAACGTCCAGCCCGGCACGGGGAACGACAGCGGCGCGCGGTTGCCCGGCCCGAACCGCTTGAGCACGTTCAACGCCGACACGTGGCCGGACGAGGCGATGCGCTCCACCACCCGCCGGATCACGTCGACCGCGGCGAACGGCACCACGAACTGGTACTGCAGGAACCCGCGCGGGCCGTAGCCCCGGTTCCACTCGCCGATCACGTCGAGCGGGTGCAGGAACTCGGTGATGTTCTGCACCTGCCCGGACCGCGTGGGCGACTTGCGGTACCAGAGCTCGCTGAACGCCCGGCCGGTCGCCCGGTTGAGCAGCCCGGAGGGCAGCACGTCCGGCACGGTGAACAGCCGGGGCGCGTCGAACGCCAGCGGGTCACGGCGCAGCTTCGCGGGCAGGTCGTCCAGCCGCGCGTGGTTCGCCCTGGTCAGCACGCCCCGGCCCAGCCGCGGCCCGGTGGCGGTGGCGTCGAACCACGACACCGACTCGGCGTAGCGGTCGTCGTCGGCGGACTGGCGGGCCAGCAGGTCGTCCAGGTTGTCCACCTGCTCGGTGTCCACCACGAAGTAGGAGGTCTCCACCGGGACGACGCTCAGCGTCGCGCGCAGCACCACGCCGGTCAGGCCCATGCCGCCGACGGTCGCCCAGAACAACGCCGAGCCCTTCCCGTCGGGGGTGAGCGTGCGGACCGAGCCGTCCGCGGTGAGCAGGTCGAGCGACCGCACGTGGTCGCCGAAGCTGCCCACGACGTGGTGGCCCTTGCCGTGCACGTCGGCGGCGATCGCGCCGCCCACGGTGACCTGGCGCGTGCCGGGCAGCACCGGCGGCCACAGCCCGAACGGCAGCAGCGCCCGCATCAGGGCGTCCAGCGAAACGCCCGCCTCCACGTCGACCAGGCCGTCGTCGACCGCGACGCCGCGAATGCGGTCGAATCGGGTCATGTCCAGCACGACGCCGCCCGCGTTCTGCGCCGGATCGCCGTAGCTGCGGCCGAGGCCGCGGGCGATCACCCCCCGTTCGCGGGATTCTTTCACGATATTCGCGACGGCCTCGAAATCACGAGGGGAAACGACCCGCGCGACCGTCGGCGCGGTGCGACCCCAACCGGAGAGCCTGACTAGCATCGGCGCAGACTAACGGACACTGGTATTCCATCCGAGAGGTGTCGAAACGGTGGTGCGAAACGGCGGCGCGACCCGTCAGGCGATGATGTTCGTGCTGGTGGGAGCGCTCTGCGCGGGGCTCGACTACGGGACCTACAGCACACTTCTCGCATTCGGGGCGTGGGTGCACGCCGCCAAGGCGGTCAGTTTCACGATCGGCACCACGGCGGCGTTCTTCCTCAATCGACGGTTGACGTTCGGTGTCCCTGCCGGGGGTGTGCGGCAGGTGGCGGGGTTCGCCCTGCTGTACCTCAGCACATTCATCGCCAACGTATTGGTCAACGCGCTCGTATTGCACCTGTTGCCACCCTTTCGGGTGGAATATGCGGTGGCGTGGCTGATCGCGCAGGGCGTGGCCACGGCCGTCAACTTCGCCGGCCTGCGCGCGGTGGTCTTCCGCGTCGGGAAACCTGGTGGCGTCGGGCACCGGGTCGTTGGCTAGCCTTGACGACCAGCCGTCAGCCGAGCTGACCCCAGAAGCAGCGAACACCGAGGAGAGCAGTTCCCGTGATGCGCACGCACGAGGCCGGGAAGCTCCGCGCCGAGCACGCCGGGCAGTCCGTCACCCTGACCGGGTGGGTGGCACGCAGGCGCGATCACGGTGGCGTGATCTTCATCGACCTCCGGGACGCCTCCGGCGTGGCCCAGGTCGTCTTCCGCGAGGGCGAGATGGCCGAGCGCGCGCACAAGCTGCGCTCGGAGTACGTGGTCAAGGTCGTCGGCGACGTGACCCGCCGCCCCGAGGGCAGCGAGAACCCCGAGCTGGCCACCGGCGACATCGAGGTCTACGCCAGCGAGCTGGTGGTGCTCAACGAGGCCGCCCCGCTGCCGTTCCAGCTCGACGAGCACCTGGAGGTCGGCGAGGAGGCCCGCCTCCGGCACCGCTACCTCGACCTGCGCCGCACCGGGCCGGCCAAGGCCATGCGGCTGCGCAGCGAGGCCAACCGGATCGCCCGCGAGGTGCTGCACGCCGAGGACTTCGTCGAGGTCGAGACGCCGACCCTGACCCGCTCCACCCCCGAGGGCGCGCGCGACTTCCTGGTGCCCGCCCGCCTGCGCCCCGGCTCCTGGTACGCGCTGCCGCAGTCGCCGCAGCTGTTCAAGCAGCTGCTCATGGTCGGCGGCCTGGAGCGGTACTACCAGATCGCCCGCTGCTACCGCGACGAGGACTTCCGCGCCGACCGGCAGCCCGAGTTCACCCAGCTCGACATCGAGATGAGCTTCGTCGAGCAGGACGACGTGATCGCGCTCGGCGAGAAGATCGTCTCCGCGCTGTGGAAGGACCTGGCCGACCACGAGATCGCCCGGCCGTTCCGCCGCATCTCCTACGCCGAGGCCATGGCCAAGTACGGCACGGACAAGCCGGACCTGCGCTTCGACCTCGAGCTCACCGAGCTGACCGAGTACTTCAAGGACACCCCGTTCCGGGTGTTCCAGGCGCCGTACGTGGGCGCGGTCGTCATGCCCGGCGGCGCGTCGCAGCCCCGCCGCACGCTCGACGCCTGGCAGGAGTGGGCCAAGCAGCGCGGCGCTCGCGGCCTGGCGTACGTGCTGGTCCAGGAGGACGGCACGCTCGGCGGCCCGGTCGCCAAGAACCTCTCCGACGCCGAGCGCGACGGCCTGGCCAAGGCCGTCGGCGCGAACCCGGGCGACTGCGTCTTCTTCGGCGCGGGCGACCCGGACGGCGCGCGCGCCCTGCTCGGCGCGGCCCGCGTGGAGATCGCGCACCGGGTCGGCCTGATCGACGAGAACGCCTGGTCGTTCGTGTGGGTCGTGGACTTCCCGATGTTCGAGGCGGTCGACAAGATCGGCGACGACGTGGCGGTGGGCAGCGGCAAGTGGACCGCGCTGCACCACGCGTTCACCTCGCCGACGCCGGAGTGGATCGACCGGTTCGAGGAGGACCCGGGCAACGCCCTGGCCTACGCCTACGACATCGTCTGCAACGGCAACGAGATCGGCGGCGGGTCGATCCGTATCCACCGCGCGGACGTGCAGCAGCGGGCGTTCCAGGTCATGGGCATCACGCCCGAGGAGGCGCAGGAGAAGTTCGGCTTCCTGCTCGACGCCTTCTCCTACGGCGCGCCGCCGCACGGCGGCATCGCGTTCGGCTGGGACCGGATCGCCATGCTGCTCGGCGGGTACGACTCGATCCGCGAGGTCATCGCGTTCCCGAAGAGCGGCGGCGGCTACGACCCGCTGACCGCCGCGCCGGCGCCGATCACCGCGCAGCAGCGCAAGGAGGCGGGCGTCGACTTCAAGCCCGCGCCCGCGGAGAAGCAATAGCACCGTGCTGCACCTGCGCGCCATCTGCCCGGTCGAGCGCACCGACGCGGTGCTGGCCGCGCTGCGACAGGACCCCGGCGTGACGCACGTCGTGGTCCTGCGCGGCGCGGCCGTCGACCCGGCGGGTGACGTGGTGGAGGCCGACGTCGCGCGGGAGGCCACCGACGGCGTCGTGTCCGCCCTGTGCGACCTCGGCGTCGACCGCGACGGCGGCGTCACGCTGGAGCTGATCGACACCGCGCTGTCCGACGCGGCCGACCGCGCCGAGGAGGCCGCGCCCGGTGACGCGGCCGACGCCGTGGTGTGGGAGGAGTTGCTGTCCCGCACCGGCGAGGAGTCGCGGCTCAACGCCACGTTCCTGTCGTTCCTGACCATCGCGTGCCTGCTCGCGGCGGTCGGCGTGGTGACCGACTCGCCGATCACCATCGTCGGCGCGATGGTCGTCGGGCCGGAGTTCGGCCCGCTGGCCGCGATCGCGGTCGGGCTGGTGCTGCGGCGCTGGGACCTGGTGCGGCGCGCCGCGCTGGCGCTGGCGGCCGGGTTCCCGGTGGCCATGGCGATCACCGCGGGCGGCGCGTTCGCGGGCTCGTTCACCGACCTGTTCGACCGGGACATGGTGCTGTCCGCGCACCAGGTCGACTTCGTGTTCCAGGTGGGGCCGTTCTCGTTGATCGTGGCGCTGCTCGCGGGCGCGGCCGGGATGCTGTCGATGACGTCGGCGAAGTCCGCGGCGCTCGTCGGGGTGTTCATTTCGGTCACCACGGTGCCCGCCGCCGGCTACGCCGCGCTGGCCGCCGTTCTCGGTGAGTGGGACATATGTCTCCAGTCGATTGCACAACTCGCGGTGAACCTGGTCGGCATCGTGGCGGCGGCGGCGCTGGTCCTGGCGTTGCGCAACCGCCGGGCGCGGGTCCGGGACCTGGGACGACCGCTCGCCGACGGTTGACCCGGCGCTGATTTCCACAAAAGGTGGAACGGCCGGACCGTGAGCACTACCGTCACGGTGCCCGGACGGGTTCTGTCAGATCGGTCGCCACCGGGAGTAGGGTCGGAGGAGATGAGCGTGGAGATCACCGCCGGCCCGCACGACATCGACGACGCTGCCCCCTCCGAGCTCGACGACGCGGTGGCAGCGGCCCAGTCGGTGCTGAGCAAGAGGTTCGGCGCACCGGTTCGGCTGGCCGACCCCGAGGACCTCGGGGGTGCCGGCCGGTCCGTGGTCGCGCGCGTCCGGGTGGCCCACACCCCGTTCTCGCTGCCCCGCACGCTGGTGGTCAAGCGCTACCCCTCGCCGGTGGCCGACCGCGACCCGTTCGCGCACGAGGTGGTGAGCCACAAGCTGCTCACCGCGCTGCCGTCCGAGGAGCGCCTCACCCCCGAGCTGGTCGCGCAGGACAACGCCAAGCGGCTCGTCGTGCTCGAAGACCTGGGCAAGGCGCCGCGGCTGGCGGAGAAGCTGCTCGGCTCCGACGCGCGTGCCGCGGAACGCGGCCTGCTGTCGTGGGCGCACGCCATGGGCCGGCTGCACGCGACGACCGCCGGGCGTGACGCGGACTTCGACGCGCTGATGCGCCGCCAGGGCGCGCAGTGCTGCGCCGACCCGATCGTGGTGGACGTGCACACGGCGTTGGCCGGGCTGCCCGAGCTGCTGTTCGACTCGTTGGAGGTCGACACGCCCGACTCCGTGCGCGCGTTCGCCGAGCAGGCCGTGCGGGGGTTCGTCACGTCCCGCCGGCGGGCGTTCAGCCCGTCCACGTCGTGCCCGGACAACCACCTCGTGACCAGCAAGGGCGTCCGGTTCCTCGACTTCGAGGGCGGGTGCGTGCGCGACATCGTGTTCGACGCGGCGTGCCTGCGGGTGCCGTTCCCGTCGTGCTGGTGCGCCTACGGGCTGCCCGCGGGCATGTCGGAGGCGATGGTCGCGGCGTGGCGGGCCGAGGTGTCCTCGGTGTGGCCGGACCTGGACGACGACGCGGTGTTCCTGCCGCGGCTGCTGGAGGCGCAGCTGCTGTGGGTGTGGCTCGGCACGTGGCGCGGGCTGCCGGGGCTGGACTCGTCGCTGCCGTCGGGTCACCGGCCGTTGGACTCGCCGCCGCGCGTGGTCGTGCTGACGTCCCGGTGGGTGCGGTTGCGGCAGGACGCGCTGGCGGCGGGCGCGAAGCACATCGCCGCGCACGCCGACGAGGTCATCTCGGCGCTGGTGTCGCGGTACGGCGCGCGGGCCGCGGAACTGCCGCTGTACCCGGCATTCCGATAGCGTTGGGCTGTTCGTCCCCGTCGCGTCACGTGGCTGCGCGATCGTTCCGGTGTGGCCAAGACGGTGCGCACGTTGGTGGTCCTCGGTGACTCGACGACGGTGGGCGTGGGCGACCCCGTGCCCGGTGGGTGGCGCGGCGTCGGCCCGCTGCTCGCGGCGGCGCTGCCGCACGCGCGGTACCTGAACGCCTCGTTCACGGGTGCGCGGGTGGCCTCGGTGCGGCACGAGCAGCTGCCGGAGGTCCTGCCCGCGCGGCCCGACGCGGCCGTGCTGCTGGTGGGCATGAACGACACGCTGCGGTCCGACTTCGACGCCCGGCAGCTCCACCTCGACCTGGACGCGATCGTGGGCGCGCTGGTTTCGGTCGGCTCCGCCGTGGTCACGGTGCGGTTCCACGACCACAGCCGGGTGTTCCGGTTGCCGGGCGCGTTGCGGCGGGCGTTGCGGGCGCGGATCGCCGAGCTGAACGGGATCATCGACGCGGTGGTGCGGCGGCACGGGATCGAGTGCGTCGATTTGGACCGGATGGAAGGCGCGTACTCGGTGCAGACGTGGGCGGTCGACCGGCTGCACCCGTCGGAGTCGGGGCACCGGCGGCTCGCGGCGGCGTTCGCGGCGCGGTTGGCGCGGGCCGGCTGCGAGGTGCCGGGCCGGGTGTCCCTGGTCTGCACGGGCGGGCTCAAGGTGACACCGCTGCACCACGCGGGCTGGCTCGTGGTGAAGGGGATCCCGTGGCTCTGGCGGCGTGGCCGCGACCTGGTCCCCTACGCGGCCACCATCGTGTACCGCTCCTGGGCGGGCCTGCCGGAGCCGCCGCGCTACGTCGTCGACCCGTCCGGTGCGGAGGCGGTGGCCGTGACGACCACCGCCCCGCCCGGGTGGCGTCAGCCGAGCTTGTAGACGGTCGACCCGCCGATCGTCTCGGCCGCGTAGTTCGCCGCCACCCACTCGCTGATCTCGTTGTCGCCGCGCGGCCCGCCGCCCATGCCGCCGCCGGAGACGAAGTAGCCGATCCGGCCGTCCGCCACGTACTGCCGGAACTCCTCCAGCGTGGGCGCGGGGTCGCCGCCGCTCCAGCCGCCGATGCCGATCACGGCCTTGCCCGAGGACAGCGAGAGGTCCGCCGCGCTCTGCGCGCTCACCGTCGCCGCCGCCCACGTGCCGGTGGTGGCCTTGAGCAGCTCGATCACCTCGGCGGAGGTCTCACCCAACGGGCCACCGCCCATCTGGCTCGCGTAGGACGGGGGACCGGACATCGGGATGGACCCGGAGTGCGGGGTGGCGGCCGTCGCCACGCCGAACGCCGCGGTGGAGAGCACCGAGGTGGCCAACGCGAGCGCGGTGACCCGGCGCACGCCCATCACGACCGCCGTGGCCACCAGCACGGTCAGCGCCGCCACGACCCAGCGCAGCGCGGGCAGCCACTCGCCGAACCGCTGGAGCAGCGCGAAGCCCCAGAACCCGGCGGCGGCGACCATCGCCGCCAGCGCGACGCGCACCGGCAGGTGCGCCCGGCCGCGCCACAGCTCCCGGCCGGCGATGGCGACGAGCGCGGCGACGCCCGGCGCGACGGCGACGGTGTAGTAGGGGTGCGAGATGCCGCTCATGAAGCTGAACACGATCCCGTTGCCCACCACCCACAGGCCCCACATGACCAGGGCCGCGCGGGTGCGGTCGGTGCGCGGCAGCCGGCGGGTGAACCACAGCCCCGCGACCACCCCGACGAGCGCGGCCGGGAGCAGCCACGAGATCTCGGCGCCCATGCTCGCGCCGAACAGCCGGCCGATGCCGGTCTCGCCACCGAAGCCCAGGTTGGCGTTGCCGCCGCCCGCGATGACGCCGCCGCCGCCGCGTCCGCCGAAGATCCGGCCCAGGCCGTTGTAGCCCATGGCCAGCTCCCACAGCGAGTCGTCGTCGGACCCGCCGATGTAGGGGCGCGACTCGCGCGGCCACAGCTCGACCAGCGCGATGAACCACCCGGCGGACACGACCACGGCGAGGCCCGCGCCGAGCAGGTGCAGCAACCGCTTGGGCAGCGTGGTCGGCGCGGCGAGCAGGTAGGCGGCGGTGAACGCGGGCAGCACCAGCAGCGCCTGCCCCATCTTGGCCAGGAACGCGAACCCGACCGCGACGCCCGCCAGCGCGAGCCACCGGCCGGAACCCTTCTCCAGCGCGCGCACGGTGCAGTACGCGGCGGCCACCATCAGCAGCACCAGCAGCGCGTCGGGCAGGTTGAACCGGAACATCAGCACGGCCACCGGCGTCACCGCGAGCGCCGCGCCCGCGATCAGCCCGGCCACCGCGCCGGACGTGCGCTTCACCGTGGCGTACAACAACCACACGGCCAGCACGCCCTCGATCGCCTGCGGCGCCAGCACGGTCCAGCTGGAGAAGCCGAAGACGCGGGCGAACAGCCCGCTCACCCACAGCGCGGCGGGCGGTTTGTCGACGGTGATCACGCCACCGGCGTCGAGGCCGCCGAACAGCCACGCGGTCCAGCTCTGCGCGCCCGCCTGGGTCGCGGCGGCGTAGTAGGAGTTGCCCCAACCGGACGCGGTGATGTTCCACAGGTACAGCACCGCCGTGCCGGTCAGCAGCACGACCAGCGCGGGCGTGGTCCGGTTGCGGCCCGGCGGCGCCTTGGCGGTGGGTGCGGGCGCCGTCAGGGTTGCGGTGGTCATGGAAGGGTTCCCTAGGGTCGACGGTGTGGTCATGGAGTGGTCTCCGCGGCGCGGCGCGGCCGGAAGACCCAGTTGCGCAGCAACAGGAAGCGCAGCACGGTGGCGAGGAGGTTGGCGCCGACGACCGCGACCAGCTCGGCCGGGCCGCCGGGCGCGGCGAACAGGTGCAGCAGGGCCAGCGAGCCGCTGGTCAGGGCGAGGCCGAGGCCGAACACGAGCAGCCCTTCGAACTGGTGGCGGCCAGCGCCGCGCCGGCCGCGCACGCCGAAGGTGAACCGGCGGTTGGCCGCGGTGTTGGCGATGGCGGTGACCAGCAGCGCCACCAGGTTCGCGCCCTGCGCGCCGAGCCCGCCGCGCAGCGACACGAACAGCAGCAGGTAGGCCAACGTGCTGATCACGCCGACCGCGGCGAACCGGACCAGCTGCCGGAACAACCCGGCGGGCACGCCCGGCGTCCGCGGTTCCAACGGCTGCCTCCCCAGCTGTGCCCGGAGCTCGCCGATCGGGATCCGCCCGCTCACCAGGCCGCGGGCCACCCGGACGACGCCTTTCAGGTCGGCCACGGCGGTCGACACGAGGTCCACCCGGCTGTCCGGGTCGTCCACCCAGTCCACCGGCACCTCGTGGATGCGCGCGCCGGCCCGTTCGGCGAGCACCAGCAGCTCGGTGTCGAAGAACCACCCGGTGTCCTCGACGTGCGGCAGCAGCCGCCGGGCGACGTCGGCCCGGATCGCCTTGAACCCGCACTGCGCGTCGGTGAACCGGGTGGCGAGCGCGCCGCGGAGGATCAGGTTGTAGCAGCGGGAGATGAACTCGCGCTTCGGCCCGCGCACCACCCGCGCGCCGCGGGCCAGCCGGCTGCCGATCGCCAGGTCCGAGTGCCCGGAGGTCAACGACGCCACCAGCGGCGCGAGAGCGGCCAGGTCGGTGGACAGGTCCACGTCCATGTACGCCAGCACGGCGGCGTCCGACGCGGTCCAGACCGCTTTCAGCGCCCGGCCGCGCCCCTTCTCCGCCAGGTGGACCGCGGTCACGCCGGGCAGCTCGCGGGCCAGCTCGTCGGCGACGGCGCGCGTGCCGTCCGTGCTCGCGTTGTTCGCGATGGTGATCCGGAACGTGTGGGGGAAGGTCTCGGTGAGGTCGGCGTGCAGCTTGCGCACGCACGGTGCGAGGTCGCGTTCTTCGTTGTACACGGGCACCACCACGTCGAGCACGGTGGTCGTCGTGAGCGTGGTCATGAGCTCACCCTCGGGCGCTTGGCTGGGCGGCTCGTGTGTCATCGCTGTGCGCCGGCTGTGAGGTCGTAGACGTCGACGCCGTCGACGGTCGTCGCGGTGAACGCCTCCGCCACCCACTCGGCGATCCGCTGGGACGCGTCGCTGCCCGTCTCGGCCGGCATCAGGGCCCCGCCGAGGAAGTAGTGGATCCGTCCACTTCGGACCAGCTCCTGGAACTCCGCCAGGGTCGGCGCGGGATCGGTGCCGTTGAACCCGCCGACGGCCATCACCGGCGCACCGCTGTCGAGCTGGTAGCCGGCCGCGTTGTTGGAGCCGACGGCCGCCGCCGCCCAGGTGAAGCCCTCGCTGCCGCGCAGCAGCGCCACCAGCTCGTCGCCCGGCGTCGGCGCGTTGAGCAGCCCGCCCATCCCGCCACCGCCGGCGCGGACGTTGTTCGTCGCCCCGCCGGGGCCCATGATGACGAGCCCGCCGGGTCGGTTCGTCAGCGCCGGACCGGCGCTGGGGATCGCGCCGGAGTGCGGTGTCGCGGCCGTCGCCATCGAGTAGGCCCCCGGCCCGAGCAGCGCGGCGACGACGGCGACCGGCACGACCACGGCGGCGGGCGCGGAGGCGGCGAGGAACAGGCCCACCGCCCCGACCAGGCCGAGGACCAGCACGACCGCGGCCAGCGGGGCGGACCAGTCCAGCAGCAGCAGGTAGCACTGCAGCGCGGTCACGGCCAGCGCGCCGGACAACGCCGCCGCCGCCACGGGATCCTGCCGCCTGCGCCACAACGCGACCGCGCCGATCCCGGTCAACGCGCCGACCGCGGGCGCCAGCGCGACCGTGTAGTAGGCGTGGATGATGCCGTTCATGAAGCTGAACACCACGGCGGTGACCACCAGCCAGCCGCCCCACAGCGCGAGCCCGACCCGCTCGGTCGCGCGTCCGGCCCACCACCCGGCGACCAGGAGCACCAGCGCGGTCGGCAGCAGCCAGGCGATCTGACCGCCCATCTCGTCGCCGAGCAGCCTGGCCCACCCGCCCGAGCCCCGACCGCCGCCGCCGACGCTGCCGATCTCCTCACCGGTCAACCGGCCGAGACCGTTGTAGCCCAACGCCAGCTCCAGCACGCTGTCCGCCTGCGAGCCGCCGATGTAGGGCCGTGACCCGGCGGGTGTCAGCTCCACCGCCAACACCCACCAGCCACCGGCGACGACCACCGCGCCCAACGCCGCGCCCAGGTGCCAGACCTTGCGCAGCAGCGGGGCCGGCGCGAACGCCAGGTACACCAACCCGAACGCGGGCAGCACCAGGAACGCCTGGAGCATCTTCGCCAGGAACGCGAACCCCACCGCCACGCCCGCCAAGACCAGCCAGCGCACCGAGGCCTTCTCGGTGGCGCGGACCGTGGCGTACGCGCCCGCCACGAGCAGCAGCAGCATCAACGCGTCGGGGTTGTTGAACCGGAACATCAGCACCGCCACCGGCGTCAGCGCCAGCACCGCGCCCGCGATCAGCCCGGCCGCCTCACCGGCCGCGCGGCGCACGGCGGCGTGCAGGAGCCACACGCTCGCCACGCCCATCAACGCCTGCGGCACCAGGATGCTCCAGGCGTTGACGCCGAACAGCCGGGCCGACAGACCCATGACCCAGGTCGCCGCGGGTGTCTTGTCGACGGTGATCGCGCCGGCCGGGTCGGTCGCGCCGAAGAACCACGCGTGCCAGCTCTCGGCGCCGGCCTGCGCGGCGGCGGAGTAGTAGGCGTTGGCCCAACCGGAGTCGCCCAACCGCCACAGGTACAGCACCGCCGTCCCGGCCAGCAGCAGCAACAGGGGGAGTCTCGCTCGCATGGGGCCGAGCCTGTCGGCGAACCCTGGGCGGTCCTTGTGCCCCGGCTGTGAGCGGGCTGTGCGCGATCACGCCCCCGGGCGGGTCACCGCGGCAGGTGCACGGTGAACGTGGTCCGGCCGGGCCTGCTCGCCAGCCGCACGGTCCCGTCGTGCGAGGCCACCACGGCGGCCACGATCGACAGGCCGAGCCCGGTGCTGCCGGCCGCGCGGGACCGCGACGTGTCGCCCCGGCTGAACCGCTCGAACACCTCGCCCTGCCGGTCGGGCGGGATGCCGGGGCCGTCGTCGCTCACCGACACCCGCACCCCACCCTCCACAGTGGACAACGTCGTGATGACCGTGGTGCCCGGCGGCGTGTGCGTGCGCGCGTTGGACAGCAGGTTCGCCAGCACCTGGTGCAGCTTGTGCGCGTCACCGGTCACCTCGACGGCGTCGGGCGGCAGCTCCAGCCGCCACTCGTGCTCGGGACCGGCGATGCGGGCGTCGCTGACCGTGTCGACCACCAGCCGCGACAGCTCCACCGGGTCGCGGGCCAGCGGACGTCCCGCGTCCAGCCGGGCCAGCAGCAGCAGGTCCTCCACCAGCGACGTCATCCGCACCGCCTCGGACTCCACCCGCCGCATGGCGTGCCCGATCCGCGGCGGCACCTCGTCGGACGTGCGGCGGGTCAGCTCGGCGTACCCGCGGATCGCGGCCAGCGGGGTGCGCAGCTCGTGGCTCGCGTCCGCGACGAACTGCCGGACCCTGGTCTCGCTGGCGTGCCGGGCCTCCAGCGCGCTGCCCACGTGCCCGAGCATCCGGTTCAGCGCCAGGCCGACCTGGCCGACCTCGGTGCCCGGGTCGGCGTACTCGTCGGGCACCCGCTCGGCCAGCGCCACCTCGCCCTCGTGCAGCGGCAGCTCGGCCACCCGGCTCGCGGTCGCGGCGACCCGTTCCAGCGGGCGCAGCGTGCGGCGCACGATCAGCGCGCCCGCCAGGCTCACCGCGACCAGCCCGGCCAGCGCCACGCCGCCGAGGATCCAGCCCATCCGCCGCACCGTCGCGTCGACGTCGGCCATCGGCAGCCCGGTGATCACCTTCGTGCCGGTCGGGGTGGTGGTGGCGATCATCCGGTGGTCGCCCAGCTCCTCGCCCAGCCACACCGTGCGCGGCCGGCCGTCCGCGGGCACCTCCTCGGCCAGCGCGGTGACGTCGGTCGACAGCCTGGTCCGGTCGCCGCTGCCCCGGGCCAGCCGCTCGGCGTTGGTGCCGCCGTCGGGGTGCTTGATCAGCACCAGCGTGCCCGGACCGAACCCGGGCTGGTCCAGCGGGTCGGCCAGGCCCGGGAACGGCGGCGGCGGCACGTCCCGCCGCACCCTGGTCGTGGTGTCGACCAACTGGTCGTCCAACCGGGCGATCAGGGTGTCCCGCAGCGCGAACCCGGTCGCCACGCCGATGATCGCGCACACGACCGCCAGCAGCACCACCTGGGCCGCCACCAGCTTGGTCCGCAGCGGCCAGCCCGCCGTCCGCGACGGGCGCTCAGGCGGAGGGCTTGAGGACATAGCCCGCGCCCCGCATCGTGTGGATCATGGGCGTTCTGCCCGCGTCGATCTTCTTGCGCAGGTAGGAGATGTACAGCTCGACGATGTTGGCCTGCCCCCCGAAGTCGTAGCTCCACACCCGGTCCAGGATCTGCGCCTTCGACAGCACCCGCTTGGGGTTGCGCATCAGGAACCGCAGCAGCTCGAACTCGGTCGCGGTGAGGTCGATCGCGACGCCGCCGCGGCGCACCTCGCGCGTCTCCTCGTCCAGCACGAGGTCGCCGACCACCAGCTCGGTGCCCGCGCCCGCCTCGGTGACGCCGGTGCGGCGCAGCAGGCCGCGCAGCCGCAGCACGACCTCCTCCAGGCTGAACGGCTTGGTCACGTAGTCGTCGCCGCCCGCGGTGAGCCCGGCGATCCGGTCCTCGACCGCGTCCTTGGCGGTGAGGAACAGCACCGGCAGGCCGGGCAGGTCCGCGCGCAGCCTGCGCAGCACCTCCAGCCCGTCGAAGTCGGGCAGCATCACGTCCAGCACCACCACGTCGGGCCGGAACTCGCGCGCGACCCGGACGGCGGACGTGCCGTCGAGCGCGGTGCGGACCTCCCAGCGCTCCATCCGCAACGCCATGGACATCAGCTCGGCCAACGTGGACTCGTCGTCCACCACGAGGACCCGCACCGGACTTCCGTCCGGGCGGCGGAGTTCAGGGGACGTCCCCGAAGCGGACACTGGGCGCATGCTCCGATCCTGGACCCGGCGGTTGAGCCGGACCTGTGCCGCTCCTGTGTACCACCTGTGAACCCGCCCGACCGGCCGCGGCGCACGCACAGGCAGCGCCCAACGGCCGCACAGCCGGCTCACAGGCTCGCCCGAGACGGTGGTCGCCATGACTACCGAAACCGAGCAGCACCCGACCTGGGGTGAAGAGCCGCCGCCGCAGGCCGCCGCTGCGGGAACCGGCTGGAACGGCCGCAAGAGCCTCGCCGCGGTCGCGATCGCCCTCGGCATCGCCGCCGTCGGCGGTGGTGTCATCTACGCCGCGAGCAACTCCGACGCGGCCCGGGGCATGGGCGGGCCCGGCGGGTACGGGCGGGCCAACGGCGGCCTGGTGATCATGGGCGGCCCGTTCGGCGACACCCAGCACGGCGAGTTCCAGAACGGCGAGGTCACCGAGGTCGGCGACTCCTCCATCACGGTGAAGAGCGCCGACGGGTTCAGCGAGACCTACCTGGTCGACGACGACACGCAGGTCAACGGCGGCCAGGGCGACCTCGACGACATCGCCGCGGGCGACGTCGTGACGGTGATCGCCGGTGAGCCCACCGGGTCCGCCGACGGCAAGGCCACCGCGGACAGCATCATGGAGGGCAACATGATGCGCGGCGGGCCGCAGCAGAAGCAGGGCGACGGCCAGCCGCCCGCCAGGCAGGGCGGCCCGACCGACCAGCAGGGGACCCCGCCGACCCGGTAGAACTACGGCATGACCCGACTGGCGCTCTCGGCACTGCTGGCAACCCTGGTCCTGTTCGGGGCGTCGCCCCACGCGCACGCGCACACCGAGCTGGTCTCGAGCGACCCGGCGAGCGGCGCGTCGCTGGCGCAGCGGCCCACGCTGCTCACGCTGACGTTCACCGAGCCGGTGCCCGCCGAGAGCGCCGAGGTCACCGTCATGGCCGTCGACGGCAGCGCCTGGCCGACGGGCGAGGTCACCGCCGACGGCGCGAAGCTGACCGTGCCCCTGCTGGAGTCCTCGTCGCCCGCCGGGCAGCACACGGTGACGTGGCGGGTCGAGTCGCTGGACGGCGACTTCGTCGACGGCACGTTCGCCTTCACGGTGACCGCGCCGCCGGCGCAGCAGCCGCCGGCCGCCACGACGCCCGCCGCGCCGCCCGCCGTGACGTCGGCGGGCGACGCCCCGACCACCTCGTCGACCACCGCCGCCACCGGCTCGGTGGCCACGCTCACCCAGTCGACCACCCGCGCGCCAGACCCGGCCGCCACCCCCGCCGCCGACGACGGCGGCGTGCCGCTGTGGGTGTGGATCCTGATCGTGGCGGTGCTGTCGGTGATCGGCATCGCCGTCGGCGTCGGCCTGAACCGGCGGGCGAAGGGCGAGGACGCGGAGAAGCCGGCCGAGTAGTCAACGGTCAATGGCTACGGTCGCCCCATGACCGGATCCCCTCTGCACCGCCGCGCCCTGCTCACGGGCGGCGCCGCGGCCGTGCTCGCCGCGGCCGGGTTCCGCACGGCGGCACACGCCGCGCCGGACGACCGGGCCGGCGGGCGGCGGTTCACCCTCACCGTCCTCGGCACCACGGACCTGCACGGCAACGTCTTCAACTGGGACTACTTCGCCGACCGCGAGTTCGACGACAGCGGGCACAACGACGTGGGCCTGGCGAAGCTGTCCACGCTGGTCAAGGCGGTCCGCGAGGAACGCGGCGCGCACCGCACCCTGCTCGTCGACGCGGGCGACACCATCCAGGGCACGCCGCTGGCCTACTACTACGCCAAGGTCGAGCCCATCGGCCGCCGCCGCGTGCACCCGATGGCCGCCGCGATGAACGAGCTCGGCTACGACGCCGCCGCGCTCGGCAACCACGAGTTCAACTACGGCATCCCCCTGCTGCGGGCGTTCGAGAAGCAGCTGGACTTCCCGCTGCTGGCCGCCAACGCGATCGACTCGGCCACCGGCGAGCCCGCGTTCCGCCCGTACGTGATCAAGACCGTGTGGCGGACCGGCGCGCCGCCGCTGCGGGTCGGCATCCTCGGCCTGACCAACCCCGGCATCGCGATCTGGGACAAGGCGCACGTCGACGGGAAGATGACCTTCCCGGGCGTGCTGGAGCAGGCCCGCGAGTGGGTGCCGAAGGTGCGCGCGGCGGGCGCGGACCTCGTGGTGGTCGCCGCGCACTCCGGTGCGGACCTGTCGTCGTCGCTCGGCGACCTGCTGCCCTTCCCGGAGAACTGCTCCGCCCTGGTCGCCGAGGAGGTGCCGGGCATCGACGCGATCCTGGTCGGCCACGCGCACACCGAGATCGCGCAGCGGTTCGTCACCAACAAGGCAACCGGCAGGCAGGTGCTGCTGACCGAGCCGCTGTTCTGGGGCAAGCGGCTGAGCCTGATGGAGTTCGACCTGGCGTGGACGCCGGGGCGGGGCTGGCGCGCCGAGGCGTCCCGCTCGCAGGTGCTCAACACCAACACCGTCCCCGAGGACCCGGCCGTCGTGCGGCGGCTGCGCGCCGACCACGACAAGGTGGTCGCCTACGTCAACTCCAAGATCGGCACGTCGAGGTCGGCGATGTCCGCCGCGACCGCGCGGTACGAGGACACCGCCGCGCTCGACTTCGTCAACCTCGTGCAGGGCACGGCGTTGAAGGCGTCGCTGACCGAGGCGTTGCCGGTGCTGTCGCTGGCCTCGCCGTTCAACAAGGCGGCGGCGATCCCGGCGGGCGACGTGTCGGTGCGCGACGTGGCCGGGCTCTACGTCTTCGACAACACGCTGTTCGGCGTGCGGCTCACCGGCGCGCAGCTCAAGGACTACCTGGAGCGGTCGGCGGCCTACTTCAAGGCGGTCGGCACGCCCGGGCCGCACCAGCCGGACGCGCTGACCAACGCGAACGGCACGCCGGACTACCTCTACGACGTGGCGGCCGGCCTCGACGCGCCGCTGACCTACGACATCGACCTGGCGCGGCCGGTCGGGCAGCGGATCACCGGGCTGGCCTACGACGGCGTCGCGGTCACGGCCGAGCAGGCGTTCGCGGTGGCGGTGAACAACTACCGGCAGTCCGGCGGCGGCAACTTCCCGCACATCGCGACCGCTCCGGTGCTGCACAACCAGCAGCTGGAGATCCGGCAGCTGATCATCGACTGGGTGCGCGAGCGCGGCGAGATCGACCCGGCCGCGTTCCACCGGGTCGGCTGGCGGCTGGTCGTCGACGGCACGCCGGTGGTGGTCGGGTGACGTTGCCGGACATCGTCGGGCCGGGGTTGGACGTGCTGTTCTGCGGCATCAACCCCGGCCTGCTGTCGGCGGCCAAGGGGCAGCACTTCGCCCGGCCGGGCAACCGGTTCTGGCCGGCGCTGCACCTGTCCGGGTTCACGCCGCGCCTGCTGACCCCCGCCGAGCAGGACGAGCTGCCGCGGTACGGGCTGGGCATCACGAACCTGGTCGCCCGGCCGACGGCGCGGGCCGACGAGCTGACCGCCGAGGAGCTGCGGGCGGGCGGTGCGCGGCTGACGTCGTTGGCGCGGCGGCACCGGCCGAAGGTGGTGGCGGTCGTCGGCGTGACGGCGTACCGGGCCGCGTTCGGGCGCAAGGCGGCGGCGATCGGCCCGCAGGAGGAGACGATCGCGTCGTCGCGGCTGTGGGTGCTGCCGAACCCCAGCGGGCTCAACGCGCACTACCAGCTGCCCGCGCTGGCCGAGGTCTTCGGCCGGTTGCGGCTAGAGGTTGCGCAGGCCGACTAGCACCCGTTCGAGCAGCGTGAAGTCCGCGCCGGTGGCCGCGGCGGCGTTGTCGTGCATGGCGACCACGCCCATCGAGATGAGGTCGCCCAGCAGGACCCGCGCCACCCCGAGCGGCACGGCCAGCAGCGCGGAGACCTCGGCGACCGACCGGGGGTAGTTGGCGCACAGCTCCACGATCGACCGCTGCTCCGCGGTGCTCTCCCGCATGGCGATCGCGATGCCGTCCCGCTCCAGCGAGACCAGGGTCTCCAGCCTCAGGTCGTAGTCGGACGCCGTGCGGCCGCCCGTCCACGCGTAGGGGCGGACCAGGGGACCGGAGAACTCCTCGGCGGCGGGTTCCGGCTCGTGCTCCGGCCAGGGCTCGCGGTCGGGCCGGGGTTCCGGCGGCTCCACGTAGTCGTAGGGTGCGTCGAACGGCGCGGTCTCCTCGAGGGGGTCGTCCGGCTGCTCGTCCAGGCTGCGCCGGAGCGCGGCCGAGCCGAACCGGGCGCCCGTGGCGCCCACCTCGCCCCGTAACGACCTCCGCCGCCGGGGCGGCTCGGGCTGTTCCGTAGGCTCTTGCTCGAGACTGCGCCGCAACGCGGGCGAGCCGAACCTGGCGCCGGTCGTGCCGACGTTCCCGCGCAGGGACCGGCGGCGTCTGCGCTCGCCGCCGGTCGGCTCCGGGTCAGAGCTGCCTGTGCTCACATTCCGGGAACCGTAGACCGAACCACGTTCGGTTGATGTCGGGCGTGTTTCGACTCCGTGCAATCCTCGTTAACCGCGGCACGTGCGGACGCACGTGCACGCTGGAGGATGATGGGACGATGCGCATCCGCGAGGTCGAGATCTCCGACGACATGATCAGGTTGGGCCAGTTCCTCAAGCTGGCCGGCTTGGCGGACAACGGCGCGCACGCCCGTGACCTGGTCGAATCCGAGGAGGTCACGGTGAACGGCCGCCTGGAGACCCGCCGCGGCGCCCAGCTGCGCCACGGCGACGTGATCGCCGTGGGCCCGGAGAAGGCCCGCCTGGTTACCGGTCGCTAGCACCGGGGCCTTGCGGAGCCCCGCAACCGGCTCCGCGCCCCCGGTCGGGCTGGCGGCGCGGCGATGGCCGTGGTCCGGGTGCTCAGCGCGGCGGGGTGCCCTGGCGGCGGTAGGCCCACTCCTCGTGCCAGCAGTGCGGGTAGACGCCTCGCTGGAAGTAGGCCGCCACGCCGTCGATCGGGGCGGTCGCGCGGTCGTGGTAGAGCAGCCAGTAGGGCAGCACGGTGGCGACGACCCAGTTCACCACGACCAGCGGCAGGTAGAAGGGGCCGAACAGGCGCGCCTGGAACACGTGCACGGCCTCGTGCTCGTCCACGCCCATCGCGATGCCGGCCTGGACCGGCCGACCGTGGTGGCGAAGCCCTCGATCACCCCGTCGCGCAGGCCCAGCGTGCCCCGGTGCCTGCTGAACGCCGCGTCCACCCGGTTGCCGCGCGCCAGCGCGTAGGCCAGGAACGCCGCGCCCGCCACCGTGTTCGGCAGGCTCCACGTGGCGTCCAGCACGGCGAGCCCGACCCCGCGGGAGCCGCGCGGGTACAGCCGGGTCCGCCACGCCCACGCGCCGTGGAACGCGGCCAGCAGTCCGGCGATCACCGACACGACGACCACGGGGACCATTGTGGCCCGAAAAGTGGCCGTGGTCACTCTCCACCGACCCGCTTCGGTAAATGTCGAACAGTTCCTCACCCGAAGTGCCCGATCCGTTGCGCCGAATAGCTGCTGCCGCACTGTGAATGGGTGATCGCAGTCCGCTGCGGTGCGGTCTCGGCGCAGGGCCTTAAGTCCTTATTCGGACGCATTCCGGCCCGGTTCGGACCCCGCCCGGAAACTCGCTGTAACGGAACCCGTCCCAGATCCGATTGACGTGTCCCGCGTGCGCACGGGCGATCACCGGCCACTGTGGACCGAGGCGTCCCGGTGTTCGGGCAAGCCTTTCCGCAGCGCGGACCGGTGACCCGAAGTCACTCGACGACCCGTCTCGGTGTGCGGCGACCATCGTGCCGGGGAATGGCCGTCCGGCGGACGTGCACCGTGTGTAACGCGCGCCGCCGGTGCGACGAATGACGGTTTGGCGAGGCGAGAAATCGCCGGCCGCACATTTGCCGTACACCACGCGGGTCCGTCGGGGATGCCCTGCGAACGTGCAACGCCGAACCGGCCCAACCCGGGGAGTACCACGATGAGCGAGCAGGTCCAGCCGACGCGACGCAGACCGGTCGCAGGGCTCGGCGCCGCCCAGGACACCGACCAGGGCGCCACCCGGCGCACCGCCGAGCACGCCACCCAGCGCACCACCAGCCCCACGGTGGGCAGTTGGGAACCCGCCTACCGCTACGGCGTCATCGCCGCCGACATCGTGTGCACCGTCCTGGTCGTCGTGCTCGCGGGCTTGCTCCTGTCCGCCCGCCACGCCTCGGTCGGCCCGCTGTCCTTGTTAGGGCTGCAAGCGGTCACGGTCGCGGTGATCGTGGGATCGCTGTTCCTCGGCCGCGTCTGGAACCCGATGGTGCTCGGCCAGGGCGCGGAGGAGTTCCGCCGCCTCGGCCGCGGCCTGTTCGGGTCCGTCGTCGCGCTGGGCCTCGGCGCGCTCGCGGCCGGGCTGCCGGGCGCCCGCCTGTGGGTGTTCGTGGTCGGACCGGCGGTCGCGCTGGTCGCCTTCCCGGTCCGCTACCTGCTGCGCCGCCCGCTGCACCGCGCCCGGGGCGAGGGCCGCTGCCTGCTGCCGGTGCTCGCCGCGGGCAACCTCGACACCGTCACCGACCTGATCGGCCGCACCCGCCGCGCGCCCCACCTCGGCTGGCGCGTGGACGCCGTGTGCACGGTCGACGGACGCGCCGAGATCGGCCTGGAGTTGGACGGCGTGCCGGTCGTCGGCCGGTTCGGCGACCTCGGCGAGCAGGTCCGCCGCGGCGGCTACCGGATCGTCGCGGTCACCGCCGACGCCTACTGGACGCCGCGCCGGCTCCAGCGGCTCGCCTGGGACCTGGAGGGCACCGGCACCGAGATGGTCGTCGCGCCCGCCCTGATGGACTTCGCCGGACCCCGGCTGCACGTCACCGGCGTGCTCGGGATGCCGCTGCTGCGGGTGAGCGAGCCGTCGTTCACCGGCTTCCGCCGCGTGGTCAAGACGGCCGTGGACAAGGTCGGCTCGGCCCTGCTCGTCGCGCTGCTCACCCCGGTGCTGCTGGCCGTCGCCGTGGCGATCATGGTCGACACCCGCGGGCCGGTGCTCTACCGGCAGCGCCGCGTCGGCAAGGACGGCGTGCCGTTCACCATCCTCAAGTTCCGCACCATGGTCACCGGCGCCGACGCGCTGCGCGCCCAGCTGCAAGCGGTGAACGAGGGCGCGGGCGTGCTGTTCAAGATGCGCCGCGACCCCCGCGTCACCGCCGTCGGCCGGTTCCTGCGGCGCTACTCGCTCGACGAGCTGCCGCAGCTGTTCAACGTCCTCACCGGCGCCATGTCGCTGGTCGGCCCGCGGCCGCCGCTGCCCGAGGAGAGCGCGAAGTACGGCCCCGACATGCGCCGCAGGCTGTTGGTCAAGCCGGGCCTGACCGGGCTGTGGCAGGTCTCCGGGCGCAGCGACCTGTCGTGGGAGGAGTCCGTGCGGCTCGACCTCCGGTACGTGGAGGAGTGGTCGCTCGCACTGGACGCGTTGATCTTGTGGAAGACCTTCCGGGCCGTGTTCGGCGGCCAGGGGGCCTACTGAGATGAGGGACGAGATGGACCAGCCGATCGGCATCGCCGTGATCGGCGCCGGCTACTGGGGGCCGAACCTGGTGCGCAACGCACAGGCCACCCCCGGCCTGAAGCTGCGCTACCTGTGCGACCTGGACGTGGAACGGGCCCGGCGCGTGCTGGGCGAGTACTCCACCGTCCGGGTGGCCGGCTCGCTGGACGACGTGCTCGCCGACCCGGCGGTCGACGCGGTCGCCATCGCCACCCCGGCCGCCACGCACCTGCCGGTCGCGCTGGCCGCGTTGCGCGCGGGCAAGCACGTGCTGGTGGAGAAGCCGCTGGCGGCGAACTACGCCGACGGCCTCGAACTCGTCCGCGAGGCCGAGGACCGGGGCCTCACGCTGATGCTCGACCACACCTTCGTCTACACGCCGACCGTGCAGCACCTGCGGCACCTGGTGCGCGGCGGCGAGATCGGCACCGTGCAGTACCTCGACTCGGTGCGGGTCAACCTCGGCCTGGTGCAGCCGGACGTGGACGTGTTCTGGGACCTCGCGCCGCACGACCTGTCGATCTTCGACGCGATCCTGCCCGACGGCGTGCGCGTGACGCGGGTCGCCGCGCACGGCTCGGACCCCATCGGCGCGGGCCGGGCGTGCGTCGGCCACCTCACGCTGGAGCTGTCCGACGGCGTGATGGCGCACGTGCACGTGAACTGGCTGTCCCCGAGCAAGATCCGCACCATGATCGTCGGCGGCTCCCGCCGCACGGTCGTGTGGGACGACGTGAACGCCGTGCAGCGCCTGTCGGTGCACGACCGGGGCGCCGACCGGATCGAGGACGACGAGGACCGCCGCCAGGCGATCATCTCCTACCGGCGCGGCGACACCGTGGCGCCCGCCCTGCCGGAGAAGGAAGCGCTGCGCGGGATGATGGCGGAGTTCGCCGCCTCCATCACCGAGAAGCGCGCGCCGCTCACCGACGGCTGGTCCGGCCTGCGCGTGCTGGCCACCCTCGAAGCCGCCTCCGCGAGCCTCGCCGCGGGCGGCGAGTTCGTCACCGTCGCCCGACTCGACCACCCGGCCGAGCTCCAGCTCGCCACCGCGTGACCCAGCAGATGGAAGGAACAAGCACCATGTCGGACGCGGCTCAGCCGATCACCGGCCAGCGGGCCCTCATCACCGGAGGGGCGGGCACCATCGGCTCCGCGGTGGTGGACCGGTTGCTCGCCGCCGGCGCCGCCGAGGTGGTCGTGCTGGACAACTTCGTCCGCGGCCGCCGGGAGAACCTCGCCGACGCCGCCGCGCTCGCGGGCGGGCGGCTCACCGTGGTCGAGGGCGACATCAACGACCGGACCCTGCTGGCCGAGCTGAGCACGGGGACCGACCTGGTGTTCCACCTCGCCGCCATCCGGATCACCCAGTGCGCCGAGGAACCGCGGCTCGCGCTGGAGTGCCTGGTCGACGGCACGTTCACGGTGATCGAGGCCGCCGCCGCGGCGGGCGTGAAGAAGGTGATCGCCTCGTCGTCGGCGTCGGTCTACGGGCTGGCGGAGGAGTTCCCGACCACCGAGCGGCACCACCCGTACAACAACGACACGTTCTACGGCGCGGCCAAGGCGTTCAACGAGGGCATGCTGCGCAGCTTCCACGCCATGCACGGGCTGGACTACGTGGCGCTGCGCTACTTCAACGTCTACGGGCCGCGGATGGACGCGCACGGCAAGTACACCGAGGTGCTGATCCGCTGGATGGAGCGCATCGCCGACGGCAAGCCGCCGCTGATCTTCGGCGACGGCGCGCAGACCATGGACTTCGTGCACGTGCACGACATCGCCCGCGCGAACGTCCTGGCCGCGATGGCCCCGGTGACCGACGAGGTCTACAACATCGCCAGCGCCCGGGAGACCAGCCTCAAGGAGCTGGCCCACGCCCTGCTCGTCGCGATGGACTCCGACCTGCCGCTGGAGCACGGCCCGGAGCGCGCGGTCAACGGCGTCACGCGCCGCCTCGCCGACATCTCCGCCGCCGCCCGCGACCTCGGCTGGAAGCCCGACATCGAGCTGGTGGACGGCCTGCGCGGGCTGGTGTCGTGGTGGCGGTCGGCGATGGTGGGCGCTCCCGGGGCCGAGGTGTCCCCGTGATCCCGGTGATGAAGCCGTGGCTGGGCGCGGAGGAGGCCGAGGCCGCGTCCGCCGCCGTGCTGTCCGGCTGGGTCGCGCAGGGCCCGAAGGTGGCGGCGTTCGAGGACGCCTTCGCCCGCCGCGTCGCCGCCCTGCACGCCGTCGCCGTGTCGTCGTGCACCACCGCGTTGCACCTCTCGCTGCACCTGCTCGACGTGCGGGCGGGTAACGAGGTCGTGGTGCCGTCGCTGTCGTTCATCGCCACCGCCAACGCGGTCCGCTACTGCGGCGCCACGCCGGTGTTCGCCGACGTGGAGCCGGGGACCGGCAACCTGTCCGCGGCCACGGTGGAGGCGGTGCTCACCGAGCGCACGCGCGCGGTGATCCTGGTGCACCAGGCCGGCGTGCCCGCGGACGTGGACGCGATCCGCGCGCTGTGCGGGCCGCGCGGCGTCACGGTGGTGGAGGACGCCGCCTGCGCCGCCGGGTCGACCTACCGGGGCGTGCCGGTCGGCGCGGACGCCGAGATCGCGGCGTGGTCGTTCCACCCGCGCAAGCTGATCACCACCGGTGAGGGCGGGATGCTCACCACGAACCGCCCGGAGTGGGCGGCCCGGGCCAAGCGCTTGCGCGAGCACGGCATGAGCGTGAGCGCCGCCGAGCGGCACAGCGGTGGCGGCGCGGTCGTGGAGAGCTACCTGGAGACCGCGTTCAACTACCGGATGACCGACATCCAGGCCGCCGTCGGCCTGGTGCAGCTGTCCAAACTGGACGCGATCGTGCGCCGCCGGCGCGAGCTGGCGGCCCGCTACCACGAGCTGCTCGCCGACGTGCCGGGGCTGCGCGCGGTGCGCGACCCGGAGCACGGCACGACGAACTACCAGTCGTTCTGGGTGATGCTCCCCGACGACCTCGCGGTGTCGCGCAACGACGTCCTGGCGCGCCTGGCCGAACGGGGTGTGTCCGCGCGGCGGGGGATCATGGCCGCGCACCTGGAGCCGGCGTACGCGGGTCACCCGCACGTCGAGCTGCCGGTGACGGAGGCGTTCACCACGAGGTCGCTGATCCTCCCGCTCTACCACGACCTCACGGCCGAGCAGCAGGACACCGTGGTGGAGGAGCTCGGCGCGGCGCTGCGGCTGCCGCTCCCGTCGCACTAGGGAGCACGCCCGACACGACCTGCGTTCGGCGGTGCGGATCCCCTCCGTTGTGGTGTAACGCGAAGCCGGCTCCCAGCGACGATCGGAGCAACGAGGCTCCGCTGGTCGACGCAGTGCGCACGCGATCACCACCCGTCACGACAGCTTGTGTTCGAAAGGTGCAACCATGACCGCCGACCGGAAGCGGGCCAGACCCGTTCTCACGGTGACCCTGCTGCGCGTGGCGGTGGTGGCCGCCCTCGTGGCGTCCACCATCGCGGTCGTCGGTCTGCTGCGCGCCCCCGAGGCCACCGCCGCGCCGTGCGACGTGCCCGTGGTCAACAAGGTGGCGTGCGAGAACACCAAGCCCGGCACGCCGGACTGGCAGGTGTCCTACCGGGACGACGCCATCCTCGGCTACACCACCGACATCAGCGCCACCCCCGGCGGCCGGGTCGACTTCAAGATGCTCACCAGCGCGTCGTCCTACTACGTCGACATCTACCGGCTCGGCTACTACGGCGGCGTCGGCGCCCGGTTCCAGGAGCGGATCACCCGCAACACCGCGCAGAACCAGCCGCCGTGCCTGCGCGGCGAGGACGGCAGCGCGTTGATCGACTGCGGCAACTGGGCCGTGTCGCTGAGCTGGAACGTGCCGACCACCGCGGTCTCCGGCCTGTACTACGCGCGCACGCACCGCAACGACAACGGCGCGGAGAACGAGATCGTGTTCGTCGTCCGCGACGACACCAGCACCTCGAAGATCCTGTTCCAGACCTCCGACTCGACCTGGGTGGCCTACAACCGCTACGGCGGCAACAGCCTGTACTTCGGCGACGGCCCCGGCCAGGGCGGGCAGGCGTACAAGGTCAGCTACAACCGCCCGTACACCGGCGGCGACGGCGACGACAACTTCATCTTCAACGCCGAGTACCCGATGCTGCGCTTCCTGGAGGCCAACGGGTACGACGTCAGCTACACCACCGACGCCGACTCCGCCCGGCGCGGCCACCTGATCCGCAACCACCAGGTGTTCATGGCCGTCGGCCACGACGAGTACTGGTCCGAGGAGCAGCGCGCCAACGTGGAGGCCGCCCGCGACGCGGGCGTGCACCTGGCGTTCCTCACCGGCAACGAGATCTTCTGGAAGCACCGGTGGGAGAAGAGCATCGACTCCTCGAAGACCGACTGGCGCACCGTCGCCTGCTACAAGGAGACCAAGGGCACCCAGAACGACAACCTGAGCGACTGGACCGGCACCTGGCGCGACCCGCGCTACCCCGACCAGGACGGCGGGAAGCCGGAGAACGCCCTGCTCGGCAACATCTTCACGGTCAACGGCCGCCGGGAGGACTCGCTCCAGGTGCCGGCCGCGCACGGGAAGATGCGGCTGTGGCGGCACACGTCGTTGCAGAGCCTGGCCGCCGGCAGCACGTACACCTTCCAGCCCGGCACGCTCGGCTACGAGTGGAACTCGGTGGAGGACAACGGCTTCCAGCCGCCCGGCGTGGCGCAGCTGTCCCGCACCACCGTGACCATGCCCGACGGCCCGTACGTGCTGCAGAACCACGGCGACCTCTACACACCGGACACCAAGACCCACGCCATCACCTACTACAAGCACCCGAGCGGGTCGCTGGTGTTCGGCGCGGGCACGGTCCAGTGGGCGTGGGGCGTGGACGACGAGCACGCGTTCCTCACCAACACGCCGACCTCCGACGTGCGGATGAAGCAGGCCACGGTCAACTTCCTGGCCGACATGGGCGTGCAGGCGAGCACGTTGCAGGCCGGGCTGGTGCAGGCGACCAAGAGCACCGACACCCAGGCCCCGGCGGTGGCGTTCACGACCGTGCCGCCGATCTCGACCGTGGGCGCGGCGTACACGTTCTCCGGCACGGTGGCCGACGTGGGCGGCCAGGTCGGCGGCGTCGAGGTGTCCACCGACGGCGGCGACCGCTGGCACCCGGCCGCGTGGCAGGCCGGTCAGACGACGTGGAGCTACACCTACACGCCGAGCAAGTCCGGGCCCGCGAGCCTGCGCGTGCGCGCGGTGGACGACTCGGCGAACCTGTCCACCCCCGTGGTGTCCACGCCCGGCGTGAACCCGCGCACCTGCCCGTGCGGCCTGTGGACCAACGCCGACGCGCCCGACGTGCCCGACAGCGGTGACGCCTCGCCGCTGGAGCTCGGCGTGAAGTGGCGGGCGAACAGCGACGGCTACGTGCGCGGCGTGCGGTTCTACAAGGGGCCGGGCAACACCGGCACGCACACCGGCACGTTGTGGGACAAGAACGGCGCCCCGCTGGCCACCGGCACGTTCACCAACGAGTCCGCGAACGGCTGGCAGACGCTGACGTTCGCCCAACCCGTGGCCGTCACCGGCGGCGTCACGTACGTCGTGTCGTACTTCGCGCCCAACGGCCACTACTCGTACGACCTGGAGTACTTCTTCCAGCAGCCCCGCTACCTCGAACCGCTCACCGGCCCGAAGAACGGCGAGGACGGCCCGAACGGCCTGTTCCGGTTCGGCGGCCCCGGCTTCCCGACCCAGTCCCACTGGGGCAGCAACTACTGGGTGGACGTGGTGTGGGCGCCGGACCCCGGACCCGACCAGCGCGCGCCGCTGCGGGTGTCCACCACGCCGGTCGACGGCGAGGGCACGGTCGCGCTCACCCCGGTGATCTCCGCGACCTACGACGAGGCGATCGCGCCCGGTTCCGCCCAGTTCACCGTGACCGGGCCCAACGGCGCGGTGTCGGGCTCGACGGCGCTGTCCGGCGAGAACAAGACCGTCACGTTCACGCCGAGCCAGGCGCTGACCCCGAACACCGGCTACACCGTGGCGCTGCGCGTGTCGGACGCGGCGGGCAACCAGACGCCGCAGTCGACGTGGTCGTTCACCACCGGCGCGACCAGGCCCTCGACGTGCCCGTGCACGATCTGGGACGACTTCGCCCGGCCCGCCGTGTACGCGGCCGACGACGCCACGCCGATCGAGGTCGGCACCAAGGTCCGCTTCAACGGCAAGGGCGAGGTGCTGGGCGTCCGGTTCTTCAAGGGCACCGGCAACACCGGCACGCACACCGGCTCGCTGTGGTCGTCCACCGGCCTGCTCTTGGCCACCGGCACGTTCACCAACGAGACCGCGAGCGGTTGGCAGAAGCTGACGTTCGCCTCACCGGTGGTTGTGCAGGCGAACACCACCTACATCGTGTCGTACCACGCGCCGAACGGGCGCTACTCGGTCACCCCCGGCGACTTCGCGGGCAAGGGCGCGAGCTACGCGGGCCTGCGGGCGCTCGCCGACGGCGTCGACGGGTCCAACGGCGTCTACCGCTACGGCAGCGGCGGCTTCGCGCCGACCTCGACCTACAACGCGACGAACTACTGGGTCGACGTCGTCTACCGCAACGGCCTCAACGGCGACACCACCCCGCCGACCCTCACCGACCGCACGCCGGCCCCGGGCGCGACGGACGTGGTCGCCGGCAGCCCGGTGACGGTGACGTTCAGCGAGCCCGTCGACCCGGCCAGCGCCCAGATCTGGCTGACCGACCGGCGCGGCGCGCAGCTGACCGGCTCGGTGTCCCTGTCCGGCGACCAGCGGACCGTCACGTGGACGCCGTCGGGCAAGCTCATGCCGTTCACCCGCTACACCGCGAGCGCGCTGATCGCCGACGTCAACGGCAACCCGATGCCCGACCCGGTGACGTGGTCGTTCACCACCACCATGGTGGTGATCTGCCCGTGCACGCTGTTCAGCTCGGCGACCGTGCCGACGGTCACCTCGGCCGACGACGGCGGCGCCTACGAGCTGGGCGTCCGGTTCACCCCGACCGCGGGCGGCCGGATCACCGGCGTGAAGTTCTACAAGGGCGCGGGCAACACCGGCACGCACACCGGCACGCTGTGGTCGCCGAGCGGTCAGCAGCTGGCGACGGGCACGTTCACCGGGGAGACCGCGTCCGGCTGGCAGACGTTGACCTTCGCCGCGCCGGTGTTCGTGTCCGCGGGCCAGACCTACACCGCCTCGTACACCACGACCACCGGCCACTACGCCGTCGACGCCGGGTACTTCGACGGCTACTCGGTGGCCAGCGGGCCGTTGAGCGCGCCGTCGGGCCTGGACGGCGGCAACGGCGTCTACCGCGCGGGCGCGGGCCACCCGACGAACTCCTACGCGGGCGGCAACTACTGGGTCGACGTCGTCTTCCTGCCCAACGAGGACAACACCCCGCCGGTCGTCAACGGGCGCACGCCGCTCGACGGCGCGGGCGAGGTGGCCCGCACGTCGCCGCTGACCGCGTCGTTCGACGAGCCGGTGGACCTGAGCACGGCCCAGTTCGCGCTCGCCGACTCCGGTGGCGCGAAGATCGCGGGCACGCTGTCGCTGTCGGCCAACCAGCAGCAGGTGACCTGGACGCCGGCCGCGCCGCTGGGCGGCGGCATGACCTACACCGCGAGCCTGCGCGTCGCCGACGTCTACGGCAACCTGATGACCTCGCCCACGACCTGGTCGTTCACCACGACCACGGACGGGGACTGCCCGTGCTCGCTGTTCAGCGCGGCGACCGCGCCGACGGTCACCTCGGCCGACGACACCGGCTCCTACGAGCTGGGCGTCCGGTTCGTGCCGTCGGTGAGCGGGTCGGTGACCGGCGTGAAGTTCTACAAGGGCGCGGGCAACACCGGCACGCACACCGGCACGCTGTGGGACGCGGCGGGCACTCCGCTGGCCACCGGCACGTTCGCGAACGAGACGGCCACCGGCTGGCAGACGCTCACGTTCTCCTCGCCGGTGACCGTGATCGCCGGGACCACCTACGTGGCGTCCTACACCGCGCCGAACGGCCGGTACTCCGTGGACACCGGGTACTTCATGGGCAACGCGGTGACCAGCCCGCCGCTGAGCGCGCCGGCCACGGCCGAGGGCGCCCGCAACGGCGTCTACCGGGCCGGCCCCGGGTTCCCGGAGTCGTCGTACGCGGGCAGCAACTACTGGGTCGACGTCGTGTTCACCACCGGATGAGCGCCGCCCGGATGAGTGCACCCCGACCGCTGCTGCTGGTGGGCGGTGGCGGACTGGCCCGCGAAGTCCTCGCGGCCGTCCGTCTCCTGCCGGCGTGGCGACCCGTGGGCGCGCTGGACGACGACCCGGCGCGGCACGGCGCGGACCTCGACGGCCTGCCCGTCCTCGGCGGCACGGACCTCGTGCACTCGACGGACGCGGCGGTGCTGGTGTGCGTGGCAAACGCGCACCGGCCGCGCGGCAGGCTCGACCTCGTCGCCCGGCTCGGCCTGCCGGAGGACCGGTGGGCGACCGTGGTCCACCCGGCGGCCTCGGTGGCCGTCGGCGCGGAGGTGGGGCCGGGCACGGTCCTGCTGGCCGGTGCGGTGGTGACGGCGCCGTTGCGCTTGGGGGCGCACGTCGTGGCCATGCCGCACGTGCTGGTCACGCACGACGACGAGGTGGGCGACGGCGTCACGTTCGCCGGCCGCGCGTCGCTGGGCGGGTCGGTGCGGGTGGGGGAGGGCGCGTACCTCGGGCAGGGCAGTGCGGTCCGCGAGGGCGTGTCGATCGGCGCGGGGGCGGTGGTGGGCATGGGTTCGGTGGTGCTCGCCGACGTGCCCGCGGGTGAGGTCTGGGCGGGCAACCCCGCCCGGCGACTGCGAGAGGGGAACGGTTCGTGATCGACATCCCGCTGGTCGACCTGCGCGCGCAGCACGAGCAGGTGGCCGACGAGGTAGCCGACGGCTGGGCGGACGTGCTCAAGCACACCTCCTTCGTCGGTGGCCGCCAGGTCGCCGAGTTCGAGGCGGAGTTCGCCGCGTACCAGGAGGTGCCGCACTGCGTCGGCGTCGGCAACGGCACCGACGCCATCGAGCTGGCGTTGCGCGCCTTGGACATCGGGCCGGGCGACGAGTGCGTGCTGCCCGCCAACACGTTCATCGCGACCGCGGGCGCGGTGGCGCGGACGGGGGCCACGCCGGTGCTCGTCGACTGCGTGGCCGACACCGGCCTGATCGACGTCTCGCAGGTCGCGGAGGCCGTGACGCCGCGCACCAAGGCGTTGCTGCCGGTGCACCTGTACGGGCAGGCCGCGCCGGTGGAGGAGCTGCGGTCGTTCGGCGTGCCGATCGTGGAGGACGCGGCGCAGGCGCAGGGCGCGCGGCGGCACGGCGTGCCGGTCGGCGGGCTCGGCGACCTCGCGGCGACCAGCTTCTACCCCGGCAAGAACCTGGGCGCGTACGGGGACGGCGGTGCGGTGCTGACCACGTCGGCCGAGCTGGCCTCGGCGGTGCGGCTGCTGCGCGAGCACGGGTCGCCGCGCAAGTACGAGCACTCCGTGGTCGGGTTCAACAGCCGGTTGGACACGCTGCAGGCCGTGGTGCTGTCGGCGAAGCTGCGGCGGCTGGAGGGGTGGAACGAGCTGCGCCGTGCGGCGGCCGACCGCTACTCGTCGCTGCTGGCCGACGTGCCGGGCGTGACGCTGCCGGTGGTGCTGGAGGGCAACCTGCCGGTGTGGCACCTGTACGTGGTGCGGGTGGCGTCCCGGGACCGGGTGCTGGCGTCGTTGCACGAGGCCGGGATCGGCGCGGGCATCCACTACCCGACGCCGGTGCACCTGACGGGCGCCTACGTCCACCTGGGCCACGCGCCGGGCGACTTCCCGGTCAGCGAGGCGGTGGCGGGGGAGATCGTGTCGCTGCCGCTGTTCCCGGAGATCACCGTGGCGCAGCAGGAGCGCGTGGTGGCGGCTCTGCGGGAGGCCGTGCGATGAGCGAGGTCTTCGTGCACCCGAACGGCCTGTGCGAGAGCTCCGACGTCGGCGACGGCACGCGCGTGTGGGCGTTCGCGCACGTGCTGCCGGGCGCGCGGGTCGGCCGGGACTGCAACATCTGCGACGGCGCGTTCGTGGAGGGTCGCGCGGTGCTCGGCGACCGGGTGACGGTGAAGAACGGCACCCTCGTGTACGACGGCGTGGTGTGCGAGGACGAGGTGTTCCTCGGCCCGAACGTGCTGTTCACCAACGACCTCCGGCCGCGTGCGGCGATCAGGCGCACCGGCGACGCCCTGCTGTCCACAGTGGTCCGCCGGGGCGCGACCCTGGGCGCGGGCACCGTGGTCGTCTGCGGGGTGGAGATCGGCGAGCACGCCTTCGCCGCCGCCGGGTCGGTGATCACGAAGGACGTCCCGGCCCACGCGTTCGTCGCGGGCAACCCGGCCACCCACAAGGGCTGGGTGTGCGCGTGCGGCCAACGCCTGGACCCGACCCTCACCTGCCCCGACTGCCACATCACCCACACCACCACCGCCACCGGCCTGACCCCGACCGACTGACCCCACTCCCCGCGTGTCCTGCGCTCAGGAACCCCGAGTTCAACCCTCAGAACACGCGACCTGCGGTTTCCGCGCCTCCTGAGTCGCCAAGACCCGTACGTGAGAGGGAAGCAGTGGACCTCTGGTCGATGGAGGCCGAACAAGCCCTGCGCGCGGCCGGTTGGTACCCGGGGCGACAGGTGGACACGACCCCGTGGCGGGTCCACTTCGAGCCGGTCGGACTGCACCTGCACCAAGCGGCCCAGCGGTTCCTCGGTGAGTTCGGCGGCTTGGCGTTCGACATCGGCGGACCCGGGATCACCTCGGCCAAGGAGCCGTTCGAACTCGACCCGATCCTGTGCGACGGCGAGGAGGACCGGTTCGAGGGCTGGGGCGACCACGTCGACCGGTCCCTGTTCCCGATCGGCGAACTCGACCACGGCCGGTTCCTCCTCGGCATCGACGAGCACGGCTTCCTCTACGTCGTCGCCGACTTCCTGATGAGGTTCAGCGCGCACGTCAGCGGCTTGGAGGAGTTACTCCTCGGCGTCATGGGCGAACGCGCCGACCTCTGACCTGCGCCTTCACGCCTCCGTGGTGGCCGGTTCCGCCGCGGCGCGCCGCCGCTGCTCCCTGGCCACCCGCAGCAACGCCCCCGTCGCGCCGATCATGGTGAACACCAGCCCGGTCGCCACGCCGAAGCCGAGCAGGTCGAACGTCACCGACGCGATCCCACCCGACACCACGGCCGCCACCAGCGCGCTCGCCAGGCTCCGCAGCTGCTCGTCCTCACTGATCATCCGCACCCGGATCGCCGCGAACGCCGCCGCCAGGAACATCCCGACCAGCGCGAACAGCCCCAGGTAGCCGTTCTCGATCAACGTCAGCAGGAACTGGTTGTCCAGGATCGTGTACTTCGTCGGCAGGTACGTGCCGAACCCGCGCCCCAGCAACGGGTTCAGGTCGATCTGCTCCCACGCCGCCTCGTAGTCCGCCGTGCGCGCCTTCACGCTCGGGTCGTCCTCGATGTTGGAGAACATCCCGCGCAACGTCCCGAACAGCCCCGGCACCACCAGCGTCGCACCGAGGAACGCCCCACCGCCCACCACCGCCGTGGCGATCTTGCGCGGCCTCGGCAACGTGATGATCATGATCACCGCCCCGACCGCCATGCACAGCAGCGCCGTCCGCGACAACGACAGCAACGCGCCCAGCCCCACCAGCCCCAGGCACACGAACCAGCGCACGTGCGGCGTGCCGTCGTCCCGGGCCTTGAACACGTAGTGCACGCCCAGCGGCACGGCCATCGCGCACACCAGGCCGAACTCGATCGGGTGGTTCGTGGTGCCGGTCGGCCGGCGGAAGATCGACCGCGCCTCCATCGCCGAGTACCCGTTGTCCTGCACGCGCAGCCCCGGCAGCGACACGTACGAGGCCAGGTCCACCCCGAGCCCGAACTGCACCAGCCCGACGAACGCGATCACCGCCGCACAGCCCAGCAGCAGCTTGAGCACCCGGTCCAGCCGCTCCTTCGTGCGCACGGCGTCGCACACGAACACCGCGACCGCGATCATCGACGTGATCCGGATGATGCTGCTGTCGGCCACGGTCAGCTCGTCGGTCGGCAGCCAGCGCCGGGTCGCCACGCCGTAGGTCGCCAGGTGCGACGCCAGGTACAGCGCCACGGCCGTCCGCACGACGTTGCGCCCCTTGCCCATGCCGACGTCGTCGACCATCTGCCCGGACACCCACAGCACGCCCAGCAGCAACGCCACCACCAGCGCGGGCGGCAGGGTCATGGGCACGAACGACAGCACCAGCCGGGCCGGGATGATCAGCAGCGCCAGCAGGAACGCGCTCATCAACGTGGCGCCGTCCGCCCGCCGCCGCACGGGCCGCTCCGGCGGGAACCGCTCGGCCACGGTCAGGGTTTGTCGTCGTTGGTCGGCCACGCCGGGGCACCCGGGTTGCCGAGGTTGCGCGGACCCGGCGCGGCGATCTTCACCGTCTGCTCGCTGGCCGTCGGCTGCGGTCGGCGGACCGGTGGGCCGGGCGGACGGCGCGGCACGCCGTTGGGCGCGGGCGGGGGAGAAGCGGGAGCGGCAGCCGGCGGGGTGGCGGTGGCCGGAGGAGGCGTCACGGCGTCGTCCGCGGCGTCGCCCTCATGCGCCTCACGACGTCGCCGCAGGTGGTTCAGCACGCTGTCGCCGCCGAACGTGGCCGCCGTCGTCAACAGCATGAGCAGCACGAACGCCGCGCCCGCGTACCGGACCTTGCCGCCGATCTGCGCCTCGGCCTCGGTCGGGTTCACGATCACCTGCGAGGTGATGAACGTCGACGCCGGCGCCTTCAGCGCGGTCTGCTGCTCGTCCAGCTCCTTGGCCGCGAACTCCATCACCGTGGTGACCAGCCGCTCGGCCGCCTCCGGGGTGCCGCCGTCCGCGGTCACGAACAGGAACGGGCCGCCCATGCCGCCACCGGCCGCGGTGAAGTTCTCCGTCGAGTCCTTGTCGAGGCCGAGCGACTCCTTGCGGGTCTTCGGGTCGGCCAGGATCTGCGAGATGATCTGCGCGGTGGTCGTCAGGCTGCCGTCGAACGACAGCAGCGGGTTGACCCGCACCGCGTCCTCGGGCGAGATGTTCTCCGAGAACGAGCCGCCGGCCGACGGCGACGTGAACACCATGACCCCGGTGGACTGGTAGCGGGTCGGGATGGACAGGAACACGCCGGCGGCCACGGCGACAGCCGTGATCGCCGCCGGCAGGGCGATGTACCACCGCCTGCGCAGCGTTCGCACGGCGCCCCAGAAGTCCATCCGCTCCCCGATCCACGTCTACCCCGCGGGCGTGCGCGCGGGGTGTTGTTACTCTGAAATCGGCCGACTCGCGCCCAGTCGTTACAGGTGGTGATGGACTTGACCCACCGGCGCGTGGTGTTCGCCGTCGTGGCCATCGTACTGGTCGTCGGCGCCTCGGTGGCGTACGTGACGTCGGTCGCGCGCGACACCCCGCCCGTGCCGGTGGCCGCGGTCGACGGCGACCTGATGTTCGTGGCGCTGACGGACGGGCGCGGCCGGGTCGAGCAGGCGCGCCTCGCCGATCCCGCCGCCCGCAGCGCGACCGCGATGACGTGCCAACGGGTGTACCGGGCCGCCGGCACGACGGTGTGCCTGAAGCTGTCCGGGCCGGGCCCGACCTACGCGGCCGAGGTGACGCGGGACGGCGGCGTGGCGCGGACCGTGCCGCTGCCGGGGGTGCCGAGCCGGGCGAAGGTGTCGGCGTCGGGGCAGGTGGTCACGTGGACGTCGTTCGTGACCGGCGACTCGTACTCGGTGCCCGGCGGGTTCTCCACCCGCACCGGGTACCTGGACCTGCGGACCGGCGAGGCGGTGGAGTCGCTGGAGGGTTTCGCCGCCGTGGTCGAGGGGCGGCCGCACGCCGCGCAGGACGTGAACTACTGGGGGCTCACGGTCGCCGCCGACGACCGGACGTTCTACGCGACCCTGGCCTCGGGCGGGTACACCTGGCTGGTGAAGGGCGACCTGGCGGAACGTCGCCTGGAGTCGCTGCGGCGTGACGCGGAGTGCCCGTCGCTGTCCCCGGACGGCACGAAGGTCGCCTATAAGAAGCGCATCGGCAGGCTCGGGCCGTGGGAGCTGGCGGTGCTGGACCTGGAGACGGGCGAGGAGCGCAGGCTGCCGGGCACCGCCGGGGTCGACGACCAGGCCACCTGGCTGGACGACGAGCGGATCGCGTTCGCCGCCGTGCCGAAGGACGCCAAGCTCGCCTCGATCCACGTCGTGCCCGCCGACGGCTCGGCCGCCGCCGTGCTGATGATCTCCGATGCCACCTCGCCGTCCCCGCTCTGATCTTCGGCTAACGCCTCTCGTGGCACCGCGATTTCCTTGTGGTCGAAGGAAATCCTGCTGCATCGGAGGTGGAAGTTGTTATTCTTTGCGGGAAACGAATATTCGACCGCAAGAATCGTGTTACGCGGCAACGGTGGCACGGACCGCTGCGCCGGTCGGGCCAACCGCCGATGACGAACGCGCCGGCGCCGCTCCCGTCGTCCGCCCCGGCGATCCCGCCACTGCCGCAGGTCCGGTTGCCCTCGCTCACCGGGCTGCGCTTCCTCGCCGCGTTCGTCGTCTTCGGCTTCCACCTGCACGCCGGCGGGTTGTTCGCGGGCACGGGAGCCGAAGGCGTCCTCGAAGCGGTGTTCGGGCAGGGCGCGACCGGGGTCGGGTTCTTCTTCCTCCTGTCCGGTTTCGTGCTCACGTGGTCCGCGCGGGAAGGCGTGCCGGCGAGCGTCGGCCGGCGGCGCAGGGCGGCCAGGGTGCTGCCCAACCACGTGGTGGTCTGGGTCGTGGTGTTCGCCGGCCTCGCCTGGCTGGGCGGCGTGTCCGTGCTCTCGGGCGTGGTGGGGCTGTTCCTGCTCCAAGCCTGGGTGCCGGTCCAGTCGGTCTACTTCGGCGTCAACACGCCGGCGTGGTCGCTGTCGTGCGAGGCCGCGTTCTACGCGGCGTTCGCCTGGCTCCTGGCGCGGGTGGACCGCGTGCCGCGGCGGAGGCTCTGGGCGCTCGCGCTCGGCCTCATGGCCGCGGTGGTCCTGGTCCCGGTGATCGCCCTGCCGCTGCCCGCGGACCTGGAGTACTGGTTCGTCTACGTCTTCCCGGTGACCCGGGCGCTGGAGTTCGTGCTGGGCATGGCGCTGGCCCGGATCGTGCGCGCCGGCCGCTGGCCCCGGCTGCCCCTGTGGCGGGCGGGCGCGCTCGCGGTCGCCGGGTACGTCGGCTCCGGTCACCTGCCGGGCACGTTCGGCTACGTCGCCGGCACGGTCGTCCCGCTGGCGCTGCTCATCCCGGCCGCCGCGGTCGCCGACATCACCGGCGCGCGGTCACCGTGGCGCGGCCGCACGGCGGTGTTCCTCGGCGAGGTCTCGTTCGCCTTCTACCTGGTGCACCAGGTGGTGATGCGGGCGGCGGAGGCGCTCGGGCCGCACGACGTCGCCCTGGCCGGGGCGATCGGGATCGCCGTGGCCGTCCTGGGCGTCTCGCTCGGGCTGGCGTGGCTGCTGCACCGGCTCGTCGAACGGCCGGCGCAGCGCCGCCTGCTCAGGCCGGCAGCTCCCGCCTGAGCACCTTCTCCAACTCGTGCCCGGCCGCGTCCCACGACCGGCCGGACACGCTCGCCGACGCGGCCCGGGCCACCGCGTCGAAGTCCGGTGACGTGACCACGTCGGACAGCGCGCGGGCCAGGTCGTGCGGTGTCGCGGGCGCGTACCGGACGTGGTCGTTGTCCAGCACGACCCGGTTGTGCACGGCGTCGTTGACGACCGGCAGGCACCCGGCGGCCAGCATCTCGTGCGGCACCAGCGAGACGTTCGTCATCGACAGCGTGAGGCCCGCGTAGCACCGGTTGTAGATCTCGTTGAGCCGGTCGGGCGTGACCAGCCCGTGGTCGACGTGCCGCGGGCCCAGCGAGCCGATCTTCTCCCCGTACGTGTGGATCACGACGTCCGGGTGCCGCTCGGCGAAGATCTCCAACGCCAGCAACCCGATCTCGATCGCCCGCCGGGGCGCCAGCCGGCGCGCGTAGAACACCACGCCGTTCCGCCGCACGCCCTCGGTCAGGTGGTAGCGGTCCGCGTCGCAGCCGAAGTCGAAGTGGTCGGCCGCCATCCCCGTCTCGGCGCGCACCTTGTCGGCCAGGAACCGGCCGGCGGTGAAGCCGTGGAACCCCATCCGGTAGGTGTTCTCCGCCAACGCCGAGAGTCCGCCGACCGGGAAGAACCACGGCTCGTAGTCCTGCACGAGGTAGAACCGCCTGCCCGCGCACGGGTCGTTGAACGCCGGGTAGGCCGTCATCCAGGCGGTGGCGAACACGGCGTGCGCGTCGGCCATCCCGTCCGCCACGTCGTGCACCGACCCGCGGAAGCCCGGGAACGCCGACCTGATCACCTGCTCGTGGTCGGCCGCACGGCTGCCGTACACGTCGTACAGGTACAGCCGGCACGTGTGCCCCACCGACTCCAGGTGCTCGATCAGCCGGAACATCGTGGTGTGCCCGCCGGAGCCCGGTGAGGGCGGCGTGCTGACCCAGTTGACCACCAGCCGCCCGTCCTCCGGCACCGGCGGCACGACCACCGGCCGCCGCGCGCCGATGTCCGCCGCGCGCACGTCCTCCAGGCGCACCGGGAACACCTCGGCGCCCGCGCCGAACCGCCGTGCCGCACGGCCGAGCGCGCGGGCGCCGACCTGACGCACACCCTGTTCGCGCATGATGCGCGTGACCTGGTGCGCCCGCCGTCGCAACTGCCGGACGACCCTCACGCGCCACTCCTCCGCAACAGGCCCAGCACCTCGTGGCGCAGGGGGAACACCACGGCCGCGTACGCCAGCGACGCCAACGCGCCGCCCACCAGCAGCCGCCACAGGGCGCCGTCGAGGACCCACTGCACGCCCGACGCCACCAGGACCATCACCACACCGCCGGCCACCGGCCGCGCGACCGCCGCGCCCAACGCCCGCGCCCGCAACCCGTAGGGCCGGAAGGCGATCAGGTACGCGGGCACGATCACCACGAGCACGACCACGCTCTGCGCCAGCGCCACGCCCCGGATGCCGTCCAGGTGCGCGCCCAGCGCCAGCAGCGGCACGAGCGCGGCCAGCCACACCAGGTGGATGACCAGGATCGCGCGCGACCGCCCGGCGCCGGCCAGGTAGTCGTACCCGAGCTCCAACGCCACCCGCAGCGCTCCCAGCAGCACCAGCAACGCCAACGCCTGCGCGGCCGGCGCCCACCGCTCGCCGTACACCGTGCGCACGAGCGGGTCGGCCAGCGCCGCCAGCAGCACGCACGCGGGCACCGTCACCAGCGCGAGCAGCCGCAACGCACGCGCGAACGTACGCGCGAACAGCTCCGGATCATCTCTGACCTGCGCGAACGCCGCCAGTGACACGCTGCGCACCGGCTGCGAGAACGCGCCGACCGGCCAGTTCGCCAGGTTGAACGCGAGCAGGTAGAACCCCAGCGGCACCGTGCCGAGCACGCCGCCCACGATGACGTAGTCGACGTTGAGCACCCCGAACACGAGCAGGCTCGCACCCGCCAACGGCAGCCCGAACGCCAGCACCTCCCGTGCCCGCGCCGGGTCGAACCCCGGTCCGTAGCGCTTCGGCGTGTAGGCGAACATCACCACCGCGGCGACCAGGTTGGTGGCGATCCGCGACCACGCCAGGCTCCACGCGCCGAAGCCCAGCAGCGCGAGCACGACCACCACGGCCGTGCCGACGACGAACGCCGACGTGTCCGCGACGAACTTGTGGTCCTGCCGGAACTCGCGTTGCAGCACGGCGCCCGGCACCGCCGACGCGCCGGCGACCACCAGCGACAACGACATGAGCTGGATCACGCCCGTCGCCTGCGGCGTGTCCATCGCCTCGGCGAACCACGGCGCGCCGAGCACGCACAGCAGCGCCAACAGCGCGCCGGACGCGATGGACAGCGTCGTCACCGTGGGCGCGAGCTCCTCGACCGGGCGTTCGCTGCGCACCAGGGCGACGCTCACGCCCATCTCGCTGACGCTCATCACGATGTTGAGCACCACCAGCGCGACCGCGAACACGCCGAACTGCTCCGGTGCGATCAGCCGGGCCAGCAGGACGCCGACACCCACCTGGCCCAACCGCTGCACCAGGCTGTTGACCACGCTCCACCGGATCGCCGAACCGACCTTGCGCCGCAGTTCCGGCCGCCCGGTCACCGGCGGCTCCACCTCGGCGGTCACTGGCCGCGCCACTTCCAGACCTGCTTGCCCACGACGCCTGCGCCGCGCTTGACCAGGTGGCTGCCGACGAACAGCTGCGTGCGGCTGCACACCCTCGGCCCCACCGCCCGTCGCCGCCGCAACGCCCGGTACTCGGGCAACCGCGCCGCGTCGGGGAACACCCGCCGGGCGAACGCCTCCAGCTCGTCCACCGGGATCTCGTCGAGCCGGTCCCGGTCGTAGGCGCGCACCGCCCGCCACAGCGCGTCCTTGGCGATCGACCGGTCGGCCAGCGCCCGCAGCCGCGCCGGCAGGTCGGGGTGCTCGGCGAAGAACCGCTCGAACACGGCCTGCCGCTGCTCCAGATCGGCGAAGAGCGACGAGAACTGCGTGCGCATCATGCTCTGCTGGTGCACGCGGTAGTACGCGGCGGGCTTGCCGCGCACGTAGCCGATGTCGGACACCGCGGCGATGCGCATCCACATCTCCAGGTCGCCCGCGTGCGGCAGGTCGGGCCGGTAGCCGCCGACGGCCTGCTGCACCGACGTGCGCACCACGGCCTCGGGCGAGGACAGCACGTTCTGCCCGGTGCGGCACCGCGCCTCGATCCAGTCCACACCGGACCAGACCGTGCGGCCGGCCGGCGGGGCGATCACGGACGGCAGGTTGTCGTGATCGGTGTAATAAACGACACGTCCGTACACCATGCCGACGTTCGGGTTCGCCTCGAAGACCTCGGCGGCACGGGCCAACGCGCCCGGCGCGAGCAGGTCGTCGGCGGACAGCAGCACGGTGTAGTCGGCCTTGGCCCACTCCAGCAGGCCCTCGTTGTAGGTCGCGATGTGGCCCTGGTTGACCTCGTGCCTGCGGCCCTCGACCCGGGGATCGCGCGCCAGGTCGGCCACGACCTCGGGCGTCTCGTCGGTGGACGTGTCGTCGATGATCAGCACCCGCACGTCGACACCGGGTTGGTCGAGCACGCTCTTCACGCACGCGCGCAGGAACCGCGCGTAGTTGTAACACGGGATGACGACGTCGACCGTTGGTCGTGCCGGGGGCTCAGTCACGCTCTACTCATCGTGCGCGACCGCGGATCGTTAACGGCGCGGCCCCGATCCCGATGTACGGGACACGAGGGAAGGGGTTCCATGGACCACGTCGTGCTGACGCGCTTCAACCTGCCGTCCGTCGGGGCGGAGAGCGTCGTGCGGGCGCGGGAGGGGTGGTTGACCGAACGCGTCGGGCTGTTCGAGCGGTACTGCCTGCCGTCCGTGGCGGCGCAGACGTCCTCGGACTTCCGGTGGCTCGTCTACTTCGACCCGGAGAGCCCGCGGTGGCTCAAGGACCGCATCGAGGCGCACGGCGACGCGTACACGCCCGTGTTCCGCACGCAGGTCAGCCGCGACGAGCTGGTCGAGGACATCGCCAAGCTCTTCCCGGTCAAGGGCGACGAGCTGATCACCACCAACCTCGACAACGACGACGGCCTCGCCGCGGACTTCGTCGCCCGGCTCCAGGCGCAGCCGTCCACCGGTCGCCGCACCGCCCTGTACCTGGCGAACGGGCTGGTCAAGAGCCCAACCGGGTTGTTCGCGCACCACGACCGCGACAACGCGTTCGCCTCGATGCGGGAGAGCTGGGACGCGCCGGTGACGTGCTGGGCCGACTGGCACAACCGGCTGCACCGGCACGCCGAGGTGGTGTCGCTGGGCGGACCGCCCGGCTGGCTCCAGGTCGTGCACGGCGGGAACGTGAGCAACCGCACCCGCGGCAGGCTGGTCGCGCCCGCGCCGCACCGGGCGCTGTTCGGCGCGGCGCTGGACGACGTGCCGGAGCCCGCCGGCGGTGTGCTGGCCCGTGACCGGTTCGTCGGTCACCCGCTGCGGTCGGCGCGTGACGGGGCCCGGTACGTGGTCAAGACCGCGGCGATGCGGCTGCTCGGCCCGGACGGCTTCGAGAAGGCGAAACGGGTGCTGGCCGCGCGGACGTCGAGGTGAAGCCGACCCGTGCGGCGCTGGCGCTCGCCCTCGTCGCGACCGCGTGCACGGCCGAGGCGCAACGGCCGGCCGACCCGCCACCGGTCCTCGCCGGCCCGTCCGTCGACTACTACAAGAAGTGGGCCAACGGACCCAACCCGACCGGCGACCCGGCCGTGTTCCCGATCAACGTCTGGATGCAGGACCCGTCCGGCGTCGAGAACGGGAAGAAGCTCGGCCGGGCGTTCCCGGAGATCGGCGTCGACTTCGGCATCGGGCTCTGGGAGGACGAGTGGTGGTACCTCCGCCAGGAAGGGCTCCACGAGACCGACTGGCGCGTGTACGTGGACGGCACGCGCGTCGACGAGGTCCTGGCCGACACCGCGCACGCCCGCAACTACGTCGGCTACCTGATCGCCGACGAGCCGGACATGACCAAGGTCTACGGCGACGTGTTCCACCCGGACATGCAGCCGTCGGCGATCGTGAAGGCCGCCGACGCGGTGCGCGCCGAGGACCCGTCCCGGCCGACGTACCTCAACTTCAGCCCGTGGATGGGCACGCCGACCGGCGAGATCGGCTACGGCTACATCGAGGAGTCCTACGAAGAGGACATGCGGACCTACTGCTCGGCCGCGGACATCGCGTCGGCCGACTACTACGGCTGGACCCACCCCGACCGCAACCACACCGTCGGCGCGTACAGCTACGGGCAGGTCATCGACACGATGCGCAAGTGGTGCGGCCCGGACAAGCCGCTGTACGGGTTCGTCGAGACGGGGCACCCGCACGACCGCGGCGAGATCATCGACCCCGACCAGCTCGAATCGGCGGTGTGGAACACGATCCTGCACGGCGCCACCGGCATCAACTACTTCGCGCACAGCTTCTACACCGACGGGACGGGGGAGTACTCCAGCATCCTGACCCGCCCGGAGATCACCGCCCGCGTCGCCGCGGTGAACGCGCGCCTGAAGTCGTTGGCGCCGGTGCTCAACGCGCCGAACGCGCCGGGCGTGACCGCGTCGAGCGACAACGGCATCCCGGTCCCCGTACTGCACAAGGATCCGGGCATGCACAAGCAGCTCGGCGACACCCGGTGGGTGCTGGCGCAGACCGACGGCACCAAGGACCACCCCCGCAGCCTCGCCGCCCGCGTCACGCTCACCGTGCCGGTGTCGTCGGGCACGGCCACGGTGGTGGACGAGGACCGGACCGTGCCGATCGTGGACGGCCGGATCGTGGACGACTTCGGTCCGTACCAAGTCCACGTGTACCGGTTCTGACGGCTAACGGCGGGGCGCCGGCCGGCGATGGGGGCAGTGGACCCCAACCCACGGAGGCCGATCGTGCTCAGACAGATCCGCAAGGCGCCGGCGGTGTGCGGCGCGGTCGCCCTGGGAGCGGCGCTGCTGCTCGGACCGTCCGGGACGGCCGTGGCGGCCCCCGTGCGCGTGCTCGCCTACGTCGCCAACAACGGCGGCGGGGTGTCGGTGCTGGACACCGCGACGAACGCCGTCACCGCCACGCTCGTCGACTCCGCGGGCGACTCGCCCTACGGCGTCGGCGTCGCGTTCGACGGCACGCGCGGCTACGTGACGAACGTCCGGGACGACACGCTCACCATCATCGACACGCCGACCAACACCGTGGACGCGTCCGTGCCGGTCGGCGACGGCCCCGCCGGCGTCGTCGTGTCGCCGTCGGGTGGGCACGTGTACGTGTCGAACTACCTGGCGGGCACGGTGTCCGTGGTGGACGCGGCCACGTCGACGACCACCGAGACCATCCCGGTCGGCGCGAACGCCGACGGCATCGCGATCGCGCCGGACGGCAGGCGGCTCTACGTCGCCCACGACGTCGCGGGCCCCGGCACGGTCTCCGTGGTGGACACCGCGACGAACGCGAAGGTCGCCGACATCCCGACCGGCAACACCCCGACCGCCGTGGCCGTGACCCCCGACGGCGCGAAGCTCGTCGTGGTCAACAAGCTGTCGAACACCGTGTCCGTGGTCGACACCGCGTCCAACGCCGTGATCGGCGCGGTCCCGGTCAGCTTCATCCCGCACGGCGTCGCGATCTCCCCGGACGGCGCGCGCGCCTACGTGACCAACAGCGAAGGCCACAGCCTGTCGGTGGTCGACGTCAACGCGCTGACGCAGGTGGCCCGGATCCCGGTGGGCAGCAGGCCGATCAGCGTCTCCCTGACCCCGGACGGCGCGAAGGCCTACGTGACGAACTACAACAGCGACACCGTGTCCATCGTGGACACCACGACCCTGGCGGTCGTCGGTACGGTCCCCGTGGGCGCGAACCCGGTCGGCATCGCGATCCACGCCGTACCCCCGGCACCCACCAAGCTGACCGCCGGCCACGCCCAGCTGCAGCTGCGCCTGCTCGGCTTCACCGCGCGCGGCCTGGACGCCACCCTCACCGAGTCCCACACGGGCAAACCGGTGGCGGGCAAGCAGATCTCCTTCCGCACGGTCAAGGGCCACCCGCTCTGCACCGCCACCACGAACGCCTACGGCAAGGCGCAGTGCGACGCCAACGTACCCCTGCTGGTGGGCCTGGCCACCCTGCTCCAGGGCTACACGGCGAGCCACGCGGGCGACCTGACCCACGGCCGTTCCGCCGCGCACGGCTCCATCGCCCTCACCCTGCTCTGACCCGGCAGAGCCCGGCCGCCACCAGGACCGCGACGAGCAACGAGCCGATGGCCGCGTGCACGGCCGTGCCGAAGGCGGCGAACTGGAGCAGGAAGCCGAAGGCGACGGACGACACCAGCCGCGCCAACGCCTGTCCCGTCTGCACCACCGCCAACCCGGACGCCCGCAACGACTCCGGCACGAGCGCGCTGACGCGGGCGGACAGGACGCCGTCCGTCGCGGCGTAGAAGAGCCCGTGCAGCAACAGGGCCGCACCGACCCCGGCGTAACCGGTGCCGGCGGCCAGCAGCAGCACGTACACGCCCAGCAGCAGCACGTGCCCGCCCAGGAACACCGGCCACCGGCCGATCCGGTCGGCCAGGCGTCCCACCGGCGCGGCGGCGAGGAGGAACACCAGAGCCGTGCCCAACGGCAACAGCGGCAACAGGTGCAGCGGCGCGCTCGTCGCCTTCTGCACCAGGATGAACACGAACGCGTCCGACAACGTCGCCAGGCCCAGCACCGCCGACGCGACCGCCAGCCGCCGGTACCCCGCCTCCCGCAGCAGCGCGAGACCCGCCTTCACCGACGGCCGCGGCCCGGTCGGCGCGGGGCGCGGGTTCTCCCGCACGAACGCCACCAGCACGATCAGCCCCACCACCGCGAAGCACGCGCTCACCACGAACACCGGGCCCGCGACCGTGCCGACCCAGTACAGCAGCAGGAACGTCACCAACGGCCCGAGCAGCGCGCCCACCGTGTCCATGCTCCGGTGCAGCCCGAACGCCGCGCCCAACCGGTCCGGCGGCGTGGCCAACGAGATCAGCGCGTCCCGCGGCGCGGTGCGCAGCCCCTTGCCCGCGCGGTCCGCCGCCATGGTCGCGCCGATCCCGAACGCCGACGCGCCCACGAGCGGGAAGATGAGCTTCGTCACCGCCGACAGCCCGTAACCGACCGCGGCGACCGCCTTGTGCCGGTGCGTCCGGTCCGACAGGTGCCCGCCGACGAGCCTCAGCACCGCCGTCGCACCGGTGTACAGGCCGTCGAGGACGCCGAACTGCGCGTAGCTCAGGTTGAGCGTGAACAGCAGGTAGACCGGCATGAACGCGGTGACCATCTCGGCCGAGACGTCGGTCAGCAGGCTCACCGCGCCCAACGCGACGACCGTGCCGGGAACCCTGCCCCTGACCCGCTCGCCGGGCCGGACGGACGCAACGTACATGCCCCCGATATCGGTCACGTGCGGTAACCGTTACCGCCGTTCGGGGACGTCGTAACGGGGACCACCCGGAACCCGATGACGCGGGTATGCCGGACATAGCGCAGGCCCGCGTTCGCGTGGGCGCCGTCGACGTGTGGTCCGTCCGCGAGTCCGGTGTGGCCGACCACGTCGCCGAGGCCTGGCGACGGGCCGAGGGCGGCGCGATCGTCACGGCCAACGTGGACATCGTGCGCGCGGCGACCCGCAGCCCCGAGCTCGCGGCGCTGATCGCCGAGTCCGAGCTGGTCGTCGCCGACGGGATGCCGGTCGTGTGGGCGGGCAGGCTCGCGGGCGTCCCGGTGCCCGAACGGGTCACCGGGTCGTCACTGGTGTTCACCCTCGCCGAAGCCGCCGCCCGCGAGGGCCGTTCGCTCTACCTGCTCGGCGGTGAGCCGGGCGTGCCGGAGAAGGCCGCCGACGCGCTGCGCGCCCAGTACCCCGGGCTGCGCGTGGTGGGCACGGACTCGCCGCCGTTCGGGTTCGAGACCTCCGCCGCGGCCACCGCCGGGACCGTCGCCAAGGCCGTGGGGGCCAAGCCGGACCTGGTGTTCGTCGGCCTCGGCTTCCCCAAGCAGGAACGCCTGATCCGACTCCTGCGCGCCGAGCTGCCCGCGTCCTGGTTCCTCGGCTGCGGCGCGGGCATCCCGATGGCCGCGGGCGAGTTCCGGCGCGCCTCGGGCGCGGTGCAGAAGCTGGGCGCGGAGTGGCTGCACCGCCTCGCGCTCGAACCGCGCCGCCTGGCCAGGCGCTACCTGCGCGACGACCTGCCGTTCGCGTTCCGCCTGCTCGGGGGCGCGCTGCGCACCCGGTTGCGCCGCTCGACCGCCGACGGAGTCGGCGACCAGCCCGGGGAGCAGAAGTGCCGCTAGCCGTCGTCGTCGTGACCTACCACAGCGCGGACGTCGTCGAGGACTGCCTGAAGTCTGTGGCGATCGCGCTGGAGTCCATTCCGGACAGCCGGGTCGTGGTGGTGGACAACGCTTCCACCGACGACACCCTGGCGGTCGTGGCACGGGTCGCGCCGCACGCCCAAGTCGTCGCCCGCGCGTCCAACGACGGCTTCGCGGCGGGCGTCAACGCCGGGTTCGCCGCCGCGCCGGACTGCGACGTGCTGGTGCTCAACCCGGACGTCCGGCTGCACCGCGACGCCGTCACGCTGCTGCGCGCCGCGCTCGCGCTGCCCGGCACCGGCATCGCGGTGCCCCGGCTGGCCGGTCCCGACGGAGCGCCGCAGCTGTCGTTGCGCCGGGCGCCGAACCCGTTGCGCGCCCTGGGCGAAGCGCTCCTCGGCGGCACGCGGGCCGGCCGGTCCGAGGCTCTCGGCGAGCTGGTGGTCGACCCGCTCCGGTACGAGACGGCCGGCACGGCGGACTGGGCGACCGGCGCGGCGTGGCTGATCTCCCGCGAGGCGCGCGAGGCGACCGGCGTGCTGGAGGAGCGGTACTTCCTGTACTCGGAGGAGACCGAGTACATGGTGCGCGCGGGCGAGCGCGGTTACGCCATCCGCTACGAGCCGCGGGCGCGTGCCGTGCACCTCGGCGGCGAGCAGTCGACGTCGCCGGTGCTGTGGTCGATGGCCACCACGAACCGGGTCCGCGCGGTCCGCGAGCGCGACGGCCGCCCGGCCGCCTTCGCGATGTGGTGCGCCGTGCTGCTGAACGAGCTGCTGCGCGTGCCGCGCGGCGCCAAGCACCGCAAGGCCGTCGGCGACCTGCTGCGCTGGCGGCGGTGGCCGGCCCGCCCCGGCGCGGACCCCGAACCCGGCTGGGTGTGCTTCTCCGCGCAGGACTGGTGGTACCACAACCGGGCGCACTCGGACTTCCAGCTGATGCGGTCGATGGCCGCGCACCGCAGGGTGCTCGTGGTCAACAGCATCGGCATGCGGATGCCGACCCGCGGCAACAGCACCCACGTGGCCCGGCGCGTCCTGCGCAAGCTGCGCAGCGTGGCCAAGTTCGTGCGCCGGCCGATGCCGGACTTCTACGTGATGTCCCCGTTGCCGCTGCCGTTCTACGGCTCGCCGTTGCTGCGCAAGGTCAACGCCGTCCTGGTCCGCGCCCAGGTGCGGCTGGTCGCCCTCGCGCTGGGCCTGCGCACGCCGGTGATCATGGTGACGATCCCCACCGCCTGGGACGTCGTCGCCCCGATGCGCCGGCACAGCCTGGTGTTCAACCGCTCGGACCGGCACTCGGACTTCCCCGAGGCCGACCGCGCGTCCATCGAGGCGTTGGAGGAGCAGCTGCTGGCCAACGCCGACCACGTCGTGTACGTCAGCCACGCGTTGATGGACGAGGAGCTGCCGCGCACCGGCTCCCGCGCCCACTTCCTCGACCACGGCGTGGACGTCGACCACTTCACCGCGCGGCCGGAGCACGAGTGGCCGTCGGACGTCCGCGCGATCCCCGGCCCGCGCATCGGCTTCTTCGGCGCGCTGGACGACTTCGTGGTCGACTTCGACCTGCTGGAACGCGTCGCCGCCGAGCTGCCGCACGCGTCCCTGGTGCTGATCGGCGACGCGACCCACCCGATGGAGCGCTTCGACAAGTACCCGAACGTGCACTGGCTGGGCTTCCGCCCCTACACCACGATCCCGGCCTACGGCTCGGCGTTCGACGTGGCGATCATGCCCTGGCAGGACAACGACTGGATCAAACGGTCCAACCCCATCAAGCTGAAGGAGTACCTGGCCCTGGGCCTCCCGGTGGTCAGCACCGACTTCGCCGAGCTGGCCGGCTACACCGACCGCGTCCGCGCCGCCCGCACCCACGCCGACTTCGTCGACGCCCTGCGCACCACCCTCGCGACCGGCCCCCTGCTGCCGCCGCACGCCCTCCGCGCCTCGGTCGAACCGCACTCCTGGCACGCCCGCACCCTGACCCTCCTCACCCTGACCACCGCGAGGGACCCTCGACTCCACGACCCGGTCTGAGGTTGCGCGGCTGTGTGCTGCGCCGCGAACCTCGCCGTCTTGCCCAAGAGGGGTGGCCGGCGCATCTAGTGTGGGTGTCGTGCAGCCACTGCCCCCGAACGCCCCGTCGCGGATCGGCGACTACACGCTGCTCGCCGCCCTCGGCCGCGGCGCGATGGGGTCGGTCTACCTGGCGCGGTCACGCGGCGGGCGGCCGATCGCGGTCAAGGTCTCGCGCGCCGAGCTGGCCGACAACCCCGAGTTCCGCGAGCGCTTCCGCCGCGAGGTCGAGATGGCGCGCGCGGTCGGCGGCTTCTGGACCGCCACCGTGGTGGACGCCGACCCCGACGCCGACCGGCCGTGGATGGCCACCGAGTACATCCCCGGCCCGAGCCTGCAGCAGGCCGTCCAGGACCACGGCCCCCTGCCCGAACGCGCCGTGCGCCGCCTCGCCGGCGGCCTGGCAGAAGCGCTGGTCGCGATCCACGGCGCGGGCCTGGTGCACCGCGACCTCAAGCCGTCGAACGTGCTGCTGGCCGACGACGGCCCCCGCGTGATCGACTTCGGCATCGCCCGCGCCTTGGAGCACTCCGCGCTCACCGAAGCGGGCATCGTGTTCGGCACCCCCGGCTACCTGTCACCCGAGCAGGTCGTCGGCCAGAAGATCACCACCCAGAGTGACGTGTTCGCGCTCGGTTCGGTGCTGGTCTACGCCGCGACGGGCGGTGGGCCGTTCGGCGAGGGCGCCACGTCCGCGCTGGTCTACCGCGTGGTCCACCAGGACCCGGACCTCTCCCGCGTGCCGCCGGGCCTGGTGCCGCTGATCGTGCCGTGCCTGGTCCGGGAGCCGGCGAACCGCCCGACGCCCGCACGCCTGCTGGAGGCGATCGGCCCGCCGTCCGCCGAACCGTCCTGGCTCCCCGCACGCGTCCGCACCATGGTCGAGCAACGGCACACCGAGCTGGGCGAGCTGCCCGCCAAGCCGCCGACCCGCGTGCTGGTGGACGAGCCGCCGCCCAAACCGCCGACCCTCGTCACCCCCGCGCCGGTGCAGCCACGCACCCCGACCGCGGCGCCCGTCCGCATCGACCCCGCGCCCAAGGAGGTCCGCCCCACCGGCGTCCGGTTCAAGACCTCCCGCGCGGTCGGCCTGAGCTGGGCCGGTGCGAACGCGCTGGCCGCCGTCGTGACGGGCTCGATCGCCGACGCCGCCTCCGGCGCGCCCGACGCGGTGCGGGCGGCCGCGTTCCTCGGGTTCCTGGCGTTCGCGCTGGCCGGCATCCGCCTCCTGGTCGGCGTCGCGCGCTCGCCGCTCACCCTCGACGTCGGCCCCGACGGCATCACGCTGTCCAACGGCGAGCAGTCGCGCCGCCTCCCGTGGTACGCGATCGCCCGCGTGAAGGTGGAGGCGCACCACGCCCGCCCGTGGCTCGTGGTCTGGCTGGTCGCCGCCGCCAAGACCCCGGACACGCTGGGACGCGGCAGCTTCACCAAGCACAAGGGCGGCCTGCGCGTCTACCCGATCTCGCACGAGCGCTACCGCAAGCGCCGCGACCGGGACGTGGTCGAGCTGCGCTCCGCCCTCGCCTGGTACGGCTCCGCCGCCTACGACCCCCGATAGGGTGCTCGCCGTGGACGAGCCTGAAGAGCAGCCGGTGAAGTCGGGCCTGAGCCCGCACGAGCTGGCGCTGGACCTGCTGGGCCGCATCGACCGCGCCCGCGACTACGGCCGGGAGCGCGCGGCCCGGTTCAGCCGCCGGGCGACCGCGCTCAAGGTCGGCCTGCTGACCATGTCCGCGACCGCGACGATCATCCTGGGCTGGCAGGACCTGGACTTCTGGACGGGTCTGGCGTTCTCGCTGGTCGCGTTGACCACGGTGTTCGCCGTGCTGGAGCCGTACTTCGCGTGGCGGCCCCTGTGGGTGCTGATGGAGGAGTCCATCTCCCGCTTCCACCGGCTGCACGACGACGTCAGCCACTACCTCGCGGCCACGCCGAGCGACCGGGTCGACGCCGCCAAGGTCGCCGAGATGTTCGCCGAGTACCAGGCGATCTGGGACCGCCAGAACACCCGCTGGGGCGAGTTCCGGCGGATCAGCGACCGCTGAACGTCGCCCTGCCCGGACCGTCGGCCAGGAACGACCGCACCGCGCCGCGCAGGTCCTCGGTCTCGAACAGCTCGGCCGCGATCGCGGTGACGTGCTCGTTCGCCTCGGGCACGCCGCCGCTCTCGAAGTGCGCCAGCACCCGCTTGGTCGCCGCGTGCGCCACCGTGGGCCCGGTCGCCAGCGCCGCGGTGAACTCCAGCGCCGCGTCGTCGAAGCCCTCGTCCGGCAGCACCCGGTTGACCACGCCCCACCGCTCCAGCGTGGCCGCGTCGTAGCGCTCGCCGGTCATCACGAGCTCCTTGGCCCGACCGACACCGGCCCGCGCGGCCAGCCGCTGCGTGCCGCCCATGGTCGGGGTCAACCCGACGACCTTCTCCACCAACCCGAACGTCGCCCGCCGCGCGGCCAGGACGAGGTCGCACGCCACCGCGACCTCGAACGCCCACGTCAGGCACAGCCCGTGCGCGGCGAACACGGTCGGGAACGGCAGCGCGGCCACCCGTTCGGTCAGCTCCAGCATCTGGTCGAGCAGGACCTTGGCCCGCGCGGACGTCTCCTGCGCGGCGAACAGCCCGACGTCGACACCGCCGCTGACGACCTTGCCCTCGAAGCGGATCAGCAGCGCACGCGCGGGCCGCTCCTCCAGGTCCTCGACCGCCGCCTCCAGCAGGTCGTGCAACTCGGCGGTGTAGAGGTTCAGCGGGGGAGCGTCCACGGTGAGGACGGCGAGCCCCACGGCGTCCCGCTCCAGCCGGACCTGTTGCGCTGCCACAGGCGGGGACTTTACACGCGTCCGGAATGACGAAAACCACGTGTCCGAATGGCCCAGCGCAGGTGAGAATCTGCCAATGAGTTCCTGGACCGTTCAGCCTGAACCGGTTGACAGCCCGACCGCGGTCGCGGTGATCCGCACGTACTTGACCGACATCATCGGGCGCTACTACGGCCGACCGGCCGTGCCCGAGGAGGTCGACCGGGCGATCGCCGACGACCCGACCGACGACCTGGCGGGGTTCTTCGTCGGTCGTCGCGACGGGGCGGTGCGAGGATGCGTCGGCTTCCGCATGGTTGACCGCGAAATGGCGGAGATGAAGCGGATGTTCGTCGATCCGGCCGCTCGCGGCACCGGCGGCGGAGCGGCGCTGCTCGCGGCGGTCGAGGTGGCGGCTGTCTCATTTGGTGCTGCGGCCATTCGCCTCGACACCCGTACTGACCTGGTCGAAGCGCGGGCGTTGTACGCGCGGCACGGCTACCGTGAGGTGCCCGCGTTCAACGACGACCGCTATGCGGAGTACTGGTTCGAAAAGCGGCTATAGGGGCCATTGGGTTCCCATATCACCGTTGTGATGTGTCTCACTTGACACTGAATAAACGTCACAGTTGAGTATGTGGCGAAAGTCGGCCGCGGAATGAAATGGGGATCAGTCCAGTGGCTTTCGCCGTTGAGTTGACATTTCGTGATGCGCGCCAGGTGCGGAGATCCATTCATCTCGCACACCGGGAATATTGGCGTCCGCTCGCCGAGCAGGGCGTGCTCGTCGGAACCGGCCCGTGGGCCGATGGTTCCGGCGTGCTGCTCATCGTTCAGGTGCCCGACGACGCCGCGGCCCGGGACCTGGTGCGCGGTGACCCGTACGTGCGATCGCAGTCGATCGCAGAGGTGCGCATACGCCAGTGGCACGTGCTGCTGGGTGTGCCGGAAGGTGAGCGCGTGCCGGGCATCGTCCGGCCGCGTGACGGGCAGAGCGCCGAGGCGCGCTCGCGCGAGCCGTTGACGCCGCACGAGCACCGGATCGCGCTGATGATGTTGGAGGGGATGACGAACCGGCAGATCGCCGAGCACTTCTCGGTGTCGACCCGGGCCGTCGAACTCCACATCACCCGCATCTACCGCAAGCTCGACATCGGCAGGCGGGCGCAGCTCGCCGCGGCGATGCCGTGGGGCCAGCGCTCGTACCTGTAGCGCACGTACCGGTCATGGACAGGCCGTGAGGCCGACGGGAGACCCCCGTCGGCCTCACGGCGTTTCCCGGTTCGGGCAGGGCCGCGGTCGTGATCGGCACGCTCCCGCGCTTCGGTGGCGTTATGGCGGCTGATCGGGTGGCAAACGTGGCGAACGGGGTGCGGAACCGATACCGGAATCGTCACCGACCGTGCGGTATGTCACATGATTAGGCGATTCGGGTGACTTCTGTCAATACTCCTTACCCGTCGGTAACGTGAGTGGTGGGAGTCCCGTTGGTGCGCAGCTTCGTCGTCGGATCCGCCGTGGTCGCGGTGCTGGCCGCCGGGTGCGGCGCGGCGGAGGAATCGCCGGTCAAGACGGGCCCCGGCGTCACCGACGACACGATCTCGCTCGGCGTGCTGACCGACATGACGGGACCGTTCTCGGCCACGTCGCTCATCCGGATCAAGGGCTACGAGCTGTTCCTGGCCGAGCTGAACGAGCGCGGCGGCATCTGCGGGCGCAAGGTCGAGCTCAAGCAGGCCGACCACGGCTACGACGTCGACCGCGCGTTGCAGGCGTACTTCGAGCTGGAGCCGCAGGTGCTCGGCTTCATGGACGTCACCGGCGCGCCGATGACCGAGGCCATCGAGCCGGACCTGATGCAGACCCGCGCCATCGCCGCGCCCGCGTCGTGGTCGGCGAGCCTGCTCGGCAACCCGCACATGGTCATCGTCGGCACGACCTACGACCTCGACGTGATCAACGGACTGGACCACGCCAAGCGCTCGGGCCTGATCGGCCCCGGTGACACCATCGGGCACATCCACGTCGAGAGCGACTACGGCCGCAACGCGCTGGAAGGCAGCACGTTCGCCGCCGAGCAGTGGGGCATGGAGCTGGTCGCGAAGGCCGTGCCGGAGACCGCGGACGTGGCCGCGCAGGTCGGCGCGCTGCGCGCGGCGGGGGCGAAGGCGGTGTTCCTGAGCACGTCGCCGCAGCAGACCGCGACCGCCGTCGCGACCGCCGAGCGGCTCGGCTGGGACGTGCCGTTCCTGGTCAACGCGGTGGGGTACGACCCGTTGATCCTCCAGTCGCCCGCGGCGGCGGCCGTGGTGAAGCGGGTGCAGGTGGTGTCGCCGATCGCGCCGTTCGCGACCGACCTGCCGGGGCCGCGCGCGGTGGCGGAGGCGTTCACGCGGAAGTTCCCGGAGCTGGAGCCGACCGGGTCGGTGGACCACGGGTACGTGATCGGGATGGCGTTCGCGGCGATCCTGGAGAAGGCGTGCGGCGAGCGCGACCTGACCCGTGACGGGGTGCTGCGGGCGTTCCAGGACACCAACAAGGTCGACACGAGGAGCCTGACGGGGCAGCTGCGGTTCTCCCTGGTCGGGCGGCCGTCGGCGACGCAGTCGTACATCGCGCGGCCCGACCCGGCGACACCCGGCGGGCTGGCCGTGGTCGCAGACCTGTTCGAGTCCGAGCTGGTCAAGCTCAAGGGCACGCGCGCCAAGTAGCCCTGGCGGGTAGTTTCCGCCGGTCCGCGCGGGGAATCCGAGGCGCATGATCGAGGTGCGCACGACGGTGCCGACGTCCGTGGAGCGGGTGTTCGCGGTGCTGGCCGACGGCTGGTCCTACGCGGGGTGGGTGGTCGGCGCCGCGCACATCCGCGAGGTCGACGCGGGGTGGCCGGGTACCGGCACGCGGATCCACCACAGCGTCGGCGCGTGGCCGTTGTCGGTGCAGGACGTGACCACGGTGCTGGACGTCGACCCGCCCCGGATGCTGGAGCTGGAGGCCCGCCTGTGGCCGCTGGGCGCGGCCCGCATCCGCTTCGACCTGAAGGCCACCTCGGACGGCTGCGAGGTCACCATGCTCGAGGAGGCGATCAAGGGCCCCCTCTCCCTGCTCCCCGAGCCGGCCCAGTCCCTCTTCCTGACCCCTCGCAACCGCGAGACCCTGGCCCGCCTCACCGCCCGAGCCGTCCGCAAACCCACCTGACCCCGCGCGTCGAACGCTCAGGACCTCTGGACGCGGGTCAGTAGAGGTGGTGGTGGAGGGTGCGGAGGAGGAGGCGGTAGGCGTCGCCGGCCAGGGCGTTGCGGGTCAGGGCGGCACGGGCGGCGTTCGCGCCCGGTGCGCCGTGGACGCCGCCACCGGGGTGGGCGGACGCGGACGTCAGGTACAGGCGGTCGACGGGGGTGTCGGCACGGGCCAGGCCCGGGGTCGGGCGGAAGACCAACTGCTGGTGGACGGCGGCGGTGCCCGCGTTGATCGAACCGCCGACCAGGCTGCGGTTGCGGGTCTCCAGGTCGGACGGCCCGTGCACCACACGGGCGCGGATCAGGTCGCGGAACCCCGGCGCGTGCCGCTCGACGAGCTGCTCCACCCGGTCGGCACGGCGGCGCACCCGGTCGGCGGACCACTGCTCACCCCGCGGCACGTGCGTGTACGCCCAAGCGGTCTCCGTGCCGACCGGTGACCGGCTCGGGTCCGTCGTCGTCATCTGCCCCATGATCACGAACGGCGTCCGCGGCGGCCGCCCGCACGCGATCTCCGCGCTGGACATCGACAACCCGTTGAAGTCCCCTCCCAAGTGGACGGTCCCCGCACCCCGCACCGCACCCGCCGTCCACGGCACCGGCCCGTCCAACGCCCAGTCCACCTTGATCGTCGCGTCGTCCCACTCGAACGCGCCCAGGTCCGACACCAACCGCGGCGGCAGGTGCTCCGCCCCCACCAACCCGAGGTACAACGCCGGCGCCGGCACGTCCGCCAGCACCGCCTTCCGCGCCCGCACGTACCCACCCGCGGCGTCACGCACCCCCAGCGCGCGCCCACCGGCGACCACCACCCGCTCCACCGCCCGGCCGCACTCCACCACACCGCCGAGCCGCCGCACCAACGCCCGCGTTAACGCGCCCGCACCGCCCTCCGGCACCGGGTACCCCACGTCCTGCCCCAGCATCGACAGCAACCACCCGAACGCGGCGCCGCCCGCCTGGTCGGGCCCCAGGTCGGTGTGCATCGCGTTGCCCGCCAACAACAACGGCGCGCCCTCACCCGAGAACCGCTCGTCCCCGAACGCCCGCACCGACTGCAGGAACGACCGCGCGAACCGCAACGCCCCACCCGCGCCCAGCGCACCCACCAACCCCGCGCCCGCGCGCACCGGCGGGAACGGCCGCATCAGCGCCTCGACCAACTCCTCCCGGACCCGTTGCCACAGCGCGAACTCCGCCCGCCACGCGTCACCGTCACCCGCGCCGAACGCCTCCACCGACGCCGCCGTCCGGTCCACGTCCCGCGACAGCACCACGGCCCGGTCGTCCGGCAGCACGTGCGCCAGCACCTCCGGCGCCCGCCGCCACCGCAACCCGTGCCGACCCAGGTCCAACCCGGAGATCACCGGCGACGCCGCGCCCAGCGGGTAGAACGCGCTGAACAGGTCGTGCCGGAACCCCGGCTCGGTCAACTCCGCCGTCCGCACCGCCCCACCGGGCTCGTCGGCCGCCTCCAGCACCAGCACGTCCCACCCGGCGTCCGCCAGCAGGTTCGCCGCCACCAGCCCGTTCGGGCCGGAACCGATGACCACCGCGTCCACGACATCGCTCAACGCACGTCTCCCTGGCTCTGCTGCACCGGCCGACCGAACCGCAACCCCCGCCACCGTCCCACATCGCGCGGCGCGAGCGGGCCCCACGTGCCGCGCCCCTCCGCGACCGCCACCACGAGCTCCGCCAACGCCTCCCGCGGCGGGTGCGCGGGCGCCCACCCCAACGCCCGCAACCGTGAACTGTCCACAACGGACACCTGATCCGCCAGCCGCAACCACCCGGGGTGCACGGGCTGCAGGCCCAGCCGCCACGTCGGCCAGGCCACCGCCCGCAACAGGGCCAACGGCACCGGCAGCAGGAACCCGCCGAACAACGGGGCCAGCTCACGCGCGTCCAACGGCGGGTCGGCGGCCACGTTGAACGCGCCGACGGCGTGCCGCGCGAGGACCACCTGGACCGCCCGCGCCACGTCCTCCGCGTGCACCACCTGCGCCCGCAACCCCCGCCACAACGGCACCGGCAGCCACCGCCGCCCCACCACCCGCGCGGGCGCCAACGGGCTCAGCACCCACCGGCCGAGCTCACCGCCCGCGTCCGGCTGCACGATCGCGCACGGCCGCAGCACGGCCACCCCGGGGCGACCGGCGACCAACCGCTCCAGCTCGGCCTTCTGCGCGCTGTACGCGCTGCCGGGCACCCCGCCGCACGGCCACGACTCGTCCACCGGCGTGGCAGCGGGCGTGTACGCGGCGACCGAGGACATCACCACCACGTGCGGCACACCGGCCCGGTCCGCCGCACGCAGCACGTGCGCGGTGCCGGTGAGGTTGGTGCGCCGCATGGCGGGCTCACCCGACGTGGGCTGCACCGCCCACGCCAGGTGCACCACCGCCTCCGCACCCGCGAACGCCCTGCCCAGCACCACCTCGGCGGCCGGCGCGCCCACGTCGCAACTCACCCAATCGGGTGAACCGACGGGTATCCGCCGCGCGATGCCCACCACCGGGTCGCCCGCGTCCGCGAGCACGCGGCGCAGGGCCGTCCCCACGTTGCCGCTGGCACCCGTGACGACGACCCTCATGGCCGCCGGGTACCCCTACTTCGCGCCGCCAAGCCCCGCGCGCCGCAGCGCCTCGGCCATCGCGCCGTTGGCCGGCGGGCGCTCCTGCTGCCGGGGCTTGCCGCCACCGCGGGGCGCGCCGCCACCGCGCTGACCGCCGCGCGGCTCGCGCTGCTCGCGGGGCGGCTTGCGGCCCGGCTCGTCCTCCAGCCGCAGCGTCAACCCGATCCGCTTGCGCGGGATGTCGACCTCCAGCACCTTCACCCGCACCACGTCACCGGACTTGACCACGTCGCGCGGGTCCTTGACGTAGGTGTTGGACAGCGCCGAGATGTGCACCAGGCCGTCCTGGTGCACGCCGACGTCCACGAACGCGCCGAACGCGGCCACGTTCGTCACCACGCCCTCCAGCACCATGCCGGGCTTGAGGTCGGCGATCTTCTCCACGCCCTCGGCGAACGTCGCCGTCTTGAACGCGGGCCGCGGGTCGCGCCCCGGCTTCTCCAGCTCGCGCAGGATGTCGGTGACCGTCGGCAGGCCGAACGTGTCGTCCACGAACTCCTGCGGCCGCAGCGCCTTCAGCACCGCCGTGTTGCCGATCAGCTGCTCGCCGCCCGCGCGCTCCTGCATCCGCCGCACCACCGGGTACGCCTCGGGGTGCACGGAGGAGGCGTCCAGCGGGTCGTCGCCGTTCGGGATGCGGAGGAAGCCCGCGCACTGCTCGAACGCCTTGGGGCCCAGCCGCGCCACGTCCTTCAACGCGCGCCGCGAGCGGAACGGGCCGTTGCTGTCGCGGTGCTGCACGATGTTCTCGGCCAGCCCGGCGGTGATGCCGGAGACGCGGGTCAGCAGCGGCACCGAGGCGGTGTTCAGGTCCACGCCGACCGCGTTCACGCAGTCCTCGACCACCGCGTCCAACGACTTCGACAGCTTCGTCTCGGACAGGTCGTGCTGGTACTGGCCGACGCCGATCGACTTCGGGTCGATCTTCACCAGCTCGGCCAGCGGGTCCTGCAGCCGGCGGGCGATGGACACCGCGCCGCGCAGCGACACGTCCATGCCCGGCAGCTCGGCCGACGCGAACGCCGACGCCGAGTACACCGACGCGCCCGCCTCCGACACCACGGCCTTGGTCAGCTTCAGCTCGGGGTGCCGCTTGAGCAGGTCGGCGGCCAGCTTGTCGGTCTCGCGCGACGCGGTGCCGTTGCCGATGGAGATCAGCTCGACGTCGTGCTTCTTCGCCAGCACCGCCAGCTTGGCGATCGACTCGTCCCACCGGTTCGCGGGCACGTGCGGGTAGATCACGTCGGTGTCGACGACCTTGCCGGTCGCGTCGACGACGGCCACCTTCACGCCGGTGCGGAAACCGGGGTCGAGGCCCATCGTGGCGCGGGTGCCGGCGGGCGCGGCCAGCAGCAGGTCGCGCAGGTTCGACGCGAACACCTTCACGGCCTCGTCCTCGGCGAACGCCCGCAGCCGCGACCGCAGGTCGATGCCGAGGTGCACCAGGATCCGGGTGCGCCACGCCCAGCGCACGGTGTCGCCGAGCCACCGGTCGGCGGGCCGGCCCCGGTCGTCCACGCCGAAGCGGGACGCGATGCGCGCCTCGTAGCCGGTGGGCTCGTCCTCGTCGGCGGGGTCGAACTGGAGGTCGAGCACCTCCTCCTTCTCGCCGCGCAGCAGCGCGAGGATGCGGTGCGAGGGCAGCTTCGCGAACGGCTCGGAGAAGTCGAAGTAGTCGGCGAACTTCGCGCCGTCCTCCTCCTTGCCCTCCCGGACCTTGGACGCGAGCCGCCCCTGCGCCCACATGCGCTCGCGCAGCTCGCCGATGAGGTCGCCGTCCTCGCCGAACCGCTCGACCAGGATCGCCCGCGCGCCCAGCAGCGCGGCGGCGACGTCGGCGACCTCCTCGGTCACGAACGCCTTCGCCACCTCCTGCGGGTCCTGCGTCGGGTCGCCCAGCAGGCCGTCGGCGAGCGGTTCGAGGCCCTGCTCGCGCGCGATCTGCGCCTTGGTCCGCCGCTTCGGCTTGAACGGCAGGTAGAGGTCCTCCAGCCGGGCCTTGGAGTCGGCGGCCAGGATCGACGCCTCCAGCGCGTCGTCCAGCTTGCCCTGCGACCGGATGGACTCGAGCACAGCCGCCCGGCGGTCCTCCAGCTCCCGCAGGTAGCCCAGCCGTTCCTCCAGCGTGCGGAGCTGGGTGTCGTCGAGCGCGCCGGTCGCTTCCTTGCGGTAGCGGGCGATGAAGGGAACGGTGGAACCACCGTCGAGCAGGTCGACGGCGGCGCTGACCTGCCCGGCCCGCACCCCGAGCTCGTCGGCGATCCTCTGGTGAATGGCTGTGGTCACAGCGAGCCATTGTGCCCTGCCCGCCGGGCCACGTTCGGGCACCCCGACCGGGCCCGGCCGCCGATCGGTCGGGGAGCCCCTCACCCGGCCGGATCAACCGCGACCCGGCCGGGGTCGTCCGTGCGCGGTGGTCGTCGTCCACTTCGGAGGGGAGCGCCGGGGTCAGCGGTGGGAGCCGAAGAAGTCGGCCAGGCCGACGTCGAGGGACAGGACCCGGCCGTCGCCGACGACCGCGGCGAACACCTCGCCCGCCGTCAGCGCCGTGACGCCGTCCGGGCCGACGAGCGCTCGACCGACCCGCGAGTCGACCGTCAACGTGGCCGTGACCTGCCCGGTCGCCAGGGACACCAGGCTCAGCGCGACGCCGGGGTCGTTCACCGAGCGCTGGTGCTCGACCAGCACGTGCCCGGTGGTGGTCGCGACCGCGGTCACGCCGTCGACCACCAGCCGGGCGTCGGGGAACGCGGTCGCGCCCACCTGGACCTCCCGACCGTCGGCCGTGACGCGGACCAGCACGCTGCCCGGCGTGCCACCCGGCGCCTGCCGCAGCGCGATCCGCTCGCCGCCGGCCAAGGCGGCCTCGGCACCGGTCGCGGCGGTCGGCGCGCCCGGGCCGCGCTGCACGGAGAGCCGGCCGGACCAGGTCGCGGCGGTCTGCGGGTCGACCGGCTCGGCCACCACCTCGTCGAGCCTGATCGCCAACACCCCTCCGGTGGCGGTCATGGCCATCAGGCGGCGGTTCTCCCGGTCGTACGCGTAGGCGGTCCGCGCGGTGGCGAACGCGTCGCCGAGCCCTTGGACACCCGCGCCCTCGGCCACCACCGAACCGTCCGCCAACCCGACCACGACCAGCCCGGAATCCGTGGCCAGGTAGGCGTAGCGCTGCCCGGCCGCCAGCACCGACGCCTCCCAGACCAGCTGGTCGGACAGCTGCGTGTCCCACAGCACGTCGCCGGTGGCCGGGTCCGTGGCCGCCAGCCGCACCTGGAACAGGTCCTGCGTCATCAGCTGGAACATCCCGCGCACGCCGTGCCGCGCGTACGGCGCCAGCACCACGTCCCGCCCGTCGACCTCGGCGAACGCGAACCCGTCCTGCATCTCCACGTCCGGCTCCGGCGAGACCGCGTAGGACCCGCCGAAGAACAGCAGCGCGAACAACACCGGCGGCAACAACAACAGCGGCAGGACGCGTCGCCGCCGAGGCGACGGCGTCTCGTAGGGCGTCATCGGCGAGTACTGCTGCGGTGTCCCGTACATGGTTCCCCCGTTCGGTCGTGGTGGGGGAAGCATCGGCCGGACACCTCGCCTACCGGTCCCAGGAACCGGGTGCGCGAGTCCGCCACCAGCGGTGATCCCGGTCGACTAGGCTCGGGTCGGTGAGCACCGTCCGAGCCGCGACGCTTCCGCGCGGTGCGCTGGTCGCCCGGGCGTGGGCCGGGTTGGGTGACGCGGTCGCGCCCCTGAGCAACGACGCCGGCCGCCCGCTGACCCGCACGGTCAAGCTGATCCTCGACCCGCTCGTGCTGCGGCCCGTGCTCAACCCGGAGTTCGCCGCGGGCGCGATCGCCGCCGAGCACGCCGACGCCCTGACCGCCCGGATCGCCGACGCGGGCCCCGTGCTGGCCGCGACCGCGAGCTGGTTCGCCGTGCTGAAGAAGGAACGCCGCCGCCGCTGGATCACCGACGGCAACCCGCAGGACCTGTACTTCCAACGCTGCTTCGAACTGGCCACGGTGCACGGCGAACCCGGGCCGGACGCCGCCGACGTCGCCGCGACCGTGCTGGCGGAGGTCCACGAGCAGGACGGTCCGACCGTCGCCGCGCTGCGCGACTTCGTGACCGACCCGGTCAACGCCGCCGAGCTGACCCGGCTGCTCGACGCCGCGTGGGCCGCGCGCCGCCCCGCCGCCGCGGGGTCGACGGCGACCTCGGAGTTCCTGGCCACCTGCGCCGTCGCACCCGACCGGACCCTGTTCGGGGCGCTGGTCGCGGGCCTGGCGGGCAGCGCGGGCGCGGCGGACCTCGACCGGCCGGGCGTGGCGCTGGCGCACGGGCTGACCTCGCGTGACCGGCCCGTGCGCCCCGAGCTGGGCCGTGGCGCGTCGAAGGCGAACCTGCCCAGGCCGTTCGACCGGTCGATCGTGGAACGCCTGTTCGCGCCGCTGACCAACGCCTTCCAGCGGGCCGGGCTGGCGGACGTGCCGACGTTGGTGCGGCGGGAGATCACCCGGTCGGCGGGGCCGTGGCAGCTCGCCGAGGAGGAGAGCAGGCTCGTCGTGGTGCTGGGCCGGGACGCGTCCGCCGACCTCGCGGGCCCGCCGGTGGGCGGGGCGGGCTCGGCGGGCTCGGCGGCGGCCAGGTTGCGGTCGAGGTGGGAGCGCGAGGCGTACGTGCACCGCGTGCTGCGGATGCCGTCGGCCGTGCCGCCGGAGGTCCGCGCGGACGTGCGCGGCGTGCGGGAGGCCTACCTGCGGCGGTTGTGGGTGCGCCTGCACGGCCGCGAGCTGCGGCACGAGACCGTGACGTTCGACCAGGTGTGGGACGTGCTCGACGGCGTGCTGCGCTCGGTGATCCTCGACCAGCGCGACCGGTTGCGGTCCGCGCTGGAGCGGGAGGCGGTGGCGTGAGGGTGACGCGCGCGGCCGATCTCGTCGTCGGCGACTGGCCCACGTCGCCCGAGGTCGTGGCGCTGCTCGAAGGCTCGGGTGCTTCGCTCGCCTGGGACGTCCTGGCCGACGCCGCCGCGCCCGCCGCACGCGTGCACGACCCGGAGCGCGCGGCCGAGTGGCTGTGGGAGGTCTACGGCGACGCGGCCGAGGCGATCCTCGGTGGTGCGGCGGAGGTGGAGGTGCCCGATGGCGGTGACTGGGGCGTCCGGGACGCCTGCCGCCGCGTGGCGCAGCTGAACTGGGCGGGCGCGTGGTGGCCCGCGTCGGTCACGGCCGGCGTGCCCGCGTTGGATCCCGCTGTGCTGCACGCGGAACGCGCGGTCGCCGTGTCCACTGTGGAGCACCTGCTGGACGACCCGGACGCGGTCGAGCGGGCGTTGGCCTCGGTCGGGTCGTTCGACGTGCCGACGTCCGATCCGGAGGTGGACGCGTTGGCCGAGCGGGTCGCCGCGCTGGCCGAGGACTACGGGGTGGAGCTGCGGCCGGCGCGGGCCCCGGGCAGGGCCGGGTTCGCGTTGGCCGCCGGAGGGGTGGACGGCGGCACCGGCGTCACGGCCCTGTCCGGGACGTCCACTGTGGACTGGGCTTTGGTGCCGCACGGCGCGGTCGACGCCGCCGCGCCCGCCCGGTGGGCCGTCGTGCGGCGGCAGGGGAGCACGGTGCTGGAGGTGTCCGTCGTGCCCGGACCCACTCCGGGGTCGCGGTTGGCGGCACGGTTCGGGTTCGGCGAGGTCGAGGTGGCGCTGGACGTCGACGCGACGGGGTGGCTCACCGGGTCCGCGCCGGTGTCGGCGGCCGTGCTGCTGCTGCCGCCGGACCGGCGCGCGCTGACCGTCTACGCACCGGACTTCGCAGAGCCGACCGCACCCGACCCGGACGCCGCGCCGCGCCGTGCGGCGATCATCTCCTATGCCCGGTCCCGGATCGGCTCGCCGACCGCCACCGTCACCGAGCGGACGGCCCGGTGAACGACCCGTCGGAGCTGAACGACGAAGGCGTGCGACTGGCCGGCGCCGGTGACCTGGTCGGCGCGCGGTCCGCGCTCGAAGCGGCGCTCGCGGCGTCCTCGGCGGAGGACCGCGCGCAGGTCTTGGTGAACCTGGCGCACGTGGTGGACATGGCCGGCGAGCGTGCGCACGCGGTGGAGCTGCTGACCGAGGCGATCGCGGTGGGGGAGGGGGCGGTCCGGCTGACGGCCGTCGCGGCGCGCGCGGACCTGCTGCCCTGGTTCGACCGGTGGGAGGAGGGGTGGCGGGACGTCGAGGAGGCGCTCGTCGGCGCCGAGCCGGCGCAGCAGGTGGTGCTGCGCACGACGCGCGTCGGGCTGCTGATGATGGCCGGTCACCTCGCGGAGGCCGAGGCGGAGGCCGTCGAGGCGGTCGAACTGGCCGGGCTGCACGCGCCCGAGTACCTGGAGAACCTCTACTCGAACCTGGCGGTCCTGGCCGACGAGGCGGGCGACGGGGATCGCGCCGCGATGTACCGGCTGCTGTCGGACAACCCCGGCCGCCGACCGCTCGGACCCCGGTGGCAGCGGTTCGTGGCGCTGAACTCCGAGGGCGCCGTGCTGCTGTCATCGGGCAACCGCGCCGCCGCCAAGTCCGCCTTCGCCGCCGCGTACCGCGAGGCGCTCGAAGTCCCGCAGCGCGAACCGTTCGAGGGCGCGCTTCACGACGCGCCCGGTACCGCCACCCGCGAGCCGTCCGACCGGGCGCCCGACTTGGCGCACGGCGAGGCCCCGGAATTGTCAGACCCTTCTGGGACAATAAAAACAGGGGTCCCCTTGGCGGGGACCCCTGCGAAGCAACCACCCGCCGCGAACGCCGACCCGACCGACCCGGCAGCCGCTGCAACGGCCGACCCCGCAACGGCCGACCTGGCAGCCGCGGCAAGGGCCGGAGCCGAACCGGCCACCGTGGACGACGTCGAAGCCCTGGTCTGCCGAGCGGGGGTCGCGGGCAACCTGGCCGGAGTCGCCGACCACCCCCGCGAAGCCGTCCGCTGGAGCACCGAAGCCATCGAGGCGGCCCGCACGGCGCTCACGCTCGTCGGCGACGCCTACGGCTCGGCCTCAGTCCTGGTCAACGCCCTCATCTCCCGAGCCGCGGCACGGCTCGGCCAGACCCACCTCCCCGCCGCCCTCACCGACCTGGACGAAGCCCTCGACCTGGTCACACAGGCCGACGACGCCGAACCCGTCGAAGCCACCGTCCGCGCCACCCGCGCCCGCGTCCTCGCCACCGGGGGCTGGTTCGCCGAAGCCGCCGACGAAGCGCGCACCGCGCTGGACCTCGCCTACACCGCCGCCCCGGCCCTGGCCGCGTCCGTCCACGCCACGCTGGCCGAGATCACGAGCGCGACCGGCGACCTCCCCGGCGCCGCCGAACACCTCGCCCTCGCCCGCGACCTGTGCGCCGCCACCGGCGACCTCCCCGGCGTCGCCACCGCCCTAATCAGCTCCGCCCGCCTGGCCTACCTCGCCTCCGACACCGACCGGGCGGACGCGCTGTACGACGAGGCCGAAGCCCTCCTCGCCGACGACCCCCGCCGACGAGCCGCCTGCCTGCACGGCCGGGCCGCCGTCGCGGTCCTGCGCGGCGAGCCCCGGGCAGCCCTGGCGTTGACGGACCGCGCACTCGCGCTCCTGGACACCGCGACCCCGCTGGAATCGTTGTCCCTGCACCAGGTGCGCGGCTCGGCGTTCGAGGCGGCGCAGGAGTTCGCCGAGGCCGAGTCCTGCTACGCCGAAGCGGCGGCGTTGTGCGAGGCGGCCGGCCTGTGGCACGTCGCGCTGGGCATGGCGTGGTGGCGCGCGGACGCCCTGATCCGCCGGGCCGCCGCCACCACCGGCGACCAACGGCAGCAGCTCGGCCGCCGCGCACTGGACCTGGCGCTGCCCGCCGCGCTCGCCGCGGAAGCGATCCGGCAACGGTTCCCGCACGGCCCCCTGCGCGAACGGTGGGTCGCACTGGCCTCCGCACCCGCCACCCGGTCGGCGTTCCTGGCCATCCGGGCGCTCGGTGACTCGACGTTGGCGGCCGAGTACATCGACCACGTCGCGGGCGCGGTGTCCCTGCACGCCGAGGGGGCCACGACACCCGTCGCACGCGGAGACCTGCTCACGTTGCCCGAACCCCCGACGACCGGCGCGCACCTGCCCTACGCGGCCTCCGGGTTCGCCACGGGCACGGACCCGGCCTTCCCCGCCACCGGCTTCGAACTGCCGCCGAGGGTCCGGCTCGACCCCGCCACGCCGACCGCCCTGGACGCCTGGATCGACGTGGCCGAGCAGCGCTACGGGTTCGCGGTGCGATCGGAACGGGCGGTGGCGTCGTGGTGACCGTGCAGCTCAAGTTCGTGGACGCGGGCGACCTGTACGCGTCGTGGCGGTGGGAGCACGAACCGGCCGAACCCCGCGTCATCGCCGTGCCGCGCGACCTCGTGCGGGCCACGTTGGACGAGTGGGCCGCGGCGGTGCCGTCGCCGTTGCCGGGCGAGACCGCCGACCAGGCGTTGCGGCGCGCCCTCACGAACGGCCCGCTCGTGGACCACGCGCGCGAACTCGACCTGGCGACGCGGCTGGCGCGCGCCCTGGTGCCGAACCGGCTGGCGGCCGAGCTGAACTCCTGGCTGGCGCAGGGGATCCGGCCGCACCTGCGCGTCCAGCCGTCCCCCTCGACCGCCCTGGTGCCCTGGGAAGCGCTGCGGGTCGACGAAGGACGGCGGGCGGTGCACGAGACCGCCATCTCGGTGCTGCCCCCGGCGACCGTCGGCAACGCCGCGGCACGCCGGGTGCACCCCTTCGACCCCCGCGGACCGGTCGTCCGCGTGCTGGACCCCGTCGTGCCCGGCTTCCCCGACGCGTCCGGCCTGGGCTCGGTGCTCGGCCACCCGACCCCGGAGCTGACCGCGCTCGCGCCCGGCGGCCTGCGCCGCGCCGACATCGACCGCGACCACCTCGAACGGGAGCTGGCCACCGCCTCGCGCTTCCTCTACGTCGGGCACGTCACCACCGGCGGGCACGGCCTCGACGCACGCCTGCACCTGTCCTGCACGTCCGCCACCACGGGCCGGGCCGCACCGCTCGGCGCGCACCGCCCCCTGGCCGCCGCCGACATCGTGCTGGGTCACCGGCCCGGCCCGGTGCGCCCGTGGCGGATACCGGCCCGGGTCGCCCTGGTGGCCTGCGAGAGCGGCGGCGACGTCCGCTTCGCCGAACCGTCCGGCCTGGTCACGGCCATGGTGCACGGTGGCGCGGAGCACGTGACCGCGACGAGGTGGACGTTGCCGACCGACGAAGGGCTGCGCCGACTGGTGACCGGCTTCCCGCCGACCCCCGTCCTCGCGCCCACCGTGCTCGCCATCGACGCCGCCCACCGCGCGCCCGACCCGGTGACCGCGCTCAACGACTGGCAACGCGCCGCGGCCACCCGGTGGGAGGAAACGGGCGACCCGACCTGCTCACCGCTCGTGTGGGCCGCGTTCGCCACCACCTGGGCGCCACACCGCGGCCGACCTTGAAACCGGTACCGCGGTACAGGCTTACCGTGGCGTCATGAGCACAGACGAACGCTGGGCGCCGGCGGCGTGCACGCTGCCGACCGCCGAACGCCCGCTGTGGGAAGCGGAGTTCGACGCGCTGTTCACCACCGGCGGCGTGGAGCGCCCGGACCCGACCCACCTGCGCATCACCCTCGACCCGACGCCGGAGACGGCGGCACGGGCGGCGGCGCTGGCCGTGCGCGAGACCACGTGCTGCTCGTTCTTCACGTTCGCCGTCGTGGCCTCGGCCGGGCGGGTGCGGCTGGACGTCACCGTCACGGACGCGCACGTCGACGTGCTCGACGCCCTGCAGCAGCGGGCGGGTGGGGCGACGTGACCGCGTTGCGCAGCGGGCAGCTCGCCGAGGCCGCCGGCGTGAACCACCAGACGTTGCGCTACTACGAGCGCCGGGGCCTGCTGTCGGAACCGGAGCGGACGCCGGGCGGCCACCGCCTCTACCCGCCCGAAGCGCTCACCGTGCTGCGGGTGATCAAGGCGGCGCAGCGGCTCGGGTTCACCCTGGACGAGATCTCCGACCTGCTCGACGTGCGCCGCCGGCGGCTCGGCTCCCGCCGCGAGCCCGGGTTGCGGGACCGGGTGACGGTCAAGCTCGCCGAGGTGGAGGCCAGGATCACCGACCTGGAGGTGATCCGCGAGACGCTGCGCACCGCCCTGGACTTCGGCTGCGACGACCTGGTCGCGTGCGCGCACGCCCCGTCCTGCCCGATCCCGTTCGCGGATCCGGCCGTCGACGCCGGTTGCGGGTCCTGCTGACCTACTTTGAGCGGTTGTGGCACACCGGACCTGTGCTCCATGGAGGGCGTTTGAGCGCCTGAATGAGTGGAAAGGGCCGGCTCGGAGAGTTAGTGGGCGCGCGATCACCGGTCACGAACCGGTGGGAGAACCGCGACAACTGATGAAACCGCGCCCGGGGCCGGGACATGGCGGTGCGGCGGCGTGTCTGATGGAGGGCATTGGATTTTCGCCGCAGCCGCCGCAGAGGGGAACGTCGTCGTGAACGCCCAGACGCACGACCGAGAGGCCGTGCCGAGCTGTCCCTTTCGTCACGACGAGGCCCTGGAACCGGACCCCTTCCTGACCCGGATGCGGACCGAGTCGCCGGTCGCCAGGGTCCGCCTGCCCTACGGCGAGGGCGACGCGTGGCTGGTGACGCGCCACGACGACGTCCGCGCGGTCACCTCGGACCGGCGGTTCAGCCGGGCCGCGCTGGTCGACCGCGACTTCCCCCGCATCACCCCGGCCCCCATCGCCCAGCGCGAGGCGATCAACCTGATGGACCCGCCCGCCCTCAACCGGGTCCGCCGGCTGGTCCTCAAGGCGTTCTCCACACCCCAGGTCGAAGCGCTGCGGCCGTGGGTGCGGCGGACCGTGGACGCCCTGCTGGACACCATGGTCGAGCACGGCCCGCCGGCGGACGTGGTCGAGCACCTCGCGGACCGGCTGCCCCTGATGACGATCTGCGAGCTGCTGGAGATCCCCGAGCCGGACCGGCCCGCGCTGCGCCGGTGGGCGACCGCGATGATGGCGATGAGCCCCGCCGACCGCGACGCCGCCGCGGCGGCCAGGACCGGGATGCGCGCCTACTTCGACCGGCTCACCGCCGCCCGCCGCCGCGACCCCGGCGACGACCTGGTCAGCGCCCTGGCCACGGCCCGCGCGAGCGACGAGGTGCTGACCGACGCGGAGCTGTCCGTGCTGGTCATGCTCCTGGTCGTCACGGGTCACGACACCACCACCTACGAGATCGGGGACATCACGTACACGCTGCTCACGCACCCCGAGCACCTGGAACGGCTGCGGTCCGGGCCCGAGTCGCTGCCCCGCGCCATCGAGGAGCTGCTGCGGTTCATCCCGTTCCGCCAGGGCGTCGGCATCCCGCGCGTCGCGCTGGAGGACGTCGAGGTCGGCGGCGTGACGATCAAGGCCGGCGACGCGGTCCACGTGTCGTACCTGACCGCCAACCGCGACGGGTCCGCCTACGAGCGGCCCGACGAGATCGACTTCGACCGCGAGGACCCCGCGCCGCACCTGGCGTTCGGCCACGGCAGCCACCACTGCCTGGGCTCGCACCTGGCCCGCATGGTCCTCCAAGAGGCCATCGGCGGGCTGCTGGACCGGTTCCCCACCCTGCGGCTGGCCGTGCCGGCGCGGGACGTGCGGTGGAACACCGTCTCGATCTGGCGGTACCCGCTCGTGCTGCCCGTCGCCTGGTGAGGGCCGGGTCGTGGCCACCCTCTGCCGGCCCGCCGTCGCGGTGCCCGAGCACCTCATCACCCGCGAGCAGACCCTGGAACTGGCCAGGACCCTGCACCGCGACCACCCGCAACTCGACCTCGCGTTGCGGCTCATCGGCAACACCGGCGTGCAGACCAGGCACATCCTCCAGCCGATCGAGGACACCCTCAGGCACCCCGGCTTCGCCGTGCGCAACGCCCTCTACGAGAAGGAGGCCAAGTCCAGGGTGCCGGAGGTGGTGCGGCGGGCGCTCGACCACGCCGACCTGCCCGCGACCGAGATCGACCTGATCGTGTACGTCTCGTGCACCGGGTTCACGATGCCCTCGCTGACGGCCTGGCTGATCAACACGATGGGGTTCCGGTCGTCCACCCGGCAACTCCCGATCGCGCAGCTCGGGTGTGCCGCGGGCGGTGCGGCGATCAACCGCGCGCACGACTTCTGCACCGCCTACCCCCGGTCCAACGTGCTGATCGTGGCCTGCGAGTTCTGCTCGCTGCTGTACCAGCCGACCGACCTCGGCGTCGGCAACCTGCTGTCCAACGGCCTGTTCGGCGACGCGCTGGCCGCGGCCGTGATGCGGGGCGAGGGCGGCGAGGGCGTGCGGGTCGAGCGGAACAGCTCGCGCCTGGTGCCCGACACCGAGGACTGGATCGCCTACGAGGTCCGCGAGACCGGGTTCCACTTCCTGCTGGACAAGCGGGTGCCCGGCACGATGTCGATGCTCGCGCCCGCCATGCGCGACATGGCCGACCCGCACGGCTGGGACATCGCGGGCCTCGACTTCTACATCGTGCACGCGGGCGGGCCGCGGATCCTGGACGACCTCGGCAAGCACCTGCGGCTGCCGCCGGAGACGTTCCGGTACAGCAGGATGACCCTCGCCGAACGCGGCAACGTGGCCAGCGTCGTCATCTTCGACGCCCTGGACCGGCTCTTCGCCGACGGCGGGGCCGGGCACGGCGCGCGCGGGATCATCGCCGGCTTCGGCCCCGGCATCACCGCGGAGATCGCGCTCGGCACCTGGACCGCGTCGAACCTGGCGGAGGCGACGTGATCGCGTGTGGGAGGCTGCCGGCATGCGTTGCGGGATCGTGCTGCCGTTCTTCGACGCGCCAGAGGTGGCGTCGTGCGCGGCGTTGGCCGAGGAGTGCGGCTGGGACGGCGTGTTCCTGGCCGAGGCGGTGTGGGGCGTCGACGCCTGGGTGGCGCTGACCGCGGCGGCGATGCGCACGTCGTCGGTGCGGCTGGGCACGATGCTGACGCCGTTGCCCCGGCTCAAGCCGTGGGACGTGGCGTCCAAGGCGGCGACGCTGGACCGGCTGTCCGGTGGACGCGTGCAGCTGTCGGTCGGGCTGGGCGCGCTGCACCCTGGGTGGACGGCGTTCGAGCGCGACACCGGTCGGGCGGAACGGGCGTTGCTGCTGGAGGAAGGTCTCGCGGTGTACGACGGGCTGATGCGCGGGCAGCCGTTCTCGTTCCGCGGGCAGCGCTACGACGTGCGGGAGACCGACTTCTTCCCTCCTCCGCCGCCCGTGCAGCGGCCGCGGGTGCCGGTGTGGGTGGTGGGCGCTTACGACCGTCCCGTGTCGATGAGGCGTGCCGTGGCGTGGGACGGGTTGTTGCCGAACCTGATCGACGGTGGCGAGGCGCGTGGCCCGGCGAACCCGGCGGAGCTGGCGGCCGTGGTGGCGCAGGCGCAGGAGCTGCGCACCTCCCTCGGGCTGCCGTGGGAGGGGTTCGACGTGATCGCCGAGGGCGTGGCGACCAGCGTGGGCGAGTGGGCCGACGCGGGCGCGACCTGGTGGGTCGAGTCGAACTGGGAGACCACCGTCGACGCCGTGCGCGACCGGATCGCCGCCGGGCCGCCGTCGTCCTAGAGCGCGGCGAGGACCTGGTCCGCCAGCTGCTCCGGGGTGTGCCGGTCGCCTCGGAGGACCAACGTGTCCGCGGGCAGGGCGGCCCGTGCGGCGACGCAGCGGTCGACGTTGCGCAGGCGGAAGGCGCGGGCCTGGGCGTCGGCGTCCGGGTTGTGCGGGTCCAGGACCTGGTTGTTGATGCGGCGGCGCAGCTCTTCGGCGGGCACGTCCAGGAACACGTGCCGGAGCGGGACGTCCGCGTCGGCGAGGAGCCCGAAGATCTCCTCCCGGTACGCCGGCTCGACCAGGGTCATGGGCGTGATCAGGTGCCGCCCGTACTCGTGGTGCAGGGTGATCGCGACCTCGGCGGTGAGCTTGCGCCACGCCCGCAGGTCCTGGAAGTCGCCGGTCCCGGACGGGGGAGCCGACACCTGGAGCAGGTAGCCGACGTGCTCCGGGTCGAACGACAGCGCGTCCGGCAGGCGGCGGCGCAGTTCCTCGGCCAGGGTCGTCTTGCCCGCGCCGAACGCGCCGTTGATCCACACGATCATGTTCACCACATTAGGCGACTTCGGGCCCCCGTCGGGACGTGGGTCGGGCCGGGACATACTGACCGGTATGACGACACTCGACCACTGGGGCGGCACGAGCAGGCACGTCGACCTGGACGGCGCTCCGGTGCACTACGTCGACTTCGGCGGCGACGGACCGCCGATGGTGCTCGTGCACGGCCTGGGCGGCTCGCACCTCAACTGGTGCCTGCTCGCGCCCCACCTGGTCGACCGGTACCGCGTGCTGGCCGTCGACCTGGCCGGGTTCGGGCTCACCCACCCCGAGGGACGTGCCACGACCGTGCCCGCCAACGCGCGGCTGCTGGAGCGGTTCCTGGCCGAGGTGGTCGGCGAGCCGGCCGTGCTCGTCGGCAACTCGATGGGCGGGATGATCTCGATCCTGCACGCCGCCCGCCGTCCCGCGTCGGTGACCGCGCTGGCGCTGCTGGACCCCGCCGTGCCGCTGGCGTTGGGCGCGAGGTTGGACCCGCAGGTGGCGGCGGCGTTCACGATGTACGCCGTGCCGGGGCTCGGGCAGTGGTTCCTGGCGAAGTCGCGGGCCGGGGTGTCGACGCGACGGCAGGTCAAGCGGGTGCTGAACCTGGTGTGCGCCAACGCGAGGTCGGTGCCGGAGGAGATGGTCCTGGCGTCGATGTCGCTGCTGGAGCAGCGCGCCGAGATCCCGGGGCTGGACGAGGCGTTCCTGACGGCGGCGCGCTCGGTCGTGTGGACCGGCGCCACCAGGCGGCGGTACTACGCGGCGATGAGCCGGGTGCGCGTGCCCGTGTACCTGATGGCGGGCGACAAGGACCGGCTGGTCCCCGTGGCGTCGTCCCGGGAAGCGGCCCGCCGCAACCCGTCGTGGCGCTTCGAGGTCCTGGAGGGCGTCGGCCACGTGCCGCAGCTGGAGGTGCCGGAGCTGGTGGCGTCGCGGATCAAGGACTGGCTGACGAACCCGGGCGGCTGAGGAACTTCGCCCAGGCGTGGCGCGGGAAGGACAACACCGGCCCGGCGGGGTTCTTCGAGTCGCGGACGTCGATCGCGTCGGGCACGAACCTGACCTCGACGCACGCCGGGTTGTCCGCACTGCGGCTCGACTTGAACCAACCACCGCGGTCGATGCGTTCGCTCACTCAAGCTCCTTGCGGATCTGCTCGATCAGACCATGGGATTCGGTCCGGCCGAGGGCATAGCTCAAGGCCTGGTCGTGCGCCAAACTGTACTCGCGCATCCGCATCGGCTGATCAATCAGATCCGTGGACGTGATCGTCTCCTGCCACACCAGCTCGGGCAGCCGGCTGCTGGCGAAGCCGAAGATGTAGAAGCTCGAACCGCCAAGGGCGTTGTAGTAGTCGGCGGAGAAGGGGACGATCCGGACGTCCAGGGTGTCCGGGAGCTGCTCGATCTTGTCGGCCAAGTGGCGGAGTTGTTCGACCATCACCTCGCGCCCGCCGACCTGTTGCCGCAGCGCGGACTCGGTGATGATCGCGGTGAACCGGAGCGGATCCGCCTTGTCGTCCAGGCGTTCCTGCCGCTTCAGGCGCACCTCGACCCGGCGGTTCGCCTCGGCGAGCCGGATGCTCGGCCCGCCTCCGTGCATGACCGCCAGGGCGTACGCCTGGGTCTGCAGCAATCCGCTGATCAGTCCTGCGTTGTAGGCGCGGATGCTCTCGGCGCCGTGCTCGAAGCCGAAGTACCGCAGCACGTCCGAGCTGAACATGGCGGAGTAAGGGCTCCACCAGGCGCGCTTGCCCGCGGCCTCGCGGAGTTCCTGCAGCTCCTCGGTCTCGTCCTGGTCGAAGTCGAGGACGGCGGCGAGTTCGGCCAGCTTGCGCGCGTTGATCTTGACCCGACCGGTTTCGACGCCCGACACGAACGACTGACCAGTGTGGATGGCCTTCGCCGCCGACGCCGCCGTGATGTCCATGAGTTCGCGGCGCTCTCGCAGGCGCAGTCCGAGTTCCCATGCCGCGAGCGTGGGTGATGAGGGTGCCATGCCGCCCCAATCGGGTGAAGTCCGTTGCTGATATCAGTAACAGCAGCCAGAATGGTAGCAGCGGATGTTGACTCGGTGTGGGAGGCGGATATGGGGCGCGCTCAAGTTCACCTGTGGGCGCAGGTGCCGGGTGACGTGTGGATCAACTACGAGGTGGAACCGGGCGGAGGGGCGGTGGTGTTCAAGATCGGTCAGGACGTGGAGCTGTTCATCGATCCGAAGGCGTTGAGCAGGATCAGCGAGGTGGCGGCGGAGGCGGTCGAGTTGGCGGGCGCGGTGGCGGCCGATCACGTCAGCTCGCGGTCGAGGTGACCAGTTCGTCGAAGCCCGCGCGGATGCCGTCGGCGAGCACCTGGACGTCCGGCACGCCGTCGAAGTCCGCGTTGATGCCGAAGGTGATCTGGTCGAGGTAGGAGAAGATGCCGACGCTGACGCGCATCGTGCTGGCGATCGGCACGTACGGGTAGATCTCGGACAGCCGCCTGCCCAGCATGAACAAGGGGATGCGGGGGCCGGGGACGTTCGTCGTGACCGTCTGCAACAGCTGCTGCGGGAAGCGCATGGCGGTGCGCGAGCCGAGCGCCAGCAGGGTGGGTGCGGCGAAGTTCGACAGGTTCGTGAGCACGTCCGCGCCGGCTGCCTGGCGGCTGCTCTTGAGGTCGTCCATCTGCTCCCGGATCGACGCCAGGCGCGCCAACGGGTCCGACTCGCTGACGGGGAGGTTCACCAGCACCGCGCTGACCCGGTTGTTCAGCACGCCGCGCTCGGCGGACGACCGCATCGACACCGGCACCATGCTGCGCACCACCTGACCGTCGGCCAGGTCGTCGCGCTTGGCGAGCAGGTCGCGGAAACCGCGCGTCACGGCCGCGAGGATGACGTCGTTCACCGTGCCACCGGTGACCCGGCGGACGGCCTTGATCTCGGCGAGGTCCGCGCGGGCCCACACCCACCGCCGGTGCGGTCCGATCGGCCCGTTCAAGGTCTTCGGGGTGCCGACGGCGAGTCGTCGGGCGGTCGTCGGCAGGCTGCCCAGCACGGCACGGCCGACGTCGAGCACCTCCGAGCCGCTGCGCAACCGCTTGGCCAGCGCCGGGAACTTGGCCAGGTGCGTGACCGGCGTCAACACCGCGTCGCGCACGCCGTCCGCGACGAGGTCCAGGGTCGACGGGCCGGCGGCGGGCCGCCACCGCACCGGCTCGGGCAGGGGCGCGTCCTCGCGCCAGTCCAGCAGCACCTGCATGAGGTCGCTGCCCGCGACGCCGTCGATCAGGCAGTGGTGGACCTTCGAGATGATCGCCCACCGACCGCCTTCCAGGCCCTCGACCAACCAGACCTCCCACAGCGGCTTGGCCAGGTCGAGGCGTTGCGCGAAGAGCCGTCCGGCGAGGTTGCGGAGCTGGTCGTCCGCGCCCGGCGACGGCACCGCGGTGTGCCGGACGTGGTAGAGGATCTGGAAGTGCTCGTCGTCCACCCACACCGGTCGGCCGACGTGCAGCGGGAGCGCCCGCACCCGTTGCCGGTAGCGCGGCACGGTGTCCAGCTTGGCGGCGAACAACCGCACCACGTCGCCGTACGACGGAGCCGGACCTTCGAACACCAGGACAGACCCGACGTGCATGGGCACGTTCTCGTCCTCGATGAAGAAGAAACCCGCGTCGATCGCGCTCATCCGGTCCATCGACCGACCGTAGGCCCGCACGGACCCGGCGGTCCAGGACGGCGACCGCGCAAGAATCGAGACTTCCCCGTACTGGCGGAATCAACCGCCAGGAAACATCATGGTTACCTGGGGTTCGCGCTCGACGCGGAGCGGGGGAGGGGCCATGTCAGCACTGCCGCACGTCCCACCGGATCACCCTGACCTGCACGAAGAGCACACCTCCGAGCCGGGGTCGGCGCCGGGCCTGCTCTGGTACCTGACCGAACCGACCCGCACCGCCGTCGCCATCGGCCAGTTCGCGGCCACCCGGTCGTTGTTGCGCGCCGCTCCCAGCGGCGACGGCCACACCGTCCTGGTGCTGCCGGGTCTGGGTGCGACCGACGCCTCGACCGCGACCCTGCGCAAGTTCCTCACTGGCCTGGGCTACGACGTCCACGGCTGGGGTCTCGGCCTGAACATCGGCCCCTCGGTCGGCGTCGTGCGCGGCATGCGCGAGCTGCTGAGTGAACTGGCCGTGAGCGGCAAGGTGAGCATCGTGGGCTGGTCCCTGGGCGGCATCTTCGCCCGCGAACTGGCCCGTGACCATCCCGGCATGGTCCGCCAGGTGATCACGCTGGGCAGTCCGTACGCGATGACCGACCTCCGGCAGACCAGGGTCAACCCGGTGTACCGGCTCCTGGCCCGGTTCTACGTCGCCGGCGCGGACATGCCGCCGCCGGAGCACACCCGGCCGCCCTTCCCGGTGCCGTCCACGTCGGTCTACTCGAAGTCGGACGGCATCGTCGCCTGGCAGACGTGCGTCTGCACCCCCGCGGCCCGCCAGGAGAACGTCGCCGTCACCTCCAGCCACCTCGGTTACGGCTACAACGCCACCGTCCTCTGGCTGATCGCCGACCGCCTCGCCCAACGCCGGAACCGCTGGCGCCCGTTCAGCCCGCCGCCGGGCATGTCCCGGATGTTCCCGGCCGCCTGACCCGAGGCCTCGCACCGCTCTCCGACCGCGGGCTGCGGCGTTCCGAAGGGTTGCCGCGCCCGGCAGGCGCGTCGGGCGCAATGATCACCTGTTTCACCCCTTGTGTCGACCACCGGTTCACCCCAGGGTTCAGCGCGGCCCGTTGGCTCCGACGGGCAACCCTGACGGAGGTGGAGCATGTTCCCTGCACGCAAGTTCGCCGCGTCCCTGTTCGCGGCGGCCACGCTCTCGGTGTTCCTGACGACCCCCGCGCACGCGGCGACCGACGCCGAACTGGCGTTCCACTGGGCGCCGGTGCACTACCAGGACACCGACTCGTCCGACTACGACGCCGACTACCTGTCCACTGTGGACTTCGACGGTAACTGGAGCACGGTGGACAACTGGGAGGCGCAGGACGACTCGTTGGCGCGTCTCACCGGTGCGGCGTACTACTCGGTGGTGGAGACGTCGACGCACTGGTTCCTGGTCTACAGCTTCTACCACCCGCGTGACTGGGAGGACTTCGCCGACCCGTTCGAGCAGTTCACGCACGAGAACGACATGGAGGGCCTGCTGGCGACCGTGCGCAAGGACGGTTCGACGTTCGGCAGGCTCGAAGCGGTGATCACGGTGGCGCACAGCGACTTCTACTCGTACGTGCCGGCCGGCAGCACGTTCACGTCGGGGCGTGAGGGGATCGACGGCACGTTGCGGCTCTCGGGCACCCGGCCGACCACGCGCCAAGAGGCGAAGGGGCACGGGCTGTACGCGTGGAACGGCGCGGAGTTCCCCGGCGGGGACGGTGTGGTGTACGTGCCGAGCGCCACGGGTGAGGTGCCGTCGGGCGGCAACGACCGCTCGGTCGGGTACCGGCTGGTGGACACCTTCGCGGCGGGCGGGTTGTGGGCGCAGCGCAACAGCTCCGCGACGTTCGCGAGCTGGGGCACGTTCCGGGGCGACAACGGCAAGGACAACTCCGCGAACAGCGCGTGGGGCTGGGACGACGGCAACGACGGCAGCGACCTCCAACGGGGCCTGCTGGCCACCGACCCGGCCTACCTGGTCTCCGTCTACTTCGCCAACCGCGGCACCTTCAGCCTGACCTACACCCGCAACTCCTACCGCTGACCGCGCGAGTCGAACCTCCAGGTCCCGCGTGTCTCGGACGTAGGACACGCGGGACCTGGGCGTTCGAGGCGCGCGGCTTGAGGTTCGGTGGTGACGGGGGCGGGCAGGGGTTCGGTGGGCGGGGTGTCGGTGGGCAGGGGTCCGGTGGCTCGGGTGGCGGTCGTGCTCGGCGACCACACCACGGCGCAGGTCACCGTCGGCACGGCGCTCGGCGCGATCGTCGGCGGCACGGTGTTCTGGCTGCTCACGGCAGTGTGAGCGTGGTTACGCCCGGTCACCGCCGTCGAGGACTTACCCTCCGGTGATGACGCTGAGGCTCGACACCGCAGGCCCGGTCGCCACGCTGACCATCGACCGCCCGGCCAAGCGCAACGCCATGAGCTACGCCATGTGGTCGGCGCTGCCCGGCCTGCTGGCCCAGGTCGAGCACGACGACGCCGTGCGCGTGCTGGTCGTCCGCGGCGGCGAGCACTTCTCGGCTGGCGCGGACATCAGCGAGTTCTCCACCCTCCGCAAGGGCGCGGACGGCGCGGCGAGGTACGGCGAGGCCGTGCACAACGGCGAACGCGCCATCGCCACCCTCGGCAAGCCGACCATCGCCGCCATCACGGGCTTCTGCATCGGCGGCGGCTGCGAGATCGCGCTGGCCTGCGACCTGCGCGTGGCGGCGGCGGACGCCCGGTTCGGCATCACGCCCGCCAAGCTCGGCATCGTCTACAACTTCACGTCCACCAAGCAGCTGGTCGACGTGGTCGGCCCGGCCTGGGCCAAGCAGATCCTGTTCGGCGGCGAGATCGTCGACTCGGCCACCGCGCTGCGCATCGGCCTGGTCAACGAGGTCCACCCGGCCGAGGCCCTGGACGCCAGGGTCGAGCAGCTCTCGGAGACCATCGCGGCACGCGCCCAGGTCAGCGTCCGCGGCGCGAAGCAGATCGTCAACCGGATCACCGACGGGCAGCACGACGAGGACGACGCCGTGCGCGCGCTGTACGACGAAGCGGTGCACAGCGAGGAGTACGCGGAGGGCGTGGCGGCCTTCCTGGAGAAGCGGGCGCCGAGGTTCTGAAACGCCGCATGCGGGTACCTCGACCGCATGACCGAACACCCGCTCGAAGGCGACCCGAACGACCCGGACCAGCACATCAACCCCGAACCGCCGCACTCGCCGGGCACGCCTGAGCCGCCCGACCTCGACGTGGACCCGGAGCAGTTCCTCGACGAGGGCGAGCGGCGCGGGCAGGAGGACGAGCCGCCCTCCTGAGAGGGCCCTCCCGGCGGGCGGGAGGGCCCTCCGGAAGGGTCAGTCGTCGTACTTGTTCGTGTCACCGGGCCATTCGCCGGTGAGCTTGTCGTAGCCGGTCGCGCCGCCCCGGTCGATCGCGGCCTTCACCAAGCCGAAGATCGCGCCCTGGACGGACGCGGCCAGGAGCACCTCGCCCCAGCCCCGGTCCTTCTGGGTCGGGGTGGGCGCCTCCTTGGTGCCGGTGATCAGCTTCCACACCTGGCCGAACAACGCGCTGGCGGCCAGACCGCCGAGCACGCCGAACAGCATGCCGAGGGGCCGGTACAGGAGCTTGTTCACGTTCACCGCCCCCTCCGCAGGAGCCTCCACAGCACGAGCACGGCCGCCGCGACGCCCGCCGCGACCGCCGCCGGGTGCCGGCGAGCCTGCTGCACGCCCTGCTCGACGCGGTGCTGCACGGGCGGCGGCAGCGACTCGACCGCCTGCGCGGCCTTCGTGCCGACCTGCTCCGCGACCACCCCGGCCTTGAGGCTGACCTGATCGGCCACCTCGCCGGCCTTCTGGCTCACCTGCCCGGCCACCTCGCTCGCCTTGTGGCCGACCTGCTCCGCCACCTCGCCGGCCTTGTGGCCGACCTGGGAGGCCACGGCGCCCGCCTTCTCGCCGATCACGGCCGCCTTCTCGCCGACGGCCGCACCGGCCGCGCTCGCCGCCGCGCCCGCCTTGCCGACCTGCTCGCCCGCCTTGTCGGTGGCGTGGCCGACCTTGGCGGTGGCCTTGCCCGCCGCCGCCGACACCGCCGCGTTGGCCCGCGTAGCGGTCTCCTTCACCTGTTCCACTCCTTCGTGCGCCTTGTCCTTCACCCGCCCGGGCACGTCGGTCTTGTGCACGAGCGCTTCCACCGTGTCCCCGAGCTCCCGCCGGGTCTGCTCGACGTCGGCGCGCAACTCGTCCGGGTCGGTGGGGCCGTCCTTGCCGCTCATCGGTGTGCCCTCTCGCTCACGGTGGCGATGTCCTGCTTGACACCCGCCATGGCCTCTTCCGGCAACGGCGGCGTGCCGCGTTCGAGCTGCTTGCGGCCGACCAGCGCGAGCACGCCCGCGACGGCGAGCACGACCACCGCGACGACGAACGCCGCGATCCACGCCGGCATGACGGTCGCCAGCAGCAGCACCAGCCCGGCGATCACCGTCATCAGGCCGAACCAGGCCAGCACGCCCGCGCCGCCGAGCAGCCCGGCGCCCGTGCCGACGCGCTTGCCCTTCGTGCGCATCTCGGACACGGCCAACCGGATCTCGTCCCTGGCCAGCCTGCTCACCTGCTCGGACAGCCTGTTCACCAGTTCCGCGGTGGACGGTTCCCGCGCGGCGGCACCCGCCGTAACCCGATCGGTGCCCGCGTCAGCCGCGCGGGTGGCGGCGACGTGACTCATGGCCGTCTCCTCTCTCCACTCGCCCTCCGACTACCCGGAAACGCGTGGGTGTACGCACCGTGTTCGGGGGAAACCCGTCGCCCATGTCGCACGCACCGGAGGCGCCCACCCAGCTCCCGAAGCGCTCGTGGTGGGCAGTGTTGAAGCGGACGGTCAAGGAGTTCGACGACGACAACCTCACCGATTGGGCCGCCGCCCTCACCTACTACGCGGTGCTGTCGCTGTTCCCCGGCCTGCTGCTGCTGACCGCGCTGCTGGGCCTGCTCGGCCCGGACGCGACGCAGTCCATTGTGGACAGCCTGGACGCGCTGGGGCCGGGCGAGGCCAAGGACACCGTCGCGGGCGCGCTGGAGAACCTGCGGAAGTCACAGGCCAGCGGCGTGCTGGCGATCGTCGGCCTGGTGACGGCGCTCTGGTCGGCCTCCGGCTACGTGGGCGCGTTCATGCGCGCGTCGAACTCGATCTACGACGTCGAGGAGGGCAGGCCGTTCTGGAAGGTCATCCCGCTGCGGCTGGGCCTGACCGTCGGCGTGGTGGTGCTGCTGGCGCTCACGGCGCTCGGCGTGACGCTCACCGGTGGCGTGGCCGAGTGGCTGGGCGAGGTGCTCGGGCTCGGCTCGACGTTCGTCACCGTGTGGGACATCGCGAAGTGGCCGGTGCTGTTCGTGCTCGCGAGCCTGGCCATCGGCCTGCTGTTCTGGGCCTCGCCGAACGTGCGGCAGCCCAGCTTCCTGTGGATCACGCCCGGTGGCCTGCTGACCGTGGTGGTGTGGGTCGCGGCCTCGCTCGGCTTCGCGTTCTACGTGGCGAACTTCGGTTCCTACAACAAGACCTACGGCTCGCTGGCCGGTGTGATCATCTTCCTGGTCTGGCTGTGGATCTCGAACCTGGCCCTGCTGCTCGGCGCCGAGCTGGACGCGGAGCTGGAGCGGGGCAGGCGGATGGAGGCCGGACAGCCCGCGGGGCGGGACCCGGTGGCCCCGCCCCGCGACACGGCTGCGATGGACTGAGCCGCCGGCGACCTACCCGCGTGGGCTCAGGCCTGCTGCTCGGTGACCTGCTTGCGCACTTCTTCCATGTCGACCTTGCGCGCCTGCTCGATGAGGTCCTCGAGCGCCGCCTCGGGCAGCGCGCCCGGCTGCGCGTACAGCACGACGCCGTCGCGCACGATCATCAAGGTCGGGATCGACCGGATCTGGAACGCCGCGGCGAGCTGCTGCTGCGCCTCGGTGTCGACCTTGCCGAACACGATGTCGGTGTGCTTCTTGGCGGACTTCTCGTAGGTCGGGGCGAACTGGACGCACGGCCCGCACCAGCCCGCCCAGAAATCGACCAGGACCATCTCGGAGCCGCCGACAACCTCGTCGAAGTTCTCCGCGGTCAGCTCCACGGTGGCCATAGGTCCTCCTTGCTGTGGACACGGGGGTCGCCCCCCTTGTACCCGGAGCAACGATGGTCACTCCCCGACAATTCCCTTCAACAAGCAGTGGACGTCTTCAACAGAACGTTGTAGCTTTCGGTTCACCCGAATGCAGGAGGTGCCCGTGCGCAGGACCGCAGCCCTCGCCCTGTCCCTGTTCGCGCTGGTGGCGTGCGGTTCGCCCGCCGAGGACCCGCCGGCCGGGACCGGCGACGACCTGCCGTCGTCCTCGGCGATCGTCGACGCGGTCACCAAGGACGACGCCCTGGCCGCGACCCTGCCGGCCGCCATCGCCCGATCGGGCAAGCTGCGCGTCGGCTCGAACATCCAGAACCCGCCGAACAACTTCTACGCCGCCGACGGCAAGACCCCGGTCGGCTCGGAGGTCGACCTGGCCAAGGCGCTCGGCGCCAAGCTCGGGCTGACCGTCGAGCACCAGGACATGGCGTTCGGCTCGCTCATCACGAGCCTGCAGGCGGGCCGGATCGACGTGACCATGGCCGCGATGAACGACACCCCGGAGCGGCAGCAGGCGATCGACTTCGTCGACTACTTCACCTCCGGCATCACGATCATGGTGCAGAAGGGCAACCCGGCGGGCATCAAGAGCCCCGACGACCTGTGCGGCAAGTCCGTCGCGGTCAACCTCGGCTCCAGCCAGGAGACCTACGCGAAGGAGTTCCAGTGCCTGTCCGGCGAACCCATCGGGGTGACCGCCACCGACAGCGACACGCAGAACCAGAACCAGCTGCGCACCGGCCGCGTCGCCGCCATCCTCAACGACCTGCCGACCGCCGTGTACGTGGCCAAGACCGCGGGTGACGGCGAGTTCTTCGAGGTCGTGGACCTGGCCCCGATCAACGGCGGCCCGTACGGCATCGGCGTCAACAAGAACACCCCCGAGCTGACCGGGGCGTTGCGGAAGGCGTTGCAGGCGCTGATCGACGACGGCACCTACGGCAAGATCCTCGAAGCCTGGGACGTCGAGCAGGGCGCCGTCACGAAGGCGACCGTCAATGGCAAGTGACACCGACGAGCTGGTCGTCGTCCCGCTGCGGCACTGGGGGCGGTGGGTCGTCGGCGCGGCGATCCTGGCCGTGCTCGGCGCGCTGGTCTGGGCGCTGGCCGGCGCGAAGATCGACTACGCCGCGGTGCCGGGGTTCTTCACCCACGACATCATGCTGCGCGGCCTGGTCAACACGGTCGTGCTGGCGCTGGCCGCGCAGGCGGGCGCGATCGTGCTCGGCGTGCTGATCGCGCTGCTGCGCCGCTCGGCCAACCCGGTCGCCCGCTGGTTCGCCGCCGGGTACGTGTGGCTGTTCCGCGGCCTGCCGGTGCTGCTGCAGATCCTGCTGTGGTTCAACCTGGCGCTGGTGTTCGAGAACATCTCCATCCCGGGGGTGTTCGAGGAGAAGACCAACGTCCTGGTGACCGCGTTCGTGGCCGCGCTGCTCGGGCTGGGCCTCAACGAGAGCGCCTACATGGCCGAGATCGTGCGGGCCGGGCTGAACAGCGTGGACCACGGCCAGGTCGAGGCGGCCAAGGCGATCGGCATGACGCCCGCGACCACGTTGCGGCGCGTCGTGCTGCCGCAGGCCATGCGCGTGATCATCCCGCCGACCGGCAACAACTTCATCAACATGCTCAAGGGCACGTCCATGGCGTCGGTCATCGGGTTCCTGGAGCTGATCCACGCCGCCAACAACATCGCCTCGCGCAACCTCCAGATCATGGAGACGCTGCTGGCCGCCGCCGCGTGGTACATGGTCGTGGTCAGCGTGGCGAGCGTCGGGCAGCACTTCCTGGAGCGCTACTACGGCAAGGGGGTGGCCCGGTGACCCTCGTGCGGGCGGTGGGCGTGCGCAAGTCGTTCGGGTCCACTCCCGCCGCCGGAGGTGGCAATCGGATACAAGTGTTGCGCGACTTCAACCTCACGGTGGCCGCGGGGCAGGTGGTGTGCCTGCTCGGGCCGTCGGGTGCGGGCAAGTCGACGTTCCTGCGCTGCGTGAACCACCTGGAGACGATCGACGCCGGCCGGATCTGGGTGGACGGCGAGCCGGTCGGGTTCACCGCGCGCGGCGGGAAGCTGTTCGAGCTGCGCGAGCGGGAGGTGGCGCGGCAGCGGCGCGGTGTCGGCATGGTGTTCCAGCGGTTCAACCTGTTCCCGCACCGCACGGCGGTGGAGAACGTCGCCGAGGGCCCGGTGCACGTGCTGCGGACGCCACGCAAGGCGGCCGTGGACGAGGCGCGGGCGTTGCTGGACCGGGTGGGGCTGGCCGACAAGGCCGACTCCTACCCGCACCAGCTGTCCGGCGGCCAGCAGCAACGGGTGGCGATCGCGCGGGCGCTGGCCATGCGGCCCAAGCTCATGCTGTTCGACGAGCCGACGTCCGCGCTGGACCCGGAGCTGGTCGGCGAGGTGCTGGACGTGATGGCCGACCTCGCCCGCGACGGCATGACCATGATCGTGGTCACGCACGAGATCGGGTTCGCCCGGCAGGTCGCCGACTCGGTGGTGTTCATGGTGGACGGCGCGGTGGTCGAGACCGGGCCGCCGGGTCAGGTGCTGGACAATCCGCGACAGCAACGCACGCAGCAGTTCCTCGCGAAGGTGCTCTAGGTGGTCATGCGCATCCCGTCGTCCTACCTCGTCCAGTTCCACGAGCCGGAGGGGTACCTGGACTTCGCCCGCTTCGGGCCGCCGTCGTTCGCCGTGGTGGACGCCTCCACGCGGCTGGTGGAGGCCTCGGTGTCGGCCGGGCCGTCCACGGTGGACGACCTGATGCGCCAGGAGCTGCGCGCGAAGGCCGCGGTGGCCCGGCTGTGCCGCGGCGACACCGACCACGTGACGCTGCTGCCGAACACGAGCACCGGCCTGTTCCAGACCGCGCTGGGGGTGACCGGCGAGGTGCTGGTGTCGTCGGGGGAGTTCCCGGCGAACACCTACCCGTGGGCGCGGTCGCCGTCGGTCGACGTGTCGTGGCTGCCGCCCGGCCCGGTGACGGCCGACGTGGTGCGGGAGGCGTTGACGCCCCGCACGACCGCCGTGTCCGTGAGCGCGGTGGACTTCCGCACCGGCTACCGGGCCGACTTGGCGGCGCTGCGCGAGGTGGTCGGCGATCGGCTGCTGGTCGTGGACGGCATCCAGGGCTTCGGGGTGGTCGACGAGCCGTGGGAAGTGGCCGACGTGCTGGTGGTCGGCGGGCAGAAGTGGCTGCGGGCGGGCTGGTCGACGGGGTTCATGACGCTGTCGGACCGGGCGCTGGGCAGGCTCGACCCGGTGCTGTCGGGCTGGACGGGCGCCGAGGACCCCGGGTTGTTCGACAACGGCATCCACCCGGTCGGCGAGGGGGCCGCGGGCTGGTCGATCACCAACCTGAGCCCGATCGCCTCGGGTGCGCTGGCGGCGGCGTTGGAGCTGGTCGAGGTGGCCGGGGTCGAGGCCATCCACGCGAGGATCGTTGAACGATCCGGCGAACTGGCCGAGGTGATCCGCGCGGCCGGCGGGGAGGTCGTGTCCGCGCCGGACCGCCGGGCGGGCATCCTCGCGTTCACGCTGCCCGAGCACGCGCCGTCGGTGATCGGCGCGGCGCTGGCGGACGCGGGCGTGGCGGCGACCGTGCGGCCGGAGCACGTCCGCCTGTCGCCGCACGCCTCCACGACGGCCGACACCGTCGCCCGCTTCGCCACCGCGTTGAAGGAGATCCGCAAGCCGGTCGTCGTCGAAGTGCCCGCGCCCGCTCCGGCGGTGACCTCCGAGGTGCTCACCGCGCTGATCCCGACGGTGAACAGCCTGGCCACCGCGTTGGGACCGGGCACCGAGGTCGTGCTGCACGACCTCGGCGCCCTGCCCAACTCGATCATCGCCATCGCGGGCGAGCTGACCGGCCGCAAGGTCGGCGGCCCGATGACCGACCTGCTGCTCGGCCTCGTCCGCCGCGGCACGACGCAGGACCTCGCCGGCTACGAGACCTACGCGCCGGACGGGCGGGTGATCCACTCGTCCACCGTGTTCCTGCGCGACGCCGACGGCGTGGCGGTCGGCTGCCTGTGCGTGAACAGCGACCCGGGCCCGGACCGGCGCCCGGAGCAGGCAGTGTCGGGTGCACCGGCGGTGGAGGCCTTCCCGGGTGACGTCGACACCCTCCAACGCCTCCTGGTCGAACGCGCCGTGACCGCCGTCGGCGTGCCCGTGGAGCTGATGAAGAAGTCGCACAAGTCCCAGGTGGTGCGGGTGCTCGACGAGGCGGGCCTCTTCCTGATCCGCGACTCGATCGACTACCTGGCCGGCGTGCTGGGCGTGACCCGGTACACGATCTACAACTACCTCAACGAGGTCAGGGGCTGACTGCCCTCGTGCACGGCCGCGTGGGCGGCGTCCCGCGCGGCGTTGGCGTCGTCGTCGGTCAGGGTGCGGGTCGGGTGGCGCAGGACCAGGCGCAGCAGCACGTTCTTCTGGTCCGGTCGCGCGCCCAGCCTCGCCACGGCCGCCGGCGGCAGGTCGGACACCGGGGTCTCGCCGACCACGGTGACCTCCTCCACCAGGTCGCCGACGGCGGCGCGCACGACGTCGCCGATCGTCTCGCCATCGGCGTCCGCGCCGACCGCGACGGAGATGTCCCGCATGACCGGCGGGTGCCTGGACACCGGCCGGTAGGGCGTGAGGTCCAGCATCTGGGCGGCCACGCGCGGGTCGTCCGAGGACAGCAGCCGGATGTCCGGGACGCCCTTGCGCAGCATCAGCAGCCGGTCGAGGCCGACGCCCAGCGCCAGGCCGTGCACGTCGTCGGGCAGCCACGCCCGGCGCAGGACGTGCCGGGCCGCCAGGCCGCACTCGGCGACCTCCAGCCACTCGCCGTCCACCAGCACGTCCACCTGCCGTCCCGCCGTGGTGTACGGGTGGGTCGCGGGCGTCGTCCGGTACCGCAGACCGGGCACGGCGGTGGTGATCACGGCGTCGATCAACTCGTCCAGGTCGGCCCGGTGGTGGGAGATCCGCCACAGGTCGAGCTGGTGCGGCGTGCCCGAGTGCACCCGGTCGACCGCGTCGCGGCGGTACACCATCCCCACGCACGCCAGCAGCACGTCGTCCCAGCCGTCCTGCGTGCCGAGCAGCCGCAACGCGGGCGGCACCATGGCCGTGGTGTGGCTGCGCAGCATGCGGTTCTCGCCGGTGTAGCGCGTGTAGCGGGCGTCGCGGGTGACGGCGTCGGGCGGGTAGCCCAGCGCGGTGTAGTTGTCGTCGACCGACACCTCCGGGTGGTCGCGCAGCACGCGCGGCTCACCCGGCAGGGCGGCGAGGACGTCGTCGACCAGCAGTTGCATGGCGTGCGGCCCGTAGGTGGGGTCGCTGAGGTCGCGAGGCACGGCGGGTGGTCCCTTCGGAGGTGGTGGACGTCGGCTGGAGGGGAATCCCCCGAGCCGGTCCGCCACCGGGACCGCGTGAACTAGCGCACGCCGCAGGCCCCAGCGACCGGGTCTCCCGGCCGGGGGCGGCTAAATCGGCGCGTCACGTTTTCCACGATAGCCCGCGCGTGCCGCATGATGCACGCATGTTGTCGAGCAAGGGCGAGGACTTCCGCGCGTTCTGGACCGAGCGCCACCTGTGCACGCTGACCACGATCCGCCCCGACGGCACGCCGCACGTGGTGCCGGTCGGCGTCACGCTGGACGTGGAGACGGCCACCGCCAGGGTGATCACCTCGGGTGACTCGCACAAGGCGCGGCGGATCCTGGCCGCCGGCGGCGCTCCCGTGGCGGTGTGCCAAGTGGACGGACGTCGGTGGTCGACGCTGGAGGGGCACGCGGTCGTCCGCCGCGAGCCGGAGGTGGTCAGGGACGCCGAGCGGCGGTACGCCGACCGCTACCGCACGCCCCGGCCCAACCCGCGGCGCGTGGTGATCGAGATCGCCGTCACCCGCGTGCTGGGGACGGTGTGAGCGTCACGGTCGTCGGCATCGGCGCCGACGGCTGGGCCGGGCTGCCGGACGCGTCGCGGCACGAGATCGCGTCGTGCGAGGTGCTGATGGGCAGCGCCCGGCAGCTCGACCTGGTGCCGGGGGAGTTCGAGCGGGTGCCGTGGCCGTCGCCGTTGCTGCCCGCGCTGCCGGGGCTGCTGGCCCGGCACGCCGGGCGGCGGGTCGGCGTGCTGGCCAGCGGCGACCCGATGTTCCACGGCATCGGCGCCACCGTGGTGCGGCTGCTGGGCGCCGAACGGGTCCGCGTCGTGCCGCACCCGTCGTCGGTGTCGCTGGCGTGCGCGCGCCTGGGGTGGGCGTTGCACGACGTGGCCGTGGTGAGCCTGGTCGGCAAGCCCGCCGCGCTCGTCGTGCCGCACCTGCACCCCGGACGGCGCGTGCTCGTGCTCGGCGGGAACCCGCGCGAGGTCGCGGCCCTGGCCCCGGACGCGCGGCTGACCGTGCTGGAGCAGCTGGGCGGGCCGGGGGAGCGGGTGCACCACTCGCTCGACGACGCCGACCCGTTGCACGTGCTCGCGGTCGAGTGCGGCGCGGACGGCGCGTCGCTGACGCCGGGCCGGCCGGACGAGGAGTACGAGCACGACGGGCAGTTGACCAAGCGCGAGGTGCGGGCGGTGACGCTGGCGCTGCTCGCGCCGCGCCCCGGCGAGCTGCTGTGGGACGTGGGCGCGGGTGCGGGCAGCATCGCCGTCGAGTGGTGCCGGACCCACCCGGGCTGCCGGGCCATCGCGGTGGAGCGGCACCCCGAGCGGGCCGCGCGCATCACCCGCAACGCGACCAAGTGGGGCGTGCCGGGCATCGAGGTCGTCGTCGGCTCGTCGCCGGGCGTGCTCGACCTGGAGGCGCCTGACGCGGTGTTCATCGGCGGCGGCCTCACCGCCGAGGGCGTGGTCGAGCGCTGCTGGGACGCCGTCAAGCCCGGCGGGCGGTTGGTGGCCAACGCCGTGACGCTGGAGTCGGAGGCAGTGCTGACCCGGTGGCACGGCAGGCTGGGCGGCGACCTGAGCCGGATCGAGGTGAGCCGGGCGACCGCGATCGGCGGCTTCACCGGCTGGCGCCCGCAGATGCCCGTGACCACCTGGCTAGTGACCAAGGAGCGTTCGTGACCGTCCACTTCATCGGCGCCGGGCCCGGCGCGGCCGACCTGCTCACCCTGCGCGCGGCGCGGCTCATCGCCGAGTCGCCGGTCTGCCTGTACGCGGGCGCGCTGGTGCCGGCCGAGGTGCTGGAGCACTGCCCGCCCGGCGCGCGCCTGGTCGACACCGCGAACCTGGACCTCGACGAGATCACGACCGAGCTCGCCGCCGCGCACGCCGCCGACCAGGACGTGGCCCGCCTGCACTCCGGCGACCCGTCGGTGTTCAGCGCGATGGCCGAGCAGATGCGCCGGCTGGACGCCCTGGGCATCGCCTACGACGTGACGCCGGGCGTGCCCGCCTTCGCCGCAGCCGCCGCGTCGCTGAACCGCGAGCTGACCGTGCCGGGCGTCGGGCAGACGGTGATCCTGACCCGCACCGCGGCCCGCGCCACCGCGATGCCGCCGGGGGAGGACCTGCTGACGCTCGGCCGCCCCGGCGCCACGATCGTGCTGCACCTGGCCGTGCAGCGGATCCTGGAGGTGGTCGCCGATTTGCTGCCGAACTACGGCGCGGACTGCCCGGTCGCCGTCGTCGCCCGTGCCGGCCGCGACGACGAGCTGGTGTTGCGCGGCACCCTGGCCGACATCGCCGACCAGGTGCGCGCGGCGGGCGTGAAGCGCACCGCCGTCATCGTCGTGGGCCGGGTGCTGACCGCCGAGGGCTTCCCGGACAGCCACCTCTACTCGACCACCCGCAGCCGGTCGTGACGGGGTCAGGCCCGGCCGACGACGGCGCCCGCGCGGTCGATCACGATCACGTCCACGGTGACCGGGGCGCCGCGCAGCACGTCGTCCGCCGTCGCCTTGGCGCGTTCGGCCACCAGGTCGCCCAGCGGCACCCCCGCCGCCTGGCACACCTGCAACGCGCCGAGCGCCGTGTTCGCTTCGAGGACGGCCGAGGCGAGCGCCGGGTCGGCCACGAGCGACGCCAGGAAGCCCAGGTTCACCTGCGACCGCCCCGAGTGCAGGTCCAGGTGCCCGTCCGCCAGCTTGGACAGCTTCCCGATCCCGCCCGCCACGGTCAGCCGGCGCACGGGGTGGCGGCGCAGGTACTTCAGCACCGCGCCGGCGAAGTCGCCCATGTCCAGCAACGCGTCCTCCGGCAGCCCGTGCAGCGCCGCCGCGACCTTCTCCGACGTGCTCCCGGTGCACCCGGCCACGTGCTCGTAGCCCTGCGCCCGCGCCACGTCGATGCCCCGCCGGATGCTGTCGATCCACGCCGAGCACGAGTACGGCACCACGATCCCCGTCGTGCCCAGGATCGACAGCCCGCCCAGGATCCCCAGCCGCGGGTTCCAGGTCTTGCGCGCCAACTCCTCGCCGTGCTCGACCGAGATCGACACGACCACGTCGCCGCTGCCGCCGTGCTCGGCCGCGACCCGCGCGACGTGCTCGCGCATCAGCTGCCGCGGCACGGGGTTGATCGCCGGCTCGCCGACCGCCAGCGGCAGGCCGGGCTTGGTCACCGTGCCGACACCGGGCCCCGCCTCGAACACCACGCCGCTGCCCGGCGCGCCGTGCCGGACGGTGGACCCGACCAGCGCGAGGTGCGTGACGTCCGGGTCGTCGCCCGCGTCCTTCACGATCGCGGCGAACGCCCGGCCCTCGCCCAACTCCTCGCGGGCCAGCGCGAACGACGGCGTCTGACCCTTCGGCAGCACGATCCCGACCGGGTCGGGGAACTCGCCGGTGAGCAACGCCGTGTACGCCGCCGTGGTCGCGGCGGTGGCGCAGGCGCCGGTGGTCCAGCCGAAGCGCAGGTTCGTGCTCACGACGACAGGATGCAACAGCCGTGAGGACCGTGCTGGTGCTGGGTGGCACGGGCGAGGCCCGCGCGCTGGCCGCCGCGCTCACCGGCACCCGCGTGATCTCGTCGCTGGCCGGCCGGGTGGCCGACCCGAAGCTGCCCGCCGGCGAGGTCCGGATCGGCGGCTTCGGCGGCGTGGACGGGCTCGTGGCCTACCTGCGGGCCGAACGCGTGGACGCCGTCGTCGACGCCACGCACCCGTTCGCCGACCGCATCACCGCCAACGCCCTCGCCGCCACCACCGCGACCGGCACGCCGTTCCTCGTGCTGCGCCGCCCCGGCTGGCCGCCGGAGGACGACTGGCATTACGTGGACAGCGTCGCCGAAGCCGCCGCGCTCGTCGCCGGCCGCCGCGCGTTCATCACCACCGGCCGCCAGGAGCTGGCCGCGTTCACCAGCGGTGTCGCGCGCACCGTCGACCCGCCCGACCCGCCGAACCCGCACGTGCACCTCGTGCTGGACCGCGGACCGTACACAGTGGACGGTGAACTGGCGCTCCTGCGCGAGCACCGGATCGAAGTCCTGGTCACCAAGGACAGCGGCGGTCCGATGACGGCGGCCAAGCTGACCGCGGCCCGTCACCTCGGCATCCCCGTCGTCGTCGTGCGCCGACCACCGCCGCCACCGGCGCCGCTGGTGGAGACGGTGGCCGAGGCCGTCGACTGGCTCACCCGGGGTAGCGGCGCGGCGTGAACACCGTGCCGCGCGCGCTGACCCGCGTCTGCGAGGACCCGACCAGCAACAGGCACCGCATGTCCACGGTGGACGCGTCCAGGTCCGCCAACCGCACCACCCGCACGGACTCCTCCGGCCCGCCGACGTCGCGCCCGACGACCACCGGCGTGTCGGGGGAGCGGTGCCGCAGCAGCGCGTCCCGCGCCTTGTCCACCTGCCACGTGCGGCTGCGCGAGGCCGGGTTGTAGATCGCCAGCACGAGGTCGGCCCTCGCCGCCGCCTCCAGCCGCTCCTCGATCACGTCCCACGGCTTGAGCCGGTCGGACAACGACACCACGCAGTAGTCGTGCCCCAGCGGCGCGCCGACCCGGCTCGCCACCGCGTGCGCCGCGGTCAACCCCGGCAGCACCGTCACCGGCACGTCCGCGAACTGCTCCTCGGTCGCCACCTCCAGCACCGCGCTGGCCATCGCGAACACGCCCGGGTCGCCCGACGACACCACCGCGACCCGCCGCCCGCGCTTGGCCAGGTCCAGCGCGAACGCCGCCCGCTCGGCCTCCACCTTGTTGTCCGACGCGTGCCGCCGCTGCCGCGGGTTCACCGGCACCCGGTTCAGGTAGGTCACGTAGCCGACCAGGTCGTCGGCCTCCGCCAGCGCCCGCCGCGCCTCCGGCGTCAACCACTCCGGCCCGGCCGGGCCGAGCCCGACCACCACCACCCGGCCCTCGGGCGCCGGCCGCGCCGCGGGCTTGCTCGGCAGCAACGCCAACGAGAAGTACGGCACGCCCTCGGCGTCCACTTCGGACAGCGGCGCGGTCCGCTGCGCGCCGGTCGTCGCCCGCTCCACGTACCAGGCCTCGTCCAACCGCCCCGCGCGCGCCAACGCCTCCCGCACCTGCGGGAACGTCCGCCCCAGCTTCATGATCGCGACCGGGTCGCCGCCGGCCAGGTGCTCCACCAGCGCGTCCGCCGACAACGTCCCCGGCAGCACGGTCAGCACCTCGTCCCGCTCCACGAGCGGGCGGCCGATCACCGCCGCGCCCGCGCTCACCGACGTCACGCCGGGCACGACCTCGGCCTCGTACCGGTGCGCCAGCCGCTTGTGCAGGTGCATGTAGGAGCCGTAGAAGAACGGGTCGCCGGCCGCCAGCACCACCACCGTGCGCCCGGCGTCCAGGTGCGCGGCCAACCGCGCCGCGCACTCCTCGTAGAACGCGTCGATCTCGCCCTGGTAGTCGTCGGAGTCCTCGGTCGTGACGGGGTAGACCAGCTGCTCCTCGACCTGCCCCTCCCGCAGGTACGGCGCGGCGATCCGGCGCGCGACGCTGCGCCCGTGCCGCGCGCTGTGGAAGACGACCACGTCCGCCTCGCCGATCAGCCGCGCCGCCTTGACGGTCACCAGCTCCGGGTCGCCCGGACCCACCCCGACCCCGTACAGCTTGCCCGTCATTCTTCCTCGCTCGCGATCGCGTTGAGCGCCGCCGCGGTCATGGCGCTGCCGCCACGCCGACCGCGCACGACCAGGTGCTCCAACCCCAGGTCGTTGTCCGCCAACGCGTCCTTCGACTCGGCCGCGCCGATGAACCCCACCGGCACCCCCAGCACGGCGGCGGGCCGGGGCGCGCCCGCCGCGATCATGTCCAGCAGGTGGAACAACGCGGTCGGCGCGTTGCCGATGGCGACCACCGCGCCGTCCAGCCGGTCGCGCCACAGCTCCAACGCCGCCGCGCTGCGCGTGGTGCCCAGCTCCGCCGCCAGGTCCGGCACGCGCGGGTCGCCCAACGTGCACACGACCTCGTTGTCCGCGGGCAGCCGACGCCGCGTCACGCCCGCCGCGACCATCTGCGCGTCGCAGAGGATCGGCGCACCGGCCACCAGCGCCGCCCGCGCGTCGCGCACCACGTGGGGCGAGAAGTCGACGTCCGCGACCAGGTCGACCATCCCGCAAGCGTGGATCATGCGCACCACCACCCGGGACACGTCCGACGGGAAGCGCGCCAGGTCTGCCTCGGCGCGGATGGTGGCGAAGGAGCGGCGGTAGATCTCCGCGCCGTCCTTGACGTAGCTGGTCAATTGATCTCCTCGTACCCGTCGCCGGTCGCGACGAACTCCACCACGTCGCCGGCCGGCCTGCCGCACCGGCGTGCGCAGCCCGACCAGTGCACCCGGCCCGGCGTGGACCGGGTGTCGAGCCAGCGGGTCGCGTCGGCGCGCACGTCGGCCAGCGACTTGGCGCAGCCCGGCCGCCCGGTGCACGCGCTGACGCCGTGCCACGGGGAGTCCGGCGAGGTGAACAGGCCGCCGGTGTCGCTCCCGGCCGGCAGCACCACGCTGCGCCACGGCGTGAGCCGGACCGGCACGCCGGCCAGCAGCCGTGCGTCCCAGCGCCCGAACGGCACGCCCGCCACGACCGCGGAACCGTGCGGCCCCGGTGCGACGGGCGTCACATCCGGCTCGATCCGGACGTCACCCGGAACGCCCAACGCCGCCGTGATCTTCCGCACACCGCCGTCCACTTCGGACAGCCGCCACGCGTCGCCGCGGAGCTCGCCGAACAGCCGCGCGGCGGTCACCACGGCCGCGACCGGATCGGCCACGCGCAGCCCTGAATCGTGGCCTGCCAGGAACAACGCGTCGCCGACCAGCCCGACGTCACCTCCCAGGCCGCTGACCGCGCCACCCACCGTGACCAGGAAACGCCCTGGCAGGGACGCCAGCTCCGGCACGGCCAGCAACGCCGCGTCGATCTCGTCGACCAGCGCCTGGTTGTCGTCCAACGGCGCGGCGACGATGTTCCGCATCCGCTCGTGGCTCATCGAGGGCAGCAGGCCGACGTCGCGCAACCGCGCGCCCAGCTCGTGCTCCGCCCCCGGCGCCAAGCCCCTGATCTGCAGGTTCGCCCGCGAGGTCAACTCCAGGACGCCGTCGCCCAGCTCGATCGCGGCGGACCGGAGCACGTCGACCTGCCCGGCGTCCAACGTCCCGCCGGGCACCCGCACGCGCGCCAGCCCGCCGTCGGCGGCCCGGTGCACGTCGACCGCGCCGGGGCAGGCGTCCGGGTGAGTTCGATCCGTGGGCATGGACTGGATGCTAACTGCCGTTAGGGTGACCTCCGAACGGCGAAGCAGCAGGAGGAAGCCGGTGTGAATCCGGCGCGGTCCCGCCACTGTGACCGGGGGAGGCCCCGGAAGTCAGGAACTCCGCTCGCCGTACCCACGACCGGGGCGAGGACCCCCGAGGGATGGAGCCCGCACGTGATCCTGCTGTTGTCGACCTCCGACACGGACCTGCTGTCCGCCCGCGCGAGTGGCGCCGACTACCGCCTGGCCAACCCCGCCCGCACCGCCGTCGACGACCTGCCGGCCCTGGTGGAGGGCGTCGACCTGGTGGTCGTGCGCATCCTCGGCGGGCGCCGGATGTGGGAGGAGGGGCTCGACCGGCTGCTCGCCTCGGGCCTGCCGGTCGTCGTGCTGGGCGGTGAGCAGAACCCCGACGCGCCGCTGATGGAGCTGTCGACCGTGCCCGGCGGGGTCTGCGCCGAGGCGCACGCCTACCTGGCGCACGGCGGCGCGGCGAACCTCGCCCAGCTGCACCACTTCCTGTCCGACACGGTGCTGCTCACCGGCCACGGCTTCGCGCCGCCCGCACCGACGCCCACCTGGGGCGTGCTCGAACGGCAGGACGCGGGCGAGGGCCCGACCATCGCCGTCCTGTACTACCGCGCCCACCACGTGGCCGGGAACACGGCGTTCGTGCACGCGCTGTGCGACGCGATCGTGGCCAAGGGCGGCCGTCCGCTGCCGGTCTTCTGCGCCTCGCTGCGCACCGCCGAGCCGGAGCTGCTGGCCGTGCTCGGCCAGGCCGACGCCCTGGTGGTGACCGTGCTCGCGGCCGGCGGCACCAAGCCCGCCTCCGCGTCCGCCGGCGGTGATGACGAGGCGTGGGACGTGGGCGCGCTGGCCGCCCTCGACGTGCCGGTGCTGCAGGCCCTGTGCCTGACCACGAGCCGGGCCGCGTGGGACGGCAACGACGACGGGCTGTCCCCTTTGGACACCGCCACCCAGGTCGCGATCCCGGAGTTCGACGGCCGGATCATCACGGTGCCGTTCTCGTTCAAGGAGGTCGACGAGGACGGCCTCACGGTCTACGTCGCCGACGACGAGCGCGCGGCGCGGGTCGCGGGCATCGCCGTGCGCCACGGCCGGCTGCGCCACGTGCAGCCGGCCGAACGGCGCATCGCGGTGATGCTGTCGGCCTACCCGACCAAGCACTCCCGCATCGGCAACGCGGTCGGCCTGGACACGCCGGCCAGCGTCGTGCGGCTGCTCACCGCCATGGCGGAGCACGGCTACGACATCGGCGACGAGCTGCCGGGCGTGGCCGACCTCGACGGCGACGCGCTGATCCACGCCCTCATCGCGGCCGGCGGCCAGGACGCCGACTGGCTCACCGAGGAGCAGCTCCAGGGCAACCCCGTGCGGCTGCCGGCGGCCCGCTACCGGCAGTGGTACGCCACCCTGCCCGAGGACACCCGCGAGGAGATGGAGCGGCACTGGGGCGAGGCGCCCGGCGAGCTGTTCGTGGACCGGTCGCGGGACCCCGACGGCGAGATCGTGCTGGCCGCCCTGCGCTCCGGCAACGTCGTGGTCATGGTCCAGCCGCCGCGCGGCTTCGGCGAGAACCCCATCGCCATCTACCACGACCCGGACCTGCCGCCGAGCCACCACTACCTGGCCGCCTACCGCTGGCTGGAGGACGAGTTCGGCGCCGACGCCGTGGTGCACGTGGGCAAGCACGGCAACCTGGAGTGGCTGCCCGGCAAGACCGTCGGCCTGTCGGCGGGCTGCGGGCCCGACGCGGCGCTGGGCGACCTGCCGCTGATCTACCCGTTCCTGGTCAACGACCCGGGCGAGGGCACCCAGGCGAAGCGCCGGGCGCACGCCACCCTGGTCGACCACCTCGTGCCGCCGATGGCCAGGGCCGACAGCTACGGCGACATCGCCCGGCTGGAGCAGCTGCTGGACGAGCACGGCACCATCGCCGCCATGGACCCGGCCAAGCTGCCGGCGATCCGGGCCCAGATCTGGACCCTCATCCAGGCCGCCAAGCTCGACCACGACCTCGGCCTGGCCGACCGGCCGGAGGACGACGGGTTCGACGAGCTGATCCTGCACGTCGACGGCTGGCTGTGCGAGATCAAGGACGTCCAGATCCGCGACGGCCTGCACGTGCTGGGCCAGGCGCCCACCGGCGGGACCAGGGTGAACCTGGTGCTGTCGATCCTGCAGGCCAAGCAGATGTGGGCGGGCCGGGTCGCCGCCCTGCCCGGCCTGCGCGAGGCGCTGGGCCTGAGCGAGTCCGGCGACGACCGGACCGCCACCGACCGGGTCGAGGAACAGGCCCGCGCGCTCGTCCAGGCGATGGAAGACGCCAATTGGGACGTGAACGCGGCCCGGACGCTCACCGACGACGAGGACGTGGCGCGGATCCTGGAGTTCGCCGCGCTGGAGGTCGTGCCCCGGCTGGCCCGCACCACCGACGAGCTGGCGAACGTGCTGCACGCCCTGGACGGCGGGTACGTGCCGGCCGGTCCGAGCGGCTCGCCGCTGCGCGGCCTGGTGAACGTGCTGCCGACCGGCCGCAACTTCTACTCGGTCGACCCCAAGGCGGTGCCGTCCCGGCTGGCCTGGGAGACCGGCCAGGCCATGGCCGACTCGCTGCTGGAGCGCTACCGCGCCGACACGGGGGAGTGGCCGCCGTCGGTCGGCCTGTCGGTCTGGGGCACGAGCGCGATGCGCACCGCGGGTGACGACATCGCCGAGGTGCTGGCCCTGCTGGGCGTGCGGCCCGAATGGGACGAGCAGTCCCGCCGGGTGACCGGACTGGAAGTGATCCCGCTCGCCGAGCTGAACCGGCCGCGAATCGACGTCACGGTCCGGATCAGCGGTTTCTTCCGCGACGCGTTCCCCCACGTCGTGGCACTGATCGACGACGCGGTGCGACTGGTCGCGAACTTGGACGAGTCGGCCTCGGACAACTACGTCCGGGCGCACGCCCAAGCCGATCTCGCGCAGCACAACGACCCGCGCCGGGCGACAATGCGGATCTTCGGCAGCAAACCCGGTGCGTACGGCGCCGGCCTCCTCCCGCTGATCGACAGCCGCAACTGGCGCGACGACGCCGACTTGGCCGAGGTGTACGCGGTGTGGGGCGGCTACGCCTACGGCCGCGAACTCGACGGCGTCGAAGCCCGGCCGGCGATGGAGAGCGCCTACAAGCGCATCGCGGTGGCGGCGAAGAACATCGACACGCGTGAACACGACATCGCCGATTCCGACGACTACTTCCAATATCACGGCGGAATGATCGCGACCGTGCGCGCGCTCACCGGAAAAGCGCCCGCCGCTTATGTCGGCGACAGCACGCGGCCCGATGCCGTGCGCACCAGAACGCTGAACGAGGAGACGAACCGGATCTTCCGCGCCCGCGTGGTGAACCCGAGGTGGTTGGCCGCGATGCGCGAGCACGGGTACAAGGGCGCGTTCGAACTCGCGGCCACCGTCGACTACCTGTTCGGCTACGACGCCACCACCGGCGTGGTCGCGGACTGGATGTACGAGCAGCTCGTGGCGAGCTACGTGCTGGACCCGGTGAACCGGGAGTTCCTGGCCCGGTCCAACCCGTGGGCGCTGCACGGCATGTCCGAACGGCTCCTGGAGGCGGCCGAGCGGGGTATGTGGGAGCACCCGGAGCCCGCGACGCTGGAAGCGCTGCGAAAGGCGTACCTGGAAACCGAGGGCGACCTGGAGGACGGCGGCTGAGCCTTCGGGCCGCCCGCCCGCGGTCCACGACGCCGTCTATAACGTCGCGGAAACGCGTCGATCATGAGGGGTACCCCTATATCCCCGGGCGCCGCGCGCGTGACGAAACACTTCGGTGAATCACTGGCCCGGAACGGACGTCCCGCCGCGCGCCGCGGGACGTCCGGCGGTGACTCGGCCGGCCGGTGACGCCACCCGGTCGGCCGACTCGCGCTACCCGTCCGGACGACTCGGCGCGCCACTCCCCGCGACTCGCCGTGGGGCGGTGCCGGACACGCGCGCACTTCCGGTGCAGACTGGTGGCGGGTGAGCGGGTTCGCGACTCGGGAATCTTTTCGGGCCGTTCGGCGCGGAGATGGACCGAGCGTGTCCGACCGGTCTACGAACAGTGCCTGAACGGACCACTGGGCCAGCGGCTAGCAGAATCGGTCCAGCAAGGCAAATGACGCAACGTCGGTAACAGCGCGGACACGGGAGCTTGACACAACTCCGTGGCGCGAACCACACTCCCCCAAAACCTGGGAGCGCTCCCAGAACGTTCACCGCCGATCAACTGAGGAGTTCTCGTGCGCTACCGTCGAGCAGGCTTGGCCAAAGTCCTGGCCTGCACCGCAGTGCTTGCCGCTGTCGCCACGGCCTGTGGCTCGGGAGGTTCCGGAGGGGCATCCGACGGCAAGGTCGAGCTGACCATCGCGACCTTCAACGAGTTCGGGTACGAGGAGCTCCTCAAGGAGTACGAAGCCGCGAACCCGAACGTCAAGGTCACGCAGCGCAAGACCGGCCAGGCCGCGCCGCACCACCAGAACCTGTTCACCAAGCTGGGCGCGGGTTCCGGCCTCGCCGACGTCGAGGCCGTCGAAGAGGGCTTCCTGAGCCAGGTCATGTCCAAGTCGGGCCAGTTCGAGAACCTCAAGGAGATCGGTCCGAAGGACGTCCGCGACGACCGCTGGCTGCAGTGGAAGGTCGACGCCGTCACGACCAAGGACAACAAGCTCATCGGCTACGGCACCGACATCGGCCCGCTGGCCATGTGCTACCGCAAGGACATGCTGGAGGCCGCCGGCCTGCCGGCCGACCCCGAGGGCGTCAAGGCCCTGTTCGCCACCTGGGACTCGTACTTCGAGGCCGGTGACAAGTACGTCAAGGCGACCGGCAAGCCGTGGTTCGACTCGGCCGCGCAGATCTTCAACCCGATGCACAACCAGGCCGAGACCGGCTACTTCGACCGCGACGACAAGCTCGTGATCGAGACCAACGACGACAAGAAGATCTGGGACCAGGTCACCGGCGCGGTCGCGCGCGGCCAGTCGGCCAAGCTCTCCGCGTGGAGCCCGGAGTGGCAGACCGGCTTCAAGGAGTCGGCGTTCGCCACCAAGACCTGCCCGTCCTGGATGCTGGGTGTCATCGAGGGCAACGCCGGTCCCGACCACAAGGGCAAGTGGGCCGTCACCGCGGCGTTCCCCGGCGGCGGCGGCAACTGGGGCGGCTCGTACCTGACCGTCCCGAAGCAGGGCAAGAACAAGGCCGAGGCCGCCAAGCTGGCCGCGTGGCTGACCGCGCCCGAGCAGCAGATCAAGGCGTTCAAGGCCAAGGGCACCTTCCCGAGCCAGACCGAGGGCCTGATCTCCCCCGAGCTGCTCAACCAGACCAGCGAGTACTTCGGTGGCGAGAAGGTCGGCATGCTGTTCGCCGAGCAGGCCAACAAGGTCGCGGCGGCCCAGTACAAGGGCCCGCAGGACGGTGAGATCCAGGACAACGTGGTCTCCCCGGCGCTGACCTCGGTCGAGCAGGGCACGTCGCCCGACGAGGCGTGGGCGAAGGTCGTCGAGGGAGCCAAGAAGGCTGCCAAGTAATGACGACCGAGCTTTCGGTCGCGCGCGGGCGGGGCGCCGAGCCCCGCCCGCCGCGGCGCGACGACAACGATGACATCGGCACGGGCAAGCTGAGCTGGCGCTACCGGTTGAACCGGCTGGACGTGAAGTTCTCGCCCTACCTGTACATCGCCCCGTTCTTCGTCCTGTTCGCGGTCGTGGGCCTGTTCCCGCTGCTCTACACGGCCTACATCTCCCTGTTCGAGTGGGAGCTCGGCGCGGACGAGCAGCCGTTCATCGGCGTCGAGAACTACACCAACCTGTTGGCCGACTCGCAGTTCTGGAACGCGATGGTCAACACGTTCAGCATCTTCGCGATCTCGACGATCCCGCAGGTCATCATCGCGGTGCTGCTGGCCGCGCTGCTCAACACCGCCCTGCGCGGGCGCACCGGCTGGCGCATGGGCGTGCTGCTGCCCTACGTGGCCAGCCTCGTCGCCCTGACCATCATCTTCGGCGACCTGTTCGGCGTGCAGTACGGCAGCGTCAACAACATCATCGAGCTGTTCGGCTTCGACCGGATCGACTGGCAGGCCGACCGCTGGTGGAGCCACGTGGCCATCGCCACCATGGTCAACTGGCGCTGGACCGGCTACAACGCCCTGATCGTGCTGGCCGCCATGCAGGCCATCCCGCGCGACGTCTACGAGGCGGCCTGGGTCGACGGCGCGAGCAAGGTGCGCCAGTTCGTCAGCATCACGCTGCCGATGCTGCGCCCCACCCTGATCTTCGTGATCGTCACGTCGACCATCGGCGGTCTGCAGATCTTCACCGAGCCGTTGCTGTTCTCGCCCTCGGCGGGCGCCAACGGCGGCGCGACCCACCAGTACCAGACGGTCGTGCTCTACATGTACCAAGCCGGCTTCCAGAGCCAGGACCTCGGCTACGCCTCGGCGATGGCCTGGATCCTGTTCATCGTCATCATCGCGATCGCGGGGATCAACTTCCTGCTCACCCGCAAGCTCGCGTCCAGTGGGGAGGCGTGATGGCCACCATCACCGATCGCCCGGCGCCGAGCGCGGCCGGGTCCAAGCCCGTCAAGCGGAGGCGCTCGAAGGCGGTGTCGCTCTCCGAGCGGCGCCCGAGCTTCGTCGTCTACGGGATCCTGATCGCCTTCATCCTGGGCTCGGCGTTCCCGTTCTACTGGTCGTTCCTGGTGGCCAGCCACGACGACGCGACCTTCACCAAGGACTCGCCGATGTTGCCGGGCGGGAACTTCTTCCAGAACGCGAGCCGCGTGCTGGACACGATCCCGTTCTGGAAGGCGCTGGGCAACAGCATCATCGTCTCCGGCACGGTCACGATCTCCGTCGTGGTGCTCTCGACGCTGGCCGGGTTCGCGTTCGCCAAGCTGCGGTTCAAGGGCCGCGGTCCGCTGATGGTGTTCGTGGTCGCCACGCTCGCCGTGCCCACGCAGCTCGGCATCATCCCGCTGTACATGGTGATGGCGGAGTACGGCTGGTCAGGCACCCTCGGCGCGGTCATCGTCCCCAACCTGGTGACCGCGTTCGGCGTGTTCTGGATGCGCCAGTACATCGCCGACGCCGTGCCGGACGAGCTGATCGAGGCGGCCCGCATGGACGGGTGCAGCATGATCCGCACGTTCTGGCACGTGTGCCTGCCCGCGGTGCGCCCGGCGGCCGCCATGCTGGGCATCTTCACGTTCATGATGTCGTGGAACGACTTCCTCTGGCCGCTGATCGTGCTCAACGCGGACAACCCGACGATGCAGGTCGCCCTGGAGAAGTTGCAGAGCGGCTACTACGTCGACAAAACGCTCGTGCTCGCCGGGACCACGATGGCCACGGTCCCGATTCTAATCGTCTTCCTCGTACTCGGTCGGCAGATCGTCGCCGGGATCATGCAGGGTGCTGTGAAGGGGTAGCTGTGGAGTCGATTTCCTTTCCCGAGGGATTCGTGTGGGGCGCCGCGACCGCGGCGTTCCAGATCGAAGGCGCGACCACCGCGGACGGTCGCACCGCGTCCATCTGGGACACGTTCTGCCAGCTTCCGGGCGCGGTCGTGGGCGGTGACACGGGTGATCCCGCGGCCGACCACTACTACCGCGTGGACGAGGACGTCCAGCTGATGGTCGACCTCGGGCTGCACGCCTACCGGTTCTCCACCGCGTGGCCGCGCATCCGCCCGGACGCCGGTCCGGTCAACCAGCCCGGCCTGGACTTCTACTCCCGGCTGGTCGACAAGCTGCTCGAGAACAACATCACCCCGTGGCTGACGCTCTACCACTGGGACCTCCCGCAGACGCTGGAGGACGAGGGCGGCTGGGCCAACCGCGACACCGCGTACCGCTTCGCGGAGTACGCCGAGTCGGTCGTCGGCGCCCTCGGCGACCGCGTGGACAACTGGACCACGCTCAACGAGCCGTGGTGCTCGTCGCTGCTCAGCTACGCCGCCGGCGTGCACGCGCCCGGCCGCCAGGAGCCGGAGGCCGCCGTCGCGGCCGTGCACCACCTGCTGCTGGCCCACGGCCTGGCCACCTCGGCGATCCGCGAGCAGGCGCCGAACGCCAAGATCGGCATCACGCTCAACATGTACCCGATCATCCCGGCGAACCCGGACGACCCGGCCGACCTCGACGCCGCCCGCCGGCTCGACGGCCTGCAGAACCGGATCTTCCTGGACCCGCTGTTCAAGGGCGAGTACCCGGCCGACATCGTGGAGGACCTGGAGCCGTACGGCTTCTCGAAGCACATCCGCGAGAACGACCTGGAGATCATCTCCGCGCCGCTGGACCAGCTGGGCGTCAACTACTACGCCGAGCACTTCGTGAGCGGCACGCCGGAGCCGGAGGTCGAGGTCCAGACCAACGGGCGTCGCCCGACCGGGTCACCCTGGGTGGGCGCCGAGCACGTGTCGTTCCCCAGCCGCGGCCTGCCGCGCACCGACATGGACTGGGAGGTGCAGCCGGACGGCCTGTTCAAGGTCCTCATGCGGGTGCACCAGGACTACCCCAGCATTCCGCTGTACGTCACCGAGAACGGCGCGGCCTACGTCGACTCCGTCAACGACGACGGGTCGATCAACGACCCCGAGCGCCTCGGTTACATCGAGTCGCACCTCAGGGCCGCGCACGCGGCCATCGAGGCGGGTGTCGACCTCCGCGGTTACTTCGCGTGGTCGCTCATGGACAACTTCGAATGGGCCGAGGGCTACGCCAAGCGGTTCGGGATCGTGCATGTCGACTACGAGACCCAGGTGCGGACGCCTAAGATGAGTGCCATGTGGTACTCACAGGTTGCCCGTGGCAACGTTCTCGCGGCGACGGTCGCTCCGTGACAGATGCCGTTGACCCGCCCAAGGCGCGACGACCCAACACCCGGCTCGAGGAGGTCGCTCGGGCAGCCGGGGTGTCGAAGTCGACCGTCTCCCGGGTGATCAACGGCGAGCCGTACGTCAGCTCCAGGGCGCGTGAAGCCGTCCACCAGGCCATCGGCAAGCTCGGGTACAGCCCGAACCAGGCGGCCCGGACGCTCGCGGGCAGCCGGGCGAACTGCATCGCCATGGTCGTGTCCGAGCAGGGCAGCCGGGTGCTGAACGACCCGTTCTTCGCCGGTGTGCTGCGCGGAGTGCACGCCGAGCTCGCGGGCAAGCGGGTCCAGCTCGTCCTCATGATGAGCAAGGAGGGCGACGAGCAGGACCTGGTGAACTACCTGTGCGGTGGCCACGTGGACGGCGTGCTGGTGATCAGCCTGCACGGCCAGGACCCGCTGCCCCGCACGCTCGCCGACGCGGGCCTGCCGACCGTGGTCTGCGGCAGGCCCCTCGGCGCCGGTGGAGTGCCCTATGTGGACTCGGACAACTTCAACGGCGCGATGGAAGCGGCTCGCTACCTGGTCGCGCGGGGTCACAAGCGCATCGGCACCATCGCGGGCCCCCGGGACATGGCGGTCGGCATGGACCGCCTGTCGGGCTGGAAGCGCGGCCTGAGCCAGGCCAGGGTCGACACCGGCCTGGTCGCGTACGGCGACTTCACGCCGGAGAGCGGCGCCGCGGCCATGGCCGACCTGCTCGAGCAGGCCCCGGACCTGGACGCGGTGTTCGTCGGCGCGGACATCATGGCGCTGGGCGCGTTGCAGACCCTGCACGCGCACGGCAAGAAGGTGCCCGAGGACGTCGCCGTGGTCGGGTTCGACGACCTGATGATCGCCTCGACCGCGGTGCCGCCGCTGACCACGATCCGGCAGGACGTGGAGCAGTTGGGCCGCACCATGACGTGGCGTCTCATGGCGGAGCTGGCCGGCGAGGAGAACCTCCCGCCGTTCCTGCTCCTCCCGACCTCGATGGTCACCCGTTCGAGCGCCTGAGTCGCTCTCGGAGGAACACTGCCGCGACCCGGGCCTTCGGTCCGGGTCGCGGTATTTCGAAGCGATTCGACGTCTCGTTCGACGCGTTCGACCCAATCCGGTGGGCCTGAGCGCACAGTTCACTCGGATGGCGTAGCCCCGACCCTTGCCGTGAGTCGATCAGCCTGGCTACGGTCCAATCCTGCCCGATCTGGGAGCGCTCCCAGAACTGGTAACCCGGACGGCCTCCCGCGCGCCCGGACCGCACGACCTCCAGTACCCCGACTTCCAGCCAGGGGGGAGGCGGATCCCTCTCGCCCACCGCCTCCTCCCACCCCGCGCGAAGGAGCGCAGCACCGATGGCCCGTCGCACCCCGTTCACGGCGGCAGCCCCGCCGGGCCCGGTGGGAGTCGCGGGCCGTCGTGCCGGGAACCACCCCGACGCCACCTCGACCGCGAACCCGGTCGGGGCCGGTGCGTTCGGACAGGTCGGGCGGGTCCGGCCGATCACCAGCGCGCCGGTCACGGCCGCGCCGGTCACGAATGGGGGAGTGGAGTCATGAAGCGCCTTCTCGCGTTGACCACCGCGGCCGTCGCCGCGCTCGGTGTGGTGCTGGTGACCGCCGCGGCGAGTCCCGCGTCCTCGCCGCCGCTGTCCGCCTCGGGCATCGTGCAGCCGCACGACTGGCGCAACGTGGAGATCGCGGGCGGCGGGTTCGTGCCGGGCATCGTGTTCAGCCCCGCGGAGAAGGACCTGGTCTACGCGCGCACCGACATCGGCGGCGCCTACCGGTGGAACCAGGCCACCGGCCGCTGGGTCCCGCTGCTGGACTGGGTCGGCTGGGACAAGTGGGGCTACAACGGCGTGGCGAGCATCGCGCCGGACCCGAAGAACGCCGACAAGGTGTACGCGGCCGTGGGCATGTACACCAACAGCTGGGACCCGAACAACGGCGCGATCCTGCGCTCCTCGGACCGCGGCGCCACGTGGCAGCGCACCGAGCTGCCGTTCAAGGTCGGCGGCAACATGCCGGGTCGCGGCATGGGTGAGCGGCTGTCGGTCGACCCGAACGACGGGCGGGTGCTGTACTTCGGCGCGCCGAGCGGCAAGGGCCTGTGGCGCAGCGCGGACAGCGGCGTGACCTGGGCGCAGGTGACGAGCTTCCCCAACCCGGGCAACTACGTCGCCGACCCGAACGACCCCAACGGCTACTCCAACGACATCCAGGGCGTGGTCTGGGTGACCTACGACCCGCGCTCCTCGACCGCGGGCAGCCCGTCCAGGACGATCTACGTCGGCGTGGCCGACAAGGAGAACACGGTCTACCGCAGCACGGACGCGGGCGCGACCTGGACCCGGCTGGCCGGCCAGCCCACCGGCTACCTCGCCCACCAGGGCGAGCTGGACGCCGAGGGCGGCTTCCTCTACCTGGCCACCAGCGACACCGGCGGCCCGTACGACGGCGGCAAGGGCGACGTGTGGAAGTACGACACCGCCACCGGCGCGTGGACGCGGATCAGCCCGGTCCCGTCCACCAGCTCCGACGCCTACTTCGGCTACAGCGGCCTGACCATCGACCGGCAGAGCCCGGACACGCTCATGGTCGCCACCCAGATCTCCTGGTGGCCGGACGTCATCATCTTCCGCAGCACTGACGGCGGCGCGACGTGGACGCGGGCGTGGGACTTCACGAGCTACCCCGAGCGCAGCTTCCGCTACACCATGGACATCGGCTCCTCGCCGTGGCTGAGCTGGGGCGCGAACCCGCAGCCGCCGGAGACCTCGCCGAAGCTCGGCTGGATGGTGGAGTCGCTGGAGATCGACCCGTTCGACTCCAACCGGATGATGTACGGCACCGGCGCCACCATCTACGGCACGACGGACCTGCTCAAGTGGGACGACGGCGGAAAGATCACGATCAAGCCGACCGCCGCGGGGCTGGAGGAGACCGCGGTGCTCGACCTGATCAGCCCGCCCACCGGCGCGCCGCTGATCAGCGGCCTCGGCGACATCGGCGGGTTCCGGCACACCGACATCACCAAGGTGCCGCCGCTGATGTTCCAGCAGCCCAACTTCACCACGACCACCAGCCTGGACTACGCGGAGAAGAACCCGTCGGTGATCGTCCGCTCCGGCAACGTGGACGGCTCGCCGCACGTGGCGTTCTCCACCGACGGCGGCGCGAACTGGTTCGCGGGCTCCGAACCGGGCGGCGTCACCGGCGGCGGCACGGTCGCGGCGTCGGCGGACGGCTCGCGGTTCGTGTGGAGCCCGGCCGGCGCGGCCGTGCACCACTCGGTGGGCTTCGGCACCACCTGGGCGCCGTCCACCGGCATCCCGGCGGGGGCCGTCGTCGAGTCGGACCGGGTGAACCCCAACAAGTTCTACGGCCTGGCCGGCGGCCGGCTCTACGCCAGCACCGACGGCGGCGCGACGTTCACCGTGGGGCCCGAGGTGGCGGCGACCAGGCTCAAGGCCGTGCCGGGCCACGAGGGCGACCTCTGGCTGACCGGCGACGGCTTGTTCCGGTCCACCGACTCCGGCGCCACGGTCCGGAAGAACAAGTGGGTCACCAAGGCGGTCAGCGTCGGGTTCGGCAAGGCCGCCGAGGGCAAGACCTACCCGGCCATGTACACCGTGCTGGCCTTCGAGGACGGCCGCCTGGGCGTCTACCGGATGGAGGGCTTCGGCTTCGACGGCCTGGCCGCGGGCTTCGTGCACATCAACACCGGGGCGAACCAGCAGTACGGCAACATGGGCGAGGCGATCACCGGTGACCCGCGCGTCTACGGGCGCGTCTACCTGGGCACCAACGGCCGCGGCATCCTCGTCGCCGACCCGGCCGGGAACATCTCGACCACCGAGCCGTTCCCCACCACGACCACCACGATCCCGAACACCACGTCGAGCACCACCTCCGGGACGACCACGGTCACCGACCAGCCGCCACCCGGCTGCTCGGTGCAGTACCGGGTCTCCTCCCAGTGGGGAGGTGGCTTCACCGGATCGGTGAGGATCACCAACCGGGACACCAGGGCCGTCACGGGCTGGAACCTGGGCTGGTCGTTCGCGAACGGCCAGAAGATCACCAACAGTTGGAACGGCAAGGCGTCGCAGACCGGCGCCGCCGTGACCGTGAGCAACGAGGGCTGGAACGGGACCATCGCGGCGGGAAGCACGGTGGAATTCGGATTCCAGGCGAGCTGGCAGGGCAGCAACGTCGCACCCACCGGCTTCACGCTGAACGGCAGGCCCTGCCTCGCAGGGTGACGCCGTCGACTACCGCAGCCCTCGTTTGGCCTGGCGGCGCAGCTGCATTATCCGGGCTGCGCCGACCAGGGCCACCAGGATCGCGCCGGCGATCGCCGCGAACAGCAGTGCCACGCCCAGCGGCAGCGTGCCCGCCGCGCCCAAGAAGTGGATCGTGGCGTCGGCGAGGTTCTGCAGGATGAACACCAGCAGCACGATCAGCACCACGATCGACGCCAGCACGGCGACCCACGTGCCGCTGATCCTGGTCGGCTTCAGCTTGGCCTGCGGCCCGGCCTTCCGCTCCGGCACGTCGGTCACCGAGGGCTCGACCGCGCCCGGTCCGGGCTGACCCGCCGGCGGCGGACCGCCCGGGATCTGGCTCGTCGGCGGCGCCTGGGTGCGGTCGTCGTCACGCGGAGTGGTCACGCGGTGATTATCTGCCCGCCCGCGCCGGCCCGCCAATCAACCGCACGGGCGGCGGTACTCCAGCGCGCCGACGTAGAGCTGCCACTCCTCCTGGGTGATGGGTGCGGTGACGCCGGCGCACATCTCGCGCACCGCCGTGTCGAAGTCGAACTCCCACGCGCGCGTCGTGCCGTTGGACTTCGAGGTCACCACCCTGGTCGCGGTGTCGTCGAACCGCACCGCGTAGACGCCTTCGGTGACCCCGTTGATCCGGCCGCGCCCCGAGGTCCGCCGCGGGTCCGACACGTCCCACAGCGCGACCACGTCCTGCGTGCCGACCGTGGCGAGCGCGTCACCGGACCTGTCGAAGCCGAGCGCCTGCACCGCGCCCCGGTGCGCCCGGCCGGACCACAGCTCCGCGGGCTTGGCCCGGTCGGTCACGTCGTACAGCCGGACCTCGCCCTTCGCGGTGCCGTACGCCAGCGTGCGGTGGTCGTGCGACACGGCGACCGCGGTGACGTCCCGCGCGGTGTCCAGCCGCGTGACCGGCTTCGGGCTCTTCGGGTCGGACACGTCCCACAGCCGGATCACGCCCATGACGTCGAAGGTGATGACGTCGCGGCCGTCCGGGCTGTAGGCGACGCCGACGACCTGGTTCGGGTGGTCGGTCAGGCGTGCCACCTCGACCGGCTCGGCCGGGTCCGACCAGTCCCACACCGCGACACCGGACGGCTCCGACACGGTGACCAGCGTGCGGGCGCGGGCTGGGTCCAACACGATCCGGTCGACCCGGGGGTCGAAGGTGTGCACGATCTCCGGGGTCAGGTCGGTGACGTCCCAGACCTTCGCGGGCCCGTCCACCAGCGTCGTGGCGAACGCCTGGCCGGCGTGGTTCACGGCGATCGAGGTCACGGTCTCGTTCGCCGGCCCGAGCACCCGGGTGGGCGTCTGCTGCTCGCCGTCCGGGCTGCGGGCCAGGGCCGAGGCGAAGGCGGCGCGCGCGGCTTCGTTGAGCTCGCTGCTCGCCCGCGCGCTGAGCACGCCGTCCCGCGTCTCGTCGTTCGGGTTGAGGCGGTGGGCGACCAGGGCGAGCTGGTCGGCGAGCTCCGAGGCGCTGCTGCGCAGGCTCTGCGACTGGTTGGCCACGTACCAGGCGGCCGAGGAGTTCCAGCCCGCCGCGGCCTCCTTCTGCGCGCTGATCGCGATCACCACGGCGGTGCCGGCGAGCACGAGCAGCACGGCCAGCAGCGCCACGAGCTGGCGCAGCCTGCGGGTGTGCCGCTGCGTGACCAGCCGTTCCCGGTCGCGCGCCTGGAGGCTCTCGGCCAGGAAGTCGCGCTCTTGCGCGCTGGTGCGCACGCCGTCGCGCCGCGTCCACTCGACCGCGGTGTCCAGCCGCGTGCCCCGGTACAGCGCGTCCGGGTCGCGGCCGAGCGACTCCCAGGTGGCCGCGGCCTCGGTGAGCCGGCGCATGGTGCGCAGCCCTTCCCGGTCCTCGGCCAGCCAGCCGCGCAGCCGCGGCCAGGAGCGGATCAGCGCCTCGTGCGCGATCTCCACGCTGTCGCGGTCCAGGGTGAGCAGCCGGGCGTGGGCGAGCCGGTCGAGCACCACGTCCACGTCCACGTCGTGGTCGAGCTCGGCGCGCGGCAGCCGGCGCTTGGTGTCCTCGGTGCCGTCGCCGAGCGCGGTGAGCCGCAGGAACACCTGCCGCGCCACCGCGCGCTGGTGCCGTTCCAGGGACGTGTAGGTGCGTTCGGCGGTCTGGGCGATGGCGTGCTGGACGCCGCCCGCGGCCTCGTAGCCGGCCAGCGTCAACGTGGTGCCGCGCCGTCGCCGCCACGTCTCCAGCAGCGCGTGCGACATCAGCGGCAGCACGCCCGCCTGACCGGTGGCGTCCGCGATGAGCCGGGACACCAGCGCCGTCTCCACCGTGCACGACGCCTTCACGGCGGGCTGCATGATCACCTGGCGCAGTTCCTCGGCGCCCATCGGCCCGAGCAGCAGCTGGGCGTCGGCCAGCGCCTCGACCAGCGCCGGGTGCTGCGCGCAGTGACCGTAGAAGTCGGCCCGCACGCCGACCACGACCTTGCACCGGGCGGCCAGCAGCGCGTCGACGTAAGCGGTGCGCCGGTCGGCGTCCGGCCACAGCGTGAAGACCTCTTCGAACTGGTCGACGATGAGCAGGTCGGCGTCCAGGTCCGGGTCGGCGGTCTCGCTCGGTGCGGTGACCACGACCCGGCCGGCCACCCTCGGCACCAGGCCGGCGCGCAGCAGGGACGACTTGCCCGCGCCCGACGCGCCGAACACCGCGATGAACCGGCGGTGCGCCAGGCGCTGCTCCAGGTCGTCCAGCAGGTGGTCGCGGCCGAAGAACCACTCGGCGTCCTCGGTGCCGTAGGCGGCCAGGCCCGCGTACGGCGGGTGGCCCTCGTCGGGGGCGGGGTCGGAGCTGGGCAGGACCTCGGCGGCGACCTGCCGCCACCGGTCCTCCCACTCGGCCACGTCGCCCTCGCAGGCGCGCACGTAGGCCAGCGTCACCGCGAGCGTGGGCAGCCTGCGCCCGCCCGCCGCGTCGGACAACGTGGTCGCCGAGTAGTGGGCGCGCGCGCCCAACTGCCGGTAGCTGTGCCCGCCCGCCTTGTCCCGCAACGACCTCAGGTCGGCGGCGAACTTCAGCAGCGGGCTGTCACCGACGTCCAACGGGCGTTCTCCGCGCGGCAACCGGTCCACCCCCCTGGCAGTCTCACCACGATTGTCCGCAGTGACAAACGTGCCGTCCAGGCTGTCATGCGAGGTCCCGCGGCGCGCCCGCTTCGGGGGACTGCATTCGGGTGAAGCGGTCCGGAGCAGGTCGCCCGGTGTGCGTGCGGGCTCGGGTCTGAGGCGCGCCGGGGTAGGCGCGCGGGCGCGTGTCCGGTGCTCCGGTGCAGGTCTACGGCCTGGAAGCGGTCCCGGTCGCGCCCAGGGCTAGGCTCGGCGGAGTGCCTCGCCTGATCGCTCTGAACGGTCCGCCAGGGTGCGGCAAGTCGACCATCGCGCGCCGTTACGCCGACGACCACCCGCCCGCGCTGGCGCTGGACGTGGACCGGGTGCGCGACCTGATCGCGGGCGACCTCGGCGAGGCCGGCCGCCTGGCGCGCGACATCGCCGTCGCCGCCGCCCGCGTGCACCTGACGTCCGGCCACGACGTGGTGGTGCCCCAGTTCCTCGGCCGCCCGGAGTTCCTGGACCGCCTCGCCGCCCTGGCGGCCGAGGTGGGCGCGGCCTACTACGAGGTCGTCCTGATCGACACCAAGGACAACGCGATCCGCCGCTTCACCGAGCGCGGCACGATCCAGGCCACCCCGGCCGAGCTCTCGGCCATGTACGACAACCTGCAAGCCGTCATCGCCACGCGCGGCCCCACCCTCATCCGCTCCGTCGAAGGTGACCCGGCTCACACCTATGAGGCGCTCCTGGCCGTTCTGGACGCAGGGCAGGCGCGGGGTCAGGTCAGGGCGGTGGTGACGTAGGGGTCGGGGTCGGCGAGGATCGCGCGGACGGCGGTGGTCGCGGCGCCGCGCATGGCGGCCTCCGCGCCCAGCGACGAGGCGACCACCCGAACGGGTGACCACTCGGCGCTGACGACCCGCCGGTCCAGCTCGGCGTGCAACGGCTCCTGCAGCCACGGCTCCAGGCGGGCGTACGTGCCGCCCAGCACCACCGTCGGCAGGTCGAGCAGGTTCACCGCGCCCGACAGCGCCACGCCCAGCCACCGCGCCGCCGAGCGCACCGCGGTGGTGGCCGTCCGCTCGCCCGCGGCCAGCCTGACCAGCAGCTCGTCCACCCCCGACACGCCCGCCGCGCGCACGATCTCGTCCTGCCCGGCCAGCCGCTCCAGGCACCCGCGCGACCCGCACGCGCACCGCGGCCCGCGCGGGTCGACGGACAGGTGCCCGATCTCGCCGCCGAACCCGGACACGCCCTCGAACAGCGCGCCGCCCACCACCAGGCCCGCGCCGATGCCGATCTCGCCCGAGATGTGCAGGAAGTCGGTCGCCACGTCCCCGTGCCACAGCTCGGCCAGCGCGGCGAGGTTCGCCTCGTTGCCCACCAGCACCGGCACGTCCAGCTCGACCCGGCGGGTCAGCTCGCCCCGGACGTCCACCTCGCGCCAGCCCAGGTTCGGCGCGACCCGCAGCGACCCGCCGGCCACCTCCACCAGGCCCGGCACGGCCACGCCGACCCCGCCGATCGGCACGTCCTGCTTCGCCGCCGTGCGCACCGCCGTCGCCACCTTGGCCAGCACCCGGGCGGGGGAGGAGGCACGATTGTCGCTGGGCCGCACCCAGCGCGCCCGCACCCGCCCGGTGAGGTCGACCAGGCACGTGGCCAGGTAGTCGACCCCGACCTCCACCCCGAGCCCGTGCGGCCCGGTGGGCGAGAGGTGCAACGCCGTGCCGCGCCGCCCGGGACCGGATCTGGCCTGCGCCTCGCCCTCGGCCACGAGCCCGGCGCCGATCATCCGGTCGACCAGGCTCGACACGGTGGCCTTGGTCAGGCCAGTGCGGGCGGCCACGGCCGCGCGCGACGACCCGGGCGCCTCGGCGATGGCGTCGAGCACGAGGGCGGAGTTGTGCCGTCGCACGGTGTGCTGGCTCGCGGGCTGCGGTCTGGACACCACTGGATCCTAGCGGCTGAGTGCGATAAGTTCAGGCATCAAACTTATTGGAGGTGCCCTCGTGGACAAGTTCAGCTTCGGCCTGTGGACGGTCGGCTGGCCGGGACGCGACCCGTTCGGTGACGCGACCCGCCCGCCGCTGGACGCGCCGTTGGCGGTGCGCAAGCTCTCGGAGCTCGGTGCGTGGGGCATCACGTTCCACGACGACGACCTGTTCCCCTTCGGCTCCGACGCGGCCGAGGTGGGCAAGCGGGTCGCCGCGTTCCGCGCGGCGCTGGACGAGACCGGCATGGTCGTGCCCATGGTGACCACCAACCTGTTCACCCACCCGGTGTTCAAGGACGGCGGCTTCACCAGCAACGACCGCACGGTCCGGCGGTTCGCGCTGCGGAAGGTGCTGCGCAACCTGGAACTGGCGGCCGAGCTCGGCGCCGAGACCATCGTGATGTGGGGCGGCCGGGAAGGCTCCGAGGTCGACGCGGGCAAGCCCGTGTCCGCCGCCCTCGACCGCTACCGCGAGGCCGTCGACACGGTCGCGCAGTACTCGGTCGACCAGGGCTACGGCTTCCGCTTCGCGCTGGAGCCCAAGCCGAACGAGCCGCGCGGCGACATCCTGCTGCCGACGATCGGCCACGCGCTGGCGTTCATCTCGACGCTGGAGCACCACGAGCTGGTCGGCGTGAACCCCGAGGTCGGCCACGAGCAGATGGCGGGCCTCAACTTCGTGCACGGCATCGGCCAGGCGCTGTGGCAGGGCAAGCTCTTCCACATCGACCTCAACGGCCAGAAGGGCCCGCGCTACGACCAGGACTTCGTGTTCGGCCAGGGCGACCTGCTGTCCGCGTTCTTCCTGGTCGACCTGCTGGAGAACGGCGGCTACGAAGGGCCCCGGCACTTCGACTACAAGCCGCTGCGCACCGAGGACCTCGACGGCGTGTGGGAGAGCGCGGCCGCCAACATGCGCACCTACACGCTGCTGCGCGAGCGGGCGGCGGCGTTCCGGGCCGACCCCGAGGTGCAGGAGGCGATGAAGGTCAGCGGCGTGTACGAGCTGGCCGAGCCGACCCTGAACCCCGGTGAGTCGATCGAGGACTTCCTAAAGGGCGAGGACTTCGACCCGGACACCGCTGCCGAGCGCGGCTTCGGCTTCGTGCGCCTGGCGCAGCTGGCGACCGAGCACCTGCTGGGCGCGCGCTGATGGCGCTCGTCGCGGGCGTCGACTCGTCCACCCAGTCCTGCAAGGTTGTGGTCCGCGACGCGGACACCGGCGCCCTTGTTCGGCAAGGGCGTGCGACGCACCCGACGGGCACCGAGGTGCATCCCGCCGCCTGGTGGGACGCGCTCCAGACGGCCATCGCGGACGCGGGCGGCCTGGACGACGTGGCCGCCGTGTCGGTGGCCGCGCAGCAGCACGGCATGGTGACGCTCGACGAGGCCGGTGAGGTGGTCCGGCCGGCGCTGCTGTGGAACGACACCCGTTCCGCGCCGGCGGCGGCCGACCTCACCGCCGAGCTGGGCGGTCCGGACCGGTGGGCCGAGGCGATCGGCAGCGTGCCGGTCGCCTCGCTCACGGTGACCAAGCTGCGGTGGCTGGCGGCCAACGAGCCGGAGTCGGTCGCCCGCACCGCGGCGGTCTGCCTCCCGCACGACTGGCTGACGTGGAAGCTGGCCGGCGGCACGTCGCTGGACGCGCTGACCACCGACCGCAGCGACGCCAGCGGCACCGGGTACTGGTCTCCGTCCACAGAGGACTACCGACCGGACCTGCTCGAACTGGCCCTGGGCAAGGTCGTCGCGCTGCCGCGGGTGGTGGGCCCGGCGGAACTGGTCGACGGCCGGTTCGGCGCGGGCGCGGGCGACAACGCGGCGGCGGCCCTCGGCGTGCAGGCGCAGCCCGGTGACGTGGTGGTGTCCATCGGCACGTCCGGCACGGCGTTCGCGCGCTGGCCGAACCCCGTCGCCGACGGCACCGGCATCGTCAACGGCTTCGCCGACGCCGAGGGCGGCCACCTGCCGCTGGTGTGCACCCTGAACGCGTCCCGGGTGCTCACGTCGACCTCGTCGGTGCTCGGCGTCGACCTGGCGGACCTGTCGGACCTGGCCCTGACCGCGCCCGCGGGCGCCGACGGCCTGGTCTTCGTGCCCTACCTGGAGGGGGAGCGGACGCCGAACAAGCCCGACTCCACCGGCGCCCTGCACGGCATGAGGCTCGACACCATGACCCCGGCGCACCTCGCGCGCGCCGCGGTCGAGGGCCTGCTGTGCAGCCTGGCGGACGCGATCGACGCACTGCGGGCGCTCGGCATGCCGGTCACCCGCGTGCTGCTGATCGGCGGCGGGGCGCGCATGCCCGCCGTCCGGCAGCTCGCGCCCGCGATCTTCGGCTGCCCGGTCCTGGTACCGGCGCCGAGCGAGTACGTGGCCGACGGCGCCGCCAGGCAGGCGGCGTGGGCGGCGGGCGGCGCGGACACCCCGCCCCACTGGTCGGAACTGGCCTCGACCTCCGTCGAAGCCGACCCGACCCCGTGGGTCCGGGACCGCTACGCCTCGGCGCGCGACCTGACCGTCAACCGCTGACGCAAGGGGTGAAAGGGGGCGCCTCCGGCCGCGGGGGCGCCCCCTTTCACCACGGCGAGTCGCCGAGCACTTCCGCCACGACCCGCCGCGGCCCGTCGTCGCGGTCGTCGCCGTCGGCGAGCGTGATCAGGGCCTTCCACAACGCCCAACCACGCGCACGCGCCCACGTGGCGTCGTCCAGCCCGACCGCCTCGCGGAAGGCCCGCCTGCTCTCGCCCGAGAACATCGTCCAGGCGATCACGAGGTCGCAGGCCGGATCCCCGACCCCCGAGGTGCCGAAGTCGATCACCGCGGTCAACTTCCCGCCGTCGACCAGCAGGTTCCCGTGCGCGATGTCGCCGTGGAACCACACCGGCGGCCGCGACCACCCCGGCGCGTTCAGCGCGTCGTCCCACACCGCAGCTGCCCGTGCGGTGTCGACGCGCCCTTCCAGCACGGCGAGCGCCCGCCGCGTGCCGTCGTCGTAGTGGCCCGGCGGCGCGCCCCGGTAGAAGCTGTGCGCACCGGCCCGCGGCCCCTCCGCCGCGTCGACCCGCTGCAACGCGCGGAGGAACTCGGCGATCGACTCCGCGAACGCCACCAGGTCCTCGACGCGCTCCGGCGACGCCGTCCGCCCGGCCAACCACCGCCGCACCGACCAGGGGAACGGATAGCCCTCACCCGGCGCGCCCAGCGCCAGCGGCACGGGCACCGGCACCGGCAGCGCCGGCGCGAGGACCGGCAACCACCGGTGTTCTTTCTCCACCGCCGGCGCGTAACCCTCGCCCGTGGGCAGCCGCACGGTCATGCCGTCACCCAGCCGGTACGTGCGGTTGTCCCACCCGTCGACCTCGACCGGCGTCACGGGCAGTCCGGCCCACTGCGGGAACTGGCTCGCGATCAGCCGCCGCACCAGCCCGGCGTCGATACCGGCACGACCGTCGCGCGGGGAGATGTCCACCATCCCGCCACCCTCCCGATCACCCCGCGTGCCGGGCAACGCATTTTCCGGTTCGGCGCGGGTATCCCGGCGGTTGGCCGACCGGATGCGGAGGTGCCCGTGATGAGGGCCGTGGTGCTCAACTGCACGTTGAAGAAGTCGCCCGACCCGTCCAACACGCAGATGCTGGCGGACGTCGTCGTCAAAGCCCTCGAACAGCGGGACGTGGAAGTGCGGACGTTCCGGGTGGTGGACCACGACGTGCCGCCGGGCGTCGTGACCGACCTGGGGGACGGCGACGAGTGGCCGGTGCTGCACGACGCGCTGCTCAACGCCGAGATCCTGGTCGTCGCCACGCCGACGTGGGTCGGCCACCCGTCGTCCGTCGCGCAGCGCGTGATCGAGCGGATGGACGCGATGATCTCCGAGCAGGACGACGAGGGCCGGCCGGTCGCGTACAACCGCGTGGCGGGCGTCGTGGTGACCGGCAACGAGGACGGCGCGCACCACGTGATCAGCGAGGTGGCCGGCGCCCTGGGCGACATCGGCTACACCATCCCGGGCCAGGCGTGGACCTACTGGAACATGGGTCCCGGGCCGGGCCCGAGCTACCCGGACACCGTCCACGGCCACGACTGGTCGAAGAGCACGGGCGAAGCCATGGCCGCCAACCTCCACGCCGTCGCCCAGGCGCTGGCGAAGTCCCCGATCCCGGCCCCGCCGTCGAGCGGCTGACACGTGCACGAACGTTCGTGCACGTGGTGGCCGCTCAGATGTGCGACAGCGCGAACGCGCTGAGGAAACCGGCCACGGTGACCACGCCGACCAGCAGGTGGGCGTCGTCGAACGCCTCGGGGATCATGGTGTCGGCGATCATCGCCAGGATCGCGCCGCCCGCGAACGCCGTGATCGCGGCGAGCCACTGCGGCGGCGCGTCGGCGAGCAGGCCGCGGCCCGCCATCGCCGCCAGGCCGCTCACCAGCGCTATCGCGATCCAGAGGCCGAACACGTACGTCCGCGACCGACCGGCCTGCCGCATGCCCGCGGCCGAGGACAGCCCTTCCGGCACGTTGCTGACGAACACCGCCGCCACGGTCACCGCGCTCACCCCGCCGCCGCCGAGCAGGCTCGCCCCGATCACCACCGACTCCGGGATGCCGTCCAGCAGCGCGCCGACCGCGATCGCCGAACCCGACCCGCTCTGCTCGGACTCCGACGGCTGCAACCCGCCCGACCGCTTCCGGTGGCGCGCGCCGCGCTTGGCCAGCGCCACGTTCGCCGCGGTGTAGACCAGGGCGCCCAGCGCGGCGCCGGACGCCGTCGGCAGCAGTCCGCCCAGCTCGTGGGCCTCGTCGATCAGGTCGAACGACACCGCCGACATCAGCACGCCGCTGCCGAACCCCATCACCGCGGCGACCACACCTCGCGGCACCCGGACCAGGTAGCCCACGAGCGCGCCGAGCACCAGCGCCGACCCGGCCAGCAACCCCCACCCCGCCGCCTGCAACACCCGGCCTCCCCGTGTCGCACCCGGCCCGCGCGGGTACCCGACCGCCATGAGGATCGTCGTCACCGGCGCCACCGGCAATCTGGGCACCGCGCTCCTGCGCCGCCTCGCCGACGAACCGGACATCGCCGTGCACGGCACCTCCCGCCGTCCGCCGGGCGTCGAACCGCCCTACGACACCATCACGTGGACCCCGGTCGACCTCAGCCGCGAAGGCGCGGAGGAACCCCTCGCCGAGGCCTTCCGGGACGCCGACGCCGTCGTGCACCTCGCCTGGCGCATCCAACCGGGCCACGACGAGCGCCTCCTCTACCGGACGAACGTCGCCGGCAGCGAGCGCGTGTTCGCCGCGGTCGCGAAGGCAGGCGTCCCGCACCTCGTCCACATGTCGTCGGTCGGCGCGTACTCGCCGGCCTCGAAAGACCACACCGTGGACGAGACCTGGCCGACCGACGGCCTCGCGAACTCCTACTACAGCCGGCACAAGGCCGCCGTCGAACACCTGCTCGACCAGGTCGAACGCGAACAGCCCCGACTGGTCGTCACCCGCGTCCGGCCCGGCCTGGTGCTGCAACCGGCGGCCGCCGCCGAGATCAAGCGGTACTTCCTCGGGCCCCTGGTCCCGCACGCCCTGTTCCGGCCCGGCGTCCTCGCCAAGCTGCCCGTCCTGCCCCTGCCTCGCACGATGGTGCTGCAGTTCGTGCACGCCGACGACGTGGCCGACGCCCTGGTGAAGATCCTCACCACGCGGGCCGAGGGCGCGTTCAACCTGGTCTCCGAGCCGGTCGTGACGCCCCAGGTGCTCGCCGAGGTCATGGGCACGCGGCACGTGGCGATCCCGCCGGCCGTCCTCCGCAACGCCGCCCGGATCAGCTGGCGCCTGCGCCTGCAACCCACCTCGCACGGCTGGGTCGACCTGGCCCTCACCGCGCCGCTGCTGGACGCCACCAAGGCGTTCGCCCGGCTCGGCTGGGCACCTCGGCACAACGCCCGCGACACCCTGGCCCGACTCCTGGAGGGCCTCGGCCGGAAGGAGGGCCTGCGCCCGAGCCCTCCGCTGAAGCCCTGACCGCTTGACCTCGTCAGTAGCCCTCGAACAGGTTCGTCCAGCCCATCACCTGGGCCACGACGAACGCCAGCGCCAGCAGCGTCACGACCAGCACGGCCACCAGCGTGATGATCGGGCCGCGCCGCGAGGGCATCGGCTGCGGGTGGGACAGGCCGGAGGTCTGACCCGAATCGGGCGGTGTCTCGCCGGGCGCGACCCCGCCACCGGGCTCGAGACCGGGCGTGCGGTCCGGGTCCGGGTCGGGCGGTGTGGCAGTCATGCCGAGTGGACTACCCCGTGTGGACGGCGCTACCCGCGGCCGTGTGAAGACCCAGCCGTACGGGTAATCAGCACGCATGAGCGGTGTCCAAGACGAGTTGCTGCGCACGTTGACGAAAGTCGCCAAGGCCCTGCGCGCGCACGACATCCCCTTCGCCCTGGCGGGCGGGTGCGCGGTGTACGCCAGAGGCGGTCCCGCGACGGAGCACGATGTGGACATCCTGGTTCGGGAGGAGGACGCCAGTGCGGCGGTGAGCGCGCTCGTCTCGGTCGGCATGCGTGCCGCGACGCCGCCCGAGGACTGGTTGCTCAAGGTCTACGACGGCGACTCGCTCGTGGACCTGCTGTTCCGTCCCAACGAGGTGCCGGTGACCGACGCGACGCTGTCGCGGGCCGAGGAGCTGCAGGTCGGCTCGGTGGTGCTGCCGGTCATGCCGGCCACCGAGGTCCTGATCGGCAAGCTGCTGGTCCTCGACGGCCACCGCTGCGACTTCAGCGAGCTGCTGCCGTTCGCCCGCGCGCTGCGCGAGCAGATCGACTGGGAGCACGTCCGCGCGGCGACCAAGCACTCCCCGTACGCCGAGGCGTTCCTCGTGCTCGCCGAACGCCTCGACCTCCTGCCCTCACCGATGACCAGGAGCGCCTGATGACCGCTGAACAGTACCTCTCCGCCCGGCTGCGCCAGGCGTTGGCCGAGGACCCGCGCACCACCGAGCTGGGCGTGCGGGTCACCGTGCGCGGTGACCACGTGCTGCTGTCCGGTGACGTGGCCAGCCCGGAGCGCCGCGCCGAGCTCGAAGCCGTGATCCACGACGTGGCGCCGGAGTTGACCGTGCTCGACGACGTGAAGGTGGTGCCGTCCGACGCGCCGGTCGGCCGAGAGGAGCTTCGATGATCCGCATCGCCGCGGTGGGTGACGTGCACCTGGGCGAAGACGCGCGCGGTCGGCTGCGGCCCGCGTTGGACGAGCTGGGCGGCTGCGCCGACGTGCTGCTGCTGGCGGGCGACCTGACCCGGCACGGCACGGTGTCCGAGGCGCGGGTGGTGGCCGACGAGTTCGGCGGCCTGGCCGTGCCCGTGGTCGCGGTGCTGGGCAACCACGACCACCACGACGACAAGCCGGACGAGGTCACCTCCGTGCTCCGCGACGCGGGCATCACCGTGCTGGAGGGCGAGGCGACCACGATCGGCGTGGACGGCCACACGTTGGGCGTCGCGGGCGTGAAGGGCTTCGGCGGCGGGTTCGCCGGCAAGTGCGGTAGCGCGTTCGGCGAGCCGGAGATGAAGGCGTTCATCCGGCACACCAGCGAGATCGCCGACTCGCTCGCGGCGGCCCTCGGCAGCCTCGACACCGACGTGAAGGTGGCGTTGACGCACTACTCGCCGGTGCCGGACACGTTGCGCGGCGAGCCGCCGGAGATCTACCCGTTCCTCGGCTCGTACCTGCTCGGCGAGGCGATCGACGCCAACGACGCGCAGCTGGCCGTGCACGGGCACGCGCACTTCGGCAACGAGCACGGCATGACGCCCGGCGGCGTGCGGGTGCGCAACGTCGCGCAGCCGGTCATCCGGTCGGCGTACACGGTCTACTGCGTGGAACCAGCCGTGGTGGAGGTGTAGCCGCATGCAGGAGGAACCCAGGGCCGGCGGTCCGTCCGTGGTGTGGGCGGGCCCGCCCGACGCGCCGGCGGTGATCGTGCTCGACCCGGCCGGCGTCGGCAGGCACGGCGACCTGCCGGGCACGTGGCGGCCGTTGACCGAGCACCTGCAGGTCATGTGGTGCCGGCTGCCCGCGGCGGACGAGCCGTGGCACGAGGTGGACGAGGTGCTGTCGGAGTTCGCCGACCGCGAGGTGCCGGTGCACCTGGTGGCGGGCGCGGCGGCCGGCGCGGGCGTCGGGGAGCTGATCCGGCGGCACCAGGACCTGATCAGCTCCGCCCAGACGTTCGCCGCCCCCGTGCCGCTCGGGCACCCGGAGGTCGTGCTGGAGGTGCTGCGCGAGCTGCTGGCCCAGGACGTGGAGCCGCAGAGCGCGGAGGGGACCGACCGGGCGGTGAACGGCAGCCCTCCCGAGTCGGGCTCGCTGCTCGGCGACGCGGCCTCGGCACTGCGACGGTCGGTGGGACAGCTGTTCGAACGACTGAAGAACGGCTAGGACGGCCGGCAGAACACAGCCGGCAGAACACAGCCGGCAGAACACAGCCGGGAGGACACGGCCGGGAGGACACGGCCGGGAGGACACGGCTGAGGAATGCCGCCTGGAGGAACCCCTCGAAAGGCCCGCGGGTACCACGCACCCGCGGGCCTTTCGCATTCCAGGCCAGAAGCCCGACCGCCACCGCTGCGCTCCCACCCCCACTACTGCACTGGGCACGAAGAACTGCACTGGGCACGAAGAGGCCCCGCCGACCGGAGTCGGCGGGGCCTTCGCTTCACGTCGGTCGCGACGGTGGTCGACCGGGACGGTCAACCGTCGTCGACCGGCGGCCGGGGGTGGGGGATCGGAGGGTGTGACCGGCTCCGATCCCGTGGCTCCCGAACCGCCTTCGGGCTCATCGCAGCGGATCACCCGGGCGACCGGCGTCCGGCAGGTCGTGGCGCGTCTCGCCGGCCTGCGGCGGTCGGCTCACGTCACCCCGCCACGCGCCCGTCTCCAGGCCGCGGCCCTCGATGAACTCCTTGAACCGCTCCAGGTCACCGGAGACGCGGTGGCCGACCACGCCGACCGCCGCACCCGCCTTCTCGGTGAGCGTCTGCGGGTCGTACTCCATCTGCACGTGGACTCGCGTCCGCCGGTCGTCGAGCCGGTGGAACGTCACCACACCACCCTGCGGCGGACCGTCGACCGTGTGCCAGGCGACCCGCTCGTCGGGGTGCTGCTCGGTGATCTCGGCATCGAACTCCCTGGTCACACCACCGATCTTGGTGACCCAGTGGGTCCGGGTGGGAGTGACCTGGGTGATGCGCTCGACGCCCTCCATGAACCGCGGGAACGACTCGAACTGCGTCCACTGGTTGTACGCGGTCGTGACCGGGACCTCGACGTCCACGGACTTCTCGATCGTCGTCACTGCAACAACCTCTCCTCGGGGAATCGAGTTCGACATCCGGTTACCCGTCCGGGCGGCCTCACACACATTCGCTCCCCCGAAGGGTGACCGTGAGTAGCGCCTCTCGGAGAAGTGTTTGCTTCTCCTGCTACCGGCTAAGTCTCCTCTGTGGACCAGTACCCCGATGCGGTTCTCTTCGACCGCGACGGCACGCTCATCACCGACGTGCCCTACAACGGCGACCCCGAGCGGGTGCGCCCGATGCCCGGTGCGCGAGACGTCCTCCGGGTGCTCCGCGCGCACGGGGTCCGCACCGGGGTCGTCAGCAACCAGTCCGGCATCGGCCGCGGTCTGCTGACCCGCGCCCAAGTGGACGCGGTGAACGCCGAGGTCGAGGCCCGGCTCGGCCGGTTCGGCACGTGGCAGGTGTGCCCGCACCACCCCGACGACGGCTGCGAGTGCCGCAAACCCGCGCCCACCATGATCCTCCGCGCCTGCGCGGCCCTCGGCGCGCGCCCCAAGCGCACCTACTTCATCGGCGACATCGAGGCGGACGTCCAAGCGGCCCTGGCCGCCGGCGCGACCCCGATCCTCGTGCCCACGCCCGCCACCCTGCCCGACGAGGTCGACCGCGCGCCCCACACGGCACCCGATCTGCGGTCCGCGGTGGCGATGGTCCTATGAGGACACTGGTGGCCCGACTCGACAGCGACGGCGACGTGCTGCTCGCCGGCCCGGCCGTGCGCGCCGCCGCGCACGCGGGCGAAGTCGTGCTGCTGTGCGGTCATTCCGGCGCGCAGGCGGCCGAGCTGCTGCCCGGCGTGCGGCGCGTCGTGCGGTGGGACTGCCCGTGGATCGCCTACCCGGCGCCCGACGTCCGCACCCCGGACGTCGAGGGGATCGTCGCCCTGCTCAAGGGGATTCGCGCCGACGTGGCACTGGTCCTGACCTCCTTCCACCAGAGCCCGCTGCCGCTCGCCCTGCTCCTCAAGCTCGCCGGCGTGCCGAAGGTCGTGGCCCGCTCCACGGACTACCCGGGCTCCCTCCTCGACGTCCGGCTGCGCGACGACCCCGACCTCCCCGAAGCCGAACGTGCGCTGGAAGTCGCCCGCGCCGCCGGTTTCGAGCTCCCGCCGGGCGACGACGGGAAGTTGGCGATCACCACCCCACCGGAACCGGCCGAGATCGGGCCGTACGTCGTCCTGCACCCGGGAGCCTCCGTGCCCGCCCGCGCCTGGTCGCCCGACCGGTGCGCCGAGGCCGTCACGGCGCTCACCGAGGCCGGGCACCGCGTCCTGGTCACCGGCGGACCGGGCGAGACCGCGTTGACCAGGCACGTGGCCGGCACGCGCGGCGTCGACCTCGGCGGCCGGACGACGTTCGCCGAACTGGCCGGGCTGCTGGCCCGCGCGGACGCGGTCGTGGTCGGCAACACCGGACCGGCGCACCTCGCCGCCGCGGTCGGCACGCCGGTCGTGTCCTTGTTCTCACCCGTCGTGCCCGCCGGCCGGTGGGCGCCGCACGGGCCGCACGTGTTGCTGGGCGACCAGGGCGCCCCGTGCCGCGACTCGCGCGCACGCGAGTGCCCGGTGCCCGGCCACCCGTGCCTTGACCGGGTGACGGCCGACCAGGTCGTCACCGCCGTCGCCGAACTCGTGGGGGTGCGGACGTGAAGATCCTGCTGTGGCACGTGCACGGCTCGTGGACGAACGCGTTCGTCCGGGGCGGTCACGAGTACCTGATCCCCGGGCCGCCCCAGGGCATCGGACTGTCCGGGCGCGACTGGCCCGCCGCCCGCGAGGTCGACGTGTCCGAAGCCGACGCGGACATCGCGGTGCTGCAACGGCCGGCGGAGGTCGGCCTGGTGCCCGCCGGGATCCCGGTCGTGTACCTGGAGCACAACACGCCCAAGTACCCGAACCAGGCGCACCCGCTCAAGGACTGGTCCGGCACGATCGTCCACGTCACCCACTTCAACGACCTGATGTGGGACTGCGGCGCGACGCGCACCGTCGTGATCGAGCACGGCGTGGTCGACCCCGGCCCCCGGTACACCGGTGAGCTGCCCCGTGCCGCCGTCGTGGTCAACGAGCCGGTGCGGCGCGGCCGGGTGGTCGGCACGGACCTGCTGCCCCGGTTCGCCGAGGCGGCGCCGGTGGACGTCTACGGCATGAAGACCCGCAAGCTGGGCGCGATGGGGCGCGGCGACCACGACCTGGAGTCGCTGCACCGGGAACTGGCCCTGCGACGGCTCTACCTGCACCCGGTGCGGTGGACGTCGTTGGGGCTGTCGCTGATCGAGGCGATGCACCTGGGGATGCCGGTGGTGGCGTTGGCGTGCACCGAAGTGGTGCGCGCGGTGCCGCCGGAGGCGGGCGTGGTGTCCACCGACGTGGACGAGCTGGTGCGGGCCGTGTCCGAGTTGGTCGCGGACCCCGCGCTGGCCAGGCAGAAGGGAAAACAGGCCAGGGAGTTCGCCCTGGCCCGGTACGGGCTCGACGCCTTCCTGCGGAGTTGGGACCGGTTGCTGACAGGAGTGAGCGGATGAGGATCGCGATGGTGTCCGAGCACGCCAGCCCGTTGGCCGCCCTGGGCGGTGTCGACGCCGGTGGGCAGAACGTGCACGTCGCCGCGTTGTCGTCGGCGTTGTCGGCACTGGGGCACGACGTGGTGGTGTACACCCGTCGGGACGACCCCGGCCTGCCCGAGCGGGTGCGCGCCGAGCAGGGTTACGAGGTCGTGCACGTGCCCGCCGGTCCCGCCCGCACGGTGCCGAAGGACGAGCTGCTGCCGCACATGGGCGAGTTCGCCCGCTTCCTGGAGCAGCGGTGGTACGAGGATCGGCCCGACGTCGTGCACGCGCACTTCTGGATGTCCGGCCTGGCCTCGGTGCTCGCGGCGCGCAAGGTCGGCGTGCCCGTCGTGCAGACCTACCACGCCCTGGGCACGGTGAAGCGCCGCCACCAGGGCGCCGACGACACCAGCCCGGCCGAGCGGATCGGCATCGAGCGGATGATCGGCCGCGAGGCCGACCGGATCGCCGCGACGTGCGACGACGAGGTGACCGAGCTGATGCGCATGGGCGTGCGGCGGTCCCGGATCTCCGTCGTGCCGTGCGGCGTGGACCCGGCCCGCTTTCGGCCCGACGGCCCGGCCGCCCGCCGCCGCCACCCGCACCGGATCGTCTCCGTCGGCAGGCTGGTGCCGCGCAAGGGCTTCCAGGACCTGATCACCGCGTTGCGGTCGTTGCCGGACACCGAGCTGGTCATCGCGGGCGGCCCGGTGGACGTCGAGTCCGACCTGGAGGCGCGGCGGCTGGCCGAGCACGCGGACCGCGTCGGCGTGCGCGCTCGGCTGTGGCTGGCCGGCCAGGTCTCGCGGGACGCCATGCCCGAGTTGCTGCGCTCGGCCGACGTGGTGGCGTGCGTGCCCTGGTACGAGCCTTTCGGCATCGTGCCGCTGGAGGCCATGGCGTGCGGCGTGCCCGTGGTGGCCAGCTCCGTCGGCGGCCTGATCGACACCGTGGTGGACGGCGTCACCGGCGTGCTCGTGCCGCCGCGCGACCCGTCCGCGCTGGCCCGCGCCCTGAACGCGCTGTTGACCGACCAGGCCCGGCGGGAGGCGTGCGGGCTGGCGGGCCTGGACCGGGTCGGCGTCCGCTACACGTGGAGCCGGATCGCCGAGGACACCGAACGCGTCTACGAGCGGGTCATGGCTCCGCGGGCCGTGGCCGTGGGAGGTGCGCGATGACCGTCGAGACCCACCTCAACGGGCTGGCCCAGTCGCTGGCCGGGCTGCGCGCCCAGGCGCCGCGGCTGACCCGCTGGGGCGGCGTGCTGGCCCGCCGGCTCGCCGACGGCGGGCGGCTGCTGGCGGCGGGCAACGGCGGGTCGGCCGCCGAGGCGCAGCACCTGACCGCCGAGCTCGTCGGCCGGTTCCGCGACGACCGGCGGCCGTTCTCGGCGATCGCGCTGTGCGCGGAGTCCTCCAGCGTCACCGCGATCGGCAACGACTACGGCTACGAGGAGGTGTTCGCCCGCCAGGTCACCGCGCACGCCCGGCCGCAGGACGTGGTCGTGCTGCTGTCGACCAGCGGGCGCAGCCCGAACCTCATCCGGGCGGCGAAGGCGGCCAGGCGTGCGGGCGCGCACGTGTGGGCGATGACGGGCCCCGCCCCGAACCCGCTGGCCGAGGCGGTGGACGAGGTGCTGGCCCTGCCCGGCGAGCCCGCGAACGTGCAGGAGGCCCAACTGGTCGCGGTCCACGCGCTGTGCGCCGCGTTCGAGGCGGCGTTGGATGGCGCCGCCTCCGGGGTCGCTGGCTCGGTCGCCTGCCTGGAGCCGGAGTGGCCGCTCCGCGGCGGGCAGGCCGCCGGCGCCTGATTCCCCGACGATCGAGAGCGTGATCACCGGGAGACGAGTCGCGAACGACAGACGCGACCTCGCGGTGGTGGGAATGACCTGGAGGTGAAGAGATCGTGAAGCTGGTGGTCGTCGGCGACTCGCTGCTCGACGTGGACGTGCTCGGCACCGCCGAGCGCCTGTGCCCGGACGCCCCCGCGCCCGTCCTGGACGTGACCGGGGAACGCGCCCGACCCGGCGGCGCGGGACTGGCCGCCGCCCTGGCCGCCGCCGACGGCGTGGACGTCACGCTCGTCACCGCCGTCGCCGACGACGAGGACGGTCACCGGCTGCGTGACGAGTTGGCCCGGGTGCCGTCGGTGCTGGGCCCCTCGCCGACGCCGACCCCGGTGAAGACCCGGCTGCGCTGCGGCGACCAGTCGATCGCCCGGCTCGACCGCGGCGGCGGCCCCGGCACGCCCCACGCCACCGACGACATGCTCGACGCCGTCCTGGAGGCCGACTGCGTGCTCGTCTCCGACTACGGCCGCGGACTGGTGCGCGACGAACGGCTGCGCGCCGTGCTCGCCCGCCGCCCGGTGGTCTGGGACCCGCACCCGCGCGGCCCGGACCCGGTGCCCGGCGCCCGCCTGGTCACGCCGAACGCCGCCGAGGCGAAGGCGTTCAGCGGCCTCTCCGACCCGATGGACGCCCTGGAAGCACTGCGGGCCCGGTGGCGGGCACGGGCCGTCGTCGTCACGCTCGGCGCCGACGGCGCGCTGCTGCACGGCGGCGGCACGCCGGTCGCCGTGCCCGCGCCACGCGTGCCCGTGGTCGACCCGTGCGGCGCGGGCGACCGGTTCGCGGCGACGGCCGCGGCACGGCTCATGCAGGGCGCGGCGATGGACGACGCGGTCGCCGACGCCGTGACCTCCGCCGCCGAGTTCCTGCGCTGCGGCGGCGCGTCGGGCTTCCGGCCCGTGGACCGACTGTCCACCGTGGACGCGATACGGGCGCGCGGCGGCACGGTCGTCGCCACGGGAGGGTGCTTCGACCTGCTGCACGCGGGCCACGTCCGCACCCTGCGCGCCGCCCGGTCACTCGGCGACTGCCTGGTGGTGTGCCTGAACTCCGACGCGTCCGTGCGCCGGCTCAAGGGCCCGGACCGGCCCGTCACCAAGGAGCAGGACCGGGTCGAGGTGCTGCGCGCGCTGGGCTGCGTGGACGACGTGGTGGTGTTCGAGGACGACACGCCGGAGCGCGTGCTGGCCGCCCTGCGCCCGGACGTGTGGGTCAAGGGCGGCGACTACACCGTTGATTCGTTGCCGGAGGCGGACCTGGTGCGGGGCTGGGGCGGGCGGACCGTCGTCGTGCCCTACCACCGGGGCCGCTCGACCACCGAGATGCTGTCGAGGAGGGGCTGATGCTCGGCCAGGTGTTGGTGACCGGAGGCGCGTCCGGCTTGGGCGCGGCCGTGGTGCACGCGGTGCACGAGTTGGGCGGGCAGCCGCTGGTGCTGGACAAGGCCGCGCCGGCGTCGTCGGAGGTGGCCGACTTCGAGTCGGTCGACCTGTCCGACACCAGGGCGGCGGAACGCGCGGTGCAGGCCATCGCCGAGCGCAACGGCGGCCTGCGGGCCGTCGTCACGGCGGCGGGCACGGACGCGTGCGGCCGGCTGGACGACGTGCCCGGCGCGGACTGGGACCGGGTGGTGATGGTGAACCTGCTCGGCACCGCGGCGGTGGTGCGGGCGGCGTTGCCCCTGCTGGAGGGCGGCCGGGTGGTGACCATCGCGTCCACGCTCGGCATCAAGGCGGTCAGCGACGCCACCGCGTACTGCGCCTCGAAGTTCGGCGTCGTCGGCTTCACCAGGGCGCTGGCCGCCGAGACCGCCGGGCGGGTCGGCGTCACGCTGGTGATCCCCGGTGGCATGCGCACGCACTTCTTCGACGACCGCGCGGAGCAGTACCGGCCGCCGGACGACAGCAAGTTGAACCCGCCCGAGCGGGTCGCCGACGCGATCGTGTTCGCGCTGCGCCAGCCCGAGGGCTGCGAGGTGCGCGAGCTCGTCGTCGCCCACGCCGAGGAGGGGTCGTGGCCGTAGCGTCCCGGCTCGACACGGGACGGGTGTTCGCCAAGGTGCTGCTGCCGACGCTGGCCAAGGGCGTGATCGTGCGCCGGCCGGCGGTGACGGCGATGGCCGAGAAGGCGCGGGTGGACGCCGCGGCGGTGGCCACCATGAGGCGGTTGCGCGCGCGGTACGGTCCGGAGCCCTTGCGACTGCGGGTGACGGGCCGCAGCGTCGCGCTGCTGCTCGACCCGGTGGACGTGGCGCGGCTGCTGGCCGACTCGCCGTCGCCGTTCGCCCTGGCCACCCGGGAGAAGACCGCCGCGCTGGCGCACTTCCAGCCGCACGGCGTGCTGATCTCGACGGGGGAGGAGCGGGCGCGGCGGCGCGCGGTGAACGAGGACGTGCTGCGGCCGGACAAGATCGACGTGCCGGGGATCGTGGCCGACGAGGCGGACCTGTTGCTGCGGCACGTCCGCAGCACGGGCGTGCTGACCTGGGACGCGTTCGCGCAGGCGTGGTGGCGGGCGGCGCGGCGGATCGTGCTCGGGTCGTTCGCGCGCGAGGACGTCGAGCTCACCGACCTGCTGAAGACGTTGCGCGGCAACGCCAACTGGGCCTACCTGCACCCGCGCCGGGACGCGGCGCGCGAGCGGTTCGAGCGGCGGTTGCGCGCGCACCTGGCCCGCCGCGAGCCGGGCAGCCTCGCGAGCCTCGGCTCACCGGAGGAGCTGCTGGGCCAGGCGCCGCACTGGCTGTTCGCGTTCGACGCGGCGGGCATCGTGACCATGCGGGCGCTGGCGCTGGGCGGCGAGGGCGAGGCCGGCATCTGGGAGTCGGCGCGGTTGTGGCCGACGACGCCGGTGATCCTGCGCGAGAGCACCGAACCCACGCGCTGGCACGGCGCCTGGCTGCCGGCCGGCACCACGTTCGTCGTGTTCGTGCCGTACTTCCACCGCGACCCGGACCGGTTGCCCTACGCCGACTCCTACGCGCCGGAGAACTGGCCCGCGCCGAACGACCCCGGGCTGGTGCCGTTCAGCGGCGGTCCGGGCATCTGCCCCGGGCGCGACCTCGTGCTGGTCGCCGGCGGCACGATGCTCGACGCCCTGCGCGAGCACCTGGACGTGCCGACGCTGCGCGCGCCGCTGCCCGTGACGCTGAACCACTTCGGGCTGTCCTTCGTCACCCGTAGTAATGGTTGAACCGCTCCTCCGTTGGGTACGTGGTGGCGGTGAGTCAGGCTGAGGAATCACACCAGCGGAGGTTGGCCCGCAACCTCAACGAGTTGCTGCAGGAACTGCGCGTGGCGCAGGCCGGCGTGCAGATCCTGTTCGGCTTCCTGCTGTCGATCGCGTTCACCGAGCGCTACGCGTCGGCCGGCGGCTACATCCGCGCCACCCACCTGATCACCGTCCTGTTCGCGGCGTGCGCCGTCGCGCTGCTGACCGCGCCGGCCGCCTGGCACCGGCTGCTCTTCCGCCGCGGCAGGCGGGAGGACGTGATCGAGGTGGCCAACCGCTTCGCCATCATCGGGCTGGCGTGCCTCGCGGTCGCCATGACGGGCACGATACTGCTGCTCGCCGAGGTCATCGTCGGGGGTTGGCCGGCCATCGTGCTCGGCGCGTTCGCGGCCGTGCTGTTCGGCACGTTGTGGTTCGCGTGGCCGTGGCGCGAGCGGAGCCGGGACACTATCGCGGACGACGACGTGGACGACGAGGACCGCATCGAGTGAGCGGGTCCGGTCAGCCCGTCTCGTCCGTGCGGTCGTGCGGCGCGCCGACGGGCTTGGACTCCGGCGATCCCCGCTGGCGCAGGTAGACGCTCAACACCACCATCGAGCCGATGGCCAGGAACTCGGACTGCCAGTTCTGCAGCGAGCGGTTCCAGAAGTCGGCCGACAGCACGTAGTCCCACCAGGTCACCGGGTCCTGGAAGGTGTTGAGCTGGTCGTTGTTGTACGCGCTGCGCCCGGCGATCGACTGGGTCAGCCACGAGCCGACGAACAGGCCGAGCATCACCAGGCCGAGCGAGTTCGAGTACAGCGCCGTGCGCCACCCGCCCGCCTTCGCCCACGGCGGCGACTGCTCCTTCACGTGCGCGCCCAGCAGCTGGTCCTCGTCGGACTCCGCGCCCATGCGGCCGGCCGGCTTCGACTCGGGCGAGCCGCGCTGCATCAACCACACCGTGGCGAAGATGAACAGGAAGAACTGGAGGTACTCGGACTGCCAGTTCTCGGCCACGTCGACGGCGAAGTCCGACGACGTCACGTACTGCCAGAAGCCGATCGGGTCACCGCCGTCGGTGAGCCGGTGGTCGTTGAGGTCGGCGTTGCCGGAGAACGCCTGGCCGACCAGCGTCGCCAGGCACAGCAGGCCGAACACCAGCCCCAAGCCGTTGTCCCGCAGGAACCTCTTCACAGGCCCACCAGCCCGATGACGCTGAAGTACACCAGCAGGCCCAGCACGCCCAGCAGGTAGGCGTAGAACATCCCGCGCTGCGTCACGGTCCTCCCACCTCGCACTCGTAGGGCCGTTCACCCCGCGACTCGCAGCCCGCGCCCGACACCCGCCACCCGTCCGTCAGGTCCCGGAGGAACAGCACGTCGTCGGAGGTGCGGACCTGTGCCGCGTCACCCCAGACCTCGACTGATCGCACCGCCCCGCCGGGCACGTCGAGCGAGGAGCACTCCACGTCCTCGCGCGCGCGTTCGGTCAGCAACCCGCAGGCCCGGTCGGTGTCGCCCGAGGCGACCGCCGCGGTGAACTCCTCCGCCGCGCGCCGCGCCAGGTCGTCCGAGGCCTTGCCGCACCCGCCCACCACCAACACCGCCGGCAAGGCCACGGCGGGCAACCACCGAAAGCGGATCATGGTCGGACGATAACGCCTCACGGGCGCAGCAGCACCTTGACGGCGTTGTCCTGCTTGCGCTGGAAGATCTCGTAGGCGTGCGGCGCCTCGTCGAGCGGCAGGTGGTGGGTGGCGAAGGAGTCCACGCCGAGCGGGTCGTCGTCGGTGAGCAGCGGCAGGATCTCCGGCACCCAGCGCCAGACGTTGGCCTGGCCCATGCGCAGCTGCACCTGCTTGTCGAACAGGGTCAGCATCGGCATCGGATCCGCCATCCCGCCGTACACGCCGGACACCGAGATGGTGCCGCCGCGCCGCACGATGTCGATCGCGAGCCTCAGCGCGTGCAGCCGGTCGACGCCCGCGGTGCGCATGAACGGCGCCGCGATGGCGTCCGGGAGCAGGCCGACGGCCTGGTGCGCGAGCTTCGCGACCGGCGCGCCGTGCGCCTCCATGCCGACGGCGTCGATCACGGCCTCCGGCCCGCGCCCGCCGGTGAGCTCGCGGATGTGGTCGACCAGGTGGCTGTCGCGCACGTTGAGCACGGTCACGCCGTGCCCGCGGGCCCGCGCCATGCGCTCGGGCACGAGGTCCACGCCGATGACCGTCTCGACGCCGCGGTGCTGCGCGATCCGGGTCGCCATGTCGCCGATCGGGCCGAGCCCGAGCACGACCAGGCTGTCCCGGGTGCCCGCGTACTCCACCGCCTGCCACGCCGTGGGCAGCACGTCGGAGAGGTAGACGAACCGGTCGTCCGGCGGGCCGTCCGGGACCTTGATCGGCAGCGTGTTGCCGAACGGCACCCGCAGGTACTCGGCCTGCCCGCCCGGCACCTGCCCGTACAGCTTGGTGTAGCCGAACAGCGCGGCGCCCGACCCGTGCTCGCGCACCTGGGTCGTCTCGCACTGCGACTGCAGGCCGCGGTCGCACATGAAGCACGTGCCGCACGAGATGTTGAACGGCACCACGACGCGGTCACCCGGCGCGACCTCGGTGACCTCCGCGCCGACCTCCTCGACCACGCCCATCGGCTCGTGCCCGAGGATGTCGCCCTCGTCGATGAACGGACCCATCACCTCGTACAGGTGCAGGTCGGAGCCGCACAAGCCGGTGGACGTGATGCGGACGACGACGTCGGTCGGCTCCTTGAGGATCGGATCCGGCACGGTGTCCACGCGGACGTCCCGCTTGCCGTGCCAGGTGACGGCCTTCATCAGTGCTCCTCTGTTGGATTGCCGCTGCTCCGCAGACGGCGGCGAGGTCGCCGGGAAGTCGGTCGTTCGCGCCCTGATTCCCGACGATCGAAAAGCGTGATCGCCGGGAATGAGGACG